>NZ_JACJQB010000034.1 GCF_014696385.1 Pseudanabaena mucicola FACHB-723
GCTAACTTGGGTATGGAAGTAATGCACGAGCGCAATGCTCACAACTTCCCTCTCGATTTGGCTGCTGTTGAAGTTGCTCCAGTTGCGATGAGCGCTCCTGCTATCAACGGTTAATCGACTGCTCTAGTCTTCTCGTAATAAAAAAGCCTCTCCTTGCGGAGAGGCTTTTTTATTGGTGATTATTAATCTTCGCTATTGGCAACCACTGCGATCGCAAATCCATAGCCACTTACTATCTGACCCGCTCGAATTTTGCAGCCTTTACGTAACTCTATTTGTCCATCCACTTCAACTTCGCCATCAATAATCATTAATTTAGCGACCCCACCAGTATCTGCAACACCGCAAACCTTCAGCAGATTCGATAAGGTTATATACTCTCCAGTTAGTTCAAAAGTTGCTTCGACAGTTTCTTCTTGCATTGATTTTCACTCTAGCTATCTCCAGACATATTAGGGCAAAATCTAAATCCCAAAGGGATCTGTAAACTTTAGCCTCATAACTTTCTTTAGAGCTAAATAATTAGGCTTATTACTTTGTCACAATTTTTGAATGTGTAACCAGAGACATTAGAATAAAGCATACAAAAGTCTTATTTGTGATTTACTTATTTGTGATTTATTAGAATCAGGAAAGCAAACTATGTCCGCCCTATTACAGGACGAGATGCCAAGGGATGAATTGCTATTATCCGCATTCCTAAGAATGTTACGAGCGTCCGATGGAGATTTTGCGGCAATTGATGAGCTTGGCAAAGCATCTGGTGATCTGGAAAGTTTACAGATAATTATTAATGGGCTACGTCGTGAGCCACAGTGTAAATCTGCTTTCGACAACTACACTCGACTAGGAGAAGTTGATTTAGAATCGCTGGCAATTTTACCTCAGAATACTCTGGGCTATGTCTACGCGAATTACATGATGCAGAATAATCTAAAACCCCTTCAACATAAACCTAGCAGTAATGACTATGAGTTTCTGAGTGCACATCTGTCAGAAACCCATGATATTTGGCACATTGTCACAGGATGTAATACTGATATTCTTGGAGAAATTCAGCTAGAGTCTTTCTATCTATATCAATTACCTGCAAGCCGATTTTGGTTAGCCTTAATTACCAAAAATCTTTTGAAAACGGTTCTCTATGATATTGAAAAATCGACTGAATATATGAATGCGATCGCAACAGGGTGGATGATGGCAAAACAAGCTAAGCCTCTATTTGGCGTAGATTGGAAGACAATGTGGCAGACCCCTCTTAATGAAATTCGAGCAAATTTCAATATTCAAATTACATAATGCCAAATATAGAAATCCTAAATGGTTTGTGGAAGCGAACCCTAAATCGATTCCACAAACTCAAAAATCTACAAATAATTTAGGACTGCTATATGTCTAATTTACTTTCTTTTAGAAAGTAAAAACAGTTCTGACTGTGCCAACGGTAATAGTGCTATTACTACTGTTGTTATTGGGATTGAAGATCATCTGCAAGTTGGGAGTAATACTGATATTGTCAGAAATGGGGAAACGATAAAACAATTCCAAATTAGTTTGCGTGGCGTTACCGACATTGCTCTCAATGAAAGGTTGCCCAACTGCGATCGCAGCCATTGCACCTTCCTTAAATAGATCAGGAAAAGCAAAACCCGCAGACCAAGTTTGGGGACTTAGAGAGTCGTTGGCTGTGTTGGTATAGGTAGGAAGTGCCGCGGAAATTGCAGTGCCGCGATTGCTGATATTACCGAATCCATAGCGACCAAAAACTGCGATCGCATTATTAAAAGCCCATTCAAAATTCAGTCCGCCTGTGTTGTAGTCGAGATTACCCACAGAGGCGCGGGTATATTGCAAACGGAGCGAAAAAGGTTGCGATTCATCTTCACCCAACTTAGGCGAAAACTCTAGCTCGACTGTACCTTGGTAAGGATCACCAAATAGCCCTTGATTAATAGTTCCATCAGAGTTTGGGCTGTTTGCATTTGCCGCTACATATCCCGCTCTCAAAGTAAATGCACTCTCTCCAATATTCCATGCGATCGCTGCACCTGCTCCATCATTGACAGGCAGAATCAATGGATTATTGATGAACATACCACTGGAAAAATCAGCGGACTCATCATTAGCAAAGCTATTCGCATCAAGATGATCGTTCAGCGACATATTTGTGCCAATCGAAGCTTGGATATCCTTGCCGATGGGAAAATCGTAACGTAAGCGATTGAGTGTCGCAATTGTACCAACATCGCTGTAATCAAATTTCGAGCTATTGCCAAAGCCCGTAAAACCTAAGAAATCTGCACCCTCTAGTCCATTGCTAAGATTAGTCCCGCCATTGCCCAGTTCAATACGAGTTAGCAATAGATCTTCGCCCGTGAAACTCGTATTAAAATTTAGCCTTACTCGACTGATTACTGTTGTGTTCACCTTGCCCGCATTGCCTGACAACAAGTCAGTGGGCGTTAACAACTCATCGGTTCCAGAAGTCCCCGCAGATACCGCCGCAATCACTTGACCCGAAAGTTTAGTTGTCGTTGAAAATTGTTGGGCTTCAAGTTTGGCAATTTTTGCCTCAAGAGCATCAACTCTACCACGCAGTATCGATAGTTCTGCGGCAAATTCTTCTTGCAATTTTTGTAACGTGGCGAGATCCTCTTGACTAACTTTATCGGCTAGCCCTGCGGAAATAATTTCATTGATCTTGTCAAGGCAAGCATTTAACCCTGCGGCAAATTCATAGCGGCTAGTGGCTTGATTGCCGCGAAAAGTGCTGTCAGGATAACCCGCAATGCAGCCATAGCGTTCAACGAGAGACTGTAATGCGGTAAAAGCCCAATCAGTTGGACGCACATCACTCAGTTGAGATACAGATGTGACATTTTGCGACAGAATATTTTGATTGAGTGGTAACGATTGTGCTGATGCACCAGACATTGCATTAGAGAACATTCCGATCGCAGAAATTGCGATCGCACCGCCAAGGGATTTTTGTACTTGTTCAAAACAAATCTTCGACATGATCCAACTTCTCATTAACAGCCTTTTATTTTATAGAATGATTATCATTATCATACACAATATGACAACTGTAACGAAATTATTGTGAAGTATATATTGGCTCTGGCAAGTTTTAGTTATGTGATTTCAAATAACTGGCATGATCCTAAAGGAAAACAGACGATATTGATTGAAAACTCAATGTATTGGCTAGAATCTAGCTAGCGTTCAACAACCGAGCCTGTGGTACAAATACTCGAAAATCCCTTACGGGTTGGTTTACAGCAAGAAAGGACACCAGAACCATTGATCCTTGTGATTTTTGGGGCATCAGGTGATTTGACAATCCGCAAGCTTGTTCCAGCGATCTATCATCTCAAACAGCAGCGTCGCTTACCACCCGAACTCACCATCGTGGGTGTAGCCAGAAGACCTTGGAGCCATGACTACTTTCGTGAGCAAATGCGTGAGGGCGTGGAGAAGTTCTCGGTAGGTATTGGCGCAGAGGCGCTTTGGCAAGACTTTGCCGAAGGTTTATACTATCAATCCCTTGATATGGGCAATCTTGATGATTATCACAAGCTTGATCAATTTCTCAACCAGCTCGACCAAGAAAGAGGAACTCGTGGTAATCGTGTCTTTTATTTAGCGGTTTCCCCAAATTACTTTACCGATGCGATCGAAAAGTTGGGGCAAGCAGGCATGATCAAAAATGCCCAAAAAACTCGACTAGTTATTGAAAAACCCTTCGGTCGTGATTTGTCTTCCTGCCAAGATCTCAACCGTGTTGTGCAAAAAGCTTGTGATGAAAAACAGATCTATCGCATTGATCATTACTTAGGCAAAGAAACAGTCCAAAACCTTTTGGTGCTTCGCTTTGCCAACGCAATTTTTGAGCCACTCTGGAACCGTCAGTTTATCGATCATATTCAGATTACGGTTGCCGAAACCGTTGGCGTTGAAGATCGGGCGGGCTATTACGAAAATTCGGGTGCGCTCAGGGATATGTTGCAGAATCACTTAATGCAACTATTCTGCCTCACCGCCATGGAGCCGCCCAATTCGATGGATGCGGACTCACTACGAAATGAAAAAGTTAAGGTGATTCAGGCAACTCGTCTCGCTGACACTAGGCGATTAGAACGCTCCTGCGTGAGAGCGCAGTATAGTGAAGGTTGGATGAAGGGTAAGCCAGTAGATGGCTATCGCAATGAGCCAAATGTTAACCCTGAGTCCCTTGTGCCGACCTATGTTGCCATGAAGTTTGAGGTCAATAATTGGCGCTGGCAAGGTGTTCCTTTCTATTTGCGAACTGCAAAGCGGATGCCCAAAAAAGTCAGCGAAATTGCGATTCAATTCCGTGATGTCCCCTATCTTTTGTTCCAGTCAGCCGCTAAACAGGTATCACCCAATGTATTGACATTGCGGATTCAGCCTAATGAAGGTGTTGCTTTGAAGTTTGAGGCAAAGATGCCGGGGGCAGATTTGCGATCGCGATCGGTGGAAATGGACTTTGGTTATGGCAAAACCTTTGGTATCGAAGGCTCCGATGCTTACGATCGACTGTTGTTAGACTGTATGTTAGGCGATCAGACCCTATTTACTCGTGGTGATGAAGTAGAAGCAGCATGGAAAGTCGTGACACCTGCCCTAACCGCTTGGGAACTGCCGACCGATCCCAAGAGCATCCCTCAATACGAAGCAGGAACATGGGGGCCGACCGAAGCTGACCAACTGCTAGAACGTGACGGTCGCCAGTGGCGACGATTATAACTATTAGCGACCAATTTGGCTTAGCTAAATTGGTCGCTAAAACAAATGTAAACGGTGTTGATTTAGGGTTGATATATTTCCTATGAATACGCAAACAACTTCCGTTGTATCTTTGCAAGCTCCCAAAGATGTCTCGGTTTCTCAAGTCGAAGCAGAGTTAAGCAAAATTTGGCAGTCCTATGGTGAAAACTCGGCTGCCCGTGCTACGACTTTTAACCTTTTGGTCTACGAACCAGAAACAATGGGTGCAGCATCACGGATGGCTTCTGTGGATGCAATTGCCTCGCAAAGTCCCTGTCGCGTCATCGATTTAGTGACTCTTAATGAAGAGGATCAAGGGATATCGGCACAGGTTGCTGCCTATTGCCCAATTCAAAAAAGCCGTAGCTCTCTAATTTGTGGTGAGTACATTACATTAAGTGGTGCAAAGCTGGCTTTTAATAGGGTGCATAGTATTCTTCCTGAATTATTGATTCCCGACCTACCCGTATTTTTGTGGTGGAAAGATAGCCCAGAGCCAAATACCCGCATGTTTGACAATTTGGTGAGTCTGAGTCATCGCTTGATTATGGATTCAGCAACATTTTGTAATTCTGAAGCAGATTTACTCAAAGTCCAAGGGATGATCAAATCAGGCAAACAAATTGCCGATCTCAATTGGCAGAGGCTTTCTCCTTGGCAAGAACTCACTGCTCAAGCCTTTGACCAACCCGATCGCCGTGCGGCGGTTTGGGAAATTGATGGAATTACAATCGACTATGAAAAGGGTAATAGCACTCAAGCTCTCATGTTTTTGGGCTGGATCGCTAGTCGTCTAGATTGGGAACCCATCGAGCGCAGTACAGAGGGTGGTGATTATGATATTCAGCATATTATTTTTGAAGGTCGTAACCATCTCAAAATCAAAGCTGAGCTAGCCTCAATCCCCATTGGCGATCCTGGAGAAGTTATTGGCGATCTAATTGGTTTGCGACTAACTGCATCGAGTCAAAACACTGATGCTTGCAACGTATTCTGTTCTGAGTCTACGGGCTGTATGCGAATGGAAGCAGGTGGTGGAGCGCAAAACTATCGGGTGCATCAGGTTTCTCCATTATCTGATCAAAGTGCGGATACTCTCTTGGGGCAGCAGCTCCAACGTTGGGGACGTGAAGTTCTTTACGAGGAGAGCCTAGCACTAGTCGCAAAAATCTTAGCGCTATAAATAAAGGCTCGCTAATGCGAGCCTTTATTTATTTATATTTATAGGAGAGAAGCGTAAACAATATTTGCCTTAAAATTCTTCGATTTCTAGCTGTCCAACAATAAAGGCAACACAACCAAAGGCGCAGGTAATTGGTAGTGGATTTTTGAGGATAAAGCAAAAAATGGAGGCTAGACATGATATTGCGATCGCAGCAAATGTCCAAGACTTTTCATCGTCGCTCATGCCCTTGGCATTTTTGATTTCGCGGAGCGTGTCATTGGGAATTGGCAATGGCATCACGGAGCTGGGGGGAAATGCCCAGTAATTGCAACAGCGTTCAACAAATAGGTCAGTCCAACCATTTTCCTGACACCATTCATCAACCCATTCATCCCGAAAACGCTTCATATGCAAAGTTATCAGTATTTCTCTAAAAGAGAAACATGAGTTGCCTTTGAGTGCTATTCATGTTTCTTTTACTTAGATTAACAGCAGATTCAACGATTGGGGCATAAGTTACAAAAACTTAAAGATGCATTTAGTAACTTTTACGGTTGTTTGATTGAAGCCTCAATAGCTACTTCATTCGTTGATTCAACTGCTAAGGGATTATTAACACCACGAATGGTGTCGAAAGTACCTTTGATGAAACCAGCAATTGGTACGGCGACTAATAAACCCAATACACCATTTAACTTAAAGCCAATATCGAGAGAAATCAGCATCCATACAGGATTTAGTCCTGTTAGCTCACCAACAATCCGAGGGCCTAATACATTTTCGACAACTTGAATCACGGCTACGGCAGTCAATAAAACTTTTACCCCCAACCAGAAATTTTGAAGGGCAATCAATAGGCTGATTGTAATAATTGAACTAGAGCCACCAAGGGGAATTAAACTCGCCAATCCAATCCCAAAACCAAACAATTGGGCAAAGGGGACACCTAAAATCAATAGAGCTGTGGTTTGGGACACACCAAGGATCGTAGCTAGAGTTACTTGCCCAACAATGAAACGCTCGAAGTTTCGTGGTAATAGGTTACGCACTTGCTCATTCCATTTAGGAGGGAGCCAACTGAGCAAGCCATTCCATAAAGACTGACCCCGCAACACTAGAAATATCGAAAAGACTAGGGTTAAAAATATATTGACAATACTGCCGATCGCACCAAAGACAATGCCAAAAAGTTGACTAGTTAGCGATCGCAAAACTCCCGTTAATTTCTCAATTAGTTGATTAAAAGTGCTGCTGAAGTCAATCGGCAATTGCTGCGCTAGCGCCCAACTCTCAAGGGACTGTAGTTGTTGTTGCCCTGACTTAATCCACTCAGGTAAACGCACTAGCAGCTCGTTAGCTTGGGTCAAAATTAATGGCACAAGAAAAATTGCTAATGTCCCCAGCAACATAAAAAATATCAGTATGACTAATCCTGCGGCAATCCCACGATTGACCTTAAGTTTAGTAAGAAAGCGAATCGGATAATCTAGCAAAAAGGAAATCACCGTCGCCGTGATGAGGATGCTGACTAGTGGTTGCAGTTCTCGACCAAGCAATAGCAATAACCACCCATTCAGAAAAATTAATGGGAAGGTCAAGCCCAGTGAAAACCAACGAGGCAACTTATTGAGGGTCTCAATCATACGAACCAATGTGATGCGCTAGGTATCTATCTATAAAGTGTAAGTTAAAACACAACTTTTCATGAGTGCCATCTATAGCTATAGCTCAGTAAAAACCCAAAAGATAGTTGCGGCGCGAAGTGCCGCAACTATCTTTTGGGTTTTTATGTTACCTGAATTTTGATGATGAACTCAATTTTTATAATTATCCGAGATAAGCTTGACGAACTCTTTCGTCTATCAATAGTTCTGAGGCTTTGCCCTCAATGGTAATGACACCAGACTCCATCACATAGCCACGGTTGGCATGTTGCAAAGCTAACGTTGCATTTTGTTCCACTAATAAAATCGTGACCCCATCTTGATTGAGATTTACAATCGTTTTAAAAATTTCCCGCACGATTTGGGGGGCTAGTCCTAAACTGGGTTCATCTAGTAACAGCAATTTTGGGCGACTCATCACTGCTCTTGCGATCGCAAGCATTTGTTGTTCTCCACCACTTAATGTTCCTGCTAGTTGATCACGACGTTCGCCAAGGCGTGGGAAAATCTGAAACTGTTTCTCAATATCAGCTTTAATTCCCCATCGGTCGTTTCTCAAAAAGGCTCCTAATTCTAAATTATCTAAGACAGTCTGCCTTGCTAATACTCTGCGTCCCTCTGGACTATGGGCAATACCAGCTTTAACTATTTGATCTGGTCGAAGATTGGTAATGTTTATGCTGTTATAAATAATCTGTCCCGATCGCGGCGAAACTAGGCGAGAAATCGTGCGTAAAGTTGTAGTTTTTCCAGCGCCATTAGCTCCAATCAAGGTGACAATTTCGCCTTCATTGATACTCAAATTCACATCCTGTAGAGCCTGAATACCACCATAGTTAACGCTAAGGTTGTTGATTTCTAACACAGATTCTTAATCTCCCAAGTTGCTACATAGTCAGCGTATCGCGTCGCCTATGCTTACCTTTCTAGTACGACGGCCTAAGTTATACTAAATCAAATATTGCTGTGGAGACTTGCAATGGTTCTTTTGAATGTCAACCCACCATCAGTTAGCGAAAATCTGGTCAGTGAGATTGAGGAAGAGCTAATTGAGGAAATTGAATTTCCCCCCACAAATTTATATAGTGATGAGCCACCCTTGGAAACAGATTTTCACCGCGAACAGATTGATCTCTTAATTCGACTCTTAAAGTATTTCTGGCGCGATCGCCATGATTTCTATATTTCTGGTAACTTAACTGTTTATTACAACCAAAAACAACTCAAATCAAGGGACTTTGCTGGGCCTGATGTCTTTGTGGTGTTAGGTACGGAAAAACGCGATCGCCGTAGTTGGGTGGTTTGGGATGAAGATGGCAAGTATCCAAATGTGGTCATTGAATTACTATCTAATTCAACAGCAAAGGTAGATCGCGGTGCAAAAAAGCAACTCTACCAAGATGTTTGGCGCGTACCTAATTATTTCTGGTTTCATCCTGAAACCCTAGAATTTGAAGGATTTCATTTGGTTGATGGTAATTATGAGGCGCTCATCCCCAATGCTCACGGTCACTTGTGCAGTGAACAATTAGGGCTATATTTAGGCATTCATGAAAATCAACTGCGCTATTTTGAATGTAATGGTGAGCTTGTGCCATTACCAGAGGAACAAGAAAGACTTGAGAAAGAACAGGCTATACAAAGGGCTAAGCGATTGGAGGCAATTTTGCGATCGCAAGGCATCGACCCCGATCAATAAAAAAGCACCTCTTGCGAGGTGCTTTCTAGTTAAGCTTGCCAGTTAACCCAATCTTGAGGCTTCAAGAAGGTTTCATGTAACTCCGATTCAGGAGTATTTGGTTCGGGTTTGTAGTCATAATCCCAACGGACTAGAGGAGGTAGCGACATCAAGATCGACTCAGTACGTCCATTGGTTTGGAGACCAAAAATTGTGCCGCGATCGTAGACGAGGTTAAACTCGACATAGCGTCCACGACGGTATAACTGCCATTGCTTTTCGCGATCGCCAAATTCCATATTGCGACGACGATTGGCGATCGGGGTATAGGCAGGTAAGAAAGCATTACCGCAGTCTTGGACAAAGGCAAAAATCTCTTCCCAAGTGCGAGGCACATCACCGATCTCGTCACTCATGACCTGAGCCGTTGTTGAGTCATTACTATTTTTGTAAAGCCCTTCTTCACCATTTTGGTAATCAAAGAAAATACCGCCGACCCCACGGGTTTCACCACGATGCTTGAGAAAGAAGTAATCATCACACCATTGTTTGAACACAGGATAGTAATGCGGATTGTGGCGATCGCAAGCTTCCTTAAGCACAGTGTGTAAATGTTTTGCATCTTCAGCAAAGCCATAGTAAGGAGTGAGATCTAGCCCACCGCCAAACCACCAAATTGGACCTGCTTCAAAATAGCGATAGTTAAGGTGAACTGTTGGGGCATAGGGATTCTTGGGATGCAACACCATCGAAGTACCCGTTGCATAAAATGTTTCACCTGCAACTTCTGGGTGATGGCGCAAAATAGTTGGGGGTAACTGTGAGCCAAATACCTCAGAGAAATTTACACCACCCTTATCAAAATAGTCCCCGTCAGTGATAACACGAGATCGACCACCGCCGCCTTCAGGTCGTTCCCACTGATCTTGCTTAAACTTAGCTTTGCCGTCTAGTTCTTCTAAACCTTGGCAAATGTTGTCTTGCAAATTTTGCATGAACTGCTTCACGCGAGTCTTAGAGTCAACAGGAACTTTGGGTAAAACCTTACTAGGAGCGACAGGGGCGATAGTCATAATCGTTTTGTATTAGTGTTCAGAAGTTGGACTTAGAATTTTTATAAGCATTTATCACTGTTAAATACTCTACCGTCTGTCTGGGATGACTGGGGCAAATGTAAAGCATTGTGTAGTAATTTATCGCGATCGCCAACCTATAGCTACAGCCAACTCCATTAGAAAAAAACTAAAACCAAAATAGAGTTGCGGCGCGAAGTGCCACAATTCTATTTTGGTTTTATGTCTTAACTTACTTTGCTATAGAGTTGAGAAAGTTGCCGTTGATTGTGAGAAATCTAAGTGCTAGCCAAAACCTGTTTAGCCATTTGGATCTGTTCAGGACTAAATCCTGCCTCTTCGAGAAAGTTTAAAAATTCAGGACTGCGATAGCGAGGATCAACGGCGATTGCCTCACGAAAAGTTTTTTTTGCGCTAGTTTGATCGCCCGATGACCATTTTGCGATCGCAGATGCCACTAACGGATGTGGATTGCTCGGCTCAAGGACAATTGCAGTTTGGGCATAGGCGATCGCCAGATCATATTGCTGGAGACGTTGGTAAGCCAAGCTGAGATTGTAATGGGCAATTTCGTTATCAGGTTTGAGCAATGCTGCCCAACTATGCAATACCACCGACTGCGGTAAGTCGCCACGCACTAGATACACAATCCCGATCGCATTAAATGCTTGCAAGGATGTTGGTGAACGATAGATGGCATCCCATAGCGAAAGTGCGGCGGCATCGTTCTGTTTAGCACGATGTTGTGTCCAACCGAGAATAATTCTGCCATCAACATTGTCAGGGTCAAGACTAACTGACTTTTGTAGGGCTGCGATCGCATCGTCAAATTTTTCTTGCTGACGGTAGCTCAGTCCTAGTTGTCGATACTCATCGGCGGCGCGTTTGTCGGCAGATGTAATTGTGGTGTTAGCTGCGATCGCAGGTAAGGTAACGATTGCACTGCTAAATAGACCCAGCAAAGTGGCTCGACTAAAGATTTTAGGCAACTTAATAAAGTGAATTGGCATTCGTGTAATCGTAACGATATTACTTGCTAGCAGTCAGTTGGCGATATGCCCTTGCCACTAGCTTATCGTTTACAAAAGTAGCATTCATGCTTAGTTCAGGGGTTGACCAACTAACGATTACAGCACGATCGCCATATTTAGGATCAAATCCTAATGGTTTACCTTCTGCACCTAAAATACTTGCCACTTGGTCATAGCGCATTCCTTGGCTTAAGCAAACATAGTTTTTGAGAGAAACAGCAGGGTTGCCACAACGATATTGAGCGCTGGTCATGTTGGTATCGTAGTGCTGCTTGGGCAGGAGTGCCAAGTTGAAACTAGGTGGTGATAGCGACTCAATCAACCAGAAGGCGGCGATTGCCATAACTAGCAAGATCAACACATCTTCAATCAATGCTCTCACCAAATTACGTTGGTGGCGACGTTTGACCTGTTGATATTTTTCCTTTGTCCAATCTTCCCAAGGGAAAGTATCAACCCATTGGATGGTGTCATTAAATTTTGCGATCGCACCCAGACGCACCGCATTTAAAGCGCCTTTAGGATCGCGGATGGTAATTCTACTAACGGTTTGGGCAGCTTGAATTGTTTTAGGATCGGTTAGCCAACTTTTCAAACCCTTGACGAGGTTGCCGACCTTCGATTTGCCCTTAGAAATCGCACTCTCTTTGGAGTTAGGCGCTAACGATCGCTTGTCATGGCGGGCAAGGGCATTTTGAGGCAGGGGTGCAGGGGCAGCAACTAAGGCAATATCACGACCTTGAGCTAGTACAGGTGCAGATTCCCCAATCAAATAGAATTCCCATTCAATTCTTTGCACACCAACTAGTTGCAGACGATTAAAGTAGCGATCGATGGTTTGAGTAAAATCGTTGAGTCGCTCGCGATCGGGATGAGAAGATATGAAGGTAAAAGCAATAGATAGAACTTGCTGCTCAAACTTAAAGGTTGTCTGTTCCGCCGCAACAAGATCCATATAGTCAGAAGCAAGACTAGTCAGAACATGCTGCAACTTTTGCCAAGCCTGTCTATCTTCAAGATTTAATCGCACTGCTTTCATGGTTTATCCTCTGCTTAGACCATTGCTAGGTCCCATCGTCTGGGGCAACTTTTTGGTTATAGTTGCACGGTTTCTAACTAAGCAGGATGTTACCCAAATCCTGTAATTTTTTTAACATGTCAACAAAATTCATCGGCTCTATAAGGATAGGCGGCGCTAAGCACTATCTATCCTTACCTAATCAATTTTTCTGACTATCCGATGGTGGATCGAAAGGCTTGATTTCGGGCAAATTGCGTAAAGATGGCGAGATATTTGAAGCAGCACCATAGGGATGTTTGGCAATCGCCTCCGTAATCTTGCTGTCGGTCATTGCCAAGAGTGATTGAATTGCCCCCGGCACCGATTTAGGATCCATAAATAGCACTTTACTGCTAGGACTCTCGCCAATTGCTTGCCCCATTTCTAAATACTTCTGGGCTAATAAATACTGCACAGCTTCCTGACCATGGGGATTATTTGCGATCGCATTGGCAATTCGCTCAATTGATAGCGCCATAGCTTCAGTTTGTTGTAATTGCACTTGACGCTCAGATTCAGCCAATACCTTATTGGACTTTGCCTCTGCCTCCGCCTTAGTGATTTCCGAAGTTTTCTGCCCTTCAGACAAAGAAATCATCGCTTTTTTCTCGATTTCCGCCGCCTTCTGCTTTTCCATCGATTGCAGCACTGAAGAGGGAATTGTAATTTCACCAAGTCTGACCCTAAGAATATTAATCCCCCAATCCCTCGTATCACTAGATATACCCGTCAAAATCTCATCATTGATTTTTTCTTGTCCACCAATAATAAAATCTAATTCGCGTCTTCCAATCTGCGTTTGAATCTGGGTGGAGAGCGAAATTTGCAGAGACTGATCAACATCTTCGATGTTGTAACGAGCTTTTTGAAGATCGACAATTTGCCAATACATTGCCCCACTGACATTGAGGCTGACGTTATCAGAGGTCATGCAAGGTTGAGGAGGCATTTCTAAGACTTGTTCACGAGAGCTTTTGACCAAGGCAACGCGATCTATAAATGGTAGAACGATGTTAATGCCTGGTTCCATCGTCTTTTGATATTTACCAAATCTCTCGACCAGTGCGATCTGTCCTTGATCAATAATGCGAAAGGATCGATAGATATAAGTACCACTCAAAAGTCCGAAAACAATACTAAAAATCGTTGCTTCCATACGTTTTTACCAATGGTAGCGGGCTTTAAAACAACAAAAGACTAGTTTAGCTAGTCTCTTGTTGTTTCCCTGCATTTTAGCTGACGGGTTCTATTTCATGATCGCCAAGATGCGAGGCAAATTTTGGGGTAAAGCGGACTTCATAGGGATAGTTAGGACTAATCGGACGACCTTTCCATTCCGTATGCACACGGATGATTTCACCCTCTAGACCTGCAATATCAAAAGCTTTACCTTTATGTTCAGGATGATGAAAGACATTTAATGATGCCTTGACACGAACACGATCGCCAATCTTCATAAACTCTGATATATCCAAATATAAATAAGATTTGTTAATTATCGCTTGTCTGATGTGCCAATGAACATCAAACGCAAAAAGAAAAGGAGCGCCGCTCCTTTTCTTGCAAATGCTTGCAGGACAAGCTACTTAGTCCTCAGGTGCAGTTGGGACTTCTGGCAAAAACACTTCCAGCTTTGGTGCATGTCCCCAAAATGCTTCCAAGTCATAATATTCACGCTCTTGCGCCATCATGGCATGGACGATTACATCGCCATAATCTAACAAAACCCATGTACCATCTTGCTCACCTGCAATATTTCTAGGCTTGCGTCCAAACTTCTTTGACAGTTCTTCTTCGACATTGACCGAGATAGCGCGTACTTGAGCCTTAGAAAATCCTGATGCAATTACAAAATATTCTGCCAGAGATGATACTTCCCCGATCGCCAGCAAAACGATATTCTCCCCCTTACGATCATCCGCAGCGACTGCGGCGGCCTGCGCCATTTGGTAGCTTTGATCATTTTCTCTTTCACTGAGAGTTAACTCTGTGGGGGTGTCGATATCGGTTGCGATGGTCATAGTTGACAAATGTATTCCTTGTTGATGATCTGACGTTAATTTAGATCTAAATTACTGCATCAGATCAACATTGTAACTTGATCTCAATTTTTAAGTGACTAGGTGAAATTAAATATAAAACCAGAAGCGAGTTGCGGCGCAATTCGCTTCTGGTTTTATATCCTAAGTAAAACTTGCGTGGCTATAGCGCTGGGAAAAATACGATGCCATCAAAATCTCTTCTGGAGCAATAGTCGTCTGGGCTGCCCCAATAACCAATAATTGACAATACCTTCATGACTATGCAGGCGATAGCCAATCCGATGATACAAACTGCGGGCGGGGTGATTGTCTTCTAATACATGCATATATAAGCGACCAAATCCCCACTGTCGTACAGTTTGCTCGGCAGATAGCAATAGTTGCTGTGCCACACCCTGTCGTCGCCATTGTGGATGTACAGCTAAATTGTAAATATAAGGATGTTGCTGCATATCCCGACCAGACCAAAAGTCTCGTTTTGTTTTGACAGGGACATAACGCATACAGATTTCTAGGGTGGCAATCGCTTGGGATTTATTGACGGGATTAGTTGCCACTAGACAGGCATAGCAAGGCACTTTATCACCAAGACGACTATTGAGGTCGAGCATAATCCCATAGCGCAAGAGCGGATAGGCTAAGTCAACAAAACAACGCTGCAAGAAATTGATGGGGCGATCGCTATTGCGGTAAAAGCTCTCAGTCAAGATGTAGGACACATGGCTGACATCTCCAGAGTTAGCTTGGCGGATCGGAAACAAAGAAGATGGGCTTGGCACATGCAGCGCTAACTACTTAGCAAAAATAATTTTGGCAATCTCAAGTTATTATCGCTATCTAGGGATAATAACCTATGTAATTAGCCCAGATAAATTGACTCCGTTATTCTAGCAAGCGATCGCAATGCCCAACTCTGACCAACCGATTTATGTTCCCAGTAAAGCTATCCGTCCACGCAAACAATTTGGACAACATTGGTTGCGGAGTGATGATGTCCTCAAAAAAATTGTGCGGGCAGGACAGTTACAACCTTGCGATCGCATTTTAGAGATTGGGCCGGGGACTGCCAATCTGACTCGGTTGCTGCTGCCCTTGGTAGAGTCACTGACGGCTGTGGAGATTGACCGCGATCTTTGCGAAAAGCTGCGTAAAAACATGACTCAGAAAAACTTTGAACTGATTGAAGGTAGTATTCTCGATATCCCCCTGCCGCCAAACACGAACAAAGTTATTGCCAATATTCCCTACAACATCACAGGGGAAATTCTCAAAAAACTATTGGGAACTCTGGCTGAACCTGTACAGCAATTTGAGCAGATTGTTTTGCTTGTGCAGAAGGAAATCGGCGATCGCCTTGCAGCCAAAGCGGGACACAAGGCCTACAGCGCTCTCAGTGTCAGAATCCAATATTTGGCAGAATGTCAATTTATCTGTGATGTTCCTGCTACTGCCTTTTATCCACCACCGAAGGTAAACTCGGCGGTAGTGAGAATTATTCCACGTCCACCAGTTAAAACTGCGAGTGATCCTAAATTTTTAGAACGTCTGATTACTCTTGGATTTGCCACCAAGCGCAAGATGTTACGCAATAACTTAGTCTCAGAGATCGATCGTGATCAATTGGTGCAAATTTTAGAGTCTATGGGCATCAATGGTCAGGTACGAGCTGAAGATCTCGATGTTGCCCAGTGGGTTGCGCTTAGTGAAGCGATCATCAAGTCCAAATCATAAAAAAGCAACCGTCAATGGCGGTTGCTTTTTTATTTCTTATTGAGATGGGCCGAGCTGGATTTGAACCAGCGTAGGCGTAGCCAGCGGATTTACAGTCCGCCCCCATTAACCACTCGGGCATCGACCCTTTGCTTGTTTTTCCAAGCGAATCTAACTATATACACTTATTGCGCCACTTGCAATACTTATTTCCAAGAAAGTCAAAAAAGATTGATAACTCATGATTTGGTCTGGCGGGGATTGCGAAAACCAATTGCGATCGCAATTAAAAAGATAATGCCAATTACACCTGCGATCGGATTACCATGGATGCCCGTCACCCACTCAGGCACTGCGCCTGTGGGCTTGAGCCAGTGGGTAGTATTAACGATGTAGTAGCACCAAACTAAGCCTCCATGCAAACCAATCGAAATACCTAGTCGGTCATGACATCGACGGCGGGCTAGTACCAAAGTCATACTCATAATGAATAGCCCCAAAAATTGACTCCATGTTGCCAAGATCGCATCTAAAGGCTTGATGAAATGTAGAATCGCAAATACAAAACTACAAATGATTAAAGAGTTTTTTTGAGAATAATCACGCTCTAGCTCCGATAGCACCCAACCCCGAAACAATAGTTCTTCCGCAAATCCAATTCCAATCGAAGTTAATAATCCTGGTAGGATTGCACCTTGCCAATCGACAAAATACACACCAACTGCTGGTAAGAGGTCATCGGGCAAAGGTTGCTGCCAAGTTACGGTTTGGATCGCTAGCCAACCGAGAATCACTTGCAAGCCAAAGAAAATGATCAGGGTGAGGCAACCTAAACCCAATCCCAATAAGAAATCTAGCCCATTTCTACGGGTAAAAGATAATCCGTAATAACGGTAAGGATGTGAGTATTTAGCAATTTTGCGCCCCCAAAACCAAATCAAACCTAAAAATCCGCAATACAACAAAATTGTCAGAGCTACGCCCACCAATTCCCCCCAAATCAGATACATGGGCGCTGCGATTGGTAGCCACAATGCAAGGAGGGTTAACAGAAATAGAATGATCCGAATTGGGGCAGGGTAAGAATTTAATCGATCGAGATTCACAATAAAAAAGAACAGGTAGGATTTGCTAACAACAATCCTACCTGTTCTTATTAATTCAAGGAGTAGGGCGTTATCACGCTTTGCACGACAATGCCTTTACTGCCTAGATTATGATTCTGGTTCGATCGTGCTAGTTAATCCCTTGCTTTGTAACCCTTCACAATAGAATTCGGCATGTTCTTGGACACAGGTAATTACGAGCGCACATCCACTAGCATGGGCAGCCATCATAATATCCACTGCCTGTGGTTGCGTAAGACCATTTACGACTTGCATTAAGCTTTCAACGACATACTCCATAGAGTTGTAGTCATCGTTATGTAATAAAACTCGATATCTTGGTGCAATTTTGCGTATGACTTCAGGACGACTTATTGTTTCAGTAGACATATGTGTAGTTTGCCTCCAGCAAAGTTTTTTAATCTAAGATTAATTTCAAAACCAAGACAGTAATAATACTTAGTTGTCACTTACATTATAATTACGAACCCAAAAAATGTGAAGCAGACAGATCGCTCACAAAAAAAGAAGCCTACACCAAGCTTCTTTTTTATGACCTATTTCCCAAAAGAGAGTTGCGCCGCAACCCTCTTTTAGAAATATTAAATGCTATTCCCTTCGGTGTAATATACACCAGTTCCAGAATCGGGGACGAACTTACAGGCTTTTTGAGAAGTAAAAAATGCTTTCCAGATTGGAACATTGGAAACGCGATAATAGCTACCTAAAACTGGCTTAATAGCTTCTGTTGCCGTTTTGAGATGGTAGTGAGGGATTCCAATAAAGATGTGATGGGCGACATGAGTACCGATATTGTGATGAATATCGTTGAAGATGCCATAGTCACGATCAATTGTGGAAAGCGCTCCCTTTAAGAAATACCAGTCTTTGCCACGATACCAAGGAATATCAGCCTCGGTGTGGTGTAGATAAGTGACGAGATCGAGCCATACTACAAAGATGAGGTAGGGAACGATATAAAGCTTAAATAGAAACAGAAATCCGTAGGTAAAACCAAGCCAACCTAAGAAGGCAACCATGGCAGTCCAGAGAATACTACTAGTCAGAATATCGGTTGTTTCCGATTCGCGGAAAAGATCGTTATTGGGAACGAAGTGCGAAGCTGTGGGACGGGCAGGAGAACGCTTAAATAGATAAAGGGGATAAGCAAATAATAGTGCGTCAAAGCGAATGAATTTCCCAAGCCAATCCATTGCTTTGTATTGGCTTTCGGTGACAGGATACCAACTTTCGTCGGTGTCGATGTTGCCTGTGTTTTGGTGATGGGTGCGGTGGCTGATTCTCCAGCCATGATAGGGAACAAGAATCGGAATATGGGTGAGGTGTCCGATTAAGTTATTAAGCCATTTGATGCGTGAGAAAGAACCATGTCCGCAGTCGTGACCAACTACGAAGAAAGCCCAAAACATTGTCCCCGTTGCAAACCAAAAAATTGGGTAAAACCACCATGCATCAAGATAAACGGCGGCGGCGTAGAGTCCGACAATAATCGCGGCATCGGCAAAAAAATAGGCGAGCGAGCGCCATACACTAGGAACGAAACATTCAGCAGGAATAGCTCCTTTGATATCTTGAAAAGTAAACGGAAGTTCAGTTTGTGATATTGAAGAGTTATCAGTCAGAGGGTTATCAAGATTGATCCGATGGATAGTCGTAGACGACACGTATTATTTCCCTGTTGTTAAGAAAAATTAAGTTAACTTCTAGATTCTAGCAGTAACTTGGATTCTTCCTCAAAACCAAAGTTATCAAGTAAAAAAGCCCAGCGATTACCTTTTAGTCGAGTATAAGCTTGCATTTTTGCGATCGCAGTTTGATCTTCGCATTTTATTTTTAGATCAGACAATTGCTTCGGCAAGTTATGGATTTCATAGTCAAAGGGTGTATGCCATGTGAGGTAGCCCACTCTGTGCATTAGCCCTAAAGCGATTGCAGCATCGGGATGTAATCGCGAAATTTCGGCAAATTTACCTTGGCGAGGTAATTTGGACAGGATGGTGAAAGCTTGTTGTTGGATTTTTTGTTGTTGCTGAAGGAAAAAATTTACCCTTTGACGATCGCTATCATCGAGTAAACCTGTCGGCTCACTGACTAGCATCAAGGCTTCGGCGGGTTTATCGTCTCGTCCTGCTCGCCCAATTTCTTGAATATATTCGGAAAGAGTTAGAGGAGGATGAAAATGGCATACCCAACGAGTGTCGGGCTTGTTAATACCGAGACCAAATGCCGATGTGCAGATCACAAAAGGATATTGATTGGTCAGCCATTGCTGCTCCATATAGCGACGTTCTTGGGGTGGCAAACCTGCATGATAGGCGGCGGTTTTAAACGAATTTTCTTGTAACCAAGTGGCTAACATCTCCGCATCACGACGGCTACGCACATAAATTAAACCTGATTGACCTTGACGATCGCCAATAAATTTTAACAGTCGTGATTTGCGTCCTGCGGGTGTCCATGCGATCGCAATTTGTAAATTTAAATTAGGGCGATGGGGACTAGTTCTGACTATTTGGGGATTTTCTAACTGTAAACAGGTTTGTAATTCTACCGTTGTTTGGCGATCGGCAGTGGCGGTAAAGGCAGCAAGGGCAATATGCGGATGATCCGATGGTTTGTGTGCCATTAGTGCCGAGCGGACTGCCCCTAAGCGGCGATAGCTAGGACGAAATGAATCACCCCACTGCACTAAACAATGGGCTTCATCAAGCATTAGTCCTGTAATTTTTAAATTGCGATCGCAAAGCCTTTCCCACACGGGCGGACTCAAAAGAGTTTCTGGCGAAATATATAGCAAGCGGATCTTGGCTAAATTTTGCAAGATGCACCGACGTTCTGTTTGAGATTGATTGCTATGTAAACAGGCGGCAGGCAAATTTCGCGATCGTAAATCCTGCACCTGATCCTCCATTAACGCTAACAAAGGCGATATAACGAGGGTTAAGCCTGTATCAAGTAGCGCAGGCAACTGAAAACAGATTGACTTGCCACCACCCGTCGCCATGATGGCGAGACTATCTTGCCCTCGCAACAAGTTAAAAACAACTTCACGCTGAGATGGTCGCAGATCTTCATATCCCCAAATTTTCTGAAACGTCTGTTTTGCAATTGCCCATTCCTTGGGGATTTCTGCCATTGGACTTAAAAAATTGTTAAACTAGCGAGCATATTAATTATGTACATAAATCTCAGCTACTTTTGACTTTTTATTCTTAAATTGTGATTTGACTGGCAATATGGTAATGATTTTTAGTTCTAGACTTAAAAAGTAATGAAATAGATCTTAAAAAATCACTACACAATGCCCACAGTTCTAGAAATGTGAGCCAGATGACGATAGTCATAAAGCTATTTTGTATAATTAAATAATTAATACTAGTGTAGTAATTTTCAAATTGAGAAAATACGCTCTCCCATCAAGCTCTTATAAAAATTGCATTAATTAATAGCACAAAACCCTGTCAGAATATCCATAGTGATGTCTGAGGCTTTGAACAAAGGTGCTAGTTTAAATAAGGGCGGGTCACTGTCACGTCAAATTGTTAAAGGGAAATCATTCAGGTGAGCCAAGAAGAGTCCTCCACTCTTGATATTAAACAGATCCTTCATCACGTACTCACGGTTGAAGATCCCCAAGGGTTTCGCAATTTTCTTCTTCACAATAATATGACCTATTCTCTGGGGCGTAGCCTAGAGAATATGATTGTCCTGCGTTCTAATTTCGTGTCTCGCAAACATGCAACTCTATTAGCAATTACTTCTAAAAATACATCCTGCTTCTTTAGGATCATCGACGGCTTAATTGATGGACATCGTAGTACCAATGGAATATTAGTAAATGGTAAAAAACGATATTCGCACATCTTATCCCATGGCGATGAAATTACTTTTAGCAAAGATACTAAAGCGACATATCAAGTAATTAGTAATATTAGCAATATTGCTACAATTGATAATGTTAAGAATAACGTTTATGCAATAAATGCTGCACCTAAGAATATATCAGCAATCACACTAAGTAATGACGATCAGACTACTTGCCAGATTTCTCCATTAATAAATGTTCTCGATCAAGACTTACCGCCGCATATTTATAAAAATGTTAATCAATTTGTCTCCTCACCAGAGTTAAGCTTACAAGCAATCATTGATGTAAATTTGGTGGGAGAAATTTTATATCTTAATCCTACGGCATTACGACAATTTCCTGAGATAGAAAATTTACGCGCCAATCATTATTTATTAAAAGATTTATTATTACAACTAGTTCCATTGCTAGACTTAAGCGCCAAGTTTTTTATTCGCGAGGTAAATTTCAATGCCAGAGTATTTGAAGAAGTTATTTACTTTATGCCTTGGAATCGATTAATTCGTTTACATATTTCTGATGTCACCAAACAAAAACAAGCCGAAGCAGTTATTTCCTATCAAATCCACCATGATACATTAACGGGACTTCCCAATCGGAAATATCTTTACGAACATTTAATTGATTTCATTGATAAATTAGTTGATAAGACTCAACAGTTTGCAATTTTATTTCTTGATATTGATCGCTTTAAATTAATCAATGATTCTCTAGGTCATAATGTGGGCGATCTGTTGCTTAAAGCTGTGAGTGACCGATTAAAGGCAATTTTAAGGCAAGAAGAGCTGATTGTGCGTTGGGGAGCCGATGAATTTGCGATTATTGCGAAGGAAATAGATTCCACTGATGCCGTTATCCAATTTGTCGAATTAATGATTCAGTCTTTGACAATGCCTTTTAATTGTGATGGTCATGAATTACATATCACTACCTGTATTGGTGTTAGCATCTATCCCGATCATAGTACCGACGTGGATAAATTAATTCATAGTGCAGATATGGCAATGTATAGGGCAAAAGCTTCAGGACAAAACAGCTTTCAGTTCTATGTTCCAAATATGCAAGAGCAAAGTTTCAAAAAGCTATCGATGGAGAATAACCTCCGTCGAGCAATTGAAAATAATGAGTTAGTTACCTATTATCAGCCGCAAATTGCGCTCAATACAGGATTGATTGTCGGCATGGAGGTATTACTGCGTTGGAAGCATGTCTCTCTTGGTTCAATTCCTCCTAGCAAATTTATTCCCCTTGCTGAAGAAACAGGACTAATTATCACAATTGGTAATTGGGTACTGCGTCAGACCTGTCTACAGTCGGTTGAGTGGCAAAAAATGGGATTGCCGCCGATTAAGATTGGGGTAAATTTATCGATTAAGCAACTTCAGCAAAAAGATTTTTTAGCCTATCTAAAGCAGTTGTTAGAAGAAACACAGATCGATCCACATTATCTAGAGTTAGAAATTACTGAAGGCATCATGATGGATAATGTGGCGGAGAAAGTTGCGTTACTACATCAATTCCGAGAGATGGGAATTCAACTATCAATTGATGATTTTGGTACTGGTTATTCATCCCTTGGATATCTCAAGAATTTGCCTGTGCAAACATTGAAAATTGATCGGATGTTTATTGAAAATATCACGCACAATGAGCAAGATCGTGCCATCGTATCTTCAATTATCAATTTGTCCCATAGCTTAAAGCTGAAGGTCGTTGCCGAGGGTGTGGAAACACAGGAACAGGTCGATCTGCTGCGGGTACTAGGTTGCGATCATATTCAGGGCTATTTTTATCACAAGGCTTTGCCTAAGGATGATATTGAGGCATTGTTGAGATCTCAAGGGGAGACCAAACCCAGTAAACCTAGAAAAAACACCGAATAAATTTGTGGCGCTGCGGTACGAAGCTCTAAAGTATTGCGGTTTTCAGTTGAGCATGGCACAAAAAAGTAGGAGTAATTCATGAATTGCCCCTACTTTCTGTAATGCATTCATTTGGAAACAAAACCTGTGGCGCACGCGCCATAGGTTTTATTACTTGATGTTTAGCCACGATCGTAAATTTACGTCTTGATTCGGTGAGGCATTAGCGATCTGGATTAGTTCAAATTGGCTAGCCACTGGCTCTTGCAAAGTTAGCTCAACGGTGCGTAACAAGTCCTGATGGAAGATGGTCACAGCGATCGTATCGCCTACAGCAAAATCACGGAGCCGCTCATTCAAGGTTTCAGCAGTGACCCGAATATCTGCGATCGCAAGAATGATATCCCCTGTGCTAATACCTGCTTTTTGCGCTGGTGAGGCAAATTCAATCTTTTCCACTTCTGCCAACCCATTTTTGGACTTGAGAGCCATACCCGTAAATGGAACATCTGAGCAAGCAATGCGTAATTCCAGACCGAAGGGTTCTAAATAATAGTTATAGTCCAGTTCTTTGGTTCCATACAGATAGTCATTCCAGAATTGTGACAGATCAATACCTGCCACACTAGCAATCACTTCATGGAGTTCGGCTTCGCTAAAGCCAATTTCATTTTTACCAAACCGCTCCCACATGATTTGCATAACTCGATCTAGCGATCGCAAATTATTAGTCTGCGCTCGAATTAGTAAATCCAAGAGCATTGAGACTAATTCGCCCTTGAGATAGTAGGAAATTTGGCTATTGTGGGTGTTTGGATCAGGCCGATAGAGTTTAATCCATGTGTCAAAACTTGATTCATAGAGGGACTGGACATGACGACCAAAGCTAGTTTGCAATCGCGTAATGCTCTTATTAACCAGTTTCAAATAATGCTTAGCATCATACAGCCCCGCGCGGAGTGGGAAAATTTGGTCATAGTAACTGGTTGTGCCTTCGCTAAACCATAGGGAGCTGGTGTAATTTTCCTGATCATAATCAAATTTTTCGAGGGCTTGAGGACGAATGCGTTTTACATTCCATGTATGGAAGAACTCATGAGCAACCAGATTCATAAATTGGAGATAGCTTTCTTGTTTATGAAACCCTAGACGGTTATACAGCAGCACCGTACAGTCCTTATGCTCTAGACCTCCATATCCATTACTACTGTGCAAAATGAAGTCGTAATGATCGTAAGGCAGTCCACCAAACATTTGCGCTTCTGTTGCCACGATGGCAGCAGTATCCTTAATCATGCGCTGCATGTCAGCATTGTGTTGTCCCCAAACAATCAAACGGTGCTGCTTATCAAGTACCGTAAATTCATATTGTTGATGTACCCCAATCTCGAAGGGACTATCAACTAAAGTGTCAAAATCCTTGGCATAGAAAGTATTGGCAGCTAGCTTGGGCAGAGCCGTCGCCACTTGCCAATCTTCTTTTAAATCAATAATTTCGACTTGATAGGGTTGCTGCTGATGTTCAGGAATATACATAAATACCGCCGCACCTGTGAAGAAAGCATGGGTACTGTCGATATGATTGGTTCTGACTGTTAGTTCATTACAAAAAATGCGATAGCGAACCGTAATTACAGAACCTTTGGAATTACTTGATTGCTCGCCACAGTTGATTTGCCAATGGTTTTTACTAACCTTTTGCCATGGGATACTTTTTCCCGTCGCATCTGTCACCGCTAAGTCTTGGAGATGTTTGGCATATTCACGAACTAGGTAAGAGCCGGGAGTCCAGACGGGTAACTTGAGGTCAAGGGTTGCATTTTGCCAATCTGCGATCGCAAGTTCGACATGTAATAAATGATTTTCTGGCTCAGGAATTGATATGCGGTAGATAAACTGGCTATTAGGAGGATTTTCTACACTACTCATCTTTGGCTAAACCTGCGATCGCAAAACTTCTGTAATTATAGCGATCACCACGCTTTTATTTGCCAACAATCCAATTGCGGCGAAAGAAACGGGCGAGATCTGATTCATCTATCGCCAAACAGATGGGGCGACCATGAGGGCAAGTATGGGGATTACGAGTTTGTTGCCATTGCCAGAGCAAATCGCGAATTGTATTTAAATCTAATTTTGTACCGTTACGAATCGCAGTCCGACAGGCAGCAGTAGCTCTCGCCATAGTCGGATCATCCTGTTGACTCATCTCTTGCAAAATCACCGCACAATCTTCATATCCAATTAAAAGTTCTGGGAGCGATCGCACTGCCCAAAGTCCATGCCCAAAGGCTTCTATATCTAGCCCCAATGCTTGCAAACGCTCTACTCCATCCTGAGCAATATTCTTTAATAAAATTGGCTGCTTAATCGCAACAATCTGCCACTGCATTTCAATTTTTTCAAAGAGAACCCGCTCATGGGCAACATGCTGTTCGACCAACCACAAACCGCCAGCATGTTCCGCCAAAATATAAGTGTCTAAAACCTGTGCGATCGCCTTTAATGAAGCATTAGTCTGATTAAAATTTTCGCGCTTTGCAGGAATTAAATAGGAGGTTTTCCGTTCCGCCGCTCTCAATAAATCATTGGTGACGCTCGTATAAACGCCAGCACTGGGTTCAGGGATTTTTAAAGCTGCTGTAATGCTATCTTTGATTATTGTTTGGATTTCCCCAAGATCCTGAATATAGGCTTCAGCCTTGGCAGGGTGACGATTCCAATCAATGCGATCGCAGCGCAAGTTCAAATTCACAATACATACAGGAAAGCGATTACGCGGTAAAGTTCTCTCTAGACTCGTCAGAATCGTCTGCTCTAATTCAGGGAAATTAATCATTCTGCCATTGAGAACTATTTTCACCCAATCAGGACGACGACGGGATAGGTGATCGGGCAGCCCCAGAGTGATGGATATCCCCTCACCCCCAGCCTCTCTCCCTGACTGGGAGAGGGGAGTAATAGTCTTGCCCCCCTTCTCCCCTAATGGGAGAAGGGGTTGGGAGATGAGGGCAAATTCTTTAAACACCAAATCATAAGGCTGAATTGCACTAACAATCTGCGGCAAAATTTCACTAGCATTTTCCCCAGCCCAAATCGTCATCCATTCCTTCCCATCCAGATGCACCTGCCAATTAACTTGCGGATTTGCGATCGCAATTTGGTGAATCTGTAACTGCACCTTGCGAACCTGCTGCGAAATGCTCGGCAAGGATTGCAAACGATTGGGATAGCGTGCAAATAAATTGCGAACTGAGACAATCGTTCCCACTGCAATCGCCACAACTTTAGGACTGTTAGGTAAATTGCCATGCTGATCATAGTTAGCCTGATAGCCCACTGGCTCTAACCTTGGGCGGCTACAAATACTCAAATCAGCAAGCTGGGCAAGACTATAGAGCGCTTCCCCCCGAAAGCCTAAACTCTGAATCTGCTGTAAATCTGCAGCATCATTAATTTTACTGGTTGTGTGCGGTGTCGCAGACTGCGCCAAATCGTCGATCGCCATGCCGCTGCCATTATCACTCACCTGTACAGATAGCGTATCTGTCGAGATTGTTATGACAATTCTATTTGCCTTCGCATCAATGGCATTTTCGGACAGCTCTCGCACCACTGCCGCCAAGGAGTCAATCACCTCACCTGCGGCGATGAGATGCACAACTTCAATAGGCAATGTGTGGATATTTTGCATAGTACGATCGCGATTGAATCGAGCTTTAATCCAGCTTAGCCCAAGCGCTGCTTTAACCAAAATTGCAATGTCGGTAAGGCAATCCGATAGCCATACTTTGCGCCATAGACCAACCCTTTCTGCTCTAAACTATCCAGTGCTCCCTGCAAACTCCCTCCCTTAGAAAGCTGATGCTTCTGGATATATTCCCGACTATGGGGGCTAACAGTCGGATCGATCGCTAAACTTTCCAAGACCCTCACCTGTGTTGGGGGCAATAGCATAATCAAAGATTCAAAAGTCGGAGCAAGATCTTCAATCAGAGCTAACATGCTTTGATGCACATGCTGTGCCTGAATTATAAATTCACAATCTTCTTTGTTTTTACAGGTTAAATAATCCAGCCAAATTCGTCGAATTAAGGCGATCGCATCGCTCAAATTTCCTTGAATATATTCCGTAAATAGCTTTAAAGCCATGGTGGGCACATCAAATCTTAAACCTTTTGCTTGCATCATCGGTTCCATCCACTCGCATAGCTCATCGTTACCGAGGGGAGGCAACTCCACCACATGTAAACTCAGTTTATGCATCCAAGGCTCAGGCACAGTGGCGATCAAGATATAACTAACCCGACTTTGCATCCTAATTTCTCGCCGCAAATATTCTTCCCATTCCCCCTTACGATCCCATGAGCGAATATGCGTGAAATTATGTAGAACGATGGCAACTCGACAGTCTAGCCATTCGGCAAGCTGTTGCGGCAACCCCAATAGCTTCCCAAATAAATTCCAAATTCCTGCGGAAGATAACTTCCAAGTCATCCGAGGTTTAGACTTGAGATCAAAAGTAATCGGCTGATCGATGAGTAAATCCTGCAGTTTTAATAACTCTTCCTCCCGATCAAAAGTATTGAGCAGACTTTCTGCAAGCAACTGTAAAAAACGATTCCCATCGGTTGCCCTTAGACAATCGAGAGTAATCACCTTTGCCCCCGCCTTTTGAGCCGCCCATTTCACTAAAGTTCTCCTTCCACTTCTCGCCACCCCTGCGATTAGTAAATCGCCATCTGCCGACAAAATTTGACTAATTTGCGTTAATTCTGTTTGTCTGCCCACTAATCGTTGGGGCAAAAAGGGATTGTTGCTCATGGCGAAATTGTATCGCAAATCGCGATGGTGAGACTTCAAGATTCTTTAAAGAAGCTAGCACTATTTTTTAGTATTATAGTTTTAACCGTTTACCTGCAAAAATTCATGGCAATTGAGACAAAAGATGTTACTCCTGCCTCATCGATCGCCCGTTGGCATACCTTTAGTGCTGAGGAGGTGCTGGACTTACTAGAAAGTGATCCCAATCAAGGCATTACGAACCAAGAAGTATCAGCAAGATTTGAACGCTATGGCGCTAATGAGCTAATCGAAAAAGCAGGCAGATCTTCACTGCGAATCTTTATCGACCAGTTTACTAACATCATGCTAGTCATGTTGATGGCAGTAGCAGTTGTCTCAGCAATTCTCGCGCTCACCAAACCAATCCCCGAATTTCCTAAAGATGCTGTCGCAATTTTTTCGATTGTGTTGCTCAATGGCATTTTGGGTTACATGCAGGAAACCAATGCGGAAAAAGCTCTTGCAGCCCTCAAGCGCATGTCTTCGCCAAAAGTACGGGTAATTCGTAATGGCAACATTAGCGAAATTAATGGCAAAGAGCTTGTACCGGGAGACATCATGTTGCTAGAGGCAGGGGTGCAGGTTGCCGCCGATGGCAGATTGCTCGAAGAACAGAACTTGCAAGTGCGGGAATCGGCATTAACAGGGGAAGCCGAGGCTGTCAGTAAGGATGCCAAGTTGCTCTTAGAAGAAGATGCCAGTCTTGGCGATCGCCTTAATTGCGTATATCAGGGTACGGAAGTGGTGCAGGGACGTGCCAAGGTGGTAGTCACTAAAACAGGGATGCTGACCGAATTAGGAAAAATCGCCACCCTCTTGCAAGATGTCGAAAATGAAGATACGCCCCTACAACAAAGAATGACGCAGCTAGGGAATGTGTTGGTAAGCGGTTCTTTAGTCTTGGTAGCTCTAGTCGTGATTGTTGGCGTAATCAGCAAAGGCACAGGTGCTTTTGGTGAGCTGCTTGAGACTTCCCTGAGTATGGCAGTGGCGGTAGTACCTGAGGGCTTACCTGCGGTGGTTACCGTTACCCTTGCACTCGGAACGCAAAGGATGGTCAAACGCAATGCCCTGATTCGTCGTTTACCCGCTGTCGAGACCCTTGGTTCTGTAACCACAATCTGCTCTGACAAAACAGGCACGCTTACCCAAAATAAAATGGTAGTGCAGGGTATTCGGACTGGATTGCACTCCCTGCAAGTGACAGGTCATGGCTATGCGCCGACTGGTGAATTTAGTATTTTGGGAAGCTCAAATACTGATCCTGCATTTGCCGTTAACAACATTCCTGAAGTTCAACAATTGTTAATGGCTTGCGTATTTTGCAACGACGCGATCTTGCAGCAAAAAAATGGTGAATGGATCATCATCGGCGACCCCACAGAAGGGGCATTGCTAGTTCTCGCCGCCAAAGGTGGTTGTGAAGCCTCAGAATGGCAGCATCGGATGCCACGTATCTTTGAGGTTCCTTTCTCCTCAGAACGCAAACGCATGAGCGTCTTGGTTCAAGGTGAATATGGCGGACATGTGTTGTTCTGTAAAGGTTCACCCGAACTAACCCTAGAATGCTGTACTCACATTCAAATTGGAGACCAAATCCATGAGCTATCTGGTGAACAGCGTCAACATGTACTCGCGCAAAACAATGAGCTTGCCAGTAGAGGTTTGCGGGTGTTGGGATTTGCTTATCGCAATCTCAATGAACTTCCTGAGGATGGAATTACGATCAATGACGAAAGTAATCTTACTTGGGTGGGGCTAGTTGGCATGTTTGACGCGCCACGTCCCGAAGTCCGCGAAGCTGTGAAGAGGTGCCGTGAAGCTGGCATCCGTCCTGTGATGATTACAGGTGATCATCAGCTTACGGCTAAAGCGATCGCTGTAGATTTAGGTATTGCCAGAGAAGGCGATCATGTTCTCACAGGACGTGAACTAGAGAAAATGAGTGCGGCTGACCTAGACCATGAAGTTAATCAGGTAAACGTCTATGCTCGCGTCTCTCCTGAACATAAACTGCGAATCGTCCAATCTTTGCAAAGGCAGCATCAATTTGTGGCAATGACAGGCGATGGCGTGAATGATGCCCCTGCGCTCAAGCAAGCGGATATCGGGATTGCGATGGGCATCACTGGTACTGATGTCTCTAAAGAAGCCAGTGACATGATTCTGCTGGATGATAACTTCGCGACCATTGTCGCGGCAACTGAGGAAGGTCGGGTGGTATACACCAATATCCGCCGCTTCATCAAGTATATTCTCGGTAGTAATATCGGCGAAGTAATAACTATCGCGGCTGCCCCCTTAATGGGACTGACCGTACCTCTACTGCCGCTGCAAATTTTGTGGATGAATTTGGTCACCGATGGTTTGCCAGCGCTCGCACTGGCAGTCGAACCAGCCGAACCTAATGTCATGCAAACTCCACCTGTTGATCCCCGCGAAAATATTTTTGCTAGAGGGATGGGCATGTACATGGTCAGAATCGGGATCATGTTGGCCATCATCACGATCGCAATGATGGTTTGGGCGGAGGGTTACACAACAACCCATACCTTTGGTGGTACGTATGCTCCTGAACGCTGGACAACGATGGTGTTTACAACTCTCTGTATCGCCCAAATGGGTCATGCGATCGCAATTCGTTCTAACACGCAGCTAACCATCGAATTAAACCCAATGACTAACCTCTATGTTTGGGGATCGGTGATTATGACTACGGTTTTGCAAATGGTGCTGATTTATGTCGAACCCTTCCGTGTTTTCTTCGGCACACATTTGCTCACTGCCACCGAATTAGCAGTTTGTTTTGGATTCAGCACATTGATGTTTGTTTGGATAGAATTGGAGAAATTGGTAATTCGTTGGTGGATGTGGCAACGTCAATCCTAGTACCAAACTGAATGACAATCCTAAAAAGTATGCTAGGCTACAAATTTGGGTAGCGAATCAAGTGTATTAAAGTTCAAGAATCAGTGGAGGAGTTAATTTGAAAAAGGTTGAAGCAATCATTCGTCCATTCAAGCTTGATGAAGTCAAAATTGCGCTGGTAAATGCTGGCGTAGTCGGTATGACGGTATCAGAAGTACGCGGTTTTGGTCGTCAAAAGGGACAAACAGAGCGCTATCGTGGCTCTGAGTACACCGTTGAGTTTCTCCAAAAGCTCAAGATTGAGATTGTCATCGAAGATGATCAAGTTGATATGGTTGTCGAAAAAGTAATCAATGCCGCTCGTACTGGCGAGATTGGCGATGGTAAGATTTTCGTATCTCCTGTAGAACGAATTATCCGTATTCGTACTGGTGAAAAAGATTTAGAAGCAGTCTAAATCCTCTGTAATCACTACACAGCCATATTAAAAGAGTCAGCACTATGTGCTGACTCTTTTAATATGGCTGTGCTGCCTTGCAGCATTTTCATTGTCGTAATACGAGTGGCGGCCTTTGCGCCGTCACTCATATTCTGTAGTTTAAGATGCCGACAAAATAGCCTCTACAACTTGGGCAATCATTGCCCCTAAGAGTGCGACGGTTACATACTTGCCCATCATCGGATTTTTACCCAGTGAATCATCTTTTTTACAACCTGTGAGAAACAAAGACCAAGCTTGAGTGGAATTAATAATCTGAAATTGATTAAAACTTGGCGTAAAAATTAAACGCATACATTCTCCCTAATCTGGTCTCAAAATTAGGATGAACATTGCTCGTTTTTTATTACTTTTACTCATCCTTGCTGTTGAACATAACACAAAAGTTAACAATTACTGGCGATAGCTACAAACCTGCATACCATTCATAGCCAAGATCTTCCCAATAGCCGCGTTTCTGCCCCAACACACTCGTGAGCTGGATGCGCGTCACCCACTTACTTAATTTGTAGCCAAGTTTGATCGGTGATGCTAATCGCAAAGGAGCACCATATTCTGGGGTTAAAGCTTCACCATTTTTTTGATATGCCATCAAAGTTTGTGGGTGCATCACAGAATCAAGATCCCAACTTTCGTAATAGCCATCTGCTGAATAAAAGTAGACATATTTAACTTGCTCTAATGGCTCGGCAATCGCCAGCAAATCCCGCAGTCGCACTCCACCCCACTGCACAATCGCTGCCCATCCCTCCACACAAACATGACGAATCACCATCTCTGTAAAGGGTAATTTTTGTAAATCTTTCATGCTCAGACTGAGAGGATTATTTACTTCCCCATCGATGGTGAGATGATAGTTTTCATTTGCGATCGCAGGCGTACCTCGGAAACTATTCACAATCAACTTATCTGGCTCAATCGCACTAGTCGGAAATTCTGGTACTGGTTGCTGAGGCTTAAAGATCAATGACTCGACCCGTTGGTTGAGTGGCTCCGACAAACCACCGACGACACTCTCTGCGAGACTCCCAAACCCAATCGTCAGTAGCCCCGCACCTGCCAAATTGAGAAAGCGCCGCCGTGGTAGTTGTTCAGTCTCATCAAGTTCAACCGTTGATTCAAGATTTGATTGATGCTGTGGGTCAGGTTCTTGTGACATGAATTAAATTTATAGAGGTGTCCAGAGGTGAAATTATTGCCAAAACATTGAATCTAGCAAGCGATCATCGCCCACTTTGCGCCCCAACTGCGAATGAATCGCCGCTAAGACTAATGTGATTGGCACTGCCATAAAGTGCGTAATTCGTAGTGCATCCCAACCACCAAAGCTATCAACAATCCAATAAAACTGAGCAGGCTTATACATGCCTAGCCCCGAATAAATCGACAACAGCAAAATCGGAATTAGCAATGTATAAACGAGGCGATGCCAAGCATAGTTTTTGCGTTTTTGATTGTGGCTAGTCGCCAAGGCTTTGATATCTTTGCCACTAACATATCGATGTTGCCATCGTCGCGTCAGCAACACATACACACCATACCAACCTAAATTCAGCGTAAAAATCCACATTGAGGCAAAGTGCCAATGCCTTCCCCCTGCCAACCAGCCCCCTAGTCCCAAAATTGCGGGAATATGAATACCTGCACGCCCCCCAAACACAGGATTGGCATTGTAAATCTGTAAACCACTGGTAATCATCAAAAATAGGCTGACTAAGCTAACCCAGTGAAAAATTTTGGCGGTTCGGGTTTGAGTGGGCAATCGCATAGCTTTTATTTGGCAATATTTGCCTCGATTCTAGCCGAATAAATTAAATAAAAAAGCATAAAAAAGAGGCGATGCAATGCATCGCCTCTTTTTTGAAAGTTTAATTCAAAAGACTACTGAGCCTTTTTGGTAGCATCAGCAGGGGTAGCCGCAGGAGTTGCAGCAGCATCAGGAGTTGCAGCAGGAGTTGCGGTTGTGTCAGCAGGCTTGGTGGCATCAGCAGGCTTAGCATCGGTTGCAGCCTTGTCCTTAGCAGCATCAGGAGTTGCAGCAGGGGTTGCGGTTGTGTCAGCAGGCTTGGTGGCATCAGCAGGCTTAGCATCGGTTGCAGCCTTGTCCTTAGCAGCATCAGGAGTTGCAGCAGGGGTTACAGCAGGCGCAGAAGTTGCGGCAGGAGTAGAAGTTGCGGCGGGAGTAGATTTAGGAGTAGTTGTTTCAGTAGCGCAGGAAACTAGTCCAGCAGATAAACTAAGGCCGGCAACGATCAAAAGAGCTTTCAAGTTCATATGTAGCTTTGTCTGTTTGGTAATGGATTTGACTAGTTTGATTGTCAGCAGTTATACGCAGTTTTTGTGGAGGAGCTTGCGTATAATTACTCACGTCGTTAATTCTAGGTTAAGTAATGATTAATTAATAGCTAAATTTTTGTAAATTTGTAATCTGTATATCTAAATTATGGCTCAAATCATGTATAACCCTGATTGGACAAGGAAATGCTTAAAAGTGTACCTATAAGAATTTTTGAACTAATCGTTGGAGGTTTTGGGGTGTCCGCCAATGATAGTGAATTATTAGCGACAATAGAACGAAAAAATAAATTTTATTCATATTTCATTAGCAGCAAAATTGATGTTGAACAAATAATTGAGCAGCGATCGCAATTACTACGATCGCTATATCCAGAAATTTCGCAAAGTCTCATTGAGCACAATATCTGCATTGATCCTCCCGATCTAGTTATGCCAATGCTTTGGCACTATTGGCTCCCACTTGCCCAAAGCCTTGCCGCGCAGCAACAAGCCCTCGGACGAACCTTTATCCAAGGTTTGCTAGGCGGACAAGGTACTGGAAAAACCACCTTGGGCATTGTCCTGAAGATCTTGTTACGACACCTTGGCAAAACTTTTTTGAGTATTTCCCTTGATGATTTTTATAAAACCTATGCCGAGCGTCAAAAATTGCGCGAACGCCAACCTGAAATGATTTGGCGTGGCCCCCCCAGTACCCATGACCTCGATTTAGGTATACAGACCTTAAGACATTTACGCGATCGCAATATCGCTCAAACTCAGCCCATTGCCATCCCGCGCTTTGATAAGTCACTACATAACGGCGCGGGTGATCGCATCGAACCCGAAATTTCCGACGGTGCAGATATTGTCCTCTTTGAAGGTTGGTTTGTCGGGATGCGTCCTCTGCCAATTTCGGCGTTTCGTACTTTTGTGCCACCAATTTTGACAGAGTGCGATCGCGAATTTGCCCTTGAATGTAACGCTAATCTCGATAATTATCTACCTCTCTGGGAATATATCGATAGCCTGATCGTAATTGTTCCCGAAGATTACACTTACAGTTTAGAGTGGCGAATCGAAGCTGAACATAAATTAATTGCATCAGGCAAATCAGGGATGAATGACCAAGAAATCACCCAATTTGTTGAATATTGTTGGAAAGCGCTCCATCCTGAATTATTTATGCCTCGTATGATTGATCGCTATGCCCCTAGCTCTTGCGCTGATTTAGTCATCGAAATATCGCGATCGCATTTACCGATCAGGATTTACGGCAAAAAATAATTGCCCCTTAAATCGCCTCTAGCTATAGCTAGCTAAATATAGAGTGGCGGCGCTTCGCGCCGTCACTCTATTGCGTTTTTATCCAAAATCTGTTTTTTGAAAGCCCACCAACGGCGGGCTTTCAAAAAACAGATTTTGGGGTTTTATCGCCATCAATCGGAAGGAATAGTTTATTATGATGTTACAAATAAAATAACTAGACTGATTTGGCAATTCTGAATCAGGTATGTACTCATACTACTTTCAGTATTTTGAGTAGCGACCTAACTCAGGATCAATTATCATAAATTAAAATTAAGAATCGTTAAGATCTTACTCACTACATAGATTAAGGAACATTTGCAATGGGATTACCCTGGTATCGAGTGCATACAGTTCTCCTGAACGACCCAGGAAGATTAATCGCCACTCACCTGATGCACACTGCTCTCGTAGCAGGGTGGGCAGGCTCGATGGCACTTTATGAGCTAGCAATTTTTGACCCCAGTGACCCCGTACTTAACCCCATGTGGCGGCAAGGTATGTTTGTCATGCCCTTTATGACCCGACTAGGAATCACAAACTCTTGGAGCGGCTGGACAATCACTGGCGAACAAGTAGCTGACCCCGGATTCTGGTCATTTGAAGGTGTTGCACTAGCGCACATCGTTCTCTCTGGTTTACTCTTCCTTGCTGCGATTTGGCACTGGGTAAACTGGGATCTTGAGCTATTCAGAGATCCTCGCACAGGTGAGCCAGCTTTGGACTTGCCTAAAATGTTCGGTATTCACCTATTTCTCTCTGGTTTACTCTGCTTTGGTTTCGGTGCATTCCACCAAACAGGGCTTTTCGGCCCTGGCATGTGGGTATCCGACGCTTACGGATTGACTGGTCACGTTGCCCCCGTTGCACCTGAATGGGGTCCCAATGGATTTAACCCCTTCAATGCTGGTGGTATTGTGGCTCACCACATCGCCGCAGGTATCGTCGGTATCATTGCTGGTCTATTCCACTTGACCGTGCGTCCCCCAGAGCGTCTATACAAGGCTCTGCGTATGGGTAACATCGAAACCGTACTATCTAGCAGTATTGCTGCTGTATTCTTCGCTGCCTTCGTTGTCGCTGGAACCATGTGGTACGGCTCCGCAGCAACTCCGATCGAGTTGTTTGGCCCTACCCGTTATCAATGGGATAGCAACTCTTTCCAACAAGAAATTTCTCGCCGTGTCCAAACTGGCTTGAATGCTGGATTGAGTGCTGAAGAAGCTTGGTCAAAGATTCCTGACAAATTAGCTTTCTATGACTACGTTGGTAACAGCCCTGCTAAAGGTGGTTTGTTCCGCGTTGGACCAATGAACAATGGTGATGGTATTGCCCAAGGTTGGCAAGGACATCCAATTTTCAAAGATGGTGATGGTCGTGAACTTAGCGTTCGTCGCTTGCCTAACTTCTTTGAAACTTTCCCTGTCGTTCTCCAAGACCAAGATGGCGTAGTTCGCGCTGATATTCCTTTCCGTCGCGCTGAATCTAAGTACAGTGTTGAGCAAACAGGCGTAACTGTATCCTTCGTTGGCGGTGCGTTGAATGGTAAAACCTTCACTGATGCGCCTAACGTTAAGAAGTATGCTCGTCAAGCTCAGCTCGGCGAAATCTTTGAATTCGATCAAGAAAAGAATAATTCTGACGGTGTATTCCGTACTAGCCCTCGTGGTTGGTTCACCTTTGGACATGCAGTATTTGCACTGTTCTTCTTCTTCGGTCATATTTGGCATGGCGCTCGTACCTTGTTCCGTGATGTGTTTGCTGGTGTTGACCCAGAACTCAGCGAAGAGCAAGTTGAATGGGGTGCTTTCCAAAAGCTTGGCGATAAAACTACCCGTGTTGAGGCATAAGATCCAATGGAAGCTATTACTTACACTTTAATTTTCGCTTGTTTGATTGGTTTGTTCTTCTTTGCAATCTTCTTCCGTGAACCTCCTAAGGTCATCACCAAAGACAAGAAGTAAGTCCTAACAATAAAAAAGCCCGCCTAGGCGGGCTTTTTTATTTATTCTTCCCAAAATAAGAAGTGGCAATTCATAAATTGCCCCTTCTTATTTTGGGTATTTCTAAGACTTGTAGTGTAAATTGCTAATAGTCATCAAAGTTATTCTGTATGTCTTATTACATTTCGCCTCGCTTTTTGGATAAACTTGCGGTACATTTAGCTAAGAATTTCATGAAGCTGCCCAATGTAAATGTGCCACTTATTCTGGGTATTCATGGCGGTAAAGGGGAAGGTAAGTCATTTCAGTGTGAATTGGCTTTTCAGAAATTAGGTATTGATCCGATCAGAATGTCAGGTGGTGAATTAGAAAGCCCTGATGCTGGTGATCCTGCGCGATTAATTAGAATGCGCTATCGTGAGGCATCAGAATTGGTCAAAGTGCGGGGCAAGATGTGTGCTTTATTAATTAACGATCTCGATGCGGGGGCAGGGCGAGTTGATAGCACGACGCAATATACGGTGAATACACAGTTAGTCAATGCTACTTTGATGAATATTGCGGATAACCCCACGAATGTGCAGCTTCCCGGAAGCTATGACAGCAATCCGATCAGGCGCGTACCGATCATTGTGACGGGAAATGACTTTTCAACTTTATATGCACCATTGGTACGTGATGGACGCATGGAAAAATTTTATTGGCAACCCGATCGCAGTGACCGCATTGGTATTGTCAGTGGTATTTTTGCGCCCGATAATGTTCCGCAATGGGAAATTGAGCGGCTGGTGGATATGTATCCCGATCGCTCGATTGATTTCTTTGGTTCTCTGCGATCGAGTTTGTATGATGAGCAAGTGCGGAAGTTTGTCTATGAAATTGGTTTAGATCGTTTGTCGTTACGGTTGGTGAATAGCACTGAGTCTTTACCCGAATTTCGTCCACCCAGTTTTGATTTGAGAACTCTCAAGGAGGCTGGCGATCGCCTATTAGCCGAAGGCGATCGTGTCAGTCAGCGCAATCTCATCCAAGAATATATGCCTGTGGGAAATATGCATTAAGTAGACATAATTAAAACCCAAGAAGCTGTGGCGCACGCTGCGCGTGCGCCACAG
>NZ_JACJQB010000035.1 GCF_014696385.1 Pseudanabaena mucicola FACHB-723
TTTTGAGAACTTTCATCTATAAAAGATGATGTTTGTTCTTGGCGAATCTCGTTAGAGTTATTCAATGAAGTCTCATTGGTTTGGGCTTCAGAGCTAGATTCGTCAGATGTTCTCTGGATCTCTGGTGAATTATTGTTGGCAATATCGGTAACATCTTTGATAGCTTCTATTGAAGCTGTCGATAATATCGTATCTGTGGAGTTAATAGGTGCTATATCAATCTCTCTTTGAATTGTGGAGATGTCTTGCGGCTCTACAATATCTTCAGACAGTTCAAAGTTTGACGTTTGTACAGGTGTAATTGTGGAGGTGTCACTAGAATTTAATGGATCAGTTTGTCTCTGTACTTGTTGATCGCTAGCTCCAAGAGGATCTATGCTCAGATCTGTATCCTTATTTGAAAGATTGGAAAGTCTTTGGATTTGTTCATAATTACTACTAGCACTATTAGAGTCATTTAAATCTGAAGAGACTGAAATCTGTGTGACATCATTTCTTATAAGCGGATTATCATCAACATCTAAATCTTGTCTTGTCTGTAGCAGAGAGGTATCTAATGAAATATTATTTCTTGATGCAGTCACAGGAGAAATATCAATTTGTCTTTGAATATTGTTGCTTTCTAAAGCTAATTTATTAGCTAGACTTAGTAAGTTAGATTCTATCTGGATATTCTGATCATCATTACTATCCACAATTCTATTTAAGCTAGAATTAGACAAATCAATCTCTTCAGATTGTCTTTGTAATATCTGAGCATCACTACTTTGCTCAATATTACTGTCAATATCGCTTCTCAACAATTGTTTGACATCTGTTTGATTAACATCTTGAGTTTGTTGTGGTTTATCAATTGGAGAATAATCACTGGAAGAAGATATATCAGATTGTCTTTGTACTTGCAGATTATTATCTTCAATCTCATTTGCATTTGAAAGATTAACCTCTCTTTGCATCTGTTCAAGATTGTTGTTTACATTAATACTGAAATTGGATAAATCCAAAGAAATTGGAATTTGCTGATTGTTATCACTTATCTCTTCTGATTGCTTTTGTATTCTTGTCTGTAATTGATTTTGCGATTGAATATTAGGCTCAATATTATCTCTGTTACCAATAGACTCTATTTCACTTTTAGTCTGAATTTGCTGCAATTCTGTATTTAAGGTAATGTTTTTATTAACATATACCTCAGGCTGTTTTTGAATTGACTGATTGCTATCTGTAAAATTACTTACATCTATTGCAGGTATTTCTATGTCTCTTTGAATTGTTTCAATGTTATCCCTGAAAATATCAGAACTGCTCAAAATAGAAGAATCTTGACTTTGTTGATCGTTAGCCCTAGGAATATTGCTAATATTACTAGCAACAGAAATATTACTGTCTATACCTATGATATCAGCAGTTCTTTGAATACTTTCAGTTTTGACAGATTCGGACAAATCATAGTTACGAGCTTGAAAATCGTCAATCTTAGGAATATCTTTGGTAATTGATGAATCCGACTGTCTTTGTATCTGTTGATTGTTGTCTATAACAAGATCTAGATTGGATTCTATATCTGGAGGTTCAGAAAATTTTTGAATCTGTTCGTCACTGTTGTTAGTGATATTTGCTTTCCTTAAATCTGAAGAGATTGGTGTCTGTGGAGCATTATCTCTTATAAGTAAACTGTCACTATTATCTAAATCTTGCTGTGCTTGTATTGGGGGAATGTTATCATTTTGTAAGATATTATCTGCTTCTGGAGAATCAATTTGTCGTTGAATATTATCAATTGAAGAGCTTGGAATAATTTCAGGACTAGATGAGTTTGATGAATTATCTTTCTCTGCGATTATGGAACTATCTTTGGGGATGATCTCAGTAGAATCATTTGTAAAGTTACTAACGTTGTCAGCAGATGGCTGAATTCGTTGAATATTATTAGTGGGTAAGCTAGAGATTGTTTGATCTATATTGCTCTGATTGATTTGATTTGGCAGATGCTGAGTTGATATAGATGCCGATGACTCTATCTTTCTTTGAATATCTTGCGTATTTTGACTATTAGACTGATTTTGAGAATTTCTATCTGTAAAAGATGGTGTTTGTTCTGATACTTGTTCTTGGCGAATCTCATTAGAGTTTTTCAATGAGGTCTCATTGGTTTGACTTTCAGAGCTAGATTCGTCAGATGTTCTCTGGATCTCTGGTGAATTATTGTTGACAATATCGGTAACATCTTTGCCAGTTTCTATTGAAGCTGTCGATAATATCTTATCTGTCGATTCAATAGGTGCTATATCAATCTCTCTCTGAATTATGGAGATGCCTTGCGGCTCTATAATATCTTCAGATAGTTCAAAGTTTGACGTTTGTACAGGTGTAATTGTGGAGGTCTCACTAGAATTTAATGAATCAGTTTGTCTCTGTACTTGTTGATTGCTAGCTAGAACTGACTGTGTTTGTTTAGAGTTAATTCTAGGCGCGTCGCTCTCTCTCTGAACAGATTGATTTGTTGCAGCAGTTGCTAGAGAAAGGGTCTGAATAGGCGTATCAAAAAAAGGTGAATCGACAAAGGAATTGTTCAGTGGTTCAAAATCGTAACCGAGATCAATATTGCCAGGATTTAGTAACGAAACTGCTCCGAGGGGATAGATAAATTTTGGCTGTAAAAATTCTTGGCCAATAGCTGGTGGCACTAGTAAAGGTGAACGGTTCCCCAATGGAATGTCATCGCTAACACCATCATTATTCGCTTCAAAGGAAGTTGAGAGATTTTCAGTCACGGCTAGCTAACTGGTTTAAGAACTGGGGAAAGATCCATTGGCTGAGTCTCTAGTCACCACGGTGGCAGCACCACCACCTGATGTAGCGACGGTCAGACCTTCAATCGCAAGGGTCAACTCTTCGATCGCAACGGCATTGCCATCGGCTTGCAAAGATGGGGCTTGCCAGCTAACGGGAACTGCACCAATTAAAGTCCAACATTGCCGAGTTTCCCCTGCTTGGTTGAATAGCAAAATGCGGACGTTTCGCCGCCGTGATGTGGTGGCTGTGAACCAATTCCAAAAGCTGAGATCATCGGTAACACCACGCTTGAGGGTTACTTCTGAAAATTCAGAATGTCCTAACAGAATTTTTTGCTGGGTGTTGTTGCCGCCCTCAAAGTAAGTGTCATACTTTACCTTAGCGCTCAAGCCCGTACATTCTGTAAAACATGCCACAATCGTTGAGTCAGGAGACATTTCTACATAAAAATGATTAGTGGTTACGTAGGATACTGCCCTTGTAAAGCCGCTATTGGTCATAATCTGCCCTCATAATGTCTACCCGCTCGTTCCTTTTGCTGACGCATATCATCGGTGAGGAGTTGATGGACGCGATCACAAAGTAATCGAAGTTTTAAAGGTTCTTGCAAAATTTGATCGGCAACCTTGGCAATTTCAGCACGTTGTTTAGAGTCATCAAAATTTATTGCCATACGCAGTGTATCCAAATTTAGCTAAATTACAGATGTGCTTGCTCTTGCTTGCTCTATAGTATCGCTACCCAGAGATGAGAGGCTTAATTGGTTAATCATTATTTACTGATGGGGAATTTCAAAGGAATAAGCCCAGTTTGTTTGAGTAAAGTCTGTGCTTCTTCAGTTCGCATAATCGAGACAAAACGTTCGGCGATGGGGATTCGACGATTGTCGCGAGTATACACAACGGAAACTGGATAGGCGAGGGGATAGGTTTGATCGATAAAGACCTTGTAATTTTGACTATAACTGCCCTTCTCATTACAGAGATCGACATCAGGTGTCAGTGAATTTCCACTTCTAAGAACTAGTGGGGCAATAGGTGATTTGTAATCATCGGCGATCGCCAATGGATAAACAGAGCATTGTCCAAAAACTTGACTAATCGAACCGAAGGAAATACTGCCCACATTCCGATCCTCAAAGTCTTGAATCACCTGCCGCAATGAGTCAAATGTGGGTAAGGCAGTGATGCCATTATTACGATCGCGAATTAGCTCTCGAAACTTTGCGATCGCAGTTTCATCTTTAAGCACCCGCTTCTCAAACATACGGATTGAAGCATCATCGAGGGATATATAGAGCTTAACAGCTAGGTTTGGCCCCCCTAATTGTCGCCAATTGATAATTTCCCCCGTATAGAGTTGCCGCAACTGATTAAAGTTGATTTTGCCGCCTAGGGCTTTAGGCAAACTGTCATTACGTTGGGCATAGCTAAAGGCAACAAACACCGTTAAGCCGTCATAGGCAATATCTTGGGTAATAAATTCACCGCCGAGACTATCGGTAACTGTGGAAATTGCAAAATCAGCTTGATTGGACTGTAACTGTTCAATCGGGAATCTTGTAGCAGAGGTATCAACTGCCTGATAGCGCAGTTGCAGCTTGGGTTGACGTTTTTGTAATTCCGCTTCGAGGGTTGCGCCTTTAGCAATCAAATTATTCTGTAAGAGGGTGTAATTCCAAGTGCTATTTTTATCGGCGGCATAGGTAAAGTTACCTTGGGGGATATCAGAAATTTGATTAATGCAACAGGGCAAGTTGAGATTGGCGGCTTTAGGCGGTTGTGTTAGCCAAAAATACAGCAAAAAAATTAATAGGCATAGCAAGATGATCCCGATTGCGATCGCAATTACCTTTTTCGTAATCCATGACCACCAAGTTTTTTTAACAACCTCTTTCTCTTCCTCCTGTTCAATAAATTCCAAAACGGCTTCTCGCTCAATATACACTCGTAATAAAGCACGTCTTGCCACCTCAGCACTGCTATAACTAGAATCTCCAAAACCGATCAAGTTCTGGATAAATCTCTTTAAGCCAAGATTAACAGAGCGATCCCAATGATTTAGATCATTGGGATTTAAGTAGGTACGATTTTCTAAATCAACAACTCCACCTTTTAACAGATAGAAAGCAATGTAGCCCAGATCTTCTAGATCACGATTAATGGAATAGGTGGGTGTTTGGACATCGGGAGGATAAAAGCGATCTTCCCATAGGGATAAATCATTGAGATAAACCGTAAATCCTTGAAAATTAGATCGAATGGAAATGCTATAGAAGCTTAAATTTCCATGGGGCAATCCTGAAGTAATTACCCCAGAACGCAAACGATATTTCTGAGCATGTAAAGACTCAAGGGTTTGCAAAGCTTGATTGAGAAAGGACTTAACTTGCCAACTATTCATTGCCCCATACCTTGCTAAATAGTCAGCTAAGGTGATCGCTTCATCGGTCTTAGGCAAAATTACATAGCAGCGTTCTTCTCTGGCATCGGCAATGGCTTCTATTGGTGAAACTAAGCGAGAATCTTGTCTTCTTCCATCTGATAATTTAAGTTCCGCAGAGTCTTCAAAATGACGTTTACAAGCCCTAGTTTCTTGATCATTAAAATACCTTTGAGGAATTACATATTCCTTTAATAGAAATGGTTCGCCATTGGTCAAATTAGTAGCATTGTAAAGTCTGCCATTACCCCGAATACCAATATATTGGTCAATTTCATATACGCCACTACGACCACGAATCTTCACCTCAGGAGGTAAACTAGCTGGAAACTGGCATTTTTTACAATACTTATTGTTCGGGTCATCGGTGACAGTTTCGTGGGGAATTTGGCACCGAAAAGGATTAGCCTCTTGACAGGAATAGCGCTGAAATTGCGGTTGAATTTGCCAAATTGAGCCAATTCTGTGATCAACACTAAGCTCTTTTAAAACTTCCTGTGATTCTATCCTCTCAGGAATACTAATTCCTCTAAAAGAACTAATCGAGGGTGGCTCAATTCCTAAGTCATCCTTCAAAAAAGGAATTAAAAAGCGTAAAGGAGTAGGAACGTTTTTATTTAAAAACTCAACAAATCTATTGCCAATTACTCCGTCAATAGCACCAAGAAACTGTCCCCAAACGTCGGTGATCCGCTTCCAGAATTTTTGCCAAACATTAGGAGCTTTGCTTGCCATAAATTGCTTGTTTTATCCTTGCTAGACTATTATCAATTACAGAGGTATGATTTGTGGCAAAGTTGGCATTGCTAATCCATTCTTTCCCAAAATATATACCATCACTTTACTCCCGTTCAAGACTATGGCAAGAGAGCAAGTAGCACGACTCTATCGAGCAGCCCAATCAGATTCACTCCTCAAGGCAAAGCTAAATCAAGCTCCCGATCTTGAGAGTTTTGTCGAGATGGCAAAGTCTGAGGGTTATGACTTTACAATCGAAGAATGGCAACAGATGACTAACTTCGAGGTGGAAGAATTAAAGTGCAATCTGTCGGAAATTCCCGGAATTTAACTATGGTTTTGCTGGTTTGGGCTTCAAGCGCTCGACTGCGATCGCTTTATTTATCGTCGCTTGAGTTTGGCTAGGGTTGAGCTTCAGCGCCTGCTCAAAGGAAACTAGTGCATCAGCATTTTTATTTAATGCCAATAGCGCCAGTCCACGTCCTGTCCAGTAATCAGCATTTTTGAGATCGATCGCAATTGCCCGACTATAGGCAACCACAGCATCATCATTGCGTCCCAGCGACATCATCGCCAAACCACGGTTAAACCATGCTGTATCTGACTTCGGGTTAATACCCAAAGCTTGGCGACTAGCCACTAAGGATTCCTGAAAGCGGTTGAGCCGCCATAACAAAGCTGATTTGTTAGTCCAAATATCCGCCAACAGAATGCGACTGCCAATGTTGGCATCTCCTGCGATCGCTTTGTCGTAAGCAGTTAAAGCTTCCTCGGTACGTCCTAACGAAACCAAAATGCGCCCATGGTTAAACCATGCGGTTGAGGAATTTTGGTTAATAGCGATCGCTTGATTGGTTGACGATAGGGCAAGATCAAACCGCCCCAATGCCCAGAGGGTGGCGGCTCGATTTCCCCAAAAACTAGCTTGGTTAGGCTGAAGCGCAATTGCCCGATTTGCCGATGCAAGCGCCTCCTCGTACTTACCCAACCCCGAAAGCGCATTTGCCCTTTGATCCCATGCCCAAGCTGGCCCCAACTCGTCCCACTGTTGATCGCCCTCTTGAAGAGCAGCATTACAGGCTTCTAAGGCTTCTTTGTACTGACGCAATTGATTAAGGGACGCACAGGAGTTGGCAAGGGCAAGAGAATATTTTTCCTTTGCCTTGAGCGCCCATTCCTGCGAAGCCAAAGCTTCGGCATAACGACCTAATCGCCATAAAATCATGCCCTGCTCTGCCCATGCCTGAGCATTAGTCGGCTCGATCGCCACCGCCTTGTCATAGGCAAATAGAGCTTCATCAAAACGTTTTAACTTGTTTTGGACTTTGCCCTTGGTTTTCCATGCGAGGGCAGGGCTAGCATTGCCCCAATTGGCATTCACTTTGATGGCGCGATCACAATCTTTAATCGCGTCAGCCTCACGGTTAAGTGACCGAAACAGATCACAGCGCTCGGTTAAGGCACGGGAATAATTAGGATTAGAGCGAATAGCTAGCTCAAGGGATTCTAGGGCTTCAGCAAGCTTACCTGAGCGTTTGAGGAGTGAGCCTTGGATGTACCACACCATCGCAGGGGAAGCATCATCCCAGTTTTGGTCAAGGCGTAACGCCAATTCACAGGATGCGATCGCATCTTCATAGCGCTCTAGTTCATTCAGTGCATCACAACGTTTAGCTAAAGCTCCTGAGTGTTCAGGCTGCAATTTGATAAAACGATCGTAGGAAACCACGGCTTCGGTATACATGGCTAAGCCGATCATCGCATCCCCGCGCTCTAGCCAAGCAATCGGCTCATTCGTATTTAAGGTAATCGCTTGATTGCAAGCCTCAACAGCTTCTTTATACTTGCGCGACTTCACCAAAGAGCTACATAGCGAAGCCCAATAGTCAAAATCCTGTAACTTTTCTTGAGCGATCACCTTTGGCGCAATAAAAACTGAGGCGATCGGCAAATTGAGCAGCACAAGTAAGATCAACCAAAATCGCTTGCCGCGCTCAAACGACTGAAAGAAAGCACGCAAAATCACTGGCACTCCTAAATTTTCAATCACAGGTCTAGAATTAAAGTTGCCTCAAAGCTGTCTCATTGAATATGACAACCTTTCACATCCCCATTAATTTATCATCATAGTTTCGATAGATGCCACTACTCAATCGCAGGCACACAATCACCATGATTTCTAAAGTTTTATGTTGGTTTGGTTGTTTATGGGGAATTGCGATCGCAATTCCCACATCAGTTATTGCTGACCCAGATCGCGATCGCATTCAAACCCTCAATCGTCAACGCCTCATCGAAACCAATCGTTGTCAAGGCTGTGATTTACGCAACACAGACTTAAATGGACTCAAGCTCATGGGTGCAGATCTGAGCAAGGCTAACCTTCAAGGCGCAAACCTCCGCAGTGCCGATCTCGAAGGCGCAAATTTAGAAGCCGCAACTCTCATCTACACTGATCTTAGTTATGCCAATCTGCGCCTTGCCAACTTCAGTCAAGCCAATTTGCAAGGAGCAAATCTCAGCAATACCTATTTACTAGAGGCTTCCTTTCGTCAAAGTAATCTCGAATCCGCAAACCTAACCGATACCTATGGCGATGGTAATGTTGATGTGTTTACCTCAGTCCGTCAATTTGTCGACCTCACAGGGGCAAATTTACTCAAAGCAAACCTCACCAACGCCAAATTAGGCTTTGCCAATCTCGAAGGCGCAAATCTCAGCGAAGCAAATCTAGTTGATGCCAATCTTGAAAATTCGTCATTAACAAACATAAATTTACAAAACGCAAAGTTATGTAACACAATCCTTCAAGATGGCTCTACCAATAACCAAAACTGTCGCTAGTAATAATCAAGATTTGGGCGAGATTTATTAAGAAGTTTTGACATCGTATTAACGATTCTCGAGATTAAACTTCTGTTTTTTGAACTAATTGTGCGAGAATACTGCCAGAGAATATATAAAGTTTACCCCAGTAAATTTAGAGGTGTTAAGCCATGAAGTCCACTACCAAAAAGTCTTCTCAAATTGTGACTTCCGCGAAACCGACCACTCTAAATTTACAAACGAGACCTTTTACACCGCCTCAGACAGAAACATCTCCGATTAGCGAGAATGTCGAGAATTCTCAAATAGAAGAATATCCATCTTCATCAGCAAACATTTTAGAAAGACTAATCTCTATACCAACAGCAGAGTCATCAACAAACACAATTCGTAAGAAGCACTTTACGTCATTTCGTTCTCAAAAGATGCCAATACAGGCAAAGCTGAATATTGGTGAACCAAATGACAAATATGAGCAGGAAGCTGATGCCACTGCCGCGAAGGTAGTGCAGCAAATTAATACCATCCCGCAGAATCAATCTGTCCAAAGACAAGACTCTATGGAAGAGGACGAGCTACACATGAAGCCAATCTCGACTTTGCAAAGAGATGTAATGGAGGAAGAAGATGAATTACAGGCAAAGTCTTTAGTGCAGAGGCGAGAGAATCTTGACGGAGGCGAGGCATCAACGGATCTAGAGTCATCAATTCAAAGTGCAAGGGGTAGTGGTCAGCCTTTAGATGTTAATCTGCAAGCCAAGATGGGGCAAGCAATGGGGGCAGACTTTAGTGGGGTAAAAGTACATACTGATTCACAGTCTGATCAATTAAACAAGTCCATTCAGGCTAAAGCATTTACCACAGGACAAGACCTTTTCTTCCGTCAGGGCGAATATAATCCAAGTAGTCGAGGTGGACAAGAATTAATCGCACATGAATTAACTCATGTGGTGCAGCAGAATAATGGGACTGTGAATCGAAAGTTGAAACAAAATTATAGAGCCTCTCAAAATTCTAATGATTTATTGCAACGTCAAGCAAATCCTCATGCTTCTGGCTGTCCGTGCTCTTCTTGTGGATTCAAACTCCAAAAAAAGAGTATTAGTAGTAATAGTAACAATCTTCATGTATCACAGACAAATTCAAAACCTACCATTCAGAGAGGACTTTTCTCAAAAAAGACTGAACGAGAAAAATTTAATGGAAAAAAGTTTAAACTTCGGAACTGGCAACCTTCCACTGGGACTGGAAAGTTTGACGCAGACTATGATCCTAAAACTGGAAGTATGATAATTACTGTAAAAGTACATTTTAATTACCAAGACTCATCAGCATACAAACCAGATGCAACAAATGAAGCTGATACTGAATGGACTAAACAAGGGAAAGACGCGTGGTTTAATGAGTTTAAATCAGCAATTATGAGCAAATGGGGAAATATTAGTACAATTAGTTGTGATAAGGCTGGGTTTACGGATGTAGTTGTACAGCCAGTAGTAAGAGTTGTTCAAGCTAAAAAAGGTGATGCTCACTATGCATTGGATGTTACAAAAGCGTTTACTAAGAAAAAAGGAGGTATGCGAGCAGGAGGTTTTTCAGGACTAACTAGAGATGGCGGTGGAGCGTTTCAAGAGTTTGACACAAAAGATAAAATTAACGATCCTCAAGTTAAGCAGCACCTTGCCCCTACCGAAAAAACGACCAATATTAAACCAGCATATGAGCGAGATCGTGAACGATTGCTTAAGAAGTTAGCAAATGCCGCTCCTGTTGTATTCAATTCAAAAACCTCTAAATTTGCAGTGGGAATGGAAGCTCAGCTGAAAAATACTGCTCAAGACCTAGCATCTCTACGTAAGGACAGTGCACTAGCACATCTACACCCTCTATCAATTGATGTGACTCTAGGATCACGCGAAGGTACTGGGCTAATCGGTTCGCGTAAGTTTGCAGTTGACAAAGTTCTCAGTGATTCTGGAGTACAACAACCAACTACGGCTAAGCAAGCTATGGGCGTAATAGGTAGTAGTGCAAAATTGGAAGCTCCTGATACCCCTAACACACTAACGCAATACGAACAGAATTGGAGTCGTATTACTGCCGCACATGAATTTGGACACATGATTGGATTGCTTGATGAATACTGTCCTGCTGTATCACCTGATTTACTTCTCAAGATGGTTAATGAAGGAAAGATTGCTAACACAGAAACAACACTGTCTGGATATGCACAAGGTAAAAAAGGTCAAAATGAGAGTCAGCAAACTGGCTATTCAAAATTATTGGACAAGACTGGATTAGAAACACCTACTTGGGCTAGACCAGAAGCCAATCAAGATGAAAAAAGCACTAGCCTAATGAGTGGAGGATTTGAAGTTTTAAAACAACATTATGTAACTTTATGGGAAGCTTTAACTGTCATGACAAAAGATTTTGTGCCAGATACAAATTGGAAGCTCTAAAATCAATCAGATTATAAGTAGATCAGCAAAAGAAACCTGTAAATGCCCAGATTTCCAACTTTTTATAGGCTAGCAAAGACAATTGCAAATTCACAAGAAAGTCAGGAATCTTGATCTTTCCTTTTTAAGTTTTCTCATGTCTAGCCACTTATTTAGATGATGAAATCTAATACAAATATTGCTCTCAATGACTGGAAAGAAAAGATGTACATCAAAAAATATTGGCGAAGTCTTTTCATTTTTAGTGTTGCTTTACTCACTGCGATCGCAATTCCTGCATGGCTAGACATGGCTGCACAGGAAAATCGATTTGCGTTACGGATATTGCATACCAACGATCATCATGCCCATCTAGAGCCGAGCAAATTTGGCGATCGCAATTTGGGTGGGATAGCGCGTCGGCGCACTTTGATTGAGCAGATTCGTAATGAAAGTAAAAACAGCCAAGAAGCATTGCTACTAATGGATGCAGGGGATATCTTTCAGGGAACTTTGTACTTCAATCAATACCTAGGTCAAGCAGATCTAGATTTTTATAATGCCCTTGCCTATGATGTCGGCACAATTGGCAATCACGAATTTGATCGCGGACAACAGGTACTTGCTGATTTTTTAGCCAAAGCCAAGTTTCCAATTATCTCCGCCAATCTTGACATTGACCGTACATCACCACTGCATAACCGTATTCGTCCTTGGCATATCCTCAAGGTGCAGGGACAGAAGATCGGTGTGTTTGGGCTGACCACTCCTGATACAGCGATTTTGGCAAATGTTGGTGAAGGCGTAAAGTTTACTGACCCGATCGCCGCCGCTAGGCAAGCTGTCCAAGCGCTCAAGCAACAGGGCATTAATAAAATTGTGGCGCTTACCCACCTTGGCTTTGATGAGGATCTGGCACTGGCAAAACAAGTCACTGACATTGATATCATCATCGGCGGTCACAGTCATACTCCCGTGGGCAATATCACCAACGCCGAACATCCCTATCCATTAGTGGAACAAAGTGCCAACAGAAACCCTGTATTAGTGGTGACGGATTGGGAATGGGGCAAATATTTAGGTGACTTGTCAGTACGTTTTGATGGCAACGGCAAACTGATTGCTTGGGCAGGTAAGCCCCATGCTGTAGAGATGAGAATTACTCCCGATCGCGAATTTGAGGACAAGCTCAAAGCCTATGCCGCGCCCATAGAATCATTACGGCAGCAAGTGATTGGTCAGTCATTAGTAGAACTTGATGGAGATCGGATCAAAATGCGAACTGAGGAAACGAGTTTAGGGAACTTGATTGCCGATGCTGTTTTAGCGAAGACTAGACTTGATCGGGTGCAGGTGGCTTTGGTCAATGCTGGCGGGATTCGCAACAGTTTACCAAAGGGCAACATTACAATGGGAAATGTTTTGGAAGTTCTTCCCTTTGGCAACACCATCACTCGTATTGACTTGACTGGTAAGCAATTACAAGAAGCTCTAGAAAATGGCGTGAGTTTAGCGGAGCAGGGAGAAGGAAGATTTCCACAGGTTGCAGGTTTACGTTTTGAGTGGAATCGCAAACTTGCCGCAGGTAATCGTGTGACTAAGATCGAAGTTAAAGATGAATTAGGTAAATTTGAACTGCTCAATCCTAAAGTAACCTATCGCATTGCTACAAATAACTTTTTAGCTTCTGGTGGTGATGGCTATAGTATGCTTTCAAAGGGCAAAAATTTACTAGAAACTGGTTATCTACTATCGGATGCGATCGCAGAATATATTAGCGCCAACTCACCTTTGCAAGTAAAAACTGAGCAACGGATTGTTAGCCGCCCCTAAATTACCAACACCATGTCCCTAGAACAAATGTCCTGCCCGATCGCAATTTCGCAATACCCACATGTTCTCTTGGCGCATGGTGGTGGTGGCAGATTAACGCATCAGCTCATATCTGAAATATTTGCCCCGATATTCTCGATGGGCGATCGCGCTCAACAGGATGCAGCGATCTTGGCAATTCCCCACCAAAAATTAGCTTTTACGACGGATTCCTATGTGGTGCAGCCGCTCTTTTTTGCAGGAGGGGATATTGGCACTTTGGCAGTAAATGGAACTGTCAATGATTTGGCAATGATGGGGGCAAAACCTTTGTATCTGAGCGCAGGGCTGATTATTGAAGAAGGTTTACCGATGGAAACACTCTGGCGAGTTGCCCAATCGATGCGCCGCGCCGCCGATCTAGCGGGGGTGCAGATTGTTACGGGGGACACAAAGGTAGTTGATCGAGGTAAGGGGGATGGAATTTTTATCAATACATCGGGAATTGGGACAATTGTCACGGATTTAGAAATTGCGCCGCCATCGATAAGGGAAGGGGATGTAATTCTTTTGAATGGAGATTTGGGCAGGCATGGCATCGCAATTATGGCGGCGCGGCAAGGGCTGGAGTTTGAGACAGAAATTGAGAGCGACTGTATGGATTTGTCACAGTTGGTGATGGCAATGTTAGAGGGTGGTGTGGAGATTCATGCGATGCGTGACCTCACCCGTGGCGGCTTGGCAACTGCCTTAAATGAATTGGCAAGTACCACAAATTTGAGTATCACCATTGAAGAAACTGCTATCGCAGTACAGGACGATGTACAAGCAGTTTGTGAAATTTTGGGACTTGATCCGCTATATGTGGCTAATGAGGGTAGATTTATCGCATTTGTACCTGAGTCGGCGGTGGAAAGTGCGATCGCAATTGCGCGAAGGTTCCCCCAAGCAGGCGGAGCAATGCGGGTGATTGGGCAGGTTAACAAGCCTAATGTGTCGAGCAGTAAAGCGCTAGTTACTTTACAGGGCAAGCTGGGGATGAGTCGGATTTTGAGTATGCTCAGTGGTGAGCAGTTGCCACGGATTTGCTAGACAGTTAGCCGATTGCTTGCAAATCCTGTAAATCAAGTAAGGTTTGCTCTGCCTCAGCAGGATCGACAACGGCGATCGCAACTCCTGCATGGATAATTGCATAATCGCCGATTTGCGCTTCGGGAAGATAGGCAAGATTAACGTCCTTGAGTACGCCGCTAAAGCTAACTTTTCCCGATCGCATCAGATCTTCACCTTGAATCGAAATAATTTTTCCGGGGATGGCTAAACACATAGTTTCTATCTCTTTATTTTTAAAAGAAAAGTTTTTGAAAGCGCCACGAAGCGGCGCTTTCAAAAACTTCTCTAGGTTTTAAGTCAGCACTTTGCGCTGCATTACTGCCATGATTTGCCCTACCGCAAGCCCGCCATCATTAGGTGAAATCTGTTGATGGGTATAGGTTCTAAAACCTGCTTGCTGTAATTTTTGGATCGCTCTTTCCGTTAAATAACGATTCTGAAAACAGCCTCCTGTTAAGACAACTTGCACGATGCCGATTTGTTTGGCAATTTGGACAATGACTTCCACTAAAGAATTATGGAATTTTATGGCAATTATTGCGATCTCAATTTGATTTTGTCTATTTTCTAAGATAGATGTAATCAAGCTAGTCCAGCCAATTTCACCGTTATTCTTAACATCTAATGGATAGAATTCATCCAAATCCAAATCACCGCTAAGATCCTCTAGGGCAATGGCAGCTTGACCTTCAAAACTAGCCCTGTGACAGACATCTAACAAAGAAGCAACCGCATCAAATAAGCGTCCCATGCTCGAAGTTTGCGGCATAGTCGGTTGTTTTTTTAATATTTGACGAAACATCCTTAACTCAGAACTAGAGAAGGTTGCCAACACCATCTGGACTGTTGAATCCTCCTGCTCCCAAAGACTCTCCCCAAATATTTCCCATAACATCGCTAAGGCGACCCGTCTTGGTTCTTTGGCTGCCCGATCGCCGCCTAGCAAGGGAAACTTTCGCAAATGGGCAACTCGCTCAAATCCTGTCTGGGTAATCTTCAGGAACTCACCACCCCAAATTGTGCTATCGACTCCGTAGCCTGTGCCATCCCATGCGATACCTAATACGGGCGGTTGCATCTGTCGGTCTGCCATCGCCGCCAACACATGGGCGTAATGATGCTGCACAGGAATTAAGGGAATCCCTAGATCTTGGGCTAATTGCCTTGCATATTGGCTAGAAAGATAGTCTGGATGAGCATCACAGGCGATTACATCTGGTTGAAATTCGTAGGCATCACTCAAACGCTGGATAATCTTTTGGAAATGATCAAAGGCTTTGGTCGTCTCCAAATCACCAATATGTTGACTGAGAATAATTGCATTATTGATGGAAATTGCGATCGCATTTTTAAGATGACCACCCACCGCTAAAATCTGGGGATCTTCTGTATGGGAATCTAAATATCCATGCTCAAAGTTTAGGGGTGCAGGTGCATAACCCCTAGCTCTTCGCAAGATTACAGGCTGATCATTAATCACACGCACTACAGAGTCATCAACGGGCTGGGCTATATCGCGATTATGTACCAAGAAAAAATCGGCAATATTACCTAAATTTGCGATCACTTCTTGATTGTCAATACAAATTGGCTCACTGGCAAGATTGCCACTAGTAGCAATGATCGGAATTTGCAATTCTGCTAAGAGTAAATAGTGAAGCGGCGTATAGGGCAGCATCGCACCGATCGATCGATTGCCAGAAATAAGTGGATGATTGTCCTTGTTTAACTTCCGCAAAAGAACGATCGGAGCCTCTGGAGCAGTTAATAATTGCCCCTCCAATGCAGAGACTTGGCAATCAGTTTGGATATATTCCAAACTGGGATACATCACGGCAAAGGGTTTGTGGGGACGTTGTTTTCGCGATCGCAATTGGGCAATTGCCAGATCATTGGTGGCATCCACCACAAGTTGAAATCCTCCCAATCCCTTAATTGCTAAGATCTTACCCGCGCGAATCTCTTGGACAGTAATTAATAAAGCATGATTGCCCGTAGCAATGACTTGCCCATGACGATCCCATAGTGCCAATTGGGGGCCACATCTCGGACAAGCATTGGGCTGAGCTTGAAAACGCCGATCTAGGGGATGATCATATTCAGCTTGGCAATCGGCACACATCACAAATTTACCCATGGTCGTATGGTGGCGATCGTAGGGAAGGGCGGTAATAATGCTATAGCGGGAGCCGCAGTTAGTGCAGTTGGTAAAAGGATAGCGATAGCGACGATTTAACGGGTTAAAGATATCCTGTACACAATCATCACAGGTGGCCAGATCGGGTAGAATCACCACCGTTTTCCTTGATGAGTGATCTGTAGACTCATGGATCTCAAAACTTTGATAATAGGCAGGTGCAGACCATTCTTGGGTGATTTTGTGAATTTGCGATCGCACAGGTTTTTCAGTGGGCAATCTTGCCAAAAATAGTTCTAATTGTAGCTGAGTCCCTTCAACAACAACCGTTACCCCCTGAGCATTATTATTCACCCATCCCCGCAGTTGCAATTCCATCGCCAAGCGATATATAAATGGACGAAAACCAACTCCCTGAACTGCTCCAGATATCTGTAATGTCAAGCTCTTTAACTGGCTCTGATGGGGAAGCATGGGCTTAAAATATTGACAATGAGTAAAGGCGCGGGATGATTAATTATGAAAGAATATTGGTTTAGCGCGATCGCAATTTCTGTTTGTCTCGCATTACCAAATGGCGAAACTGCGATCGCAAATCCTGTTAATCAATTACTAGAGACTAGAGCCTGTCCAGAATGTGAGCTAAGTAATGCCAATCTAGTTGAGGCGAAACTCAATGGCGCAAACTTAAGCTTAGCCAAAATGCGGGCTGCCAATTTTCAAAAAGCGAATTTAATCGGCGCAAACCTGATCGGCGCTTATCTCAAGGATGCCAACTTTGAAGGGGCAAATTTACGCTGGGCAAACTTTACCAATGCCGATTTAGAGAATGTCAACTTTCAGGGAGCCGATTTGCGGGGGGCGAGATTTAACTCGGCGCTCCTCAAAGATGTCAATACCAAAACCAGCAAATTTTGCCGCACGATCATGACCGATGGCAAGCTGAATAATCGTGATTGTCGTCTGTCAGGGGATTAGCGCAGTCGCATAATCTCATTAACCCAGCGCAATCGCTCAGCATGGCTCAGATTCAGAACATCTTCCCTTGACCAATGGAAGTAAAAAGCAATAAAGGCTACCTCCTCATATAACCGATCTGAGGGGTAGCCTATGACTCCCCCGCCGTAGTTACATTTTTGGGTTGCACTTGTCCAAAAAAGTCTTGTAAATACACAAAATCTGGTAAAAATAGCTGTTCCAGATGTTGCGGTGTAACTTTGGTTAGGCTTCCTAATTTGGTGATCGCTTGACTCATCAATAAAAAAACCAGATCAAGATTGCGATCGCGATTTGCTAATTCCTGCACAATCAACTCATCCTTTGCCGTCAACAGTCGCATGGAGCCATGATCATGTAATTCCCCATCACTGACTAATCCCTTCGGCAATTGAAAATCAAACTCTGCATTCATAACTATTAGTGGTTCTCAAAAATTGAACTTACCGATACAGCGCAAAGCGCTGTATTAAAACCCAGAGCAATTTTTAAAAGCGCCGCTTCGCGGCGCTTTTAAAAATTGCTCTGTATTACTTTTGACTAGGTGGCACTTCCGATGGCGCGAGCGTACCGCCCGATTGTTGATTGGGAGATGCAGGAATTAACGGTGAGTCAATCTCAGGCACAGCCAAATCTGGCGCTAACATCGGTGGCGGCTCATCGGCTTTAGGAGCAGGTGGTGGAGCAATCGTCTGGACAATGAACGATCGCATGATCATCTGTCCATCGGGATTAGTCACCTTGAGCGTGTAAGTCACCTCGGCAGATTTAGGGCTGAGGGGTAAAGCCAATTGTCCAACCGCCGCAACATTGCCAGGGGCAGGCAGCAAATCAATCTTAGCGGCGGCAGAAGCTTCCACTTTCCAAGCAAGGGTCAACACCGTGGGAACATCAGGATTGAGATTGAAAGAATATTGCGGTAATGCTTCCTGTCCATTGACCTTCAATTCGAGGATTTTGGCAGGATATGGCGCAATTTTAGTAAGCTCAGTTTTGCGTGTTAGACCAACTGCTTTAGGGTCAGCTTTGGGATCAACCTTAGGCTCGGCGGCGGGTCTTGTCGGTGCGATCGCAATTTCAAACACATAATTACCCGAAGCAGTTGCCTCCGTGGGAACACTCTTACAAATCAGTTGATCCTCAGCAATTGTGCAGTAGGGACGCAACGCTCGCGGCAGCCCTTCAGTCATCGAAAACTGCAAAGGTGGACTCTTCACCTCACCCTCAGGCGTGCGCCCGACAATAGTTATTTCTCGGACTTGACTAACATTGCCAATCCGCCAATTGAGCCTTACTTCATTATCGAGATCAGGTTTGGGCTTGATGATGCCCAGATTACTCGCACCTTGGGCAATACCCACCGCCGAGAAAAACACCTGTTGCTCTAACCGATTTGCGATCGCATTGGCATCCCCAACCTTAGTCACACTCTCTGGGCTTGGCGATGGAGCAGGAACGGGAGCAGGTTCGGCGGGCGCTGATTCAGGATTAGCAGGTTGAGCTTGCGCCACTGGTGCAGGCGTGAGATTAGGCAACAATGGCTTGGACTCTGTATAGAGAGGCTTAGTCGTCGCAAATTCTAAAATCTCCGCTTGGGGAATCGGCTCTACTAAAATTTTGGTAGTTTTGACAGGGGCAATCGTTCTTGTTTTCGAGTTTTTTGATGATAAGTTCATCTGAAAAATATACTCACTGGGCTTACGCGCATCGGTGGGTACATTTTGACAAAGTAATTCGCGATCGATCACACAATATTCTTTCAATTCAGGCGGAATGCCCTTACTAAAGTTGTAGGTGATAGGCTGACTCAACACCTTACCATCGGTGGATTGTCCCTCGATGGCAACTTCACTGATTAATTCGGGATAGGTGATCCGCCACCGTAACCGAATTGCTTCATTGGAAACCTCTTGATAAGTAGATGACTCAGATGTAAATTCAACGACTTGCGGCACATCGGGTTGACGGAAAAAGATCCACCAAATCAGAAAGATCAAAGCTCCAATTAAGCCCAAAATGCCAATTAGCAATAAAACAAACTGCCACCAAGGACGTGACGGCAGCAATAAATTACTGGGATAACGATCATTGGGTAAAAATGCCCCCTGTTTATCTTCAATTTCAATGATGAAATTCAAATAGCGATCGCTTAAAAAACGGGGCTTACATTTTTTAGTCGGGACAACTTCAATATTGATTCTTGCCGTGCCGAAGGGTGCAAGTTTTACCTCTTCAGGAATGATCGTATAGACCAACAATCCTTCCTGTTCAGGGCTAGTTGCCCTCAAGAGTAATTCACGGGCAACATTGCCATTACTTCGCAAGCGCATTTCATAGATTGATGGCTGGCGATCAACTCGCGTTAATAAAGTCACCAACTGCACATCCAGTTGATAGGTGGGCAAAATTTCGAAATAGGCAATATCTAGTAACGCTAATTCAGGATTGTTGGCGGAATGTACACGGATAGTCGGAGCATAGAGTCCTGCCCAAGCATCGGTTGGCGGCTTGAAAATAATCGTGATTTGCCCTTGGGTATCAGGGTTGAGGGGCAGACCTTCGGCGGCTTCGACAATACCCGCAAGGGCTAAACCTTCGGGATAGTAAATCGAAAACCATTTAGGATCGAGGTCAGGGACAGTGACGCGAAAGCGATCTACCCGTTCCGAGCGATTGGCAACGGAAATCATCACTTGCCAGACCTCTCCCGATCGCATTTGATGCGGGTTGTCCGATGCGGTGCGCGGTAAGGTGACAAAAGTGGGATCGTTGACCCGCAGCACTTCTTGAATCGCAGGCTGGACAATGACACGACCCTTATATTGAATCGGCGTATGCTCAGGATAATGCTGAGGTGCATCGATGATCAGGGTGTAATTGTAGTCATTGGGCGGCGTAGTAGGCGGCACTTGCACCTGAAACACCACTTCGCAGCTTTGTCCGACACTAAGCGCTAGGCTCTCGGAGGGAAAAGGACACCAAGGATAAATCGAGCTGGAGTCTTGATCGATCGCGACGCTAATTACGGCACTGCGATCGCCCTGATTGGTGACGGTGACACAGAGATCAAAGCTTTCCCCCGTTGTGACGGCGACTGTCCCCGATGGATTGAGGATGATGGAGAGTGGTCGAATAGTTGGTGATACTGATGACATTGCCTCTAGGCTGTCAGTATTTTGTTGCCGACGAAAATCAATCTCGTAGTAAGTGATCCCCTGATTTTGTCGTGTTTCAATAAATCCTTGATTAATTAAATCCGTAACCTCGATGCGGGTCTCCTCTAGCTCTGCCTCGATGTAGGTGGCGATTGCTTCGAGGGTTGCCTCTCGCTGGCGCATCATCCAGTTAATAATCTGTTGTTGTCTTGGGGATAATGTCAAAATATCCGCCATACTAAACCCTGCATTCGTTGCTGTATCACTGTTGTCAGCATTGGCAGCAAATATGGTTGATTCACTCCTCATTTTACGCAGGACTTTTTATGAATGGGACAAGTTAATGAGACAAGTTAACGGGACAAGATTTTGCGTACACTTTAGTATCAAGGATACAACTCAATGTATTCCGAAAAGTTTAAGCAAGCACAAATTACTAAATTCGTTAAATATTGCTATGAATCAGGATGAACTCAGAGATCGGCTAAATCTGGAAATGGAAACCGTGAGCATCAATCAGCTCACGGAATTGGGGAACCTTGCGATATCGATGGGGTTAATTGCAGGACATGGCTTTCATGGTGGCAAGTATGAAATTCTCCGCCAAGGCAAAGTAATCCTGCTCCCAGCCAAAGAAGCGACAACCTATCTAGAACAGCTTATTCACACTGTAACTGAAGCAAAATGACCGCATCTAGCCAGACGATCAGTAGTGCGGCATGGCTACAATCTAGCCAACGCGATTTATTTAGTGCGATCGCAAAAATACGCTTTACCTTAGAAAAAAATATTGCTAGTCGTAATGGTAAAACTGGTGAAGGTGACGAAATTAGCAAAACTATCGTCCCAAGTTTTGAACCTTCAGCCCTAAATTTTGACAGTCATCTATCGCAACTATGCGACAAATTCAATCTGTCGCGTTTTGAAAGAGATATTTTGCTGCTCTGTGCAGGGATGGAATTTGATTCAAGTTGGGGATTACTCTGTGCCGAAGTTATCAATGACCCAAAGCAAAACTATCCCACCTTTAATCTTGCCATGTCGGCATTAGAGCTTCCTGACTGGTCAGCTCTTGCTCCTGCTTCCAATTTACGCCAATGGCATATGGTGGAAATTGGTGCGGGGAATGCCCTCACCTCCAGCCCTCTCCGCATTAATGAACGAATTTTGCATTATTTGATGGGCGATCAACATCTAGATGAACGCTTGTTACAAATTCTCGAACCAGTTATTTCTAATTCTGTCCAGATTAATTCGCACCAGCAAATTACCGATCAGGCAATTTCTACTTGGGTCAATGCTGCCGAATCTAGTGATGTTAATTATTTGCCCGTACTACAACTATGCGGTGAGGATGTAACCAGTAAAATTGCGATCGCCTCTGATATTTGCAGCAATCTGGAATTAAAACTTTACAAAATCCCTGCCAGTTTACTACCCCATGATTTAGGTAATCTGCAATTAATTGCTCAACTTTGCGATCGCGAATATACCCTCAACGATATTGCTCTCTTGCTAGATTGCGATCGCGATGAAGCTCCTAATCAAAACCAAGATCTCGCCATTGGCTATCTAATTGAGATTTTAAAATGTCCAATGATCATTAGTAGCCAAAGCCGTCGCCGCCAACACCAACGCTCGATCATCACCTTTGATGTGCAGTCGCCCTCTGTCCAAGAACAACAAATCCTCTGGGAAAAGTCTCTCAGCGATCTTGCCCTCGGCAATCTTGATAGCGGGCTTACCGATTCTCTAAATGATGATCTAAATAGTTCCATTCATCAACTCGTTTCCTATTTCAATCTTTCCCCTAGCCTGATATCTAACGCGGCGCTCAAAGCCAAAAGCACCCATCAACAGCAATCCGATCAACCATTCCATCAATCTTTATGGGATGCTTGCCGTTCCCAATCGCGACCTCGCCTAGATGAGCTTGCCCAAAGGGTAGAAACCACAGCAACTTGGGAAGATTTGATCTTGCCATCCAAGGAAAAATTTGTTCTCCATGACATCGCCGCCCATGTCCGCCAGCGCTTAACTGTTTACGAGCAATGGGGATTTGCAGGCAGGAGTCGGCGCGGACTAGGGATTAGCGCTCTGTTTGCTGGCACTAGTGGCACGGGTAAAACGATGGCCGCCGAGGTCTTGGGCAATGAGTTAAAGCTTGATGTTTATCGGATTGACCTCAGTTCTGTAATTGATAAATACATTGGAGAAACCGAAAAGAACCTCAAGCGTATTTTTGATGCCGCCGAAGGTGGAGGGGTTATTTTGTTATTTGATGAAGCCGATGCCCTCTTTGGTAAACGCACCGAGGTGAAAGATAGCCACGATCGCCATGCTAATGTAGGCGTTAGCTATCTATTGCAACGGATGGAAGCCTATCGCGGTCTTGCTGTCCTCACCACCAACCTCAAAAATTCCCTCGATCAAGCTTTTCTACGCAGATTACGATTTGTAATTCAGTTTCCCTTCCCCGATGCCGAGCAACGTACCGAAATTTGGCGCAGAGCCTTTCCCACACAAACGCCAACCTTTGAGTTGGACTATCTCAAACTTGGTAAGCTCAGCGTTGCAGGTGGTAATATTCGCAATATTGCCCTCAATTCCGCCTTCATTGCCGCCGATCATCGTGAGCCTGTGCAAATGAAACATATCTTGCAAGCCGCCAAAATTGAGTATATTAAACTCGAAAAACCAATGATGGATACGGAAATAAAAGGATGGGTATAGCTAAAGCTGCGATCGCAATTTCTGCCCTCATCGCCCTAGTTTCAGGGACATCAGTATTTGCCGCATTTGCCGCCAATCAGAGCCATGTCGAGCAGTTGGTGAAAACCAAAGAATGTTCTGAATGCGATCTTCCCGATGCCAGACTGGCGGGGGCTGATCTCATCGGTGCAAATATCCGCGATGCCGATCTCCGTAAAGCCGATCTACGGGGGGCTAAGTTGGATGGCGCAAAATTTATGCGTTCCAATATGTTGGGAGCAGATCTTCGCTTTGCCCTGCTTTCAGGAGCCGACTTTCTCAATGCAAATCTGCTAGAGGCAAAGCTGGAAGGGGCAAATTTATTTCGGGCAAATCTCAAATATGCCAACCTCGAACGCGCCATTCTCAATCAAGCTTCCTTTAAAAATGCCGACCTCCAATTTGCCAAACTAATCGCAGCGAATCTCAATGGCGCAAATCTAGACAGTGCTAACCTCTCCCTTGCCGAACTCGAAAAAGCTGATTTCACCAATGCCCGCTTAAAAAGGGTCAATCTTCGCCGCGCTAACTTAAGTGACGTTAATTTCACCAGAGCCACCCTTGAAGGAGCAAGCCTACAAGGAGCAACCTTTGCAGGCGCAAATTTATTTCATACGGATTTGCGATCGAGCAAAATTGATAGTGATACCTTTTTTGAGCCTAAATGGTTTTTAGTTTGGAAAATCGTCAATCAGCGCGTAGAGGGACAGTCTCTAATTGCCGCCGATTTATCGGGTGGAAATTTTGAAAAAGCCAACCTCGCAGGAGTGGATCTTGAAGATGCAAACTTTACTCAAGCCTATCTATTCATCACCAATCTCAGACGAAGTAATCTTGTTCGCGCCAAGTTCAACTCCGCCAATTTACGCTATGCCGATTTAACTAGAGCCAATCTAACCGAAGCTGATTTTGCAGGGGCGCAGTTGTCCGATGCGAATCTGTCAGGGGCAAATCTCCGCCTTGCCAACCTGCGAGAAAGCATCATTAATGAAGAGACAGTGATTGATCGCAAATGGCGCACTGTCTGGCAAATCGTCAACCGTGGCGGCGAAGATAGCAATTTTAAAGGCATGGATCTAGCGGGGGCAAATTTGCGCCTAGCGCGATTACGTGGGGCGCAGCTTATCGATGCCGATCTTAGTCAATCAGACCTGCGCGGTGCTGATTTTGTCGGGGCAAATTTACAACGCACCAATTTCGCAGGAGCTAATTTAACGGGTGCAAATCTGCGGGGTGCAGTTTTGCGGGAAACCAATTTTTGCGGCGCGACCATGACCGATGGCAGCATTGGCGAATGCAAGTAGCGCTTAGTCCTGACTACTAGCCCTGACCACACATAGCTTTTACCCAAAGCGCATAATTGTCCTCGATCGCAATTACGGGTAGAGCCATAATTTCTGGCACTTCGTAGGGATGTTGCGATCGCAATTTCACCACCAAAGCGTCATAGTTTTTAGCAACAGTTTTGATTAAAAGCAAATGCTCATGCTCTTGGCAAAGTTTGCCATCCCACATATAGAAGGAAGTCATGCTAGGCATAATTTGTACACAGGCAGCAAGCTGTTCGGCAACTAAAATTTTGGCAAGCTGATCAGCTTGATTGCGATCGGGCAAGGTCGTCATCACGACTATAAATTCAAGTTCTGAATTAGGCATATATCCCTGTTCTCAAATAGAGTGTTTCACCTGTTTAGTGGGTGGCCCTCCAGTCTCTCAGATAAGTACATGTTTTGAAAAATTTCCGCTGTTATCAAAAGTACAATCCTTCAAAAAATTATTTAAATATTTGTAAATCAATTTACTTGATTTAATCAAAAACTAAGCCTAAATAAATTTAAAATTTAAAATTCTGTATCGACCATTTAAAGGGCAATAGAGAATTTTAAATCTATTATTTAAACATCTTGAAATGATGATTTAAGCTCAGCTTCCTTTGACATCCAAGTCTAACCAGTTTACGCTTAAAGCTTAGGTGTGCAAAGAGGATTACTTCAACATGTTCAAGAGAAATAGCTATATTTGCTCAATATCGCTTCTATCTACTATCACAGGTCTGGCTACCTTCTCAAATATCGCTCATGCAGAGACATTGACAGACGCAACAAATATTAACCCTTCTATCAATTCCTACCAAAGTCTCCAACTACAAGACCCTCTATTAGCCCAAAACGTTACATCAGTATCGCAGCTCAGCGATGTCAAACCCACTGACTGGGCTTTCACGGCTCTTCAATCTCTAGTTGAACGCTATGGCTGTATTGCAGGATATCCCGACAGCACCTATCGCGGAAATCAAGCCACTAGCCGCTATGAATTTGCCGCAGGTTTAAATGCCTGTCTCGACAAAATCAATGAGATCATCTCTGCGGGTCTAGCTGACAAAGTTAGCCAAGAGGATTTAGCAACACTCCAAAAGCTACAGGAAGAATTTGCGAGTGAATTGGCAACTCTGCGCGGTCGCGTTGATGCTCTCGATGCCAAAACTGCCAAATTAGAGGCACAACAGTTTTCAACTACAACCAAGTTAACAGGAGAAGCGATTTTCTCACTCACAGCAGGTAGTGGGGGGCCTCTAGATGGAAAGGCAAATGTGACATTAGGCAATCGCACCCGTCTCCTCCTCAATACCAGCTTCACAGGGAAAGATTCCTTGAGAACCCGCTTAGAGGCAGGAAACAACCTTGCAGCGGCAGGCACTACAACCGCAGGTAATAGTGGCAGTTTAGCGGATGCCTTAGGAACAAATTCCGTTAGAATTGGACCTGGAGCTTCAGGAACCGACAATTCATTTAGATTAAGCTTGCTTGACTACAAATTCCCCGTTTTCGATGATAAGGTAACTCTTTACGTTGCTCCAGTTAGCTTTCCTGATGAATTCTTTACCGTCCTTTCTCCTGTAGCGAGCAATGGTCAAGGTTCTATTTCCCGTTTCGGACGCTTTGATCCCCTGATGCGGATTGCGGGTACATCTTCTCTGTTTGCCTTTGATTGGAAAGTTACCGATAAATTCAAAATCCAAGCAGGCTATGGAACTTCTAATCCTGCTTCCCCTGCCCCTGGTGGACAAGGTGGTTTATTCGGCGGCTCCAGCATTGCCCTAGTGCAGATGCTATTTAAGCCCACTGACAATCTCGATGCCTCTGTAACCTATGCCAACACTTACCACCAAGGCAACTCACTCAGTACAGGCTTGAGCAGTAGCGAGTCTATTAGTGCGGCTGGAGTAACTTCTATTAGAGCTAATTCAATTGGTGGAAATTTGGCTTGGCGATTTGCCCCCAAAGTCACATTCCACACTTGGGGAACTGTAATTTTTGCAGATTCAGTGAACAACTCAGCGTCTACGACTTTTACAAGTTGGATTACAGGATTAACTTTCAATGATTTGTTCAGTGAAGGAAGTGCAGGAAGTGTTCTGTTTGGACAACCAATAAATCGTTCATCAGCTAGCGGACTAGCAACTTTAGGAGCAGTTAATTCAACTCCTTACCATTTAGAATTGTTCTATCGCTATCGAGTCAATAAGAATATCAGCATCACCCCCGGAGTCTTCTGGGTATTTAACCCCGAAGGCGTAAGCACTAATCCAACAGCAACTGTGGGCGTAATTCGCACAACCTTTACTTTCTAGTACATACTCTAAACAGAAAGTCATGCAAAGCGTAACTTTCTGTTTAACTTTAGAATCAAAATCTATGATGTAACAATCACATCATAGATTTTGGTTTGACACTTAATCAATCACAGAAATAAACGGAGTAATTTCAGCTATGACTGCGATCGCAAAACAAGACTGCGACCTTGCCACGGTCATGAAAGAGGATGGTGTTGCCAAAGCAAATACCCACGGCAGCATCAACCGTATTTTTAATCGCCTTGAAGATATCAAACAAGAGATGGGTGAACCATCTTGGTCTGTACGCCTCATTTATACCGACATGATGAGCGCCGTGATGATTTGCCAAAAACCGGGTGAGAGCAACCGCACCCATTACCATGCTGAAGAAGATGAATGGTGGGTGGTCATGGAAGGGGAGCTAGAGTGGGATATTGATGGTCATGGAACCTATCGTGCGACTAAGGACGACATTGTATTTGTCCCCCGCCAAGTGGTTCATAATATTCGCGTCGTTGGGGATAAACCATCAATCCGTTTAGCAATTGGTAAACCTGATGTCAATCATATTTTTATTGATGACTAATGGCAAAACCACAGGAATTCTGCGATCGCTTTAGAGATAGTTTTAACGGCAAAGTTGCCATCATTACTGGGGCAAGCAGCGGTATTGGTCAAGAAGTTGCGTCTGCGATCGCAAATTATGGCGCACATACAGTATTTATTTCCCGTAGCGGCGCTGAAGCCATTGTCTCTGAGCTAAACAATTCGGGCAAATCAGCAATATCAATTTGCTGTGATGTTGCCGATGAATCTCAAGTCAAATTTGCGATCGCAACAGTTGTCCAAAAATACGGGCAAATCGATATCCTGATTAACAATGCAGCCATCAATCAAGTCGCGAAAATAGAAGATATTTCCCTAGAAGATTGGAACAAAGTAATGGCAACCAATCTCACCAGTCAATTTCTTTGTTGCAAAGAAATTGTGCCAATTATGAAGCAACAACATAGTGGCAAAATCATCAATGTCTCCTCAATTGCAGGACATTTTCGCAGCAAGGTTTCAGGAATTCACTATGTAGCATCAAAAGCGGGGGTAATCGGCTTCACCAGACAACTAGCCTACGAGCTAGCGCCCTTTCAAATCAATGTCAATGCCATTTGCCCCAGCCAAACCTATACACCAATGCTAGCCGCAACCCTAGCCCCCATAGCCGAACAAAAACTAATTGAATCCATCCCCCTAAGTAGAATTGCCTCTATGGAAGAACAGGTCAATGTAATCTTGTTTCTAGCCTCGTCACTATCTAGTTATATGACAGGTGCAATAGTTGATGTCAATGGAGGACAGTTCTGAAAATAAAACATCTTTTCCTATGAATCTCAAACATGCCAATACAAACTATTTAACAACAATTATCCTCTCAATGATCTTACAATTTTCATGCTCAACTTATATGGTTGAAATCCTATGACTGAACTTCTACAAAATCCCCTCGTAATGCTCTACGTAAGGTTAATTGGATGGAATCTATTAGGCTACATCCTAGGGAAATTACTTCCTAAAAGCTTTACTACTTACCTCGGCAAAGTTTTATTATTCTTCGGAGTACCGATTAGTATCATTTCCTTTTTACGTCAAGCCGACTTATCAGGATGGATTATCATTGCACCCACAACAGCATGGGCAGCCATTTTAGTAGGCGCAGGACTAGCTTGGATCTGGATCGATCTCGGATTGAGTGATGAACGATTTAGAAAATTATCACGGGGAATTACCACTAAAGAACAACGCTTCCAAAGTTCTCCCAATATGGAGGCCAGCGTAGAACAGGAAACATCTTGGTCAGGCGCAACCCAAGGGAGTTTTTTGCTAGCCATGACCTTGGGCAACACAGCCTTTATGGGCTATCCCATCAGCCTCGCCCTTGTTGGCCCCCAATACTTCGCTTGGTCACTATTTTACGACCTCATTGGCTCTACCATCGCCGCCTACTCCGTCGGAGTTGCCCTAGCGAGCCGCTATGGCAGTATGTCTAGCGGCAAGAAACCGCCAAACCCCTTTCTTTCCATGGCAAAAACTCCTGCACTCTGGAGTTTACCCATCGGTCTAGGAATGCGATTTGTCCCTTTACCCACCATCGTTTCATCGGGAATGAATACGATCGCATGGACAACCGTAACCCTATCATTAGTCATGATTGGAATGCAGCTTAGCCAATTAAAGACCCTGCGTAACATCAAAAAAGCTTTAACTTGTTTGTCTATCAAAATGCTGCTCACACCATTAGTGGTCGGCACTGGATTAATGTTCTTTGGAGTCACAGGTGAACCTCGCATGGCAATGGTTTTACAAATGGCAATGCCACCCGCCTTCTCAACCCTTGTCATTGCTCAAGCCTATAACCTAGACCGAGACTTAACCGTAACCACCTTAGCCTTTGGCGTGGTTCTTCTGCTATTCACCATCCCGATCTGGTTATGGCTATTTTCTTAACTAAAGTCAAAGTCACTAAATTAACAGACTATCAATCAAGACCATCAATTAGATAAAGGAGCTTCTAATCCATGCCCAAGCTACTAATCAGCACATCTTCCTTTGATATCGCCCATAATCAAGTATTACAATCTCTGCAAAATCAAGGATTTGAATTTGTTTTAAATCCCCATGGCAGAAAGTTAAAAGAAGCAGAGATTTTAGAACTTCTCAATGATAGCGATATTGTCGGCATGATCGCAGGAGTTGAACCACTCAGCCGCAAAGTATTAACTTCCGCAAAATCTTTAAAAGTCATTTCTCGCTGTGGCATCGGAACCGATAGTGTCGATCTGATTGCCGCCGCCGAACTAGATATTCCCGTCCATATCACCCCATCAGCCCCAGTAATCGCCGTCGCCGAGCTAACCGTCAGCCTGATTCTCTCCACCCTGCGCCGCACCTCAGAAGCAGATCACAATCTCCGTAAAGGAAATTGGAAACCCTTAATGGGCAAACTTTTAGCAGCTCAAGTCATTGGTTTGGTGGGCTATGGTCGTGTCGGTAAACGGGTCGGGCAACTGATCGGCGCATTTGGCGCACAAACCATCGCCTACGATCTTGTCTGTGATTCTCTATTCGCAGATACCATTTGCTTACCCTCCTTAGACGAACTTCTCGAACGATCAAGCGTGATCACCCTACATATTCCCTACAGCCAAGAAAATCATCACTTTGTGAATCGAGACTTCATTCACAAAATGCAATCTGGCAGTATTCTCGTTAATGCTTCAAGGGGAGGACTCATCGATGAAGAAGCTTTGTATGAAGCTCTCGTATCAGGACATTTAGCAGGTGCAGCCCTTGACACCTTTGAAGAAGAACCATACACAGGTAAACTCCTCTCTCTACCTCAAGTCGTCCTAACTCCCCATATGGGTTCCTATGCCAAGGAAGCCAGAATTCAAATGGAACAGGAAGCAGCCCAAAATCTATTAGACAGTCTCGTTAACATGGGTTTAGCCAAGGAGTTAATCACATCATGAATGTAATGAAAACCACTACAACAACTACATATGATGCCATTATCTTTGACTTTGATGGTGTACTTGTTGAGTCTGTCGATGTAAAAACCCAAGCATTTATGGCTCTTTATGCCGAATATGGCGATCGCTTTGTCGAGCAAGTCCGCGACTATCATTTGCTGCATGGCGGCATATCTAGATTTGAGAAGTTTCGTTATTACCAAGAAGTTTTACTCGGTAAACCGCTCACCAAAGATGAAGAACAAAACCTTGGCGATCGCTTTTGCCAATACGTCGAAGATGCCGTTGTCACTGCCAAATATGTGGCAGGAGCTTACGAATTTCTCGAAAACAATTATCAATCGATCCCCCTATTTGTTGCATCAGGAACCCCTGATCAAGAATTAAAAAGGATTATAGAACGACGGAATATGCAGCATTATTTTGTATCTGTCCATGGCTCACCCACCAAAAAGGGAGACATTATCCAATCGATTATCACTAATCACCAATTTAATTGCGATCGCACATTAATGGTTGGTGATGCGATCGCAGATTATGAGGGAGCGATCATCGCAGGTGTAAAATTTATAGGCAGGGTGTTGCGATATCCCGAAACTGCGCCTTTCCCAGCAGAAACAGCAGTTATGCCAGATCTCACTAGTTTATCGTCCAGCTTCTAAACAACCAAAAACTATGCAACGTCGTCAGTTTAATCGGCTATCTCTATCTCTCGCAGGCTTGGGTCTGGCAGCCTGTAGCAACTCCACAGTCTTAAATTATAAACCACCCGAAAAAAGTTCTAAATTTAGAGTTTGGTGGATTCAAAGCTTTTACCCTGCGGAAACAGAAGCACTATCGCAAATTGTAGCGGACTGGGAAAAAAAGAATAACACCAAAGTAGAAATCACCTTCTACAATGACGGCTCAGTTAACCGTGATGCTGAAAATGCCCTAGAAAATGGCAATCCTCCCGACATTCTATTTAGCAATACCGCCGAATTTGCCCTCTATCCTAAACTAGCTTGGCAAAACAAACTCATCGATGTTTCCGATGTCATCGAACCTGTAAAAAATCTATTTAGTCCCATCGCTCTTAAAGCCGTTGCCTATAAAAACAGTGCCAATCCTCAACCTGCTTACTATGCTGTCCCCATCGCCCAACTCGCCGCTGGTTTACATTATTGGCGCGACCTCCTTGCCGATGTGGGTTTAAGCGATAGCAATATTCCTAGAGATTGGGATAAATTTTGGAAATTCTGGGAAACTGCCCAAGAGCTTGCCCGTAGCAAGGGCAAAAAAGACATCTATGCAATCAGTATGCCCATGTCTGCCGAGGCTACCGATGCCATCTTTATGTTTGAGCAATTCCTGACTGCCTATGGCGTAGAGCTATTAGATAGCAATGGTCAATTACAAGCTGACAGCCCACAAAATCGTCAAGGTATTATTGACGCTTTAACTAAATATGCGGGTTTCTATCTCAGCAAAAACGTCCCTCCCAATGCCGTCCAATGGTCAGATGCAGACAACAATCAGGTATTCCTAAGTCGTAATTCTTTTATGACTACGAACCCTGGCTTATCCATTCCCGCATCACAACAATTTGATCCAGAGGTTTACAACAAAAAATTAGTAACCACAGAATGGCCCCTAGCCGCTAGTGGTAAGCCACTTAACTACTTAGTAGCAGTTAAGCAAGCAGTTATCTTTGCTAACCCCAATAGCACAGGGAAAGCCGAAGAAGAGAGACAAAGCCTTGCCAAAAGCCTCATGTCCCACATTATTCAACCTGATAACTTGCTCTCCTATTTAAAGGGAGCAGGGGGACGGTATTTCCCAACTATGCCCAGTCTTTTAGAAAATCCCTACTATAAAGACTCTAAAGATCCTCACATTCTCGCTGCTACCAAACAATTTCAAAATACTAGGTCTTTTTATCCCGCTCAAAATCCTGCCTATGCGGATGTGGGCGCACAGCAAGTCTGGGGACAAGCAATTAATTCTGTGGCAAAGGGTGCAACCACACCAGAGCAAGCCGCCGACAATGCCATTGCCAAAATCAAAACTATTTTCGCACAGTGGAAATAGAAGAAATAGTAGAAATACGAATGCATCAATCAACCTGCAAAGTGAGTCAGACAGATGATTAACATATTCAAAAAACGCCTCCTGCTACAACTTGTTGCCTACTTTTCCCTCCTATCGATTGTCACGGTTTTAGTTGTTGCGGTGAGTGCCAATACCCGCAGTCGTGCCGCTCTACAAAAATCTGTAATTGATCGTCTAGCAGTTGCGACCTCACTCAAGGAATCTCAAGTCAATCAATGGGTAGATAATCAGCGTCGTGACGTAATTTTAATGACACAATTACCTGATCTGATCTCCAATTCAGAAGTTGCAATTACCAAGGAACCAGAATCTCCAGAATTCAAAGCAGCCATTGAAGCACTTAACCAGTTTATGGCGAATATATCCATAGTTAAGCCAAATATTCGCCAAATTTCAATTCTCACCAACAATGGAATTACGATTGTTTCAACAGACAAACAGAAGGAAGGCAAATATCAACCGCTCGGAAATACCACTACCTACTTCACTCGCGATCAATCACGGATCATCGTCCCTAACTTCTATATTTCAGCAATCTCAGGCAAAGCAGCCATGACCTTTGCAGCTCCCTTAACTAACAAAGCAGGCGATCGCATCGGGGTTGTAGCAGTCGATCTAGACCTCCAAGGAGTTGATGATATTATTCGCGAACGTACAGGTTTAGGTACTAGTGGCGAAACCTATTTAGTAGGCAGATTGGCTAGCAAAAACATACTGATTTCAGGAACAGGCGGAGACAATCAGGAAGTTGCCAAAGATATTAAAAGTGAAGGGATTGCCGCTGCCGCATTAGGCAAAGATGGAGAAGGTCTATATAACAACTATAAACAAACTCCTGTATTGGGAAGTTTCATTTGGGTTGATAATCTCAATCTTGCTTTACTCGCCGAAATTTCACAGGCAGAAGCATTTGAGCCAGCCGATCGGCTGGCTCGCGATATTTTACTAATCGGATTGAGTTCCGCAGGTATTTTATTAACCGCTGTGTACTTGATTGCTCGACGAATTTCTCAACCAATCCTTGCAATCGCCGATGCTGCAAACCAAGTCTCTAGCGGTAATCTGGATTCACAAGCCCCAGTATTAACTGAAGATGAAATTGGAATTTTAGCAGTTTCATTTAATCAAATGACATCACAGCTCAAAACATCAGGGGCTCAATTATCGGACTACAGCCGCACTCTGGAGCAGAAAGTCGCACAGCGTACCAGTGAGATTAAAGCCATTATTGAAAACATGGTAGATGGATTATTGGTGATCAATAGTCAAGATCAAATCACCCAATATAATCCTGCGATCGCGGAAATGCTCGGTATTAATATTAATGAAGTTTCTGATCGAGTTAACTATCAAGAAGTGCTAAAAACCGAGCAAATCACCAATCTATTGCACAATACAAGAAAGAATCCTAAAGAGATTTTTAGCGAAGAATTCCCACTAACTAATCACCGTATTGGTAAAGCAGTAGCCACTTCTATTTTCAGGGAAGATAATACCAACCCAGAAAATTTAGGTGAGATTAGTTATTTGAGCACAGTAATTATGGTTCGTGATGTCACTAATGAAAAACAAATAGAAACACTGCAAACAGCCTAATTGCAGTCAATCCAAATCTGCTTGAGATCATAAAAAGAACCTCTTTGTCTCAATTTAAAATTACCTAGAAGTAACCCCAGCCAAACTTCAACGATGGGCAATTGGAGATGCGTCAATAAATCTAACAAAGTTATCGGTAAAACATGACTAAGTAGGCAGTTGGTGATAGCATCAATCCAAACTGATACATTCTCATTATGCGCCGTGGCAAGCACTAACTCTAATTCTTGCTCTGCACTGAGTAGATTTTCCTGTTCCAAAGCCTGAAGTAACACCTCCTTCTCAACAGAAGCAACGATCGAGTTCACTTCTGTTAACTTTTCAGGTGTGCGTCTTGGCAATGATTCAAGGGACTCAAGAAATTGATCAAAGTCCACCGCCATCGATTGACGTACATAGCGATCAAACGCAGTATCAGACATCGCAGGCCCATCAACATTCACATGAGCCTGTAAATTTTCAAACAATAAACCTGTGCGATCGCAAAACAGGTCAGTAATCTGCGCAACTGCATCACCCGCCAACCGTAATTGCGATCGCGTATCCATCTCAATCAAAGTCAAATCCAATAGCTCAAAGACTTTGGGTAAATCTGCCTCATCAGGGGTCTTTGCAGCGGAAGCAATTGCCTCCCATAGATTTAACTCAAGCTGCTTTACTTGCAAAATTTTGCCTCACTCATGAGAATGACAAGGACAAGGACGTAAAGGGCAAAGCCAAGGATCAAGACGTTCTTGGCTCACAAACTTCTTGATTCCATAATTTGACTCTAACAAATTCAACACTTTCTGCACATAAGTATGCACCTGAGAAGCAGTCATACCTATACAGTGAATCGGCTTTATCGCCGCTAATCGCTCCTGACCTTTCCACACCTGAACTGCGATCGCATGGACTGGAGTATCAGTACCCACAGGACGATAAACCAATAGTACCGCCCAAAATATTCCCGCAAATTCATCTACATTAACAACTAGCTCAGGATGAGATGTCACCCGTTTACGCGATCGCACCAAATTAATGCGATCTCGATGGCGAGCATAGGAACGACGACTATAACAAACTGTAGGATCCCAACAGTCACCACCATGTAATTCCTGTGCCTGCTCCGCCGAAAACGTCGCACAACGCTTACATTTATCAGGAATACCCTTCTTAGTCATGATTAAGATTCAGAAACATTGGCAAGCATTGCTAGAACCTTATCAAAAATATTTCTAAGAATAACTTTCTCAGTAGTAAATATATTTGGCATATCATCCACTTCATCAAGAGAATCGAAATCTAGAAAAAGACAACTTTCTTGATCGTCCATTAACCATTCAACCTGCAATAATTGCGTTACATCACCCAACTCGCTTTTCCAACCTTCACGAAATTCTAATACCACTGGCGACTGATAACCTTCAACGGGCATCAGTACAACTAATTTAGTCTGTTGATTGAGATTAAAATCGACAGTATATCCAAGGTTTCTTAAAGCTTGCTCTACCTGAGAATAAGTAAGCATAATTTAATAGAGTGACATTATTGAATATTACAGCGCTTTGCCCTGACAAGATCCACAACATAAAAGAGAGAGAGGAGTCAGCTTATACGAGCTGACTCCTCTCTCTCTTATGTCTTTGTTGTTTGGAGCTAAAAATTAAGCTTGGCATCGAGCTATTTTCCCGTAGG
>NZ_JACJQB010000036.1 GCF_014696385.1 Pseudanabaena mucicola FACHB-723
AGAGGTTCAATAATCTCCCACTCTTTATCGCTTAGGCTACTGCTATATCCCATGTTTGATCCCTTTCATTACTCTTCCTAAGATACCAAATGGGTTCTATAGTCCCCAGTTGAACTTGATTGAAATTTTGTGGCGTTTCATGAAGTATGAGTGGATTGAACTCAATGCATATGAATCTTGGGAAAGTTTAGTCTCTTATGTTGAAAAAGTTCTTCGAGACTTTGGTTCAACTTATGTAATTAATTTTGCTTAGCTACTTACCTCCTCAGATCGCCAAGCTGCATAGGACAACGCCGCCATAATATCTTCTTTCTCTAAATAAGGATAAGCATTTAAAATCTCTTCAAACGAATGTCCAACTGCCAATAGTCCAACCAATGTACCAACAGTCACCCGCATTCCACGAATGCAAGGCTTACCACCCATCACATCAGAATCAAAAGTAATTCGCGCTAAATGTCTCATTGGTTTTGCTGGCTCCGAAAGCGTATTAGTATCAAGCAAATATTGAAGGATCATAGAATAATTTCCCTGCCCACACTGCGATCGCACAAATCCGCAAAATCCTCATTAGCAAACCTCACTCTCTCATTTTGGATAGTCAATCTAAATTTTTGCAATCCTTTCCAGAAACCAGATTTTGGTTGACCTTCTTTGAGATTTTCAGATTCTTAGTTAACTTGGCGATCGCCCAACTCAAACGCCAAAAATTCAATAAATCGCAAGACTTGTTGCTGTTGCTCAGTTGGTAATTTCTGCATCTTACTCAAAGCATTTTCTAGCACCGTCATTCTTTGAATCCTCCTGCATACTTAATCTACTGATATTTTACAAGTTTTTTAGATAGGCGATCGCCTTGCGAATAATGACATTTAAATTTGCTCTTAGGATGCACTTAGAGCATGATTAAGAAATAATAGCTCTATTGCCTGAGGATCTCCGAGGAAAAATATGAACTCTACCTACAAAGCATTTTGGCTAAAAGATGGCGATCTGGTGGTCATTGACCAAACCCAACTTCCTTTTCAGATCGTTACCAAGACCCTAAAAACTAGTGGCGATGCGACCCTTGCCATTCAAGATATGACTGTGCGAGGTGCAGGAGTAATTGGCAATGTTGCAGCATTTGGAGTATATCTAGCAGCAAGGGAAAGCAAAGGTGATTTGAGCAAAATTAAGCCCCTTGCTGCGGTTATTCGTGGCGCTCGTCCTACCGCCGTGAACTTGATGTGGGCAGTTGATCGCATGATTGCAGTATTAGAAAAAGCCAATATCCAAAAGCAAGACCTCGTAGAAGTTGCGCTCGCCGAAGCGATCGCAATAGCCGATGAAGACGTGGTGGGAACACGCAATATTGGCAAATTTGGTTGTGAACTAATTGCTGCGATCGCAAATAATAAACCTCAAGGCAAACCAGTAAATATCCTCACCCACTGCAATGCAGGATGGTTAGCTATTGTCGATCGCGGCAGTGCCTTAGCACCAATCTATGAAGCCTTTGAGCAAGGCATCAATATTCATGTTTGGGTCGATGAAACCCGTCCTCGCAATCAAGGCGCAAATTTGACCGCTTGGGAATTGGCGCAAGCAAAGATTCCCCACACATTGATCACCGACAATACAGGTGGGCTATTGATGCAATATGGCAAGGTCGATCTTTGCATTGTCGGAACCGATCGCGTTACCCTCAAAGGTGATGTTGCCAATAAGATCGGCACCTATCTCAAGGCTTTGGCTGCCTTTGATAATCAGGTTCCCTTTTATGTAGCGCTGCCCAGTTCTACCTTTGATATGCAAATCTCCGATGGTGTAAAGGAAATTGCGATCGAAACCCGCAGTCCTGATGAAGTGCTGTACATCCAAGGCTTACAAGATGATGGCAAGGTCGGAAAGATTAGAGTTGCCCCACTCGAAACCCCAGCGTTAAATTATGGGTTTGACATTACACCTGCCCGATTAGTCACAGGCTTAATCACTGAACGGGGGATTTGCGATGCAGCCGAAACTGCGATCGCAGGAATGTTTCTTGACCTGATTCCGTAGACATCGCAATGTTCATTTTGCCTACGGCAAAATGAACATTGCAAAACTGGAATTACAAAAGCTGAAAATCTTTAATTTCGATCACATCACCAATCATTGCCATTGTCATCACATCATCCCGAACTTTAGCTGTAACTTGGACTTTTAACCCTTCTTGCAAGATCGCTTCAGGGGCAGGTTGCCAAATCTCATACTGTTCATCGGTATCAGTTACCAACGCCCAAGTACCTGTTCCCATATCGATATATTCTATTTTACCGTCAACTTGAATATCCATTATTTAGTTCCATTCACAATAAGAATCCAGAAATGGTATGTGACACTAAATACTAGATGTCACATGCCGTTGAGTTAAATACTAGAAGTCTCTGACTTGAGTGATAGATAGGCAAATCCAGCGCAAAGTAAGGAATTAACACTCAGAAATGCGATCGCAGGCAAACCTTCGCCAATCCACATCATTTGTGGTGCAAGCACAGCACTGGTGGCTAAACAAGCCGAAGTCCCAATCGCTGAGCCGATCGCAAACCATTTCCATTGAGGATGTCCTAATAGAATTAGCAATAATCCTAGAGGTAATAGCACACTCGCCGTAATTGGATTAAGTGCATTGGTATTAGAAAAAGCATTACCTAGCTCTGGCAAAGAACTTCCTACAATACGGAAGGGAATTTGGGTGAGGTCAAACACATAAAATCCGCGTAAAAAGAATAGTCCTGCACCACCAAAGAAAATTCCATTTGAGAATGCCCAATTCCAGCGAAATGGAAATTGTCGCGTGAGTAACCATGCCAATAAATAGGAACCAATCACCATGATCAGTTTGGGAATAATGGCGATCGCACCACCATCAACCCAAAAGCGCGGACTCAGATAGCCATTGTCCCGCGCCCATCGCAAGAAATCATCTACACCCAGTTGACCCGCCGAGGCAATTCGCACTGCTTCCGCCGCATTCAAGCGTCCAGCCCCAAAATAATTCAGCGTGTCGTCAGTGACCTTACTTGATGACTGTTGCAAAATTTGAATTACCTTCGCAGGATCTTTGACTCCCAAGGCTTCGATTAGCGCCACTACGCCCGACACATGGGGTGCTGCCATGCTCGTACCCTGAAAAGCTCGAAATACTGATTCCTTAGTTTTCGGATCAATTGTATTCTGCAAGATACCACCTGTAGTATCGCCACCTTTGGCGATCGCACCACCGGGGGCTGACACATCGATACCCGCACCATAGTTAGAATAGGGGGCTTTGTCTCCCGTAGAGCCTGTGGCAGATACAGCAATTACTTTTGGATAACGGGCAGGATAAAAGGCGGCATTGCGATTGGAATTACCTGCGGCGGCCACAATCACCACCCCTTTTTTATAGGCATAGTCAATCGCTTCCTGCATCAGCTTACTTTCACCGCCACCACCTAAGCTCATATTAATTACATTTGCGCCATTGTCTGCCGCGAAGATAATCGCTTCAGCAATATCAGAAATCGTGCCACCACCTGATGCGCCCAATACTTTGAGCGGCATAATACTGGCTTCGTAAGCGATTCCCGCCACGCCAAAATTGTTGTTTGTGGACTGGGCAATTGTTCCCGCCACATGGGTTCCATGCCCATTGTCATCACTAGCATCTTCACGATCATTCACAAAGTCATAGCCCTTGACAAAATTAGTATTTTTCAGATCTTCAACTCGACTTACGCCCGTATCGATAACTGCGATCGTAATTCCCTTACCTTTAGTTTTTTGCCAAGCCTTCTCAATCTCGATCGCCTTTAAATTCCACTGTTCCTGATATCTGGGGTCGTTAGGAGTTGTGCCACCGATAAAATCCACTGAGTAAACATAATTTGCTTCCATATACTCAGTCAATTCTCGCAATTCTTCCAACTGTTTTAGCTTGTCGAGGACTTGAGCATCACCTTTGACGATGTAGAGTCGCTTAGATTTGGAAAAGGAACTATTAAATTTAGGTTCAATTCCATATTTAGCGGCAATCGTCTTCAGTTCGCGATCAACCTGCTCCGATGAAATATCATTACGGAAGTTCAACACCATGGAGTCATAATTTCCTTGAACTGCCAATCCTTGATAGTTGGAAAGTGCCCAAAATAGACCCACAAAAAATAAGCATGAGAGCAGAAACTTTTTCATAAATCCAAGACTCTGATTTGCAGTCCTCAGTCAATATTTCTGATCATATAGCCAGTAATCTCTCCATTGTTGTGATGTAACACAAGTTTATTGGTGATCAATAGAGCTTAAGCCGACCGCTATGCGGTCGGCTTAAGCTTCTAGGCGTTAAATTTATGCGTTAACTAATACTTGCCCATTTTCAATTTTGGCAGTGTAGCGCTGTAGTGGTTTGTCTGCTGGCCCCCGACGTACAGCTCCATCCGCACCAAACTGAGCATCATGACAGGGGCAAACAAAAGCTTTGTCAGCAGATGTCCATTTCACTGTACAGCCCTTGTGAGTACAGGTTGGATTCACTGCCAATAACTTGCTGGCATCCTGCGGATCGCGTACCACTGCAACTTTCTTGTCAGCAGACAGCAAACTACCATCTTTTTCCAATTGAGCGACTGTGCCAACTGGTTTAAAAGTTCCACTAGGAGCGGCGGCGACACTTTCAGGTGCAGTAGGTGCAGTGGTCGAAGTCGCGTCACTACAGCCCAGTAGCGAAGAAGGAAGTAGACTCGCTAGCCATCCTAAACCAAACCAAGAGAGCAATTTGCGGCGATTTAGATTCATATGTTCCTCTATGCGTTAGCTAAAAATATTCGGGATCAATGCAACTTCAGGACAATCCCTAGTATAGCGATCGCAAAAAGAGGTATGCCACATAATTCAGCATTCATGCTGTATACAAATGCTCCCTTTGATCGCTATACATAATTGATGTTTACTAAGGTTGACATATGTCCATGCAAACATTTTTAGGCAATGCCGATCAGTCACAGGGGGAAACTCAAGACCAAAGTCAGGACGGCTGGGATCAAGAAATTATCACCTGTCTAAAATTTGCGATTAACTCGCAGACAATTGGCTTGTTGGAAAGTGAATTTACGCAGGAAGTGCTAACGGTCAAGGCTGACCATGTGATGCCTGTACCCAATAAGCCATCCTGTATTCTTGGTATCATCAGTCGCCGTCGTCGCGTTTACTGGGCAGTTGACTTGGCAATGCTATTAGGGCTAAAACCCCTAGCCTCTCAATTAGAGCTTTATGAGGTTATTCTGACTTCTTGCCAAGATCTTTCCATCGCCTTGATTGTGCCGAGCATTTTGGGGGTTGTCAAGATTTCTGCCAATAGAGTCGATCGTAATATTATTTCGCTACAATCAACACTAAGACCATATCTCAAGGGGTACATTAATGAGGGGGAAGATGTGTTGTATTTACTAAAAGCTGAAAATATTTTGAGATCGACGCTCTTACATTCGTAGCTCTTACATTCGTAAAAACACACTGGCACTATCAATCACTCAATAGCTATTTAGTTAGACTCATGGAATCTTGCCGTAACGTTTTAGTTGAATTTGTCTACCGAGAAGTGAGTGCTCAGATTCAAAAGCTAGGCAGTGGAATTCGCAATCAATACATTATTGAAGAGGTGGTTGCCTATGCCCTAAATCGATTGCCGCCAATGTTTGTTTCGACAACGACAGATTGGCATCAAAAAAGACGTGAATGTTTGACGATGGGGGATGAAATTAACAAAGTGGTGCGCCAAGCTTTGTTAGGAGTGCGCCGCGATCCCCTACGAGAAGTTAGTCCCCTTGATGATATTGAACTAGCCAACGCACCCTACGCCCTGTTGCGATCGCAAAAACTGTTGGGTTGGTCAAAGCTAAAGTGGTCTGATTTGCCCAAAGCCCTAGAAAACGCTTTAGAAAATGCCTTAGCTAAAGGTCAAGCGCAACAAAATTTTAGTCAAGCATCGCCACAGTTTCAAAAATATAAATCTTGGGTCAACAAGAAAAGCTCTACCACGCAAGAATTTAATGAGCCTGCGTATAAATACAGCATTTTCAGTCCTGCACAGCAGCATGAATATGCGACTTACTTACTGGAAGCTAATTACTTAGTTCATGCCCTAGAGCGTTTGGTGATTAGAATGGCACAGAACCGTGCTAAGAGTTTTAATGAAACGGAACTAAAATTTATTCGGCTTGAGGATGTATTAGCGCAGACGTTAAATCGATTGCCCTCTATGTATGCGACTTCGACCAAAGGTTTAGGACATCTACGTTATTACGCACAGTTAAATATTGGTTCTGAGGTGGCAATCATCGTGCATGATGTGATGATTGCCACTCGTAACCGTTCCTATCAAAGAATAGATCCTTTGTTATTTATGGATATTCGACGTGAGCGAGAGAGTGCCATTGAAGATGTCAGTCATTTATTGGGGCAAGAGGTAAATTGGCAAAACTTAGCAGAAGCGATCGCCAATGCCTTAGAAAGCGCTCAAGCTGGCAAAGTCTGCTGGTTGCGATCGCAAAATAATGTCATGGCATAAAAAATGTCATAAAAGAGAGGGGCTGCATTGCAGCCCCTCTCTTCAGATAAAGATTATTTAAGCGTCGTAAACAATTTCCACGACTTCTAATTCTTGCTTAGTACCAACAAATGGACTATCTTCGGTCAGGAATAGCATACAGTGGCACTCTTTGCGTTCACGCATGGGTACGCAAGGACAGTTCCAGTAGGTATCTTTGACTTCAGCTTCCTTATCTTCATAATAGCGACAAGGACAGAGCGGAGAACCTAACTCTTCTTTGTGCTTTGCTAAACCTTCAATCACCGCATTGGTCACACTAGGGTCGGCACAGAAGAAAGTGCCTGTGTTTTTTGCGTATTTTTCGGAAAACTTTCGCATTGCCTCAAAACTTTTGGAGGAAGCTTTATTTTTCCCACGATCTGACTCTGGGGTAAGGGACATAAGCTAACAAGATTGCCAAGAAACTATTAGTTACTACCTATAGCATGAAACCGCTACTATACCTTACTTTTCGGGGCAAAGCCTCAAATTATTACTGTTTATTGATAGATCTCAAAGCTGGCAAAACTGAGTTAGAAACACTACAACTTGCACCAATGCTGTGTTATTTGTCACTTTTTGTCTGAATAAACAAGAATTTTTGCTAAAGTAGAAACATAATAATTAATGCTTCGTCATTGATGCCGTATAGGTGAGTGTATGGCGGTTAAGGTTAAATTTCTATGTTTTAGTATGGCGATTGCATCTAGCCTCTTCACTGCGATCGCTGTCGTTCCTGCTGCTCAAGCAAATAATGCTGGTGATACCACTAATCAAAAATTAGGGACAGTACGCCGCTTACCGAGTTTGCAAACAAGAGCGCGAACGCCATTACAGGCAGAAACCTTACACCTTGGAATGCTCGAAAAGCAGTTTTTTAACTATGCTAAGGACAACAACTGGGCGGCGATTACGACAGTGCATCGCGATCAATATACAATGCACCAGTTACAACCAGGGGGCGAAGGTCTGTATGCCCTGCCCGATCGCAAATTAGTTTATGTCAGAGGTTTTACGGCGAATATTTATTTTGATCGCGATCGCCTCGTGGGAATTCGCCTAACTCCCGATAATCGTGATCGCCCACTCAATAAAACTGAATTGTTAAATCTGGTTAGGGCTTGGTTTCCTGACGATATGCTCAGTGTGATTTATCAAGTTGCGCCATCTGATCCCAGTCAGAGTATAGTCGAAACGCTAATTGGTACAATACCAAAGGCTTTTGAGCAGGATTTAGGAAAAGTAAGCTTGCCATTCTGTCGAGCGATTGTTTTTCCTGCCCCTGTTCCTGTCAATACGTTATCGATCTGTAATCCAAACCTATAGCGCTTGGCGCAACGCTTATCACTTCCCATGCAAAAACGAGTTCTATCTGGTGTACAACCAACTGGCAATCTCCATATTGGCAACTATTTGGGGGCAATTCGCAACTGGGTAGAGACTCAGGCTGACTATGAAAATTTCTTTTGTGTGGTTGATCTGCACGCAATCACCGTTCCCCACGATCCGAAATCTCTTGCCAGTAACACCCGCGATATTGCTGCACTCTATATAGCCTGTGGTATTGACCCCCGCATTTCCACAATTTTTGTGCAGTCCCATGTCTCGGCTCATGCTGAACTCACATGGCTTCTCAATTGCATCACGCCGCTAAATTGGCTAGAGCGCATGATTCAGTTTAAAGAGAAAGCAATCAAGCAAGGCGAAAATGTTGGTGTGGGGCTGTTGGACTATCCTGTGCTGATGGCAGCCGATATTCTGTTATATCAAGCCGATCTTGTTCCTGTTGGAGAAGATCAGAAACAACATTTGGAATTGACGCGAGATATCGCAGGTCGATTTAATGACCAATTTCAATCAGTTTTGAAAGTTCCTGAACCGCTAATTCGGAAGGAAGGAGCAAGGGTGATGAGTCTCACTGATGGAACTAAAAAAATGTCAAAGTCTGATCCTTCCGAAATGAGTCGGATTCATTTATTAGATCGTCCCGATGAGATTGCGAAGAAGATCAAGAAGTGTAAGACCGATGCAATTCGGGAGTTAGCTTTTGATGATAGTGAACGCCCTGAAGCTAACAATTTACTTGGGCTTTATTGCATTTTTGCCAATAAAACCAAGGAAGAAGTCCAAGCAGAAGCGACAACATGGCGCGGTTGGGGTGACTTTAAAAATGTGTTGACCGATGCGGCGATCGCCCATCTTCAGCCAATTCAAACTAAATATGATGAAGTGGTCAAGGAGTCTGGCTATCTAGATCGCATTTTAAAAGAAGGCCGCGAAAAAGCGTCAGCAACTGCTTTTAAAACCCTCAATGCGGTCAAAGATGCAATGGGTTATTTACCACCTCTGTAACTTGAGAACTATCTTGGTTATTTGCGATCGCAGTCTGCTGTAATGACACTGCGATCGCAAATAACCATAATTCCACAAAACAAGCGATCGCACCTCAACAAACCAACAACATCAAAAAGCGATCGCTATTTCAATAAACGAATAAATCCTGCTTGTTCAAAATGATGATCGTTTGTTAGAGATTCGGTGATTTTGCAATCTTGCATGACAATGAAACTGGAACAATCCACTAGACTCCATTCTTTATCTTGTCTGTTGATTAAGAGTTCCCATGCTTTTGTATCTATTTCTTTGCTGATATGAATAACTTCTACATAGGGAGAAGTTTTTAGGCTTTGGATAAAAGCGATCACTTTTGGTCTAGGGATGCGAAGAGGACTATAAAGTAGTGCCACAAGCTCAGTGATGATATAGCTTGTCGTGATAATTTTATGTTTTTGAGAGCGCGCATTTTGATATGCTTTCGCACTGAGAAGGTGAAAAGGCTGGCTGATATCAATTAGGTTTGCCCAGCCTGACGTATCGACAAATAGCTCAGGCTTCATGATTTTCTAGTAATTCTTGTCCAAGATAGTGATCGTGATTTTCGCCCCAGTCGGTAATGTCGCTACGAAAAGTGCCAATAAAATCTGCTAGAGGATCATCAGCACAATTCTTGATACTTTGCTCTAATAATAAATTTGAGGAGGGAATAAACTTATTAAGCTCCTGGACTAGTAAATGTACAGTTGTGGATGGATTATTCTTAACTGGAGTTTGAGAATCATATTGTTTTAGTAAGTTTTTTGCATTTTTAATAGCGATAGATTGCTTGTCTATTAACTCATCATAAATATCTTCACTATTTTTCTTATATTTGTGTCCAAGTAGACCATCTAATTTCTTGATGTAATCACTTCTAGGTATGCCACTGTTAAGAAATTCAAAGTGAAGAACATACCATAGCTCAAACGCTTCATTAGAATAAGCTACCTTAATTTCTTGAATTTTAGAATTTGCGATCGCATTATTAAAGTCTTCAGCAGTCCAGTCATCTCGATCAAAAACACACCATACTTGATCATAATATCCTTCCTCTTTCTGTTCTATTATTTTTTTTGTGCTGTTGACTAATTTGCTAGGATTTTGTCCTAACCCCCTTATATCTACCACATCCTTGGGGACAGGAAAGGCTTCAAAATATTTTGGCTCAGTTTTTTCTCCTTCGCACACAATCAAGAAATTCTGTCTAAGTTCTCTAGTGTCAATTTTTCTAGATGAATAGCCGCGAGAATCCACCTTCCTTTTAGCCATTAGCATCCACCAAATTATTTAAGCTCCTAATATATGGAATTGCTCCATATTTACCTTTGATATAGTCACTTTCAAAAGATGCGTCATTGCGGACTTTATATTCTACTAATGAGTAAACTGATGTTGATCCATATCTATTTTTCTCAGTAAACCAAACTTGATCCCTACGGAAAAGTTTATTACTGAGTAAATTAGTATCGTGTGTCATAAAAACAAGTTGAGCATTATTAGGATTGCCTTCTTTGGAGTTAAACATTTCTACAATTGCAAGGCTAAGTTTAGGATGAAGCCTTGCGTCAAACTCATCAATGATCAACACCTTACCATTTTTTAAAGTGTCAATAAGAGGTCCTGCTAGAGAGAATATTTTTTGAGTGCCTTCAGATTCATCATTTATATCAAATAGCTCATTAGATATAAAAATACCTTCTTCGTTAAACTTTTTATGTATAGTTTGTACTGAAGTTGCTTTACCTCCATCGCTATTTTTTAAAATAAATTTTTTTATTTCATCTGGTATTTCACGCGGTAAAGATTCAACATCGATATCATGTTCTTCCAATTTCAGTTCATCAAATCCTAATCCTAATTTTTTTAGGAAATTGAGAATTGATAATTCATTATTACTTTCCTTTAAACACTGGACTGTATACCCTCTATAACCATCATCAGCTAAACCAGATATGAGGTTTATATTATTTATTAGAAAAGTTAATATTTTTTCTGCTATTTCAACACTAAACTGAGCAGAGACAGAGAGAAAAAGTGCATTTGGCCTTGTTTTTTGTTGAATTCCATCAGCTTTATATGTTTTAGCTACTGTAAAGCTATCAGCTTTACGTTCAAAAAGCCTAGTCTCTCTTAGCTTTGGAACATAAAATAACCATTCAGATAAAACTTCATTACGATTTGCTTCAAAACCATATCTGTACTTCTTTTGATCCATTAAGAACGAAATTTCAAAAAAGCTTGGTTTGGAATCAGTATCATTACTGAGCTTAAACTGCTCAACTTTTATTTTCTCTGAAATTTGAGTTTCTTTAGATGAATTAATCATAAACCATCTCATAAAACCCAAAGCTTTCGCTAAGTTGCTTTTTCCACTAGCATTCGCACCATAGATTGCGGCAGTTTTAAGTAGTGTAAGATCATCATCTACGGTAAAAACATTGTTTTCGTCAAGAGATTTATCTTTTGACACAATATTAGCCGCTACCATACTAAAGGTAGCTATTTCCTTAAATGATCTATAATTTCCAACCCTGAACTCTATAAGCATTGGAGATTTATTAACCTTAAAATATAAATTTGTGAAAAAAACTCTCAAAATTACTTTAAGGCTAAAGGTGTTCGGCGTATATGTCAAGTCTTGAACAAAAAACAAGGGGTTTAAGCCCCCTTGTTTTTTGTCAATTAGCTGCCGCCAATGCGGGCGACATCGCGGGAGTTAGCTTCAAAGGCAGCGTTGAGAGCATCATCGCCACTCAAACCATCCTCTAATGCTTCCTTAATCGCTTGCAATACCCGCTTGTAATCCTTCGGCATTACCTTCACGAATTTAGGAACACTCGCATTCCAATCAGCGAGAACCTTCGCACCCTTAGCACTCTCCGTATAGTCAACGTGCTGTTGAATCAACTGCTTCAGATCTTTGATTTCTTCGGGATCTTCGAGTTTCTCTAAGCCGACCATTGAGGTATTGCAACGGGTTGCGAAATCGCCAGACTCATCGAGAATATAGGCAACACCACCACTCATACCTGCGGCGAAGTTCCGTCCTGTTAGACCGAGAACGACGACTTTTCCACCAGTCATATATTCGCAACCATGATCGCCGATGCCTTCGACTACAGCATTTACGCCAGAGTTCCGCACGCAGAATCGTTCACCAGCGATGCCGCGAATGTAGGCTTCGCCACTAGTTGCGCCATAGAAAGCGACGTTACCTGCAATGATGTTCTCTTCGGCGACAAAGGTAGAAGCTTTGTGGGGATAGAGAATGATCTTACCGCCGCTTAGACCTTTGCCGAGGTAGTCGTTAGTATCGCCTTCCAGTTCCATCGTTACACCAGAGGGAACGAATGCACCGAAGCTTTGACCAGCCGTACCTTGGAAATGCAGATGTACGGTGTCATCAGGCAATCCTTCCCAATGGCGTTTGGTGATTTCGTTACCAAGGATAGTTCCGACTGCGCGATTGATATTTTTAATGGGAACTGTGGCATGGACAGGTTCACCATCAACGATTGCTGCTTGACATAAATCTAATAATACAGTCATGTCGAGGGACTTGTCTAAACCATGATCCTGTGGGATTTGGGCATAGCGTCCGACATCTTCACCAACTTCGGGCTGATAGAGAATCTTGGAGAAGTCTAAGCCTTTCGCTTTCCAATGCTCGACGGCTTGCTTGGCTTCGAGGACATCGGTACGACCGACCATTTCATCGAGAGTGCGGAAGCCTAACTGTGCCATCAGTTCACGTACTTCTTGAGCGATGAAGGTCATGAAGTTGACGGTGTGGGCGGGATCGCCTGTGAATTTCTCACGCAATTGCGGATCTTGGGTGGCGACTCCGACTGGGCAGGTGTTGAGATGGCAAACGCGCATCATGATACAGCCAAGGGTGACAAGGGGAGCAGTGGCAAATCCAAATTCCTCTGCACCAAGTAGAGCCGCGATCACGACATCACGACCTGTTTTCATTTGTCCATCGGTTTCTACAACGATGCGGCTGCGGAGGTTGTTGAGAACGAGGGTTTGGTGGGTTTCCGCGAGTCCGAGTTCCCAAGGTAAGCCTGCGTGCTTGATCGAAGTTTGGGGGGATGCGCCTGTGCCACCGTCGTAGCCTGAGATCAGCACCACATCAGCATGGGCTTTAGACACGCCTGCGGCGATCGTGCCAACACCAACTTCCGAAACTAGCTTAACGCTGATACGGGCGGCGCGATTGGCATTTTTGAGGTCATGAATCAACTCGGCGAGGTCTTCGATGGAGTAGATGTCATGGTGAGGAGGTGGCGAAATCAAGCCCACACCGGGGGTGGAGTGACGGACTTTGGCAATCCAAGGATAGACTTTCTTGCCAGGAAGTTGTCCGCCTTCCCCTGGCTTTGCGCCCTGCGCCATTTTGATTTGAATCTCTTTGGCTTGGGAGAGATAGAGGCTAGTTACACCGAAACGTCCAGAGGCAACCTGTTTGATGGCGCTATTTTTGGAATCACCTTGCTCGTTTGTCCATGTGTAGCGATCGGGATCTTCGCCACCTTCGCCTGTGTTGGATTTACCGCCAATACGATTCATAGCGATCGCTAAAGCTTCATGGGCTTCCTTAGAGATCGAACCATAGCTCATTGCGCCAGTTTTGAATCGGCGGAGAATGCTTTCAATAGGTTCTACTTCCTCAATGGGAATTGATTCGCGAGATTTGAAATCAAGCAAGCCACGGAGGGTGAAATGCTGTTGGTTCTGCTCGTTGACTAGAGAGGAGTATTTCTTGAACTGCTCATAATTTCCTTCACGCACAGCCTTTTGCAAAGCATGGATGGTTTCAGGACTGAACAAGTGGGCTTCGCCTTCCTTGCGCCATTGGTATTCGCCACCGACATCGAGAGTATTACCACTAGCGGGACGGTCGGGGAAAGCATGGGTATGACGAGCGATCGCTTCTTTAGCGATTACTTCCAAGTTAGCCCCTTCAATGCGGGAGGCTGTCCAAGTGAAGTATTGCTTGATCACTTCTTGATTCAAGCCAACGGCTTCAAAGATTTGAGCGCCGCGATAGCTTTGGATCGTGGAAATACCAATTTTAGAAGCAACCTTAGTTACACCCTTAGTGGCTGACTTGATGTAGTTCTTGACCGCAGTTTTGTAGTCAACATTCACGAGCAAGCCTTGCTTGATCATGTCATTGATACTTTCAAAGGCGAGATAAGGATTGATCGCCCCGCAACCATAGCCAATCAAGAGCGCAAAGTGATGGACTTCTCTAGGTTCGCCCGATTCGAGAACGAGTCCGACTCGAGTACGGGTTCCTGTGCGGATGAGATGGTGATGTAAGCCTGATACCGCCAATAATGCTGGGATTGGGGCATGGTCAGGATTTACACCCCGATCGCTTAAAATCAAAATATTCACACCATCGGCGATCGATTTATCAGCCTTAGCACAAATCTCAGTAATTGCTGCTTCTAATCCAGATACACCAGACTTAGGAGCAAACAGAGTGGAAAGTGTAACTGATTTAAAACCACCTTCATTAATATGCTTCAACTTCGCAAGTTCAGCATCACTGAGAATGGGAGTCTTTAGCTCGATCAAGTGACAGCTTTCTGGTTCAGGTTTGAGCAAATTTCGTTCTGCGCCAATGGTCGTCTCTGCGGAAGTAATAATTTCTTCGCGAATGGAGTCAATTGGAGGATTCGTGACCTGTGCAAATAGCTGTTGGAAATAATCGTAGAGAAGTTTGGGACGATTAGAAAGAACGGCTAAAGGAGCATCATTACCCATTGCTCCTACAGCTTCCACGCCATCACGAGCCATTGGGGTTAACAGCAAGCGCAAGTCTTCAAAGGAATAACCAAACGCCATTTGCTTCTGGGTTAAAGGTGTTGCTTCTGGCTCACTAGCTATGCCATCCTTGAGACTGGCGATTTCTACCATATGCTGATTAATCCATTCGCGGTAGGGATGCTCGGTCGCAATTTGATGCTTGATCTCTTCATCAGCAACAATCCGACCTTCCTGCATATTTACCAGAAACATGCGTCCAGGTTGCAAGCGCCCCTTAGATTCGATGCGTTCGGGTTCAATTTGTAATACCCCTGCTTCCGAGGCGAAGATGACTAAATCATCCTTGGTGACGTAATAGCGCGAAGGACGTAAACCATTGCGATCCAAGACTGCGCCGATCATCGTGCCATCAGTGAAAGCGATCGAGGCGGGACCATCCCAAGGTTCCATCAAGCAGGAATGGTATTCATAAAATGCTTTCTTCTCATCACTCATGGACTCATGGGCTGTCCAAGGCTCAGGAATCATCATCATCATCGCATGAGGTAGCGATCGCCCTGCCAGCACCAACAATTCCAACGCATTATCAAAAATCGTCGAATCGCTACCTTCGATGTTAATGACTGGCTTGATTTTGGAAATATCATCACCAAACAAATCCGACTCAAACATCGACTGACGAGCGATCATCCAGTTGGTATTACCGCGCAGAGTATTAATTTCACCATTGTGGGCAATGTAGCGGTAGGGGTGCGATCGCTCCCAACTGGGGAAAGTATTCGTACTAAAGCGAGAGTGAACCAGAGCCAGAGCGCTCTCCATGTCGGGATCACGCAAATCATGGGCGTAGTACATTCCCACTTGTGCCGTCATCAACATCCCTTTATAAACAATCGTGCGACAGGAAAGGCTAGAAGGATACCAGTAAGGATCAACGTTCGCGGCGCGAATGGCGGTATGGGCAAGTTTACGCAGTACAAATAATTTGCGATCAAAGGCGAGATCATCTGCAAGATCGGGCGATCGCTGAATAAATACCTGCTGCATGAAAGGTTCGCTAGACTGAGCGGTTGCTCCCAAAGATGAGTTATCGGTGGGTACATCACGCCAACCTAAAACTTTTAAGCCTTCAGATTCAACTAATTTTTCAAAAGCTTGTCTACCATTTTTGCGAGATGCGGGATCAGGAGAGGCATAAACCATGCCCACCCCATACTGCCCAACTTCGGGCAAGGTAATATTTGCTGCTGCCGCTACTTTCACCAAAAACTTGTGGGGAATCTGCATCAAAATCCCCGCACCGTCACCTGTATTCGTTTCGCAACCGCACGCGCCGCGATGTTCCAAGTTTTCCAAAATCGTCAAACCCTGTTCAACGATCGCATGGGATTTTTTTCCTGACTTATGGACGATAAATCCAACTCCACAAGCGTCGTGTTCAAACTGTGGATCGTACAAACCTTGCTTTACGGGCAGTGCGTTGCTATTCATCATGGACGGAAAAGGTATGATATTTGATGGATTATGGTAGCTCGCACGTAATCAAAAGGTTACGGGGGCTACATTGGATTGTACTCATAAATTTATGTCTTAGGTGGGATGTCTTAATGAAATGATCATATCAAGTGATAATTGTGGGGAGTTTCGGTTAATTTAGCTACCAAATTGATGACTTAGGGGAACTGTTAGTCATGGGGTGGTCAATCGCGTAAATTGAGCAAATAATTACGGACTCGTTTTTTCGGTTAGGATCGCTTTATGATGGTGAAAATTTAGCATTTCAAAATGCAGCTTTTGTATGTCTGCTCACCTCGACCACGACCAACCATTGCAACGTCGCCAGCTTTCTCTCAAGGTATTGCTGATAGTTCCCTTTGTGACGCAGGTAATTGCGGCCGTGGGAATTACGGGGTGGCTATCGGTGCAAAATGGACGGGAAGCCACGCAGGAGTTAGCACCACAGATTGGGCGAGAGGTGACGAAAACGATTGAAACCCATGTACGCGGCTATTTCGATGCGCCCCTAGAAATTTTGCAAGCCCATGGAGTATCAGCAAAGGTTGGCAATTTTAGTTTTGAGAATCTGGATCGGCTTGATAAATTGTTTTGGCAGCAGGTTCAACAATCGCCCAATCTTTACTTTTTCTATGCAGCTAATCCTAAAGGACAGTTTATCGGGGTCGAGAATAGAGACCAGAATAATTTAGTTTTACATCGTTCTACATCGTTCTCACCGCCACAAAAATCTATCTATCGTTTAGATAAGCTAGGTAAGGTTCTCAACCGCATTGAAGTCAATGCCTATGATCCGCGGACTCGCCCTTGGTATCAGGGGGCAATTAAGTCAAAACAAATGGTTTGGAGTCCGATTTATCTATTTGTGGCGCGTCCGATTTTAGGAATTACGGCTTCTGTGCCAATTTATGGGGAAGCGGGGGATTTGCGAGGGGTCTTGGGTGTAGATTTGACGCTTTCTCAAATTGGCGACTTTTTGAGACAGCTTACGATCGCAAAAACAGGACAAGCATTTATTTTGGAGCAGTCGGGGCAGCTTGTGGCGACCTCGACTGCGGAAATGCCCTATATTTCCACGGATAAGGGGCAACAACGCATTCATGCTACTCAAAGTGAAAACCCAATTTTGCGCCAAGCCTTTGAGGAACTCAAACGCAAATATCCTAATCCTGCGGATGTACCAAATTATCAGCAAATGCAACTGGATTGGGAGGGGGCAACTCAGTACATTCAGATTACGAAATTAACTAGTAAGCAGGGTTTAAACTGGCTTTTGGTGGTAGTGGTGTCTGAGGCAGATTTTCGCGATCGCATTAATATCAACACCCGCAACACGATTGTTTTATGCGCCTTAGCGCTAATTTTTGCCAGCTTGACAGGATTTTACACCTCAAAGTGGATTGCCAAGCCCGTTGAGAAATTAATCGATGCGTCGCATATGTTAGCAACAATTTCCGCCTCTGCGGATCTTGCTAGCGGACAGCCATATCATCCAATTGAAACTGCCAATGTGCGCGAATTGTCGATTTTGGCGGATTCCTTTAATCAAATGGCACATCAACTCCAAATTTCTTTTACGGCACTTGCTCAAAATAAAGAGGAACTGGAAAGACGAGTTGAGCGACGCACGGAAGCCCTTAAATCTAGTGAAACCAAGTATCGCACCCTCGTAGAAGCGGCAAATTGTATTATTTTACGCACGGATACAATCGGTACAATTAAATTTATCAATGAGTACGGATTATCTTTCTTTGGTTTTGCATCTGAAGAAGCGGTGGTGGGCAAAAATATTAATCAAACCATTGTCCAAGAATCTGATGACACCACGATTTCCAGTTTGATTGAATGGATGGGAAGTAGTAAGAATAGCTCTGATGTATCGATGTTTCAGGAGAGTCAGAATATCCGTAATGACGGTGAAAAAGTATGGATATCTTGGTCAAATCGTCCTATTCTCGATGATACGGGGCATTTAGTAGAAATTCTTTCGATAGGCATTGACATTACAGAACGTAAGCGAGTGGAATCTACTTTAGGAGAATTTGTGAGTTTGCAAAGGGCAACCTTTGAGTCTATTGCCGATGGAGTGGTTGCCATGGCGCAGACAGGAAATATCACTAACTATAATCAACGCTTTATCGATATGTTCTCGCTATCACCAGAAGCTTTATCGACGATTGATCATGCCCTGAGACTAGAGTTTTTATCGGATAGAATTATTAATGCTGAACAGTTTATGTTGCGATCGCAAGAATTTCAACGGCATCCTGACCATGAAAGCTATGACCTGTTAGAGCTAGTTGATGACAGGGTAATCGAGTGTTATTCAAGACCTCAGATGCTCGGTGATCAGATTATCGGGAGAGTGTGGAGTTTTCAGGATATTACGGCGCGGGTGCGTGCTGAGCAAGCCTTGGAAGAGCAAAAAACTTACTTGCGATTGATCATTGATAGTATTCCGCAACAGATTTTCTGGAAGGATGTCGATCTGGTATTTCGTGGATGTAATAAAAACTGGGCAAGGTCGGCGCGACTAGATAGCCCTGAAACGGTGATTGGCAAGACTGATTTTGACTTAATTGCGAATCCGCAACTAGCCGATGCTTTTCGGGAGCGGGATCTAAGGATTATGCAATCCAATCAGCCTGAGTTACATATTATTCAACGGAAAGTCAATCCTGATCAGGAAGGAAGATTGATTTGGCTAGACATTAGCAAGTTGCCGATTATCAATGCTGAAGGTAAGACCATCGGCATCTTAGGTGTGCTTGATGACATCACCGAACGCAAGTTGGCGGAAGAAGCTCTCCATGCCGAGCAGGAGAAGTCAGAACGATTGCTGTTGAATATTTTGCCGAAAGCAATCGCCGATCGCCTCAAGCAAGCCCATGGCGTAATTGCCGATAGCTTTGAGTCGGTCACGGTTCTCTTTGCTGATATTGTCGGCTTTACCCAAATCTCGTCACAGCTCTCACCACAGGATTTAGTTGATCTGCTCAATCGGATTTTCTCTAGCTTTGATATGTTGTGCGAAAAATATGGATTAGAGAAGATCAAAACCATTGGCGATGCCTATATGTTAGCGGGCGGGATTCCTGTCCCCACGGAAACCCATGCTGAGGCAATCGCAGCTATGGCATTGGAAATGATTGAAAAAGTAAATGAACTCCGCCATCAAACAGGACATCATCTCCAAATTCGCATCGGTATCCATACGGGATCTGTAATCGCAGGGGTAATCGGCACGCAAAAATTTATTTACGATCTCTGGGGTGACACCGTTAATGTGGCAAGTCGGATGGAATCCCATAGTGAGGTTGGCAAAATCCAAGTGACGGCAGTAACCTATGAATTGCTCAAGGATAAGTTTGAACTGCGGAAACGCGGCGAGATCGATGTTAAGGGTAAGGGGATTATGCAGACCTATTGGTTGGTGGGCAAAAAGCCCCTCAATGAATTAAGTGCCTGATTGCGATCGCAAATCTGCATCCATAAAACTGCGATCGCCTAACACCTTGAGCATGGGGCCAAGTGGGCCAAACTGGACAATACTTAGGGAGGCAGCAGGAACATCAATGCGATCGCGATATCTACCCATATCAATCCCCAATAAACCACAGAGAATTACTCGAATTGTGGCTTTGTGGGACACAATCAGCACATTTCCCGACGGATATTTTTCTTGAATTTCTGCGACCACTAAGGAAGCACGGCTAGCCAGTTGCACGGCCGTTTCGCCACCCGTGGGCGGATTCCATGCAGGTTCGGTCAACCAACGCAAATAGTCATCACTATAATTCTCTTTCACAAATTCATTGGTGAGTCCTTCCCATTTGCCATAGCGCAATTCTCGCAAACCATCACGAAATTGCATTTCTACAGCGATCGCTCTGCATAGTGGTGTCGCTGTGGCAATTGTGCGTTTCATGGGGCTAACAAATACGGCATCCCATGAAATTGCTCGATGAGCATCCGCAAAGGCTAATGCCATTTTTTCGCCATTTTCCGTTAACTCAGGATCAAGATCGCCGCAATAGCCGCCAGTGCGACTATAGGCGGTTTCTCCATGACGGAGTAGATATAGTTTTAAGCTCATGATTTTTTCTAATTGTTTGAGTTTCTTTGCAAAAATACAGCCTCATACCACAAAAAATACTTTTAACTCATATTGTTACAAATCTTATAAATTATGTTATACTAAAACTATAGAAGAACTAAAAAGCTTTTATAACCGAAAAATTACAGAGGTAAAAAAGATGCTACAAACAATTGAAGATAACTTTACTATGAAGTTCTTATACCAATTAGCTAACGAAGATATATGGCAAAAAGAAACTTGCAGTATCAAAAGTCCACAAGAGTTTTTGAGATATATTGCCAAAAAGTTAAATGTTGATTCTTATTTAGTTAATGAAGATGACTTAACCAAAGCCGTGAATTTGCTCACAAACCATGAGAAGGATAAGGAGAAGTTTTTCAAAGCGAAGTCTCCCATGCCAAATTTACCTTTTGTCGGCTTTTATAAATCTCCTATTTCTGATATGGCAAACTACCATGCAGGATGGTTAACTTTATCTAACAAGCTACGTGAGCAGCTTAGTAAGCTCTAAAGCTTCTTACCTATGAGGAATTTTTTATAGTTTTCCTTTGAGCCGAAAAATCTAATTTAATTAGCGGAAACTAGGAAGAAGTCCTTAAGGACTTCTTCCTAGTTTCTTAATGCGGATAACGCCAGTTCACAATCTCAGGCTTATCGATGCCATGCTCATAGGCATATTGGCGACACTCAATTTGTTGATCGAGTAACGCTTGCTTGGCATGAGCGCCAATCGTCCGCAACTTTGGCACACGATCAATCACATCAATCGCCAAACTAAAACGATCAACTTGGTTATTAATCGCCAATTCCAACGGCGTATTGATATTGCCCTTTTCCTTGTAACCACGCACATGCAGATTTTTGTGGTTGTTACGGCGATAGGCGAGACGGTGAATCAGCCAAGGATAACCATGGAAGTTGAAAATGATCGGCTTATCGGTGGTGAATAGCGAATCAAAATCGCGATCGCTTAACCCGTGGGGATGCTCAGTATCGGGCTGTAATTTAAACAAATCGACCACATTGATAAAACGAATCTTCAACTCTGGGAAATGCTCCCATAGCAAGATAGTGGCGGCAAGGGCTTCTTGCGTGAGAATGTCACCACAGCCAACCATCACCACATCTGGTTCACAGCCTTGGTCATTACTTGCCCAGTCCCAAATGCCTAAGCCCTTGGTGCAGTGCTTGATCGCCTCATCCATGCTCAAGAATTGTAAGTGTGACTGCTTATCACAGACAATCACATTCACATAGTCGGTGCTGCGTAGGCAATGATCAGAAACCGACAGCAAACTATTAACATCAGGTGGCAAATAGATACGGGTAACGGCAGCACTCTTGTTGACCACTACATCTAAGAAGCCGGGATCTTGATGGGTAAAGCCATTGTGATCCTGTCTCCAGACTGTGGAAGTAATCAACAAGTTCAGCGAAGAAATGGGCGCACGCCAAGGAATGTCTTTGCTAATTTCTAGCCATTTGCAATGCTGGTTGATCATCGAATCAATTACATGTACAAAGGACTCGTAGGTAGAAAAGAATCCATGTCGACCCGTTAGCAAATAGCCCTCTAGCCAGCCTTCAAGGGTATGTTCGCTAAGAATTTCCATCACCCTACCATCGGTTGCTAATTCACCACCATCGGCATCTTCGGGCAAATATTCAGCAATCCAGAACTTTTTACTGACTTCGTAAATAGCTTGGAGCTTGTTGGATGTATTTTCGTCGGGACCAAATACACGGAAGTTTTCCATGTTGTGACGCATGACATCGCGCAAAAATACGCCCAGAGGTTTGGTGTTTTCGGCTTCGCTAGTGCCTGCCTTATCAATCTTGACACCATATTCACGGAAATCAGGCATTCGTAAGGCACGACGTACCAAACCACCATTGGCGATCGGGTTTGCACTCATCCGACGCTCACCGATGGGGGCAAGTTCTTTTAACTCAGGTTTTAACTTGCCTGTAGCATCAAATAATTCTTCAGGCTTATAGCTCCGCATCCAATTCGATAGCATTTGTAAATGCTCATCATTGTTATGCATTCCCGACAAAGGCACTTGGTGCGCTCTCCAGAAGCCTTCCACCTTGTGACCATCCACTTCCGCAGGCCCAGTCCAGCCTTTGGGAGTCCGCAATACGATCATGGGGAACTTGGCGCGTTTGGGAATACCTGTGCTGCGAGATTCCTGTTGAATAGTTCTGATTTCATTGATGCAATGTTCGAGGGTGGCGGCGATCGCTTGGTGCATCGATTCAGGATCGGAACCTTCGACAAAATAGGGCTGATAGCCGTAGCCGATGAATAGACTTTCTAGCTCTTCATGGCTGATTCTAGCTAGAACCGTGGGGTTATTAATCTTGTACCCGTTCAAGTGCAGAATTGGTAATACAGCACCATCACGAATCGGATTGATAAACTTGTTAGAATGCCAAGCGGTGGCAAGGGGCCCTGTTTCCGATTCGCCATCACCGACCATGACGACAGAGATTAAATCGGGGTTATCAAAGACAGTTCCATAGGCATGGGAAACGCTATAGCCGAGTTCACCGCCTTCATGGATTGAGCCAGGGGTTTCGGGTGTACAGTGGCTACCAATGCCTCCTGGAAAGGAAAACTGTTTGAAGAAACGCTTCATCCCTTCTTCATCTTCACCAATGTCGTGATAGATCTCGGAATAGGTTCCTTCTAAGTAAACAGGGCCTAAAATGCCAGGTGCACCATGTCCAGGGCCGGCAAGAAAGATCGTGTTCAGATCATATTTTTTGATTAAACGATTGAGATGAGTATAGACAAAGCTCATCCCAGGACTAGACCCCCAATGTCCGAGCAGACGATTTTTAATGTGTTCTGGCTTGAGTGGTTCGCGCAAGAGTGGATTGTCGCGCAGGTAGATCATGCCGATCGCCAGATAGTTGCAGGCTCTCCAGTAAGCATCGATTTTTTGTAGTTCCTCGGTACTAAGCGGTGTACCTGTCACTGTCGCTCTGGCAGTGCCATAGCAGCTAATTGCTGAATTGGATAGGTTCATGTCAGTTGGTTTTAGAGGAGTTGATACCATGAAATTAAGATTCCTGTCACTAAACTAATGTTTTGACTTCTGACTCCACAACTCTACATGGAAATTGAGAGAACTCCTATATATCTGCATATCTCCTTTAGATTCTTCTTGGGGATCACGATTGCCGCTCACAGCCTTATATCTAGGTATAGGGTATGGGTTAAATGTCTTAGTTCGCATCTATTCCAGAATTAGCATTTGGTAGTCCTAAATAGGTAAGGATAGGCGGAGCGAAGCGCCGCTCATCCTTACCTATTTAGCGCTACCTAGCACTTTGGGAAGTGGTTTAGATAAATTTTTGAAAGTGCTGCTTCACAACGCTTTCAAAAATTTATCTGAGTTTTAAACCATGACCAAATGCTGTGTCCCGTATAAGTTGATGGATTTTAATTGCCTCGCATAGAATTTCAGATATACTTTATTTATTAGTCGTCATAATTTTTTAATTTCTGGGCAAACTAATAATTAACGGATAATGCCAAAGCTAATCAATGGCGTTGCCATTGTTAAATTTAATAGCAAGATACTTTTGCTATATTGGCAAGTAATAGCTTCGGCAATTACTGGGGGTAGTAGCACAAAATGCAAAGTGTTAAATCTAAACTTTGAGATTTTTACTTCATGGGCAAATTGATGTCAGAGTCTAAAGAGGAAAACCAATCGTTACAGGAACAGCAATTAGACAAATCGCTGCACATTTTGATCATTGAAGATGTTTCCTCTGACATCGAGCTAATTTTATTGGCACTCAAGTCTGCCCGATTGACTTTTACCTATGACACCGTTGCCAATGCGATCGCATTTCAAAAATGTTTGCAGGAAAAGTCCTATGATGTTGTTTTTTCGGACTATCGACTGCCTAGTTTTAATGGGTTACAGGCTTTTGAGCTATTAAAACAATCAGGGCAAGACATTCCTTTTATTTTGATCACGGGCAGTTTAGGGGAGGAGTCTGCGGTTGAGTGCATCAAAGCGGGCATGACGGATTATGTACTCAAGGATCGATTGTTTCGCCTGCCCAGTGTTTTAGAACGGGCTTTGCAAGAGTGTTCGCTACGGCGACAACAAAGAGCTGCGATCGCAAAAATTGAGGAACAGGCATGGCGAGAAAGGATCATTAATCGCATTGTGCAGGCGATGCGGGAAACGTTGGTTTTAGAGGATGTGTTACAAACTACGGTTAATCTCTTGCATGAATCATTACAGGTTTGTCGATGTCTGATTTTTCAGAAAGACGAAGACGGTGTAATGCGCGTCAAATATGTCAGTGAAACGACTGACGAATCCCAAAATCTGTACGGGTTAACCTGTCATTTTTTTGATGAATATCATGATCAATTGATTGCTGGCGAACAGATTGTCTTTGAGCAGATTGACGAAGCTCTTCCTGAATATATGCAACAATCGGCGCAGGACTGCTCAATTCGCTCTATTGTGATTACGCCCCTAATTTACCGCCAAGCTTATCTCGGCGGCATTAGTATGCACCAATGCAACAGCGAGAGGTATTGGACTGAGGTCGAGCTATCTTTGGCGAAGGCAATTGCCGATCAATGTGCGATCGCAATTCATCAGGCGGAACTCTATCAAAATGCCCAAAATGAATTGCTAGAACGCAAAAAAATGGAAGCACAACTGCGCCATGATGCTTTCCATGATGCCCTCACAGGTTTACCAAATCGGTCTTTATTTCTCGATCGCCTTAGTCATGCTTTTCAAGTCGCTAATCGCCATGCCCATAAATATACCGAAGATTTACCCTATCATTTCGCAGTGTTGTTTCTCGACCTCGATCGCTTTAAGGTGATCAATGATAGCCTCGGTCATTTGGCAGGGGATGAATTACTAAAAATCGTTGCCGATCGCTTAGTTGCTTGTCTACGAAGCGGCGATACCGTCGCCAGACTGGGGGGCGATGAATTTGTCATGTTACTTGAGGAAATCACGAACATTAGTGATGTGATTGAAGTTGCCCAAAGAATTCAAAACTCTTTAAAAACGCCCATTAACATTGAGGGCAACGAAATATTCATTAGTACCAGTATTGGCATTGCTCTCAATGCTGAAAACTATACAAAACCCGATCAGTTGCTCCGTGATGCTGACACAGCGATGTATCGGGCTAAAGAAACAGGTCGCGAAAGATACGAAATCTTTAATCCCGCGATGCACACGGAAGCACTGCAAAAATTACGTCTAGAAAACGAATTACGCCGCGCCATCAATCAACAGGAATTTATTGTTTATTATCAGCCGATCGTTTGTCTCACCTCCAGACAGATTCTTGGTTTTGAAGCTCTGATTCGTTGGCAGCATCCCCAACGCGGCTTGGTCTATCCCGCCGCATTTATTCCCATCGCCGAAGATACAGGATTGATTGTGGGAATTGATCTTTGGGTTTTACATGAAGCCTGTTCGCAATTGAGTAGATGGCAGACACAGTTTCCCCATGCCAAGGATCTGACGATTAGTGTAAATCTGTCGGCGAAGCAGTTTACTAAGTATGACTTGATTCATCAAATTGAAGCAACCCTAAAGGCGACACATCTCAATAACGCTAATTTGAAAATAGAAGTGACAGAAAGTCTACTAATTGAGAAAACATCCCTAGCGACTCAAATTTTAGGAGAATTGAGTAAGCAAAATATTCAAACCTGTATTGATGATTTTGGGACGGGTTATTCTTCCTTGAGTTATTTGCACCGTTTTCCGATTCATACGCTCAAGATCGATCGTTCCTTTGTGGCACGACTCAATCAAAATCCTGAAGATGGGGAAATTGTTAAGGCAATTATTACTTTGGGGATTAATCTCGGTCTAAACGTAGTGGCGGAAGGGGTGGAAAATGCTGCACAGTTAGATTTTTTGAGAAATAATAATTGCCATGCTGGGCAGGGTTATCATCTCTTCAGACCCTTAAATGCTGAGGCAATCACAGAAATATTAGCGGCTGATCCAGTGATTACAGGGCAGATCGATCCGCTCAAAATTGACTGCGATCGCAAATAACTAACTTTGACCAAATTAGCTTGTACCGCCCGCTATACGAGCGGTACAGATTTTTTACAGCGCCTCTGCCTGTTCTAAATTACTGACATTAACTAAGGCAATATTCGGTGCAGTCCGCTTAACTAAACCTGTCAAAACCTTACCCGAGCCAACTTCGATCGCTTGTTCATAACCTTGTTCCGCAAGGTATAAACAGATTTCGCGCCAACGTACTGGTGATGTCATTTGCTGAGCGAGGCGATCGCGTAAAACTTGCCCACTGGTGGTGGCATCCTGCGGCTCTACGTTAGAAATCACAGGAATTGAAGCATCATTAAAAGTTGTTTGCTGCACGATTTCCGCAAATTTTGCGGCTGCCTCAGCCATCAATGGCGAATGGAATGCGCCACTGACGGCTAACGGAATTGCCCGCTTAGTTTTAATCTGTTCTACAACCGCTTTTACCCCTGCTTGCGTTCCTGAAATGACCACCTGATCGGCGCTATTGTCATTTGCCAAAATTACATTATCGGTCGCTGCGATCGCAATTTCCAGAGCCGCCCGATCAAAACCAATCAAAGCCGTCATTGCGCCGCCACTCGCCTCAGACATTAATTGTGATCGCTGTTTCACCAATTCCAAACCCGTCGCAAAATTGACCACATCCGCACAATAGAGCGCACTATACTCCCCTAAGCTATGCCCCGTGACTGCATCAGGCTTTGCCCCTTTGGCTTTTAATACATCCGCAAGGATCGCCGAAATCACATACAAACAAGGCTGCGTAAATTGAGTCTTAGACAGTTCGGCTGCATCGGTTTGCACTTTTTCTAAAACTGACCAACCTAAAATTTGCGCTGCTTGCTCAAACTTGTCCTTGCCCACTTCTGCTAAGTCCAAACCCATCCCCACAGCCTGAGAGCCTTGTCCGGGGAATATCCATACATTTTTGGTCATTTTTATAAAATATTTATCTAGGTGTCTTTGTATTTTCAAAGTTTACAGCGCTTCGGACTGTATCAAAGCGCTGTAAACTAGAGCCTATTGAAGATGAAAGTAATACAGAGAAAATTTTGAAAGCATCGCTTCGCGATGCTTTCAAAATTTTCTCTGGTTCTTAGTTCAGCGCCAAGCACTGCAAGGCTAATTAATAATATATTTCTTCCATTCGTCGTGATTTCCCGATCGCAAATATTTAGTTACCTCAAAATGCAAACCACTGTGGGGGCGACGGGGTTGTTTTTTGAGCGGCATTCCCGCTTCCTTAGGAGTACGGTTGCCCTTTTTAACATTGCAACGCACACAGGCTGTAATAATATTGTCCCAACTATCACCACCACCTCGCGATCGCGGCAACACATGATCGAGCGTCAGGTCATCACCTGTATGCCCACAATACTGACAGGAATGCGAGTCACGGTGAAGAATATTGCGTCGAGTTAGGGGGATTTCTTTATAGGGAATGCTGATATATTGCAGCATTCGGATCACTGTGGGCAGTGGCATATCTGGATAAACCATCTTGCCATTATGTTCAATCCGTTCAGCTTTACCTTTTATAACCAAGACAATAGCTCGCTGCCAATTGGTGATGTTCAGCGGCTCATAGGATGCGTTTAGTACAAGGACTTTTGCCATTTACTATCAAGCGAACTTACAGGAGATGCTAGCACAGGTAAACCAAAAAAGGGAGGTAATTAGATTAGAAATTAAAGATCCCACCTAACTATCCATGTTTTTGACATCCAAATGACTAATCCCAAAACCGAAATAGAGGAAGGCGACGCAAAGCCTCACCTTCCTCTATTTCGGTTTTATACACTAAGCACCACTTACAAGAAGCAGATTAAAAATATAGCCAATACTAATAATACCGATGGTCATAAGACCAACAAATACCGATAGCAATTGAGGACGGAGGACTTTTTTGAGAATGATAATTTCAGGAAGAGATAGGGCGGTAACTGCCATCGTAAAGGATAAAACTGTACCCATCGGCATTCCCTTATTAACTAAAGCCTCAGTAATTGGCATCACACCCGCTATGTTGGCATAAAGTGGCACGCCTAAAACTACCGCAAGTGGTACGGCTAAAGGATTATTTGCACCTGCGTATTGAGTGATAAAGTCAGTCGGGACATAACCATGAATCCCCGCGCCGATCGCAATGCCCAGCACCACATACAGCCAAACCGATCGCACAATTTCACTAGATTGAAATCGACCCTGATCAAATCTTTGCTTCCAAGTCAGGGCAATGGGTTCTAGATGATCGTCTCCATCATCAACCATCCCTTGGCGCGATCTTTGCAGTTCCCAAACAAATGGTTCAACCCATCTTTCTAATTTGAGCAGTCCAATGATGTATCCCGATGCGATCGCTAAACCCACACCAAAGCCAATATAGAGCAACGTTACCTTCAGTCCAAATAGTCCCCATAGCAAGATTACCGCGACCTCATTCACCATTGGCGCTGCCATCAGATAGGAAAATGTCACACCTAAAGGTACACCTGCTTCCAAAAATCCAATGAATAAGGGAACTGCCGAACAAGAACAGAATGGAGTGACAATACCAACCATCGCCGCCAAAATATTTCCTAAAAATGTTCGCTTTCCTGCTAGCAGAGAACGGACTCGCTCTGGTTCTAAAAAGCTCTGAAATGTGCCAACGATAAAGCTAATCACAATTAGCAATGTCAAAACCTTCGGCACATCGTAAAGAAAAAAGTGCAGACTTGCTCCTAAATGTGAGGCAATTTCTAACCCCAACAATTTTGTGACAATCTGCGTTGCTAACCAATCAAAGGGATAGAAAGGATCAAACATGGCTTTATCCTTTTAACGTTGCAATAGGGGCTGGATTTGTTCAGGACTGATGACTTGACCTTTGCTGACCACCTTGCCATTAATCGCCATTGCTGGCGTTGACATCACGCCCCGCATCGCAATTTCCACAGGATCAGTGATATGTAAAACTTCTGCCATGAGATTGAGGTTTGCCACAGCTTGTTTCGCATTTGCTTCTAACTGTTGGCACTTTTTACAACCTGTACCCAAAATTTCAATTTTGACAGTATCCATAATGCACTCCTTTATATATTGACATACATCAATATATTGATTATAGAAGCAATAAATATATAAACCTGATTTCGTTACAATTCCTACACATGACTTTCTAGCTTTTTGTAGTAAATCCGAGTCAAGCAGATTTGTAGGCGATCGCCAACTTATAGATAAAATCGCATAGACTAGACCTACTAGGATTAAGTTAAAAACTAACTCTATGTCAAGAATTAGAGTGCCAAAACCTTTTGCCGATCTAGTGAATGAGGCAAATCACGAAAAAGTTGTAACACTACTCGGTAAATATCATGAGACAGATCGTAAAGGTCGATATTTACATTGGGATGAGTTTAAATGGCGAGTAGAAAGAGGCGATGACGAAATAGCCGCATGGGTAGCGACTAAAATTACTAGAAAAGCCAGAGCCAAACATCTACAACAGTTACAAGCTGAAAAAGAATCCTGTTTTACTTACAGTGTCCCTGACTCCCTATCGGCAAGGTTATACTCCATTGACAAAATGATTGGAAAAGGTCAGGAGATTATAGATGGAAACAACTTCATCTCGTCAAGTGATAAGCAACATTATTTTGTGAAAAACTTAATGTTAGAAGAAGCAATCACTTCATCACAATTAGAAGGAGCTTCAACTACTCGCGAAGTTGCACAGGAGATGCTCAAAAAGAGGCTTGCTCCTAAAGATAAATCTCAACAGATGATTTTCAATAACTACCAGTTAATGAAAAAAGCGATTGAGAGAAGAGATGAAGAGCTATCAATAGAATTTATATTAGAATTGCATAGGATCGCAACCTATAAAGCCATTGATAATGCCGCCATATCAGGACAATTCAGACAAGACAATAATATTATTGTGACTGATTTATATGGTGAAAAAGTATTCGAACCACCTGAAGCGCAGACAATTCAATCTAGGCTTAATTATCTATGCAACTTTGCAAATCAGGATCATAGTCAAGTTTCAGAATTTATCCACCCAATTATTAAAGCGATTATTTTACATTTCATGATCGCCTATATTCATCCTTTTGGTGATGGTAATGGTAGAACCGCAAGAGCAATTTTTTATTGGAGTATTCTTAGATCTGATGATTATTGGTTGTTTGAATATGTGTCAATCAGCAAATTTATCAAAGAAAAACGTGGGGCTTATGATAAAGCTTTTATCTATACAGAAACTGATGATTTTGACCTCACATATTTTATCTACAACCAAGTTGAAACTATCGAAAAAGCTATTAAATCTTTGTATGAGTACATAGATAGAAAAAGAGATGAGTTTAATCAATTTATACATTGGGTTAATCGCAGTCCATTCGCCAAAACTCTGAATAGAGGTCATTTGGAAATTTTGAAAGAAGCTTTGAAATCTCCCGGACAAGAATTTACTGCCAAACAAGTAGCGATTGATTTAGGAGTTACTGAGAACACTGCTAGAAATTATCTGGCGGTCTTGGTGGATAGAGATTTGTTAGTTCTCGCTCAATCTAAACGGGGTAAAGCACGTATTTATATTGCACCAGCTAACTTAAAAGCAAGATTGGCACTGTGATAGAGGCAATCGCACTATTCTCCGTCAGATTTCCATGCAATCGCAGTTTGTGTCTGCGGATCAGGTAACTTGCGCGTAATTATTGCAGCAGCTAAAACTAGAGCCGTTGATACCCACAGACATCCGACTAAACCTGCAAACTGATACACCAATCCTGATAAAACAGTCCCCGCCAAGCGTCCACCTGAATTTGCCATGTAGTAGAAACCCACATTTAGCGCCACTTTGTCATCATCGGTGAAGGCGAGAACTAAGTAGGAATGTACCGATGAATTAAAGGCAAAGACCACACCAAAAATGAGTAAACCAACAATGATCACTAGGTTTGCAGAGAGATTTAGCTGTAATGCGATCGCAATTATTGCAGGTACGGCAATTAGGGAAGTTGTCCAAAATCTCACAGTTTGCGATCGCGGCGGTTGACCAGATCCAAAGCGCTTAATTAATGTCGGTGCGAGGGATTGAATCATCCCGTAGCCAATCACCCAACAGGCTAAGAATCCACCAACTTGATAAAATGACCAGCCTAAGACACTTCGCAAAAATACAGGCAATCCCACCACAAACCAAACGTCTCTAGAGCCAAATAGAAAGAATCTTGCTGCGGATAGAAGATTGATTTCAGGGCTTTTAGAAAAGAGTTGTTTAAATTTGACTTTGGCTTTGATTTTACCCATACCCTTGGGCAGAAATAAGCCTGTGAATAAGAGCAAAAATAAACATCCTGCCATAATCCAGAGGGAATTTACAAATCCACATAGTCCTAGTAAGGCGCTGCCGATAAAAAAGCCAACACCTTTAAGGGCATTTTTAGAACCTGTGAGAATCGCAACCCACTTGAATAAAGCTGATTGAGCATCCTGCGGCACGACTAGGCGAATTGCACTTTTGGTACTCATTTTCGTCAAGTCTTTGGCAATCCCTGAAAAAGCCTGCGCGATCATCACATAGAGAACGGCTAACCATTGCGCCCATTCTGGATTGAGCAAAGACAACATTATGAGTGAGAATATCTGTAAGCCTATCCCTGTATAGAGTGTAACTTTCAGCCCCAATTGTGAACCAATCCAGCCGCCCAAGAAGTTGGTAACAACTCCAAATACTTCATAGAAGAGAAATAGCGAAGCGATTTGAATGGGGGTATAGCCAATATTATTGAAATAAAGCAATACCAATAGTCGCAAAGCCCCATCGGTAATCGTGAATCCCCAATAGGTGAGGGTGACAAGCACATAGTTCTTGAAGTTTGCTTGGGATGCAGTTGAGGAGGTCATGATCAATTTCTCACAGTTTAGATGTTTTGCCATCACCCCTAGCCCCTCTCCAAATAACACCTCCCTACCCCTCCCCTTTGGAAGGGGAGGGAACAAAATTTCTAATCTTCCCCCTTCGCAAGGGGGAATTAAAGGGGGTTTTTGAGACTTGTGTATATAGGAATAGCCCATTGGAAGAGCGTGGGGTGAGGGGATTAAATCGATAAAGCTACTTTTCTCGCTAATTCCGCCATGCGACAGGAATAGCCCCATTCGTTGTCATACCAAGCGAGAATCTTGACCTGAGTTCCATCAATAACCATTGTGGAGAGAGCATCAATAATCGATGATCGCGAATCATCTTTGTAATCAATGGAAACTAAAGGACGTTCTTCATAACCTAAAATCCCCTTCAATTCACCATCGGCGGCGGCTTTCAATAAACTATTTACTTCCTCAATTGTGGTTTCTCTTTCAACTTCAAATACACAATCCGTCAGCGAAGCATTCAGCAAAGGTACACGCACGGCTAATCCATTTAACTTGCCCTTGAGTTCGGGATAGATCATTGCGATCGCTGTTGCCGATCCCGTGGTGGTGGGAATTAGTGATAAAGCCGAAGCCCTAGCGCGGCGCAGATCTTTGTGAGGTGCATCAACAAGGGTTTGCGTGTTGGTATTGTCATGAATCGTCGTAATTACGCCATGTTTAATTCCTAAACCTTCGTGGATGACTTTCACCACAGGCGCAAGGCAATTAGTAGTGCAAGAAGCAGCCGTGAGAATTTGATGCTGGGCAGGATCGTAGAGATGATCATTAATTCCCATCACAATATTTAGGGCTTCTTCCTTCACAGGAGCCGCCACGATCACTTTCTTTACGCCTTTGCGGAAATAGGGATTTAGGGTTTCGGGAGTGCGGAATTTGCCCGAACATTCCAGAATAATATCTACGCCTAATTCTTGCCAGTTGACTAGTTCGGGATTCTCATATTCGCTAAAGCTAAGTTTTTGAATTGATTTCTGATCGTCAATGACAATGCGATCGCAATTTACTACGACATCAGGTAACCAACGACCATGCACCGAGTCAAACTTGAGTAAATGCGCGGCAGCTTCGATACCACCCTTGATTTCATTGATATGTACAAATTCTAATTCGGGAAAGTCCCAAGCAGCACGCAGAACCAATCTGCCAATTCTGCCAAAACCGTTAATACCAACGCGCACAGCCATAGATTATCTAAAGGTTAAGTATGTTTTAAATATTGATTAAGACAAATATTTATAGTAATCAATATATTTATCTTGGCTGTATTTAGGGGAATCTGTCAACAATAAAATTTAGGAATGCTCCCAAAGAACGCATTGTAAGGGCAAGTCATGAATTGCCCTTACAATGAAAGGCGGGTCTTAAGTTATTTTTGCATCAAAGAAATTGCGCTTGAACCAAAAAGATAGATTGACAAGGCTAATTAAAACGGGAACTTCGATTAGAGGACCAACAACCGCCACAAAAGCAGCACCCGAATTAATGCCAAATACACCCACCGCCACCGCGATCGCTAGTTCAAAATTGTTACTTGCTGCCGTGAAAGCAACACTCGCCGCTTTATCATAATCTGCCTTAATTAGCCAAGCAAAATAAAAGCTAACTACAAACATCGCAACGAAATAAATCAACAATGGAATCGAAATTCTGACAACATCCAAGGGGATTTTCAACATCAAATTCCCCTTGAGACTGAACATCACCACAATCGTAAACAGCAATGAAATCAGTGTGATTGGGCTAATTTTAGGAATAAATACATTGTGATACCAGCTTTTCCCTTTAATTTTGATCAGAAAAAAGCGCGTCAAAAAACCTGCGATAAAGGGAATACCAAGATAAATAGAAACAGTCTGTCCAATTTCAATGATACTGATATTCACCACGGTACTTTGTAAGCCAAAGAGCGGCGGTAATACCGTAATGAAAAACCAAGCATAAAAACTATAAAACAGCACTTGGAAAATGCTATTAAAGGCAACCAATCCCGCCGTATATTCAGAATTGCCCTTAGCGAGATCGCTCCATACAATCACCATCGCAATACATGGCGCAATGCCAATTAACATCAAGCCCACCATATAGTCGGGAGAGTCTCGAAAAAAGGCGATCGCTAATAAAAACATCAAACTTGGCGCAATGATCCAGCTTTGAAATAGAGATAAGTAGCCATGCAGAATTATTTACACATATCCGAACTAATGGGAAGATTCTAAGAATCACCATATCCGAACTAATTACTGTGAGACTAATTGAGCCACT
>NZ_JACJQB010000037.1 GCF_014696385.1 Pseudanabaena mucicola FACHB-723
AGTGGCTCAATTAGTCTCACAGTAATTAGTTCGGATATGGTGATTCTTAGAATCTTCCCATTAGTTCGGATATGTGTAAATAATTCTGCATGGCTACTTATCTGTCAGTGCCACGATTATCTATCCAATACCTCAAAGCCTTATTACGACAAAACAGAGCGGTACGGATAGCTTCGTCAATGAGGTTGTACTGCTCTGTTTTGCCTTTTAGTTTTGCTTCGAGAACTAACATAGATTTATTTAATCTTATGTAGGATATTCTAACATAAGATAGAAGTTATTGCACTTCTTTTGCGTCTGAATTTATTCAGACTGCGCTTATATCCCCCGCTTAAAGGGCGCGGGTTTTACGCTTCCCTCCGATAACTAAAGGATAGGCTGTGTAAAGTACCGTTCACTTTTTCGTTAATCTTTACATTAAATATGTCCTACAGTGACTTTAGCCTTAGCTCCGTCAAAAAAGCTTTTCAGCTTAACTTAATTGAGAAAGCTGATTTATTTGCTGACAGTCCAGAACTCCAACTTAGTCCCTTTCTCAGCGAAACACTCAAAAAAAAACTCACCTTAGCATTAGCTAGCAACACCGAAAAATCGCGTTCGGAAATGTTGATCACGACGATTTTAATTGATTTACAATGATTGCCGCCCAATACTCTAACCAACAGAAAAAAATGAAATCAAGGAAATTTATGGTGTGGTGACATCGGGAACCATTTGGAAGTTCCTGAAACTAAGCGATCGCAATGTCTGGATCGATCTAACCGAATATTATCTAGATAATTTACCTAAAATATTAGGTATTTTGGCACAGTCAATACCAAGCTAATATAGATGAACCTGCTAACGATCGCCCTTACAAGAGTAATCAGATCATGCAAACACTCCAAAGATACTCGTCAGTTTTACCCCGCATTACTTGGGAAAAACTACCAGAAGATTTTATACTGCCCGATGAACCCGTGGAAAGTAACCTTCAACCGCTCTTAGCCGCAGCTTTGCGTGAATCCTTAGAAATAGCTGGATTAATTCTAGAATCGATGATCATTGCTTCTAATTTTGGGCTTTGTGCCAATATCAACGAAAGAACCGTTGTTAAAGCCCCTGATTGGGTATATATCCCTTCGGCTTATCCAATTAAACCTGGAGAAATTCGCCGTAGCTATACGCCTCACGCTGAAGGCAGTAATGCCGAAATTGTGATGGAGTTTATTTCTGCCACCGAGGGTACAGAATATTCCATTGCTCCCCATTATCCCTACGGCAAGTGGTACTTTTATGAGCAAATTTTAAAAGTGCCTGTTTATGTAATTTTCCACCCCTCTACAGGTGTACTAGAGGTTTATGATCTGATTGATGAAGGATACCAACTTCAAAAACCTGATCAAAATCAGCGCTACTGGATCGAGAGTATGGGTTTGTTTTTGGGAGTATGGACTGGTAAAAAAGCTGAACGACATGGTTGTTGGTTGCGCTGGTGGGATCGCTCAGAAAATTTACTCCTTTGGGGTAGTGAACTAGTCGAGCAACAGCGTCAGCTAGTCGAGCAAGAGCGCCAACTTACAGAACAGGCTGAACAAAGGGCAAATAGACTAGCTGAAAAACTGCGATCGCTAGGAGAAGATGTAGATTAGATATGGGAAAGTGATTATGGCATTTACTCAGGATCAACCCAGCGATCATCGGATTTAATCAGAGCAATTAACTGCTCCACACCTTCTTCTTCAGGTACACGCTTAATCTCTTCCTTACCGCGATAGAGCGAGATAATCCCAGGAGTTTTGCCGACATAGCCATAGTCTGCATCCGCCATTTCCCCAGGGCCATTAACAATACAGCCCATCACCGCAATGTCTAAGCCGACTAGGTGGCTGGTAGCCTCGCGGACTTTGTGCAGCACTTCCTCAAGGTTAAACAATGTGCGCCCACAGGATGGGCAAGCGACATATTCGACCATGGTCTTGCGGAGTCCAAGGGACTGCAAAATACTGTAACAAACAGGAATTTCTTTTTCAGGCGCTTCAGTGAGGGAGACGCGGATCGTGTCGCCGATACCTTGAGATAATAGGGTGGCAATACCTGCGGTGGATTTGATGCGACCATATTCACCATCCCCTGCTTCGGTTACGCCTAAATGTAAGGGGTAATCCATGCCCAGTTGATCCATGCGCTTAGCCATCTGTTGATAGGCAGCGATCATCACGGGGACGCGAGAAGCTTTCATGGAAATGACAATATTTCTAAAGTCGAGATCTTCACAAATACGGATAAACTCGATCGCAGATTCGACCATGCCCTGCGGTGTATCACCATAGGTAAACAGCATCCGTTCGGCTAGAGAGCCATGATTGACCCCGATCCGCATCGCTTTGCCTTGTTCCTTTAGGGATAAAACTAGGGGCTTGAGGGTGTCCCGAACTTTTTCGGCAATTTCGTCAAACTCTGATTGGGTGTATTCGGTGCGATTTGCCTTAGGCTTCTCGAACACATATAGTCCAGGATTAATGCGGACTTTGTGGATATGCTTGGCGACTTCGAGGGCAATTTTCATGCCGTTGTGGTGGACATCGGCAACCAGAGGCACATCGAGATAAGTACGTTTCAGTTTTTGGCGAATTTCTGAGAGAGCCGCAGCATGTGCCATGCTGGGGACGGTGACGCGCACGATTTCGCAACCAATTTCATGCAAGCGGCGAATTCCTGCGACGGAGCCATCAATATCAAGGGTGTCTTCGTTAATCATCGACTGCACCACGACGGGCGCACCACCACCGATGGTGATATTGCCCACTTGCACAGGTCGGGTTTTGCGTCTGACGATTACACCAAGATTCTCGCTACCATCAATCACGGATGCAGCTTTGCCGTTTTCTACGCTTTTTGTATTCTCAGAAACAGTCGTCATAACACTTTTAGTTACTTTCAGTTATTAGTCTATCTGAAGTGGGGAACAATCTCTTGATTTTTCGAGCAGAGTCTCGCTTGGTCTTGCCCTGATTTTAAGCATGAATAAGCATAAAATATCCACTATGAATTACTTTCCTGCCGATCGATATTTTGCCTACCTCACTTCGCCCGCGATCGCAAATATGCCTGACAAAGAGAATGTGGTGATCCTTCAACCCATGGGGGCAATCGAGCAGCATGGCGCACATTTGCCATTGATCGTTGATGCAGCGATTAGTATTGGGGTTTTGGCAAGAGCTTTAGCAAAATTAGATTCTGCGATTTCTGCCTATGCTTTGCCGCCGCTATATTACGGAAAGTCCAATGAACATAATGATTTTGCGGGTACGATTACTTTGCGATCGCAAACGATGCTAGCGGTATTAACGGACATTGCTGAAAGTGTCTATCGCGCAGGATTTCGGAAATTAGCGCTGATGAATTCCCATGGTGGGCAGCCGCAAATTTTAGAAATCGTCGCTCGCGATCTCCATGAAAAATATCCTGATTTTATAATTTTTCCGCTCTTTACTTGGCGCGTTCCCAATGTGGCTAAAGATTTGTTGACAGCGAAAGAATTAGAATTGGGAATCCATGCGGGGGATGCGGAAACCAGTTTGATGTTGGCGCTGCTGCCTGAGCAAGTCCAGATGGACAAAGCGGTTACCGAATACCCTTATGGATTGCCTGAAAATAGTTTGCTCAGCATGGAATCGGCGAATCCCTTTGCATGGGTGATGCGCGATTTGACTCGGAGCGGGGTATTGGGTGATGCTAAGGCGGCGACCAAGGAGAAAGGTGAGCAGATCCTTGATTCTTTAGTTGATGGCTGGGTGCAATTGATCGAAGATATGTATAAATTTGAGCAACCGAAGGCGTATGGCGATCATCTCCTCTAAACCAAATCCTAGTCCCAACCCTGACGGCGATCCGCAACAACCTGAACAAAATTCGGTTTCGGCAAAGGCGACTAGCCAAAAATCAACCCGTCGGTCGTCTAAAGCTGCCTCGAAAAAAGAAACTTCGCCCGAACTGCAACAGGCGCTCGATTTGTTGCAGGCAGAAGCAACACCAGAGGAGAAATTGGCGGAACAGTTAGCTAAAGATGCGCACACTCCCACCACGCCTGAAATTAACATTCGTCCCAAAAATCTAGCGGACTATATCGGACAAAAGGATTTAAAGGAACTACTCCATATTGCGATCGCAGCCGCAAAGTCACGAGCATCGGCACTCGATCATTTACTGCTCTATGGCCCCCCCGGATTAGGTAAAACCTCACTAGCGCTAATCATCGCTCAAGAGATGGGCGTGCAATGTAAAATCACCTCTGCGCCTGCCCTAGAGCGTCCCCGTGATGTGGCGGGTTTGTTGGTTTCACTGCAACAGGGAGATATTTTATTTATTGATGAAATCCATCGTCTGCCCAGTGTCACCGAGGAAATCCTCTATCCCGCTATGGAAGACTATCGGCTGGATATCACGATTGGCAAAGGTCAGGGCGCAAGGATTCGCAGTGTGCAGCTCAATAAATTTACGCTGATCGGCGCAACGACGAGAATTGGAGCATTATCTTCACCCCTGCGCGATCGCTTCGGCTTTGTGCAGCATTTCCGCTTTTATGAGCATGACGAATTAACGCAGATTGTGGCGCGTAGTGCCAAGATTTTGGATACCCCAATCCATGATGATGGTGCAATTGCGATCGCAGCCAGATCGAGGGGTACGCCTCGGATTGCCAATCGTTTACTAAAGCGCGTGCGTGACTATGCCGAGGTGAAGGCAAAGGGCGAACAAATTACGGGTGCGATCGCGGAATCGGCATTGGAACTATTTAATGTTGATCCCAAAGGACTCGATTGGATTGATCGCAAGTTGCTCACGGTTTTAATCGAAAACTTTAATGGTGGTCCCGCAGGGCTAGATACTTTAGCGGCGGCGACGGGTGAGGATGCCCACACGATTGAAGAGGTGTATGAGCCTTACCTATTACAGATTGGCTATATTAACCGCACACCACGCGGTCGGGTGGCGACGGCCGCCGCATGGAAACATTTGGGCTATCCTGTGCAAACTGCGATCGCAGGATTACTGTAGCTATATTTGCAATGCAGTGCCGCGCAGAGCGCGGCACTGCATTGAGGAGATTACACAACCTGTGCTGGCTCCCTAGTCTCAACCGCAAGACCGCCAGCCTTAATCCCTTCCATTTCTTCGAGAACTTGCAAATATCGACCTGTAATCAATCTGGCACTACGGCGATGCGTGAAGTAGTTCCATCCCCACTGGATCATCACCACCAATTTATTGTCAAATTCAATCAGATAGTAAATATGCACAAATGTCCAGATAAACCACGCTAGCCATCCCTTCAAGCGCAAGAACTTAAAGTCAGCTACCGCTTCATGGCGACCAATTACCGCCAAACTACCAAAGTCTTGATAGTAAAATTTATCGGCTTCGCGTTGCTTGACCTTTGCTTCAATCAGGTGCGCCATATACTCACCCTGTTGCATAGCAACAGCCGCAGTTCCCGGCAACGGACGCTCACCTTGATGCGGATAGTTTGCCAAATCACCAATCACATAAATATTGGGATGATTTGCGATCGACATATCGGGTTGAACAATCACACGACCGACTCGATCTAGCTCTGCGCCGACGCGATCGCCTAAAACCTTGCCCATTGCTGAAGCCTTGACTCCCGCCGCCCACAAAATCGTTTGAGCATTGATCTGTTCGACCTCTTCACCACATTTAAAGGTAACCACATGGTTTTCAATGTTCGTCACCATGGCACTGGTTCTGACTTCTACGCCCAGCTTTTCTAAGGACTGTTTAGCCGCTTCCGATAGGTCTTCATGGTAAGGAGGCAAGACTCGATTTGCCCCTTCCAATAAAATAATGCGTGCTTTTCGCGTATCAATATTCGTAAATTCATCGCTGAGGGTGCGGTGCGCTAATTCTGCCAAAGTTCCTGCTAGCTCCACCCCTGTTGGCCCACCACCAATCACCACAAAGTTCATCAATGACTCTTTGAATTGTGAATCATGGGTCTTTTCGGCTGCTTCAAAGGCACTCAAAATCCGCCGCCGCATATTGATCGCATCTTCAATGGTTTTCAAGCCTGGAGCCTGCTCTGACCATTGATCGTTGCCAAAATAGTGATGGCTAACTCCCGTTGCCACAATCAGCGAATCATAGTTAATTGCTAAGTTGTTTTTGAGTTTGACCACTTGGGCTTTAGCGTCAATGTCAACAACTTCCCCCATGACCACACTGGTATTTTTGTTTTTGGCAAGCACAGACCGCAGTGGTGAAGCGATATCTGCGGGGGACAGGCTACCTGTGGCAACTTGATATAGTAAAGGCTGAAATAAGTGAAAATTGCGTCTATCGATCAATGTGACTTTAACGGGAGCTTTACCGAGCTTTTGAGCTGCGTATAACCCCCCAAAACCTCCACCAATAATAACTACATGATGCAGGTGATCGCGATCGTTTTGATTACTTATAGACATGGTAAGTATATTTTTGGAAGAAGATTAAAGCTAGAAATGGCAAAGCATTGTTAAATGATTATAAATTTATTTCTGTTAAATAGTGTGAAGTAAGGCAGAAAAAGTCATGGTTAGCCTAAAAAATCAACAACTCCACAAAAGGTTAGAGCGATCGCCCATCTAAATTTCTAGCAATTAAAATAATTTGCAAAAAAACTGATCATAAAATTACCCATTTCGGGTTAGAATGGCAAAGCCCTGAGGGGGTATGGCGGAATGGTAGACGCTACGGACTTAAAATCCGTTGACCGCAAGGTCGTAAGGGTTCAAGTCCCTTTACCCCCATTTTTATCTAGAAACAAGAGAGTCTTGCTTTGCAAGACTCTCTTGTTTTTGGGATATCGCTACAATGACAGGATAACCAGTCATAATCTCTGTAATCATAATCACAATAAATTTATGTCTATTCAAGTTTATGGCATTCCCAATTGCGGCACTTGCAAAAAGGCGATCGCATGGCTAGAAGGTCAAAATATTGCCTATGAATTTATCAATACCAAAGACTATCCGCCAACTCGAACTGCGATCGCAGATTGGGTACATGCCCTAGGCGAAAGATCAATGAGAAATACCTCTGGGCAGTCCTACCGCGCCCTTGGTGCTGAAAAAGAAACATGGTCGCATATCCAATGGATTGAAGCCTATGCTAAAGACTCGATGTTGCTAAAGCGCCCACTGTTTGTCAAAGATGGTATTGCGATCGCAATTGGTTTTAGAAATCCTGAGGAAATTAAACAAAAGTTAGTCCCCGTTGAACTCTAGTTGATTTAAATTTAGCTAAAGAGAGCATATCCTGTGCTCACCCCAAAGAGTGATAGCTTTTTTTTAATCAGTCAGCATATATTTGAGATTAGAGGTTATATAAATTTCTGAGAGATAAGCAGCTATGAATCAAAGACTAAAGAGCTGGGAGACTCCCCGCAAAGAAGGTCGCAATGACAAAGGTAAAGGCGGCTCGGCTCGCCAACGCCAAAAGAAAAAACAAATGCAGATGCTTCGTAAAAAACTAAAGGAAGGCATCAACCTTGAATCAAAGAGTACACAAAAAAGAGCTTGCCCTAGGGCAAGCTCTTTTTTGTGTGAAGCGATTAATGCGTAACTACAGGAACCTGCTGTGCAAAATCAGAATCGCCAACCTCATGAAAATCAGTCTCACCAAAAATTGCAGTCTCAAACTTGTAATGCTTGAACTCCAGAATATTGCCAGAATGATCAGCCAAGAAGAAAGTCCGATGCTCTAATGGGGTGTCCACAAAGCGAACCTTTGGCTTTTGATAAAACTTGAGACGCTTATCATGAACTTTCTCTAATAAAGCCATCCAGTTATTTTCAGAATAGAAAACTAATCCGAAGTGCCTTGGGTAAATACCACGCTGCGAATCCAGACTTTCATGGACAACATGAGCCACCAACTGGTGACCATACAAACTCATGATCAGTGAATCGCTTGACTCACGCCCTGCCAAACAACCCAATCCATCAACATAAAAAGCTTTGGTACTTGCAATATCTTTGACTGGGAATGCGAGATGAAAGAGAATCTTGGTCATGTTGCAGTTTTTTCTAGCATAAGTTTGGTGCGCTTGAGTTTATCAGGAACTTCAATGGGATATTTCCCTGTAAAACAAGCTGTACAAAAATGCGCGGTATCAATCTGAGTTGCTCTCAACATTGCATCATGACTGAGATACGCCAGCGTATCAACCTCAATCTGTTCTGCGATCGCAGCGACAGACTTTTGGGCAGCAATCAGATGATCTTGCGAGTCCGTATCGATACCATAAAAACAAGGATGAGTTACAGGTGGCGAAGAAATACGCATATGTACTTCAATCGCACCAGCCTCACGCAATGCTCTTACTATTTTACGACTCGTCGTTCCCCTTACGATCGAATCATCGATCACAATTACTCGCTTTCCCTGCAAAACATCCTTGAGTGTATTCAGCTTCATGCGAATACCAGACTCCCGCATCGCTTGGGTTGGCTGGATGAAAGTACGCCCGACATAGCGATTTTTAATTAACGCCTCACCGTAGGGAATCCCTGACTCACGCGAAAAGCCAATTGCCGCAGGAATGCCAGAATCTGGTACGCCAATCACAAGGTCAGCATCTACAAAACTTTCCTTAGCTAATTCACGACCAATTCTGACCCTGTAGGTAAATAGGCTCTCATCATGCATGACACTATCAGGTCTAGCAAAATAGATCATCTCAAATACACAGAGCTTCGGCTTAGCTTCTTCCCACTGGATTGATTGAATTCCTTGATCCATGGTGATGATCACTAGCTCACCAGCATTGACCTCACGGACATACTCAGCGCCAATAATATCTAAACCACAAGTTTCTGAGGACAAAACATAGGAGCCATCTGGGGTTTTCCCAATTACTAAAGGACGGACACCATAGGAATCTCGCGCTCCGACAAGGGTATTAGGCATCGCCATGACTAAACTAAATGCACCATGACATCGACGTAATGCGGTAATGATCGCATCTTGCCAATTTTGCCCTTCGGAAACGGCCTCACTAACCGCAAACGCAATTCCCTCTGAGTCGGTGGTAGATTCGAGGGCATGACCTTGTGCCGAAAGTTCACCGCGTAGCTCTGAGGCATTTACCAAGTTGCCATTATGAGCTAATGAAAAATCTCCTAATCTTGTATTTAAGACGATGGGCTGAGCGTTACAAACTTTACTTGAACCTGTCGTCGAGTAACGATTATGCCCAATCGCCAAAGCCCCCTTCATTTCTGCCAAAATGGTTTCGTTAAAAACTTGAGATACCAATCCCATTGCTTTGTGAGTATGGGTAGCTCCTTGCTCATCATAGGCTGTAATCCCCGCAGATTCTTGACCACGATGTTGCAGGGCATATAGACCAAAGTAAACTAACTTCGCAACATCCCCCTCTGCTGCCAATACACCAAACACACCACAGGCTTCCTGTGGTTTATCATCTTCGATACTACTATCAATATCTAGATCGTCAGAATTACTAAAATTTACAAGATTATTAGGCATCTCATCATCAAAAATAGACTGGTCAGAATGATCTGGCAACATAGCAGTTATACGCAATACATTTAGGTTGGCTAGAAGAGAAAAGCCCATAGTCAGATCGTACCAGTGTTAAGCATTTCTTAACCAAAATTGACAAATGAAATACAGCAAAACTTTAACGCTAGTGATTTGAGTAGAACTGTTACAAGTTATGCCTGTTGTAAGGTGCATAACTTGCCAGTGGATTATTTTGTAGTAAGGTTAGAGCCATTGCAAATACGATCTCACAAATAACGTAACTAAGCACAATTAAATGTAAAACTCTAAAACCTGTGACGCACGCTGCGCGTGCGTCACAGGTTTTAGCTCTGGGTTTTAATTGTGCCTAGCTACTTATGATGTTGGTCTTAAAGTCTAAATTTAGGAGGCTTACAATTTATGGAAGCAAGTAAAGACGAGCAACTAAGTTTGCTCATGCAGAGAGATTACTCAATTGATTTCAGTAAATATTTTCGCAAGGGCTGGGAAATATTTCAGGCTAATTTCGTTCAAATTGGTGGTTTCTTCTTACTCAGCATTGTGATTAACTTTGCGGTTAATTTTGTGCCTGTGATTGGTCAGATTGCCTCTAGTGTGATCAATGCGCCCCTAGCTGCTGGTTACACATTTGTGATCCTCGCAATTTTAAGGGGCAAGTCTTTTACGTTTAATGATTTCTTTCAGGGATTAACCAACAAATATTTCCTACAGCTATTCTTGCTTTCCCTTGTGGGTGGACTATTAACTGCTGTAGGCATGATTCTCTTAATTCTGCCTGGTATTTATCTTGCGGTTTCCTATGTGTTTGCAATTCAGTTTGCCATTGATTGGGACTTGGAATTTTTTCAGGCTTTAGAAACAAGTCGTAAGTTTGTGACAAAGCAATGGCTCCAAGTATTTGTTCTGATGCTATTGCTGGTGTTGTTGAATATTGCAGGTTTAATTGCGTTGGGTGTTGGTATTTTGGTGACAGCACCGTTGAGTCTATGTATTGTGATCTGTGTATATGACGATATTGCTGGCAATCTAGATAATGGAGCCATCAGAGGATCTGGAGGATCTATCGGAGATTTCTAAATAGAGTTGCGGCGCAAAGCGTCGCAACTCTATTTTGGTTTTTGTTTTTGTCCTAAATTCGCAAAAGTAGGGGATAGCGCTTTGCGCTATCCCCTACTTTGTCTTTTTTTGATTCATAGCTAAACTTATAAAAAATTAATATGACGCATTTAGTCTTCTTATAGGTTTGGTGACAGTCTGCCCTGTAAACTTAACTACGAGGTTGTGTAGTAAAGCACAACTAAACTTAATTTTGTTTTCTGATTCTAGAAAATTTCTAGAATATAGCAAAAAATTAATAGTTATAAAATTTAACAAGGTAAGGGTTCCTAAACATGGATAGTACAATCAGCCTCGAGATTATTGAGGTCGTTGAACAGGCTGCGATCGCATCTTCTAAGTGGATGGGCTTGGGCAAAAAAGATGAAGCTGATGAAGCAGCCGTAGAAGCAATGCGCGAACGGATGAACAAAATTCATATGCGTGGACGCATCGTTATTGGTGAAGGCGAACGTGACGAAGCGCCCATGCTATATATCGGCGAAGAAGTTGGGATTTGTACTCAAGAAAATGCTGCCGAATTCTGCACAGTTGAAGAACTTCAAGAAATCGACATCGCGGTTGACCCTTGCGAAGGTACAAACCTCGTTGCCTACGGTCAAAATGGTTCTATGGCTGTTTTGGCAATCTCGGAGCGTGGTGGTTTGTTCCAAGCTCCCGACTTTTATATGGACAAACTAGCTGCACCTCCTGCGGCAAAGGGTCATGTTGACATCCGTAAAACCCCTACCGAAAACCTAAAAATTCTTTCGGAATGTCTCAACCGTTCGATTGAAGAGCTAGTTGTTGTTGTGATGGATCGTCCTCGTCACAAAGCTTTGATCTCGGAAATTCGTGCGGCGGGCGCTCGTGTACGTTTGATCAGTGATGGTGACGTATCTGCGGCTATTTGCTGTGGTTTTGCTGGTACAAACATCCATGCTTTGATGGGTATTGGTGCTGCTCCTGAAGGTGTAATTTCCGCAGCAGCAATGCGTTGCTTGGGTGGACATTTCCAAGGTCGTCTAATCTACGATCCAGCCGAAGTTAATACTCCTGAAAGCGAAAAGTGGACCCGCGAAGGTAACTTGATTCGTCTTAAGGAAATGGGTATTGAAGACGGTGATAAAGTCTATGATGCTCATGAATTGGCATGTGGTAAGAATGTCTTGTTTGCTGGTTGTGGTATCACTCCTGGTACTTTGATGGAAGGCGTTCGTTTCTTCAATGGTGGTTGTCGCACCCAGTCTTTGGTTATCTCTACTCAATCGAAGACTGCTCGTTTCGTTGACACCATTCACTTGACCAGCGATGCTCCTAAGATCATTAACCTGCGTTAATTTTTAAACATAAACACTCAAAAATTAGTGGTGCGGCGCGAAGCGTTGCACCACTAATTTTTGAGGAGGGAGGGAGTAAGTAGCTAGGCATAATGAAAACCCAGAGCTAAAACTTGTGGCGCACGCGCAGCGTGCGCCACAAGTTTTAGGGTTTTATGTGTAATTGCGCTTAGCTACTTAGTTATTTACATTAAGGAAAGTTAAGGAGTAATAAGTACCTACTACACTGGTAGCTATCTCCTGATAAGCTCTACCAATAACATAATGATTTCCAGTCCTAAATTAAGAAACGCATTTACGATATGAATATTGCAGTTGTTGGCTTGAGTCATAAAACGGCGACTGTGGAAGTAAGGGAAAAGTTGAGCATTCCTGAAGATCGCATGGAAGCTGCGATCGCTCAGCTAATGAGCTATCCGAATATTGAAGAAGCTGCCATTTTAAGTACCTGCAACCGCTTAGAGTTATACGTGGTCACTAGCGAGTCCGAAGGCGGCATTCGCGAAATTATGCAGTTTCTTTCGGAATTTAGCCAACTGCCGCTACAGTTTCTCCGTCGCTATTTGTTTATTTTGCTGCGTCAAGATGCTGTCACCCATTTGATGCGTGTGGCTTCGGGTTTAGATAGTCTTGTGCTGGGTGAAGGTCAGATTCTTGCCCAAGTCAAAAATACTCACCGTCTTGCTCAGCAGTATAACGGTGCTGGTCGAATTCTAAATCAACTTTTTAAACAAGCTTTATCGGCGGGTAAACGGGTTCGGACTGAGACGGAAATTGGTACTGGTGCAGTGTCGATCAGTTCGGCGGCTGTGGAGCTAGCGCAGATCAAATTAAAAGATTTGTCGGATAAACATGCCACGATTATCGGTGCTGGCAAAATGTCGCGCCTATTGGTTAAGCATTTAATTTCAAAAGGTGCCCAAAAAATTGCGATCGTCAATCGATCGCGATCGCGGGCTGAAACTATGCTCAAAGAATTTGAAGCTAGTGGCGCTCAATTTGACATACATCCCCTTGAGCAGATGTTTGATTGCATCGCTATTTCTGATCTAGTTTTTACCAGCACAGCTTCGACTGAAGTAATTATTAGCCGTAAGCATTTAGAAGCAATTGCTCCTAACCATAGTGGCTTGACTTTAGTGGATATTTCTGTACCACGTAATATTAGTGCGGATGTTAATGAATTAGCTAACACCAAAGCCTACAATGTAGATGATTTGCAAGCAGTGGTTGCCGAAAATCAAGAAAGCCGTCGGCTAATGGCGATGCAAGCGGAAATTTTATTAGAAGGTTGTGTTGCTGAGTTTGATACTTGGTGGCGTTCTCTCGAAACTGTCCCTACGATTAGCAAGTTGCGCCAAAAGATGGAAATCATTCGTGAGCAGGAGATGGAGAAAGCTCTTTCTCGTCTCGGCAATGATTTTGCGGACAAACATCAGGATGTGATTGAGAGTATGACTCGCGGGATTATTAATAAGATTTTGCATGATCCGATGGTGCAGTTACGCGCTCAGCAAGATATTGAGTCCCGCCGCAAGGCTATGCAAATGTTGCAGGTGTTATTTGATTTAGATTCACCTTCTAGTCAACTGAAAGAAGGTTAATCAAAAAGCCGCCCTAGGGCGGCTTTTTGATTATTTGATTTTGATAAACCAAGAACCCTGTATTGCCTGAGTAGCGTGCAGCACGAGACTTGGTTTTATCTTTTAACTAAGTTAAGCTACTTACGATGAATGATATGTGTGAGGAAAATCGCGATCGCGTTTAGGAGATATTCCCATGACCACGTTATTACGCATTTCGCAAATAGAAACCCTCGAAGGACAAAGTACGATCCTCCATGATATTGACTGGCAACAATTTGAATCAATTCTTGAGGATCTGGGCGAAAAGCGCAGGACGAGAATTGCTTATCTAGATGGTGTATTAGAAATTGTTATGCCCTTACCTGAACATGAAAAAATTAAAGTCCTGATAAGTTACTTTGTCCAAGTTTTGCTAGATGAATTAGGGATTGACTTTGAAGGCTATGGCTCTACGACATTCAAAGCTAAGGCTAAACGGGCGGGGCTAGAACCTGATGAGTGTTTCTACATTCAAAACAATGTCGCTATGCGGGGCATCCGTAAACTAGATATGGCGATCGATCCCCCCCCCGACTTGGCGATTGAGGTGGATGTGACTTCTAAAACTAAATTTGATGTCTATCGGGTTCTTGGTGTACCTGAGTTATGGTTGTATGACAGGCAACTCAAAATTTATGTTTTACAGGATGGTGAATATATCGAGTCAGAACTTAGTCCTACTTTTGGTAATGTTCCTGTACTTGAGATCATTCCCCAGTTTTTGGAACGTAGCATCAGGGATGGACGCAGTGCGGCAATGCGTGCTTTTCGTACTTGGATGCAAAGCAATCTATGATCAAGAAATTTCTTACCTAAAGAATGATTGTGTTTGGATCATTTATCACTCCTCATTACTAAACATTTGACGGGGCAACACCCGTAGAGCTTCTTCCAAAGTGGTTATGCCTGTTGAAATTTTCTTACGCACACTATAATAAAAAGATTCATAACCATGATCTGCTAAGTACTCCACTAGTTCCGATTGAGTTCCTTCAGTCATGACTTTTCGTACTTGAGGGCTGACATTGAGTAACTCAAATATAGCCTCTCTTCCTAAATAACCTGAGCCAAAACAATGCTCACAGCCTTTACCAATTCGCCAATCTTGATATTTAACATCCTTTGCTGCTATATCGAGAAACTTTAGTTCTGCTGTTGTTGGTTTATAGGGTTCAGAACAGAAAGAACAGACTTTCCGTATTAGTCTTTGCGCGACGATTCCTAACAAAGATTCGGCAATTAAACTGGGATGCAGTCCCAAATCTCTTAATCGTGCCACGGTACTAACTGCATCATTGGTATGCATTGTTGATAGTACTAAATGCCCTGTCATCGCTGCCCGAATCGTAATTTCCGCAGTTTCCAAATCACGAATCTCTCCCACCATGATGATGTCAGGATCTTGACGCAAAATTGACTTTAGCCCTGAAGCAAAGGTTAATCCACCAACTTCTTGCACTTGCCCTTGGGTAATATTTGATAAATTATATTCAACGGGATCTTCCATCGTCACGATGTTGACTTTATCCGTTGCTAATAATTGCAGAGTTGCATATAGAGTGCTAGTTTTACCTGAACCCGTTGGACCAGTAACAATAATTAATCCTTGGGGTTGAGATATCCAACTGCGATAAATAGCTAATGATTGTTGTGTAAAACCAACATCTTCAATAGTTGTCGTTAGCATTTTGTGCCGTGGTAATAGTCGAATTACCGCCTTTTCGCCACCAACGCAAGGAAATGTACTAACTCGCATATCTAAATCTAGGTCAAGATTGTCAGCAGTGACGTAATGTTGGCTAACTCGACCATCTTGTGGACGACGACTTTCGCCGATGTTCATGTTACTCATTACCTTGAGAGCTACGATTGTCTTTCGACTAACTTCAGGTGGTAAGATGCGGGTTGTCCTCAAGATGCCATCAATGCGATAGCGCACTCGCAAACCCGCTTCTGTAGGCTCTAGGTGAATGTCACTCGCTCAATGTTGAAGCGCAACGGAAATTAAAGCATTAATCCGATGGGTTTGATCAAGGGCTTGAGACAGGTAAATTTCAGAAATCTCGTCTAGGTGTGCTTCTTCATTTGCACCTGTGAGTGGATTGACAATGGGCGGGGCTATGTTGCTAGGTTCAGGGAGATTTTGTCTGAGGAACCATAACAAATAGCTTTCAGGAGAAATAGGTATATTTTTGATACCTGTTAAGGTCAAGTTACTCAGCCTTTTGATTTCTTCACTGGTCAGGGGATGGGGTGAGCCTAGATAAAAATAGCCATGCCACAGCAGTAAGGGAATAATAGGAGGTAATGATTTGCGATCGTCGAAGTGGTGAAAAAATCTATAGTTCACATCTTCATCCAGTAAGTCGATTCGCAACCCTCCACGTTTATCAACCAATAGCTGAAGAGCTTCTTCGCAAGTAACCTCTTGATTGCGGAGTCTCTTCCATATGGAATCTGGTGGATTGACGGGGGAATCACTCATGATGCGCTTAATAATATTTAATTCACGTTAGGTTTAGTGAAAAAGATTCCAGAACTTTGGTGACACTTTTTAATTTAGGAGGTGAATATGGCTGATGTACAACAATTGCAACTACTGGAGAAAGGCGTAAAAAACTGGAATCATTGGCGAAATGTACATCCAGATGTATTGATCGCTTTACAAAATGCTACCCTCAACGTTGCTGATCTTCGCTATGCCAACTTAAGTATGGCAAATCTCGAAGGTGCGGATCTATATCACGCGAATTTGATCGAGGCTAACTTACAATATGCCAACTTAACTGGAGCTACCTTGAACGGGGCAGTTGCTACAGGTTCTCTTGATCATGCCGATCTTAGCGATGCGAATCTTTACAGTGCTATTTTTACCTTTGCGGATCTCAGTTATAGCAATTTACAATCAGCCAATGCGATTAGTGCAAACTTTAACAGTGCTAATCTTCAAGAAGCAAATTTACAAAATATCAATGCCAGTCATGCCATATTTTGGCAAGCAAATTTGAAGGGAGCTGATTTGCGTAGCGCAATTTTTTGGAATGCCAAGTTGTACTGTGCGAATTTAGAGCGATCGCAATTACAAAATACAGATTTTAGTGGGGCGGATTTGAGTGGGGCAAATTTACGGGATGCCGATTTAAGTGGGGCAGATTTACGTAATGCGAATTTAAGTCGAGCCAATTTGGAGGGAGCAAATCTCTATAAAATATGCTGGGGGAAGAATGTTAGTGGTGGTGAGACCAATTGGAATAATGTGATTGGATTGATGTCTGCTCAAAATGTGCCTACAGCGCTTTTGTTATAAGTAGCTAAACATAATTAAAACCAAAGATCAGAGCGTGATTCGCACGCAAAGCGTGCGAATCACGCTTCTGGGTTTTAAGGTTATTTATGCTGAATTACTTAGGTGTAGACTTTAATCTCTCACCTAAAGAATGATTGTGTTTGGATCATCGACTAAAGTAAACTTTTGTTAACGCATTTAATGGTAAAAAATCATGATCGGTGATGCAAAACTTCTCAGATCATGATTTTAAAAACTTTTTTAATAAAACAAAGGTAAAGCGATGAGTTCAACTAAAGTAAAAGGATTTGCTGGCGGTTCGGGGCAGAAAAAAAAGAAGAAAGAGCCGAATAAACATCAGGTGGCTGCCAGTAAATACGATGAGATGAAGGAAAAGGGTTTGCCTGAGTTTAACATCTACATTCGGATCAAGGGAAAGGAATGGGTTCCTGCGGGGTCGATGGCTGTAGAAAGAAGTAATCAGATTAGTCGTGCTATTTTTCAACAAGAGGACGCACTGCTTAAAGGTGCAGTTCGACTCTATCCAATTCTGCGGAAGTATAAAGAGAACTTGGAATATGGCTATCGCTTGAAAGAATTTCCCGATGAGGAAGTGACAGTTGCCGTTCTTCCTGATCCAACGATTGGCGATAAGGTGAAGTATGCTTTCACTAAGGCTAAGGAATATTTTAATAGTGTCACCAAGAAGTCTGACGCTAAATAGATAGAATCAAATCAAACCTAAAAAAGTGCCGCCGCAATATGCGACAGCACTTTTTTAGGTTTGAGGAGATAGCGCCTTTTTGGCATGATATTCCAGACCATGCATACTGCCGAGCAAACACCACAGCAGCATACTGATGCGTGGTTCGTACAGAACTAGATCTAAGCAACCCGTTAGCCAAAACAGAATAATTGCGATCGCAACAATTGCCATCATCCCCTCGGTTTCCTTTGCGATTGTAGAGGTGAGCGCTCTCCAGATTGTCCAGCCAATGATAGACATCAATCCGATCAGAGCAGGAATGCCAGAGCCAACTGCGATCGCAAAAAACAAATTATGTTCATGGGGTAAGCCGCGTAAGTCATAGCTAATGGATTTGGCGATGACAGGAAAATTGCGTAGCCCCCAACCTTGAAGAGGATGCTGCGAAATCAGAGAAATTGCTAACTGCCAAGCATTGACCCGATCGGCGGTGGAGGCGTAATCTGTAAGTTGTGGGTCAACGGTGCTGACGAGGCGATTGACAAATCCCTGTGGCAATAGCGATCGCACGATCTCGCCACCTAGTCCAAATTTTTGTCCAAATATGCCCCATGCAATTGTTAATAGTGCGATCGCAAATCCTGCAACGAGCTTCCATTGGCGGTAATAGATGGCTAAGGCGACAGCGCCAACAATGACCAGTCCCCAAGCATTGCGCGAACCCGTCAGAATCAGCACACAGATGTCTGTTGCTAATGCAATCGCGGCGATTAAACGTTGAGATTTAGAAATACTCTTGACTTTGCCGAGCGCAAAATGAAATGCGATCGGCAGAATCATCAATAGATAGGCGGCAGTTTCATTAAAATGTCCAAAAAATGATTGAATGCGGCGATCGGGACTAAATCCCATGGGGATCGGATAGCTGTCAAAAATTACCTTGGGAAAGATCCAATCTGGTCGATCAATCAATGCTTGCAAAATACCAAAACTACTCACAAACAGCGAGCCGACGACTAGTAGCCATAGAATGTGAATAAATTGGCTAGGGGTGCGGATGATATAAGTGGTGGTGGCTGCCAAAAAGAAATAGGGTAAAAAATTGGCGAGTCCTCCTGCGGCAGTGGCAGGATCAAAGGCAATAATTGTGGTGAATATAAGCCATAGAGATAGCCAGAAATAAGCGAGATTGATTGGTGTGGCGATTGCTCGCCATCCGCGCTGAAACAATATTCCTAATGCCAAGAGAGACGCAAAAAATGGCGCAAAGACATTGCTAATTACTAGAAATAGAGCAATATTTTGTTGCCATTTCCATTCCCACGATTCATCTTCTATTGATTTCCAGAACACTGCTAAGCCTCGTATTTTATGCCAAAACTAAAAATAATTTACGAAGACCCTCATCCCTTTTCCTAGGGAGAGGGGAACTAGAGAAACTCCCCTTCTCTCTAGGGATAAGGGGCTGGGGGATAAGGGCAAATCTTCGCTTAGGATAAATCAAATGAATTTAGGAACATCAACCCATTTCCTCTGTTGATGTGACTCTTGGGTTAAATCCATCAACACCTGTGACCATGCACCTTCATGGAGACTAGGAGTCATTGATTGTCCTGACTGAATTGCCTTGACCCAGCGATCGCAAATTGCTAATACGGGCGCAAGCCGACCATCGCTATAGGTTTGGGGAAAATCATAGGTCGATGGAATTGCTACGATCTCCATTTCCGTGCGATCAAGTTTACCTTGACGCAAACTGAATCCATGAACATAGTCTGCTTGATTAGAACTACCCAATACTAAAGTTCCATTTTCCCCATAGACCGTCACCCAGTGACCACGCCCCCGATAGGTAACGGTGCTGAGGGAAATATTGCAGGGTGTACCATCTGCGAGTTCGAGCAGGATATTGCAAGTGTCATCAGCATCAACGGGACGCATCACTCCATTAGCATCGGGACGTTCGGTGATACCCGTACTTAATTGCCCACAGAGACTTTTGATATCTCCAAATAGCCACCGTACATAATCAAAGGCATGGGAGCCGATCGCACCTAATGCACCCCCACCATAACTTTTTTGGCTATACCAGTTCCAGACTCGCTGAGGATTAGCGCGTCCCTGTACTAGCCATTCAATATTAATTAGGCGTTTTTTGCCAATGTGTTTATGGTCTAAGAGATGCTTGAGATATTGCCATTGAGGAACGCAGCGAAACTCAAAATCCGTGGCGGTGATCACTTGGTTTTGCTCCGCTAGACGATAGAGTGCGATCGCCTCTTGAGCATTCATGGTCACAGGCTTTTCAATTAGTACGTGCTTGCGTGCTTCGATGGCTGCCTTGGCTTGTTCGTAGTGAAAACTTGGCGGTGTCGAGATGGTGACGGCATCGACTTCAGGTATTGCTAATAGATCGGCAATGCGATCGCAAGCATGGGCAATCCCAAATTTATCGGCAACTTGTTGAGCTTTACTGCGATCTCGATGATATACCGCCACAACCTCTGTATCAGGATGGATTTGCAATGCAGGAATATGAATGATCTGCCCGAATCCCGTGCCGATGATACCGATACCAATTTTTGACATGTCGCTTTGCCCTCTCTCTGGGTTTTAGATTATAGCGATTGCCTGTCGCAAATCTTAAAAAAATTGTAAGAATGACGATTGTTGGCAACAAAAGTTTGAGTTATACAAACTCAGGGCATAATCGCTGCTACCATCAACCATAATTTCTGCAAAGGAGAAAGCATCTGATGTCTGTTGTTAATCAGCAAGAAGTTCTGGCAAGCTTTAAGGTTTTGGTGAGCATGGCAAAGGCCGATGGCAAACTGCTCGAAGAAGAGTTTGCCAGTCTTGCGGATACGTTTGAAGAAATTCACTTACCCGAAGGCGTAACTGTTGATCGGCTCTTAAATGAAGAAGATGAGCCAATTGATACATTACTGACTCAAATCACCAGTGAAATCGCGCAGGAAATGGTGTATCAATCGGCCTATGCGATGGCAAATATTGATGGGGAATGCAGCTCTGAGGAAAAAGTGCTGTTAGACAAAATTGGGGCAACCTTTACTAGTTCTAAGCTTTGGGGTAAACAGGAATGGCTCGAAACCCTAGAGCGGCGAGCAAGCAGATCATCTATCTCGGAACAGGTTCGTCAAATTGATGATCCTGAAAAAAGGGCAACAGAAGTTGAGAATGCTACTACCGATGCTTGTTTTCTCAATGCGGTCTTAGGTGCTTTTCCCATTCCCGGAATTGCGATCGCATTTGACATGTTGATCTACTGGAACCAATTGGATCTCGCGCAAACCATTGGGCAAAGTTGGGGCTACGATCGCAATCGTGATGATTTCCGCAAAGCGATCTTTGGCAGTTTGGGGCTTACAGGTACAAGGATTGCCGTTAGCAACCTCGCTAAGCTAGTGCCTGTATTTGGGATGGTGGTCGGTGCAACCACTGCCTATGCCAGCACATGGGCGCTCGGCAAGGTCGCCAATGAATATTTTGCATCTGGCGGTGAGATGGATGCCTTCAGCCTGCGTCAAGCTTTTAAGAAGGCGAAGAAAGAAGGTGAAGCAATTTACAAAACTAAGGCTGATGAAATTGCGGCGAAGAAAAAAGAGATCGAGCCTCAAGTAGAAATTCTCAATGCAGAACTCAAGGCTGGGACGATTACTCCTGAAGAATACCAAGAGAAATTAAAAAATCTGCTCTAAATAGCTCGCACTAAAAAGGAGTTGCGGCGCTTCGCGCCGCAACTCCTTTTGTTTTGTATTGCTATAGCTATTATGATGATTGGTGGCAAAACGGATTGAACTTCTGGAGAGCCTTAGCCAAATTCGTCAGTCAAGCATTGGTAAAAAACTGATATGCAACTTAGTCCGCGATTTAAACTATTTTCTCAGCCGATTGATCGCTATGCGATTAGTTTAGTGGCGTTACTTAGCATTGCGATCGCAATTTTATTATGGATTGGTGATCTGACCTTGCCACAGGTGCGCGACTTTAGCTGGCAAGGTCAAAAAATTGATGCCACCAATATTTCCTTTTCGCTGACCTTCAATCGCCCCATGGATCGCGATACGGTTGAGAAAAACCTCAAAATCGAACCAGAACTGGATGGCAAAATCAGTTGGTCGTCGCGGCGCATGTCTTATACGCCCCTAGCCCCAGCCACCTATGGCAAGTCCTACACAATCAAACTCGAAGATGCCTACGATCGCTTTGCTAGCGAATCTGGAGTCAAAAAGCCAATTGAGCCTTTCGTTGGTAACTTCACTACTCCCAATCCATATTTTGCCTACATTGGTTCACAGTCAGAAGACAAAGGTCGCCTCGTTCTCTATAGTCCATTGCAAAAGGAAAATAGAATCTTAACGCCGCCAAATCTGACGGTGCTGAATTTTCGGATTTATCCCGATCGCAAAAAGATTTTATTTAGTGCCATTGAAAGTGCCAATGCAGGCGTAGGTCAAAGTTTACTTGACCAAAAGCTCTATACCGTAACCACGGGTATTGATGAGCAGGATCGACTGACATCTGCGACTCCAGAGATCAAGTTAGTTCTCGATAGTAATGAATTTCAAAACTTCAAATTTGATCTGTCGCCCGATGGTCGAAATATCTTAGTGCAACGTCTCAGTCGTCAACAATTGGGGCGTTATGGGCTTTGGCTAATTACCGACAATCAGCCTGCACGACCCTTAGAAAATCAACCAGGGGGAGATTTTATGTTTACTCCCGACAGTACCTCAGTGGCGATTGCACAGGGGGAAGGTGTGGCGATTTTGACCCTTGAGCCACAGGCTCCACCCCTAGACTTTTTGCCAAGATTCGGGACAGTGCTGAGTTTTGGGCGGAGTGGCACTAAGGCGGCAACGGTCAAATTTAATAAGGACTATACGCGATCGCTATATTTAGTTAATAACCAAGGTTTGCAAAAGGAACTGATCAAAATTAATGGCTCGATCCTCGGCGCTCAATTTGATCCACAGGAGAAAACTATTTACTGTTTATTAACGGATGTGGAACAGGATATTGAAAAAAATATCTTCCGTGAAAAACCTTACCTAGCCGCAATCGACCTCGAATCGGCAAACTTACGCCGACTTTTAGAACTTCCTTCTCAAAGAGAAATTCAATTTAATATTGCTCCCGATGGACAATCAATCATTCTCAATTCTGCACTCAAAAATGATGATGCTCCTGCTGAGCCGATCCCCTCGGACTCCGCGCAAGCCTCCCGTAGTCCTCGCACTGTCCAAGTGCCAACGCAGTTAATTATCCTGCCAATTGATCCATCCCAAACCAATCAGACAATTCAGCCTGAAGTGTTGCCGATGTTCGGAACATTGGCAAGGTGGTTTCCCTAGTTAATTGCATCGGGACAAATCAAAAAACCAAAAGTGAGTGGCGGCGCTTCGCGCCGCCACTCACTTTTGGGGTCAAGACTGGCGACCGCCATCGTTAAAATTGGCAGGATCTTGATCACGGCGATGTCTAGTTGGTAAAGGGTCGCTTTGGCGATCGCCCACTAGAGCTGCCGTTTTTTCGAGGGCATCGCGCAACCTTTTGGCGGCATAAATCGACATGTCACGCGGCACATTAATGCGATCGCGTAAATAGCGCAAACCGAGATCTGAGCCAGCAGGAGGCGGACATATTTGCTCCGTAATCAGATTTGTTAAGGCACAACGCAACGCCTCATCAAATAACTGATTGTCCGCAGGATTGACTTTGATAATATTTTGATGGTGTTTGATTACCCGTTGCAGAGCCTCGGCGCGAGAACTGGCGGGTTCGGGGTAAGTGACATCGGGCAAGCCAAACCACGGCCCATGATCAACCCGTTCTTTATTGATCAGTGCTTGCGGTTCGCCATTTTCATAGCATCCGCCCATTTGGGGAGGCAAGTCATGGACATGGGTATGGAAATCGCTCTGAGTGCCGCGATAGGTGGAACGACTTTCCATTGCATCAAACCAAGCGGACATATGTGGGTTTTCTTCACGCATAGAATAACCTTTGTAATAGTAAAGACTGGCATTCATCCGTTCGACATAGGGCGTAAAAATTACATCCGCAGTCCCAAAGTCTTCTAGAAAATAGGGGCTAGGGGTACTGCCCAAGGCTGTCTCTACTTTTTGCATTACTTCCCCAAATTGCTCGCGATGGCGGTGCTCTTGTCGGACAGAGCTAACGGGACGGCAGAGCCATTCGCACCAAGCTCTAAATAAAGTTCTTTCGAGTCGGCGTAAGGCGATCATATTGGGCGCGGTCATGCTATGGCGCAGTGAGCCAAAGGTTTGCTCAAGGGCTATTAAAATATCATCGCTTTCGGTAATGATCTTGCCGTCCAATGAGATCGCAGGTAACATTCCCGAAGGCACAATCCGTTTGTACCAACTTTCCTTTTCGCCGTAACAAAACATAGTTACTTTTTCGATGCGATAGGGAATTTGTTTTTCCTCTAGCCATAACCAAATTTTTTGACAGTAAGGACACCAAGCATGGTTATCACGGTATAGGGTCACTCTGACATCATTTTCACTATGTCCAAATAGTCTTAGTCTGGCTTGGGCATTGGTCTGACCATTGACAGGATCGATTTGAAAATCTGTAAGGGTTTGAAGTTCTTTCCAGCTTAGGGGGGCAACAGACATAGAGATACATCACACAAATTACAGGCTCAGATTATAACATTCTGATTTTTTAGCCCAGCAATCTTACACCCCTAAAAGCTTCTACCCACTTAGCAAGCGGCACAAGCTTTCAGGTTTAGATTAAACTATTGATTAGTTTTTCATTTGTTTGTTAGACCTATCGGGAAACAAAAGGAAAAGCAATGCTCAAAGCTTATTTGGAGTACATCAAATACTGTTAGAATCAGGGCAACAATTGACGATATTTAGCTTGTTTGCGGGAAACTTTCTCATGGCAATGGCTGGGACAGAATATTTAAAGTCAGACAAAATTTACTGTCCGCATTATTCAAGTCGGAAATAGCGAAGTTAGATCAGGAGTGTTACACTTCATATCTGGATTATTGATAATAATTGGCTTGATTTTTTACCCAGCATAACTATGTTAAATCCATTCCTAAAGTCAATCATCCAAGAAATAGGCAATAATCGCTATCTTCCAACTTTTCTGTCAAACATTACAATTCTGGTTGTGGCTGTTCAGGTTGATCGCGATCGCTATGTGCAGTATTTACAATCGAATACGGTAAATGGGGTGCGTAGCTACTGCTTTCTTGAAGCTGAGACTATAGAAGAGGGACTGGAACTATGGCGATCACAAAGTCCAGATATAGTGCTACTCGATGTGAATTTGACAAGTGGGGATGGGATAAAATTTCTAGCAGCGATCGCTGATGATGCTGAGGATCTGAAATTACCTGTAATCGCGCTGACAGAACAGAGTAAGGAGGGGATGGCGGCGCGAGCGATGAAACTGGGAGCATTAGATTATCTGATCAAGGAAGATCTCACTGAAGTTTCTCTGTCGGACTGTGTTCATCAAATAAGCGATCGCATAGCACGGACACGCCAACTGCAAGCGAAAATACATCATTTGTACTCAGAACAGAAACGAGCTTCAATACTTTTAAGTGAAAGTGAACAGCGCTATAAATCTCTAGCTTCTTCGGCTCCTGTGGGTATTTTTCGCACAGATAGATCGGGGCAATGTACTTATGTTAATGAGCGCTATTGTCAGATTACTGGACTTACTCCAGAATCTGCATTGGGAGAGGGTTGGCAACAAGGAATTCATCTAGATGATCGCGAGATGCTTATAGCGGCATGGCAAAAATCGATCCAAAATAATCATTGTCCCTTTCAGCTTGAATATCGCTTTCAACACAATGATGGGAAGGTGATATGGGTATATGGACAATGCGTTGCTGAATGTGATGATAACGGAGAAGCCATAAGCTATGTGGGGACTCTGACTGATATTAGCGATCGCAAACAAGCAGAAATTTTTCTCAAAAAAAGTGAAGCCCATCAACGAGCCTTAATTAGTGCTATTCCCGACTTAATTATGCGGATTAACCGATCGGGAATCTATTTAGAATTTGTTGCTAACGATAATTTTCATGTTGTTGGGGATATTGATGAATTGATTGGAACTCATGTTTTTGATTCGCTGCCTCTTAATGAGGCACAAAAGCGTCTAGATTTTATCCAATTAGCTCTGCAAACTAATACCATTAAGACTTACGAGCAAGATCTTTCTATCGAAGGCAGGTTCCAGATCGAAGAGGTACGGGTTGTTCCCTATAGCGAGGATGAAGTGCTTTTGCTAGTGCGAGACATTAGCGATCGCAAACAAGCAGAAATTGCCCTTCAAAAAAGTGAGTCTAACAGTCGATCAATTTTAGCGGCAATTCCCGATCTCCTGTTTCGGATGGGATCTGATGGTATTTATCGTGGATTTATTACTGAACGAGAATTTGATGTGCGTTTGCAGGTATGCGATTTCACAAGTTATGCGATGACAGATTTATTGCCTCCAGAGATAGCAGAACGACATTTTTACCATATGCAGCAAGCCTTACAAACAGGAGAGATGCAGATGTATGAGCATCAAATCCAAATAAGCGATCGACTCCAAGATGAAGAGGTGAGGGTCATCAAAACTGGGGACGATGAAGTGCTATTTATAATTCGTGATATCAGCGATCGCAAGCAAGCAGAACGTGCCCTTAAAAAAAGCGAAATTACCAATCGAGCAATTATTGAGACAATACCTGATCTTCTCATTCAAATGGATCTCCAAGGTAACTACATCAGTATGTTAGCTGGTAGCGGTGTTCGCGTTTTCAGGTCTACTGAATCATCCTCATCCAATCTGCCAGAACTCTATCAATTTCTATCAGCCGATTTAGCAGAAGAGCGATTGCATTATGCCAAGCAAGCGATCGCAACTGGTAGCTTACAGATATATGAGCAGATTTTTACTTTTGATGATGAGCAACATTATGAAGAAGTTCGGATTGCACCGCTCAATGAGCGCGAAGTGCTGGTCATTATTCGAGATATTATCGATGCCAAGCAAGCTGAAGCCGAACGATTGAATAATGCAGAACTTAGGCGAGAAACTCGCCTCAAGGATGAATTTCTTGCCAACATGAGCCATGAACTGCGTACTCCACTTAATGCGATTCTTGGTATGTCCGAAGGGTTGCTAGAACAAGTTTTTGGAGAGCTTAATGAGCGTCAAATCAATGCACTACAAACTATTGAAAGTAGTGGTTCCCATTTACTAGAGTTGATTAACGATATTCTTGATATCGCTAAAATTGAATCAGGACAGATGGAACTTAATTGCAAACCTACTTCTATAGTTTCTCTCTGCCAATCTAGTCTCACTTTTATTAGACAGCAGGCGATTGCTAAACGTATCCAGATCAAGACTCAATTGCCAACTAACTTACCTGATTTGTTCGTGGATGACCTACGAATTCGTCAAGTCTTAATCAACTTACTGAATAATGCGGTCAAGTTTACGGCAGAGGGAGGACAAATTACTTTAGGAGTATCTCTCATATCACAGAGTGAGGATCTGCAAAATACGCAGAACTACCTACAAATTTCTATTGCCGATACAGGCATAGGTATATCACCAGAAAACATCAATAAACTATTTCAGCCATTTATTCAAGTTGATAGCGCCCTTAATCGCAAATATGAAGGCACAGGCTTAGGACTTGCCCTAGTCAAGCAAATAGTGGAGTTGCATGGTGGCACAGTGGAACTAACCAGCGAACTAGGTGTGGGAAGTTGCTTCACCTTTATCCTTCCCTATGTTGATCATGTAACTCCCCTTTCTACAGTAAATCCTCAAGCCGAGTCAACACATGAACCTAGTCCACCCAATCACAATAGCAAGTTCTCAATCTTAATAGCCGATGATAATGAAGCTAATGTCTTGACAATATCTACCTACTTAGAAGCCCATGGCTATCGTCTTCTCATTGCGAACAATGGACAGGAATCGATCGCATTAACCAAAAGTGAAAACCCTGACTTGATTTTGATGGATATTCAGATGCCATCTATGGATGGCATCGAAGCGATTCAGAAAATTCGTCAAATTCCTAGCTTAGTTAATGTGCCGATTATCGCTTTAACCGCGCTAGCTATGGCAGACGATCGCGATCGCTGTCTTGCAGCAGGAGCTAGCGAATATATACCTAAGCCTGTTAAGTTAAAAGCATTAGCTCAAACGATTCAACAACTCTTAGAAAGTAAAAGCGGCAGTTCTAGATAAGCAAGAATGATTTGTAGTGATGAATAAAGAGCCAGATAGCATCTTGGCATTGCTAATTAAGTGACTAAAAGTTCTGTTATTGTTTTATTCTTATATCTGGCGGACTACCTGAAATTTTTACCTCGGTCAAAGTTTATGCAACGGAAATCAATTTGCGATCGCATATCACTGTCTCTGATCTTAGGCGCTGCTCTGATGCTGTCAGAATTAGGCATCAGCTCGATGGCAAATGTATTTGCTCAATCCGAGCAAGGCTCAACTTATATATCGGCTAACTCGACCGAGGCGATCTTCCAAAGTGCGGAGAAGCTCTTTGATCAGGGAAGATTTCAGGATTCGTTGCAGCAATATCAACAGGCATTTAAGATCGCGCAGCAGCAAGGCGATCGGCTATCAGAAATTATTGCTTTAACAGGAGTCGGTGCGGCGCAAATTGGCTTGCGACAGGAACGGGCAGCGCTCTCAACTTTATTGGAAGCAACTAGAATTTTGCAATCCCTTCCCAAAGACTTATCCACACCAGAGCGACAACTCTATCGTAAAGCTGAAGGCGAAACTCAATATCAATTTGGTCGCGCCTATCTCAATCTAGAGCAGTATGATAATGCTTTAAAAATGCTCGAAAATTCCTTAGCGATTCGGAAGGAAGTGGGGGATCGCGATCGAGAAGGTAAAACCGTTGCCACGATTGGTGTAATTTACGTCAAAAAATTTGAATTTCCCAAGTCAGCAGGATACTTTGAAGAAGGACTAGCCATTAGCCGCGAGACGGGGAATCGTCCAACGGAGGCACAATCGCTATTTTATTTAGCAACTTTTTACGGTCTGCTTGGACAAAAAGATCAGGCTCTAAAAATGGTGCGGCAGAGTATTGAGGCGTATCAAGAGATTGGCAATTTGATCGGACAGTCAGGATCTCTCAATTTAGAAGCAAATATTTATAGTTTAGGCTTGGAGTACAACAAGGCAATTCAACCGAATCTCAAGGCGCTGGATTTAATCCGTCAAGCGGGCGATCGCAATCGGGAGGCGGAACAATTAAATGCGATTGCTACTACCTATCGTAATCTCAATGATTATCCCAAGGCAGTAGATTTTCTCTTGCAAGCGGAAAAGATCTATCAGGAAGTTGGCGATCGCAGTGGCGAAGGTCGCAATTTGAAGAACATCGCCGAAGTGCGTCTAATTCAAGGAGATAATCGTGCTGCTTTGGCTTTGTATGCAAAAGCAAAGCAGATTTATCAAGAGCTAACGAATGTTCCTAATCCTAAATCTAGCGATCGGCAAACCTTAGCGAGCATTCTTGTTGATGAGGGGAATCTCTATACTTTACTTAGTCAATATCCTAAGGCGATCAGTACCTTACAGGAAGCACGATTGCTCTATCGGTCTGTTAATGATCGCCAAGGGGAAGGTGTAGCGGCAATGTATCTTGCGGGAGTCTATCTGCAATTGGGGGAAACGGCTAAGGTTGGGGAAATATTGCAGCAACTTCCTGAACTAGCGAAGAATTCGCCACAACTGCAACAGATGGGAAAAATGTTAATCGCGATGTTTAACAGTAACCCTTCCGCCGCTAATTCCCAAACGCAATTGACCTCAGCGCTGAGTTTATTAGAGTTTTTTAAGCAGTCGGGTAGCCGCACCTCAGAAGCGGGGATGCTATCGCAGATTGGGGCTTTGTATTTTGACCTAAAGCAAACCGACAAGGCGATTGCCGCGCATCAGCAAGCCTTAGAAATATGGCGAGCCATTGGTGATCCATCAGGGGTTGCCAATGCATTCTACAATTTGGGTTTGGTGTATGCTTTGTCAAACCAAAGCGACAAAGCCTTTCCCTCATTCCAATCCGCATTAAAAATTTTTCGGGAAGTTGGTAATCGCAACCAAGAGAGCAAATTACTCGGCAATTTGGGATTGTTAGTCCAGAAGCAATACCCTGAACTTGCGATCGCATTTTATAAACGTTCAGTCAATGTGACCGAATCAATCCGCAAAGAACTGCGGGTGTTAGAGAAAGAACAACAGCGCTCCTATCAACAAACGGTGGCGCAAAACTATCGCGTCTTAGCGGATTTACTGCTACAAAAAGGACGAGTAATGGAAGCCTTGCAAGTTCTTGATTTGCTCAAGGTTCAAGAATTGCAAGACTATCTTAACAATGTGCAAGGTAATGAACGCACTGCCCAAGGTATTTATATGTTTCCTGAGGAGGAAACCCAAACTACTGCGATCGCAAATCAGCAGATTAAAACGGTCGAGATCTTGAGCAATGGCAATCAAAAAATCATCCAACAGGTCAGCAAAATTCCTGAAACAGAACTCAACCGAGTCCCCGAATATTTACAAAAGCTCCCTCAAGGTCATGCGCTATTTTATCCGCTTATTTTGGGGAATCGTTTAGAACTAATTGTATTTATTCCCAATCAACCACCAATTCATCGCTCCGTTGCCGTTACTGAGGCGGATATCAATGAATTGATTATTGATTTTAAATCGGGTTTGCGTGATCCTGATTCGTTGGATGTGATCGAACCAGCAACCAAGCTCTACGATTTGCTAATTAAACCGATCGCTGCCGATCTGGCTAAGGCAAATATCAATGCGATTCTCTATGCACCTGATGCCCAACTGCGTTATGTGCCAATTGCGGCGCTCTATGATGGCAAGCAATGGCTAGTGGAGAAGTATCGGGTTAATAATTTGATTGCCTATAGTCTGAGCGACTTTACGCCTAAACCTGCGAAGCCTTTGCAAATTTTGGCTGGGGCTTTTGGTGGTGCGCCGAATACGAATAAATTTGGTCAGGCGGGTCTGCCGGCGACGGTGACCGAAGTCCAAGCCATTGCTCAGGCTTTGCCCAGCACCACGCAACTGGTGGCGAATGATTTCAGTCGCAAGGCTACGGAGTCACAAATGCGAAATAAAAATATCGTACATTTGGCGACCCATGCGGAATTTAATACGGGTAAGCCTGAAAATTCATTTCTGATCTTTGGCAATGGCGATAAGGTGTTGCTCAATGAAATGAAGGATTTACCGATGGCAAATGTGGATCTGATTGTGCTGAGTGCCTGTCAGACGGGTGTGGGTAAACTTGGCAATGGCATTGAGATTTTGGGATTTGGCTATCAAGTGCAAAGGGCAGGGGCAAAATCTGCGATCGCATCGCTCTGGCAAGTTAGCGATGATGGGACACAGGCATTGATGCAAGCCTTTTATGGCAATCTCAAGCAAACCGATCGGGCTAAGTCCGAGTCTTTACGCCAAGCCCAAATCGCCACCATTCGCTCATCAAAATTTTCTCATCCCTATTACTGGTCAGCCTTTATCTTGATTAGTAATGGCTTGTAAGCTGCTGCCTAACGATGCGATAGCCCGATCGCACTTTGAATATTGGCTAACCCATGGGATTCTAACTTGCTGACTAATCCCTGCAAGATCTGACTAATCATCATTGGCCCCTCATAAATTAGCCCCGTATAGACTTGGACGAGCGAAGCCCCCGCCGTAATCTTTTGCCAAGCATCCTCAGCCGTAAAAATGCCACCCACACCAATAATTGGTAACTTGCCCTCTGTCGTTTGCCAAATTAATTTGATCACCGCCAAAGAGCGATCGCGAACAGGTTGCCCGCTAATGCCGCCCATTTCTGTTGCCACAGGCTGCCCCGTAAGTGATAGATGCGTAGTCACCAGATTTTGTCGCGAAATCGTGGTGTTGGTGGCAATAATTCCTGCCACACCATAGTTTTGACTTGCCTTCACAACTTCGATAATGTCGGCATCATTTAAATCTGGAGCAATTTTGACAAAAATTGGCTTGTTATCACGATTAATTGGTTGTAATTCCGCTAGAATGCCGCAAAGTTGATCCGTTGCCTGTAAATCACGCAAATTCGGCGTATTAGGTGAACTGACATTAACGACAAAGTAATCACCAAACTCGTATAGCGATCGCAAACTATCGGCATAGTCCAGTTTTGCATCGGCGATCGCTGTGACTTTGGATTTACCAAGATTGATACCAAGGGGAACAGTAAGTTGATGATTTTGCAAATACTGTTTGAGATTAGCAGCCGTAGCAACCGCACCGTTATTATTAAATCCCATCCGATTTAGCACCGCCAAGTCGCTAGGTAAACGGAATAGACGCGGCTTGGGGTTGCCAGACTGTGCTAGAGCCGTAATTGTCCCTACCTCGGCAAAACCAAAGCCCAGATTTGACCAAGCCCCAATTGCTTCCGCATTTTTGTCAAATCCTGCCGCTAAACCGACGGGATTCTCAAATTTTAGATTCCATAGGGTTTGGGACAGCCGCGAATCGCTATAGTAAAAGGTAGATTTAGCAATCGCTTGTAGTTGTGGAGATTCACTAATCCGCCGACAGGTTGCGATCGCAAAATTATGGGAAACCTCAGGATCAAGGGCAAATAACAGGGGACGCATCCCATATTTATAGCCAACACTTAGCAAGGGGGCGATGGACAAAGGGTTGATCGGCATAGGTTTAATCGGCAAGTACCAAACAATTCAACAGCATTTAGTAATTAAGGAGTATATTCCCAATGATATGGCAACTATTGACATCACCCCTTGATGGTTTGATCTGGATTGCAGAACAAATTGAAGAACGGGCAGTCACAGAGTTAGAAAAAACGGAAAATTTGCAAAAGCGGCTGACAACTTTACAGCTAAAGTTTGACCTTGGTGATATCAGTGAAGAGGATTTTGCCGCACAGGAGCAGGAAATCTTGGAGGCAATGGAAGCAGAACTTGATCAACAGGAACAGGAAGAATCCTGATGGCAATGTTGCTTGCATTTTAAGGTTTTCAGTCCCTAACTCTTTAAATGATCATTGCCAATTGTTATCGAAAGAGTTCCTTGATGAGCATCGATTTCCGCGATACTGCCCACAGGTAAAGGAGCATTTTCGCCATCATGTCCAAAGGGTAAGTGCATCACCACAGGAATACCCAAGTCAGACAATCGATCCCGCCACACATCTTCCATCGCAAAGCTGGGTGTCGATACCTCTGCCTGACTAAAGCGACCGATCGCAATTCCCCGTAATTTGTGGAGATACCCAGACCAACGCCAGTGAGTCAGCATCCGATCCACACGGTAAGGTGCTTCACCGACATCTTCGATCGCTAAAATCACGTTCTCTAAATCTGGGCAAAGCTCTGTACCAATCATGTGTGTTGCAAGGGTAAGGTTAGCAGGCAAGAGAACGCCTGTAGATTTACCATTTTGCCACCCTTCCCCTGCTATGGTCAGCCGATTGATTTTGCCTTCCAAGCAATCAAATAACTGCTGTTGCGATCGCAAAGGTTCATTTCCTAACGTTGTTAACACAGGTGCATGGAGTCCACCAATATTTTTATGTTTAGCGAGTCCCCACACCAAAGCCGTAATATCAGAAAACCCGATTAGCCATTTAGGTTGATCGGCAAGTTTTTGCCAGTCCAGCTTTTCGAGGAGACGCATTGATCCATAGCCGCCCCTTGCACAGACAATCGCTACACAGTCAGGATCATTCCATGCATCGATCAATTGTTGACAGCGATGCTCGTCACTGCCTGCCAGATATCCCCAAGCTTGGTTGAGATTTTCAGGAATCGTTAACGCATAATTGCGATCGCGCCATACCTGTAAGCCCTGCTCAAGTCGCTCCCATTCGCGTAATGCACCACTAGGCGCAATTACGCGAATCTTTTGGGAAGGGTTAATACTTGGTGGAAATTTATTTGGTTGCATAGTGGCTAAGTAATAGATCTAAAAAATCACCGTCACTTGTCTTCTGCGCTTGTATCGTCAACAAGACTAGCGACAGCTATATAATCAGATTAATTTAGTTGCTAAATAAATCCTATGTTGACAAATATCCCTGTGTTCCTCAATGACTTTGGTGCATATTTGAAAGCTAGTGGTCGCAGGTGGCACTGGATTGCTCTCAAAAAAGATACGAAATTTCGGCAAATTGCTTGGTCAAATGGCACTCTGTTGTTAGTGCGAGTGCTGCTACCCACCCGTAAGTATGCAGTAGTCAGAATCTATTGTGCTAATCAGGAAATTTTAGAAAAGACTCATCAATGTTTGCGTAATGGCGATCGTCTGTTAGTTACACTTGGTTTTCCGATCACACGCTCAACTTGGGGCTTAACTCCACAAGCTAAGTACAGGACAAAAATTTAATAGAGTTAAAGAAGGCTTGAGAATTGAGATGAAGGTCAAAGATAATATGCCGAAGAAAATCAAAGCCAAGCCGAAAGATACTCTTAGGAAAGTGACCATGCTTTTT
>NZ_JACJQB010000038.1 GCF_014696385.1 Pseudanabaena mucicola FACHB-723
ATGATAATCCGCTTATAAGAAATGATGTCACACAGATTTCAGTCTCTTCAGATTTAAATGACTCTAATAGTGCTAGTAGTAATTATGAACAAATCCAAAGATTTTCCAATCTTTCAAATAAGGATACAGATCTGAGCATAGATCCTCTTAGAGCTAGCAATCAACAAGTACAGAGACAAACTGATTCATTAAATTCTAGTGACACCTCTACAATTACACCTGTACAAACGTCAAACTTTGAATTATCTGAAGATATTGTAGAGCCGCAAGACATCTCCATAATTCAGAGAGAGATTGATATAGCACCTATTGAATCCACAGATACGATATTATCGACAGCTTCAATAGATGCTATCAAAGATGTTACCGATATTGTCAACAATAATTTACCAGAGATCCAGAGAACATCTGAAGAATCTAGCTCTGAAGCCCAAACCAATGAGACTTCATTGAATAACTCTAACGAGATTCGCCAAGAACAAACATCATCTTTTATAGATGAAAGTTCTCAAAATCAGCTTAATACACAAGATATTCAAAGAAAGATAGAGTCATCAGCATCTATATCAACTCAGCATCTGCCAAATCAAATCAATCAGAGCAATATAGATCAAACAATCTCTAGCTTATCCACTAATAATATTCAACCAATTCAGCCATCTGCTAACAACGTTAGTAACTTTACAAATGATTCTACTGAGATTATTCCCAAAGATAGTTCCATAATTGCAGAGAATGATGATTTATTTCATGGATCTGGTGCTGATATCACTGAACCTTCTTCAGTGGAAAGTATACAGAGACAGCTTAATTTATCAGAGTCAGATAATATTCTGCAAAGTAATGAAGTTCCACAAATACAACAACAGATACAGCAGCAGAATGATTTGTCCCAGCAAAATGTTGATCTAGCAACTAATAATGTTCCAGAGCTGCAAAGAATGTCTGAGGATAAGCCAGTTACTGCTCAGAAGATTGAGCAAAGCAGTAAAGTGTCATTAGTCCAGCGATTTCAAGATATTGCTAAGTCTGCTATAGGTAATATCTTTGCCGATCGCAGTTCCAAAGAACAACAAACTACCACACCTGTTGCTGAACCTATTAACCCACAAATTCAACGTTTTGATATACAAAATCAAAATACTGATAGTCCTGATGTAGATACTGCTACAGGCATTGAGCCAAGTATTCCAAATCAGATATTACAGAGACAATCCATGAATGATGATTTATCTCCTATCAATGCTTCAAATAGAGAGAGTGTTTTGGATAATCAAGATGTTCAGATGCAGGGTCAGCCTGAAAATTTGACAATTAATCCAGAGACGATCACTGAATCATCAGCAGTTTTTTCTAATATTGATATTATATCGTCAACTATAAGCGATCCTGTCCAACGACAAGCTGATATCGTTAATGATACTTCACAGCCCCAAAATAATACTCTGATTACATTTGATCGTCAGGAAATAACTACATCATCGCAGGATTACCAAAACTCTGAGTACTTGGAAAACAGATCACAAACTGTTAGTCCGATTCAGCGAGAACCAGATCTTTCTATTGAAAATATTTCAGAGATTAATCAAATTGATTCTTTGCAGAGATCATCACAATCTACTTCTGTAAATGATATTTCTCAGCCTCAGAATAAATCACAGATGCAGTCAATTGATGACTCATCAACTGTAGATAACTTAAACAACAATAATTTAAATAGCAATGTTGATATGGGGATAGAGGCTATCAATCAATCTCCAACAATTCAAAGAAAAGATAATTTAGTAAACTTAACTGCTATAGATGTCGATGATGTGAATGGTAGTATCGATCAGATCGAAAAGAGCGAAAGCGTAATCACTACACCGACCCCCAATATATCAACGCCTGATAATGTTCAGTCAGTCCAAAATGTAATTCAACGATCACCGCAGTCATCAAATGAAATCGATGCTAGTAGTGAGCTTGATCTAGGAATTAGCGAAAATCCTAAAATTATTCAGATGATGACTGATCCCGATCGCAAAACTGAGGATCTACAACTGCCCACGGCGATTACCAACCTTGCTCAGACTGCATACCTAGGTAATTTCTCAACTCTAACCCCATCAGTACCGCCCCAGAGTGTAATGCGATCGCAAATTGATCGCCCTAGCCCCAGCAATCCAACAAGTAGTATCACCAATCGCATTCAAGCAAAGTCTGAGCCTAGCACCTCAAATAGCAACAGTAATAATAGTGAAAGTAACTCTATGGGCTGGTCAAATATTTCAGAATTACTAGCAAACTTGCCGCCGACAACTAGCAACACAACCACAAGCTCTCTCAATCAACAAACAAATCGCGATCGCAGTTCTTTAGCGATCCAACGCGATCTAGCGTCTATCAACTCTAGCAGTCAAACCACTATCCAAAGAGCAACAGACAAAACTAATAATACTAGCGATCAGGAACTATACTTAACGCCAACAGGACTACAAAAAGAAAATCCCAATAGAGCGAATAACTTAGCCAATGTAATTCAACCTGCTCGAGATTATCCGCAAAACGATAATTTACCCCAAGCAACAGTTACAGTGCAACGTAGCCAAGAGCAAGGCGGTCAATCCGATCAAGATGAGGTCAACTTTGATCAGAATCTAGAAATTCTGGCTCAAGAAATATATATTTTGTTAAAGAAACGTCTAGAGATCGACAAAGAGCGTCAAGGAGGGCGATATCAAGGAAGATTGCCTTGGTAGCAGGTTTTAGTTTCAATTGGGACTTAACAACATTTTGAGGAAAATCGGTTATGACCGCAGGCCCATTAGTCAAAGCAATGCTCACCACCACCGATGCAGGTGCAGCCGCTATCAACTTTCAGTTCAACCCCACCGAGCTACAGTTTCAGCGTTCCGTCAGCCTCAACCGCTCCGCAGGGGCGCGGACTGACTCAGGCTTGCCTAAAGTTACCTTTGCCTATCCCGAACCAGTTAGTCTATCGCTCAGCAATCTCACCTTTGACACCTACGAGACAGGCACAAGCGTACTGACCCTCATCGAGCCAATTATTAAAGCCACTGACTTTACAGGCAGTCTCGAACGTCCCCCTGTCTATGTCTTTGCATGGGGACAAACTCAATATTTAAAATGCTTTGTCAAATCTGTGAGCTATAAACTAACCATGTTTCTAGCCGATGGTACGCCCGTACGTGCAATCGTCGATATGTCTCTAGAGGAAGTTGATAGCACGCAACTCTAAACATCTCTTGCCCCTCATTTTCTCCTATCCTCCTCATACAATTTCCCATGCCAGCCTCTTACATCCCAAAAGTTTTACTGCAAATTGATGGCAATCCTGCCTCCGCAGCTTTGCTTAACGACATCCTCCAAATATCCGTCGAAGAAAGCCTACATCGCCCTGGAATGTTTACCCTGATTATTAATAATGACTATTTTCCAGGGGGGACGGTTACGGCATGGCAACACCAATCTTTATTTGCGATCGGTAAAAAAATCAAAATCGGCTTTACTTCTAGCACCACTGAAGATCCTGATTTTGCAGCAGCAGTAACGGGATATGTCTTAGAAGGAGAAATTACTGCAATTGAGACAGAACTCAATGAGCAATCGCAAGCACCAATTATTATTCGAGGTTATGACATCTCCCATCGCCTCCACCGAGGACGTTATAACCGTTCTTTCCAAAATATGACAGATAGCGATATTGTGTCGCAAATTATCGGCGAGGTGGGAATCGCATCTGGAACAATCAACGCAACTAGTGTTGTTCATGAATATGTCTTTCAAGAGAATCAGACCAACATGGAGTTTTTGCAAGAGCGGGCAGCTCGCAACGGTTTTGAGTTATATGTTCAAGATGGGAAGTTAAACTTTCGCGCTCCGACGCAGAGCCAAGCCCTAAATTTGAAGTGGCTAGAAGATATCCATAGCTTTCGGGTCAGAGTTACCAGCGCAGAACAAGTTAGTTCAGTGGAAGTCAGAGGATGGGATTACAGCACCAAGCGAGCGATTATCTCGACAGCAGCTACAGAGTCGGTCGTGACCACGACTGACAGTGGCAAAGGGAGTGCCAGCAGCACCAAATTTAGTATTCAACCCAAGATGATTGTGGTTGATCAGCCTGTCTTTAGTGCGTCCGAGTCCACGAAAATTGCCCAAGCACTATGTAATGAGCTAGGCGGTGAGTTTGTGACGGCTGACGCAAAAAGTGAAGGTAATCCTCAAATTAGGGCAGGAAAATTAGTTTCTTTACAAGATATTGGCACTTATAGTGGTAGTTACTACGTTACCGAGACACAGCATATTTTCCAAGAACGCGGATACTTTACCCATTTTAGTGTGCGGGGTCTGCGAGGTGGCAATCTATTCGATATGTTGTCAGCCAAAACCCATCTCCAACCAGGACAAACCATGCTGGTGGGAATAGTAACCAATAACAACGATCCTAAAAAATGGGGCAGGGTTAGAGTTAAGTTTCCCACGCTCACAGAAGATCATGAAAGTAATTGGGCAAGAGTTGTCAGTGCTGGTGCTGGGCCAGGCAGAGGTTTTGATTGTTTGCCCGAAGTTAATGACGAAGTTTTAGTTGCCTTTGAACATGGTGACATCCATCGTCCCTATGTGATAGGCGGTGTTTGGAATGGCACTGATGCACCGCCTGACATAACAACTAACACTGTAGTTGCAGGTAAAGTCCGTCTTCGTACATTTAAGACTCGTGTTGGTCATAAACTCCAGTTTGTAGAAGAAGATAAAGACACCAAAAAGGGAGTTTATCTAAATACTATTGATGGTCACCATTTGCGAATGAATGACAGTGATAAGTTTGCCGAGATGGAAACAACTGGAGGGCATAAATACCGTGCTGATGACTCTAATAAAACCATCAGCTTAACTTCTACTGGCGATATCACCGTCAAGTCAGGCACATCTGGCACAACTAAGAAAATTACTGTTAATGGTGGGGAAATTGCTCTTACAGGTGCACAAAAAATCACTCTCACATCAGGTGGAAGCACCATCGAAATTACTCCTAGTGGTATTAGCCTTAAAACAAGTGGCACACTGAGTATTCAAGCAGCTTCCATTAGCGCTCAATCTAGTGGTGGACTGAGTGCTACTGCTGGTGGTGCAGTGAGCGCTAGCTCAGGCTCTACTATTAGTTTAAGTGCCGGAGCAGCGGTGAATATTAGTGGATCGGCATCCGTAGGCATCACGGGTGGAGTGATTCGCCTGAATTAAGAACAGAATTATCAATATTTCATGACATTTAAGTAGGTCAAAAATTAGGATTTAGGAGAATCAGATATGGCTCAACAAGTAGTGGCAGGTGCAGCATTGCAATGTAGTTTCGGCGTTACTCCAAGCGCTTTAATTGTGATTCCTAAAGGTCCTCCAGTCATGGCAGGTGGCCCTCCCGCCGCCTCAATTATGGACTTTGCCCCGATCGCAAATATTCCACCCTTCGGCATGTGTAACTCAGCCGCCAATCCTATGGTAATTGCTGCTACTGCCGCCGCTTTGGGAGTATTTACACCAATGCCTTGTGTCCCCGTTACGGTTGCACCTTGGGTACCTGGTTCCCCTAATGTGTTAGTTAATAACTTTCCCGCCCTCAGCAGCACCTCAAAATGTATGTGTGCATGGGGAGGCGTAATTTCGATTAACTTTGCAGGTCAAATACAAACGCAAGTCCCCTAAAACCTAGAAAGCCAAACCTAAAAAATGATCCTGCAACAACTATGAATAATTTAGAGAATGACTATTTGGGTAGAGGGATTTCTTTTCCTCTGCGGATCAATGTCCAAGGTGAATTAAAAACTGATGGTGGCGATCGCAATTTAGAGGAATCGATTGCCACCATCTTGAATACAAAGTTGGGGGAGAGGGTATACCGTCCAAACTTTGGTTGCCGAATCGCAGATTTGACCTTTGCACCAATGAATCCACAGACAATCTTACTAGCCAGAATCTATGTGGAGGAAGCCTTAAACCGTTGGGAACCAAGGATTAAGGTGGTCGGAGTTTATGCTGAGCCTGATCCGATTAAAGGAAGATTGGATATCAAAATTGTTTATCAAATTAAGGGTAGCCCTGACCGCCGTAGTATGGTTTATCCATTTTATTTACAGCCCGCCTAATGCCTTAAAATCGAAGGATTAGATGTTGCGGTGTTTTGCGCCGCAACATCTAATCCTTCGTTGGAAAGGGAATAGCTAAATTTTCTAAAACAATTTGGTATTTACTCAAGATTGGTAAGGATAGCTTGTAAAATCTGGTTATCGCAAAATTCACTAAAGGGCATTGTGTAATGACACAAGAGTTCAATTTTCTTCCCAATTTGCCAAAATCAGATCTTGATGATCGCACCTTTGCCGAATTAGTGAATGAGTGTCTCCTAAGAATTCCTCGCTATTGCCCTGAATGGACAAACTATAACCCTAGTGATCCGGGGGTGACGCTAATCGAGCTATTTGCTTGGTTAAACGATCAAATGCTGACAAGGTTTAACCAAGTACCAAGGCGCAATTATGTTGCTTTTTTAGAATTATTAGGAATTCGCCTTCAGCCTCCAGCACCCGCCCAAACTGAAGTAACATTCTATCTTAGTGCTGCTTTACCTGAAGACTACACGATTCCTGTAGGTAGTGAAGTGGCGACATTAAGGACAGAAGATGAACAAGCAATCGTATTTAGCACCGATCGCAATCTTGTAATTGGCAATCCGAAGATTATAAATCTCCTCGCCGCCCCAAGGGCAGAGGAAAGACCTGAATTTTTGCGCGATCTCCTCATGGATGTGTGGACGGAAAATCGTGAAAATGGATGGTCAGGACAAGCTATCGATCTATTTAGTGATCCACCTCAACCGAATAATTGCTTTTATGTGGTGTTTGATGGCGAACAAGCGATTGATGGCAATGTGATTGCTCTAAATTTAAAGGGAGAATCAGCAACGAGTACAGGGATTAATCCCAATAATCCGCCTCGTTTTTGGGAAGCATGGGACGGGGTGGCGTGGCAGCCTGTATTACTCAAGGAAAGTGATGATCGCACAAGGGGATTTAGTTTTAGTGAACTGATCAATGAAGGGGTAAGTCCCTTGCAGGGGGCAGAGATCATTTTGCATCTGCCACTGACATGGAGTGTAACCCAGTTTTCTACCTATCGAGGACGCTGGTTGCGCTGTAGCTATGTCGAACCAACCCCCAATCAATCGGGCTATAGCCAATCTCCACAGATTATTGGCATCGGTGCACAGTCAGTTGGCGGCAAGGTAACGGCGACCCAGTGCTATGCAATCACTAATGAAGTGCTTGGGGAGAGTAACGGTAATGCAGGTCAGGTCTTTCAGTTGTTAAATAGTCCTATATTGCCACGTCAAGAAGATGAGTATTTGCTGATCACTCCACCCGTTGGACTGCCTCAAATCTGGCAGGAGGTGGCAGACTTTTCCGAATCTACCCCTAATGATTTGCATTATGTAATTGATTCCACTTCGGGCAATGTGCAGTTTGGACCTTTTGTGCAATCACCTAATTATCAGAGTTTGCACACGTTACAGCGCTTAAAGCTTCAGGGTGAACCGATGCAAAGGGTACTAGCGGATGCTAACAGTGCGATCGCAATTAATGCGAAGGCAACGGGTACGCAATATGGAGCTGTGCCACCCAAAGGCGCGATTATTCAAATGGTGAAATATCGCACGGGCGGAGGGTTCCGCGGCAATGTGCAACGCAACAGTCTCCGCATTGCCAAGACTGCTATTCCCTATGTGGCAAGTTTAACGAACCATATTTCTGCAAGTAATGGTGTTGATGCCGAGTCCCTTGATGATGTGGCGGTGCGTGTTCCTAAAATTTTGCGAACTCGCGATCGCGCCATCACCCAGTCGGATTTTGAATATCTGACGCTGATGGCAGGTGAGGGAGCCGTAGCAAGAGTGCTGTGTGCTTCTAGTAAGCGTAAGGAAGATGCAGGGATCGTCAAATTGTTAGTAGTTCCCAAGGTGCGTACCGAAAGTATTGATGAAGGTCAAGGTATGCCCCCCGACCGCTTCTTTTTGCCCCCATCCCTTTGCGATCGCATTCTTGACTACCTTGACGAACGCAAAATGTTAGGAGTCCAGATTCAACTAGAGCAACCTGAATATGTAGGTGTATGCGTACAGACAGAAATAGCCCTTGAGTCTACCTATACTAATCCACAGGTGCAGCAAGAGATTGTCAGACAACTTAAGGTGATGCTCTATCGCTTTCTCAACCCGATTACGGGGGGATTGCGGGGAGAGGGTTGGGAGTTTGGTCGTCCTGTATATGCTTCCGATATCGTCAAATTGTTACAAAATTTTCAAGGGGTACGCTTTTTGGGTACAGTACAACTGTTTGAGGTGCGCTATGAAAATGGCGAATGGATCAGAAAACTTTCTCCCCAGCCCATGATTGCGCCCAGTTCTTCAGGTTTGCTCTGTTCTTGGCGCAGTCCGCGATTGCGATCTAGCCATGTTATCAATGTTGTCAATTAAGTTATGACTCAAAAAAGTAAACTGCAAGCGCTGAGTATTCGCCTCATCTCCATGAAGTCTCCTGAAGCTAATGAAGAGACTCTAGCGAGTGCAGATAGCTTTAGCAATGCCAAGGAGCAGTATTCGCAGCATTCACCAGAATTGCGATCGCAGCCCATCAACTGTAAATTGCTAATCAATCCCGATGAACCGAGCGAGATCGTTGTTAAGCTCAAAAATTCCAGCAATCGCTCCCTCCTAACAAACCTACAGGTAGAGGGAGATTTTCCATCAGAATGGTTGCGAATTGGGATGGAAGGGCATGAGTTACCGCCCCATTCAGAAATGGAAGCGGTACTTTATTTTCAAGTACCTAAGGACTTTTTTGAGAGACCAGAAGCAATTGTTCAAGGACAACCTCTTAAAATCAATTACCAAGGACAATTACAGATCTATGGTGGCTACATCAATAGCAGTGCAGCAGATGCACCAGAAAACGGTTTAGTTCCATCGCCCAAATTAGACCTATTCGATATTGAAACTTTCCATCTATATGTGCGCCCCCAGAGTCTATATTTAGACTTTCTGCCCGACATTTATCGTGAAGTGGACTTTGTGGGGCGAATGCTCAAAATATTTGAGGAATGTCTAGAACCCGATGTCAATATTCTCAACTCACTCTGGGCTTACCTTGACCCCATGCTTGCCCCCGAAGAAATGTTACCGTTTTTAGCCCATTGGGTTGGCTGGGAAATTGAACCGATCCTTGGTCTTGAGCGACAACGCTATTTAATTAAACAAGCAATGCAGATCTATCGTTGGCGCGGCACTCGCAGAGGGCTACGCTTTTACATTCATCTATTTACAGGTCTACCCCTCGATGAGAATTTGCCCGAAGCGGAAAAACACATCAGTTTTTTTGAAGTTAAAGGACGTGGCTTTGTGCTTGGGGAAGCGAGCCTTGGGCTAAATGCTTCTGCGGGTGGCGGCAAACCATTTCATTTTGTAGTGAGGATTCGTAACGATTTGCAAAATAGCCTTGATATCCCCCTAATTCATCGGATCATCGAACGAGAAAAGCCTGTGTTTTGTACCTATGACCTAGAAATTGTCTAGATTACCTTCATAATTATCTAAATTGTATGAACGATTTCCCCTATCCCCAAATTCAGCCCTTTGAAAGGTTACAGGTCTCTGATGGCTTGATGATCAACAGTGAACGCTGGCGACTCGCCCATGAATATCATCAACAACGCCAGAACGTTCAATATCAATCCCTGTTCTTACCCGGAATTATTTGTGGGCTAGGGGTTGTCCCTATTCAAGCTCCTGCGGATTTACCCGCCAAGTTTCGAGATGGGCGGTGGGTGCAAATTCAACCAGGAATGGCGATCGATCTGCAAGGTAACTTTATTGTTGTGCCGACTCCGCTTGACTTTCGGATTTCCAGCACTGCTTATGATACTGATATCGCCACAGTCTATTTGGTACTCAGCTATGTTGACCCAGCTAAACTGAAACGCGCCAGCAGCAATGAGGTTTTAGTCGAAACCTTTCGCGTCAATGAAAAGACGGACTTACCCCTTGATACGGATATCGAGATTTGTCGAATTGCGATCGCAGAAGGACAGTTAGAGATTCAAAAATCCCCTAATGTGTTTGCGCCTGCTGTCTCGCAATTGGATATGCGGCATCGCATCCAAGCACAATTACGTCCACAGAACTGTATAAGGGTCGCCCATTTTCAAGAATCTCAAAATTTGCCCGCTCAGCAAACTGCGATCGCAATTAGCACGCACCTGCAATCCCTTGGTCAATCTCTCCCCAGTCTTGCACCACAGCTCAGGTTGATTAACCCGATTGCTAACCTAGATATTCATGGAGAATTAACCCTCGCTCAACTTCGCAATTACCATCTCCTTTACCTCAGCTATAGCCAAGCTTTGGCTCTCAATGACTCTACCCAATTAGCATTAAGAGAATATGCTGCCATCGGTGGCGCAATCTTAATTGAAGTAGCAATTCACGACCATGCCTTAAAAAATCTTCTAGAGATTTATTATGAATTACGCAGCGCCCATCAACGGCTCAAAAAAACCATTCAATCGCAATTGGATCGACAACAACAGTCCGATCAATCGCTGATCATGCAGGAATTAGAATCTGAATTAGATGCGATTAGGGACGAAATCAACAACGCGACACAAGACATTCTTAATCCACTAAGGGAACGTTTACCCCTAGGTAACCAGTTACAGTCTTTCTCAGATCTTCCTACTCAACATCCCCTCCGTAGTCAACCATTCCTATTACCGCAACTGTCAGGAATCATCGAACAGCCAATGCAGATTATGGGTAATGACGCTGTTATCATCATTTTTGGAGAATTATCGCCAGTCTGGAGCGGTGAATCCCCACAAGATTTATCGAGATCCACGATCCGCAACTGTCAAGAATTGGGCATAAACATTCTCAACTATGCCGCGCAACGGTGGGAAATCCATCAATCCATGCAGATCAATCCCCAATATCAAATGGAACTAGCCACCACCAGCGATCAGAGGCGAATTACCAATATGGTTGATACAGCTCCATAGCGGAGATCTCTCCAGTCATAAACTATCTCCATTAAATTATTTCTCGCAACTATCTCCATCATTTTCTACATCTAGGGTATCCATACTATGGCATCAATTCGACAGGTTGTTCCCCTTGTGCTTAGCATCCAAATCACCGTCGCAGTTGGTTTGACTGGCTTAATTTCCTTCTTTGGCAGCGAAAAAGCAGTGCAGAAGTTAACCCGCCAACTTTGCAATAACTTAAACTATCGCGTTGAACTTAAGGTCAGTGATTATCTCAAGGAGTCCATGCGAATTAATCAATCTTTGGCAACCGCCTTGAGCAATGGCAGCGTTGATCCTAACGATATTCGTCAAGTCCAAGAAGAGATATTTAATACGGTGCGCGAACTCAATGCCCAAAACATTCTCTTTTATGGTAATGAAGATGGAACTATGGTCGGCATTGAACGACAAAACCCAAACAATCAGGACTCTGAATTTTTATTACGCATCCGTGAAGATAAAAATGGTGAAAACCGTCCCACCTATGAACTCAGTCGTAATGGGGTCAGGGGTAAGTTAGTTAAAAATGAGATCTATGATCATCGCCCCAGACCTTGGTATGTAGCTGCTAAAGATTCAGGCAAACCGATTTGGAGTTCCATTTTTGTTAGCACCACTGACAACGAATTAACCACCACCAAAGCCACACCCATCTATACCGCTAGTGGCAGTTTGCAAGGAGTCGTCGGCATCAATATTTCACTCAAGCAAATCAAGGAGTTTATGCTGCAAACTCGCCCTAGCGATCAGTGGCATGTCTTTTTAGCTGAAGGAAATGGCAAGCTTGTCGCCACAACTTCAGAATTGCCAATCTTTGAGGTTAATGGAACTTCAGTGAATCGTTTTGATATATCTCAAAGTAAAGATGCCAATCTGCAAAATGCTGGCTTAGCAATTCAACAGCAACTAGGAGGATTTGAGAAGCTAGAAGACTTACAGGTGGTTGAATTTGATTCTAATGGCGAGAAATATATTCTGAGTACACAGCGATTAGGGAAGAATTTGGAATTAGATTGGTCGGTGGGAATTATTGTACCTAAGTCAATTTTCATGCAAGAAATTGACACCAATAACCGTTTCACTTTGATCATTATCATCACCATGTTGGGCGCAAATATTCTCATCGGGCTTGCTATTTCGGCATGGCTATTAAAACCGATCAAAAATCTGATGACAGCTGCCAAAGAAATCGAAGAGGAATCCTTCGATCCTGAAGAGCTAGCGACAGTAGCTCAGCGCAAAGATGAGCTTGGACAGATGGCAAGAGTGTTTCAAGAGATGGGCAGTACCGTTGTGGCACGACAAAACGGCATGAAGAGTCAATTAATCAAGCTGCGCGAGGAAAAGGATGAAGCCAAAAAAGTTGCGATCGCATCACAACTAGGACAGACAAATTCTTTACAAACTATTTTAAATCGGGCTAGAGCCGCCCGTAGTAAATGATTGCCCTTACCCCTAGCCCCTCTTCCAAAAGGGGAGAGGGGAACCAGAAAAATCAGTCTTGCTCTCCTCTCCTCTAGGGAGAGGGGGCTGGGGGGTGAGGGGCTTAGAATGTTCCACGCAACATTAAGTATTTAATCAAAGATAGGAGAATAGAACCATGTCAGCAAATCAAATTGGTTTAGAAATACCGCAAAAGGAATTAAATTTTAAAATTGGCTCTACCAAAAATTCTTTTCCTGTGGTTGTTGTTAATGATAGTAATCAATTTGCAAGCTTTCAGGTCGAGTTAGTAGCTGCTGGCGCAGATACCCAAGATGTTGGCTATGAATGGTATACGATTTCCCCAGATGTTAGTGTCAAGATTCCCCCAGGGGACTTAGTGGAGTTTGTAGTTTCTATTATTGAAACACCCATCTCAGGGTTTACGGGGATGATGAATATTACAGTGCGAGCTTTTTCGATCGAGTTGCGAGAAGAGAACCGTGAAGTATTACGCATCAATCTCCAAGAGGGGGCAGGGCGTTCCATCTTAAAGGCAGAAATACCTTCTCAAAAGCTACAGGTCATCCCCCTTGATGATCTGGAAATTCCGATCTTAATTACTAATCCTAGTCAACAAAATACTAACGTCACTCTGCGGTGTCTCGATTTACCTGATTCTTGGTTTCCTAAAGGAAATACCCAACAGTTTACGGTCAAAGCAGGGATGCAGTTTCGCACCGCTTTTATTTGCACTTTGCCCTTTAATGAGGATGCGATCGCAAAATCCTATCCCCTCACCATCGATATTGTCCATACCAATGGCTTACCTTCGCAATTAAAATCTAACGTTGAGGTACTGCCCAAGGGTGATTTAACCGTTATTTGTGAGCCCAAATTACAAACTATCCCCTCCAAGCGCCCATGGAAATTATGGTGGAAAATATGGCAAGCATCCCCTGCTATATTTGGCTTAACAGCAGTCAATAACAGTAATCTATCGCAAACCATTAATTTCGATCTAGAGAATGTGAACTCTAGTGATTACGAAGATTTTTCCTTTGAAATTTCACCCAATGATGCAGAGATTACTCCCTTTGGTAAAACTGAACTTCAGCTTCGGGTGGACAAAGCTCGCCCTTGGCTGGGTAAAGTCAACAAGCTAAATCTGTTAGTCAAGGCTAATTGGCAAGATACGCGGGTGAATACGATTGATGAAGTGCAAACAATTGAAGTCGTTGTCAAACCATTCATACCTCTATTTTGGGCAATCCTGACACTAGTCATCCTGTTCTTATTACTGGGCTGGTTATCAAATTTCAACCCCAACAATCCATTTCCCGCGCATCAGGGAGCAGTCACTTCCGTGCGGTTCGATGGCACTGGCAATCGAGCGATGAGTAGTTCTAATGACCGCACAATTAGGCTCTGGGATGTGGGTGGATTCTCTAATCCCTTTGAAGGTTTTGACCGTGGTACTGTCACCGAAGCTCCTAAAGCAATTCGGACTGTCCAATATCGTCCTGTACAGAATGATTTGGTTGCCCTCGGTCTAGAAAATGGCGAAATTCAGATTTTGGACTATCAAGCCAAAAATAAACAGCCGATTGCCACCTTTATCAATCAAGCTGATGATCGGGTGTTTGGGCTAGAGTATACCCTCGATGCCCGCACTCTGTTTAGTGGACATGGGAGTGGCACAGTGTTGCGATGGGATTTGCAAAATCTATTTACCAATCCACCCACACAGCCCAGTCAAGTCAAGAAGTTTGACTTTGCGATCAATGCGATCGCAATGGTGGGACAGGACGACAGCACCCTTGCGATCGCAGGTCGATTTAATCAATTAGTGCTGTGGAATTGGCGCAACGATACGGTCAAAACTATTGAATATCCCAACAGGGGCGGACAGGATGATTACATTCAAAGTATTGCCGTACCCGATCGCAACCACAATTTATTAGCAACTGGCGACAATCAAGGCTATATGACGGTTTGGGATCTGCGTTCCTGTTTATCAAACAATTTACAAAGCAATCGCCCTTGCCAATTAGTAGATGCTTGGAAAGAGGCTCATGGTGGTAAACCTGTACGAGCGATCGCCTTTAGCTCTCAGGGCTGCAATTTGGTCAGTGGTGGCGACGATGGACAAACAAAACTATGGACATTCAATACTTTTGGTAAGCGCATTAATGATCTTAATGGCAAAAGTTTAGCGAACTCGCAAGCCTCTATCAGTGCCGTTGATATCCATCTAGATGCTAAGGATATCTTGACCATTAGCGGTACGACCGAAGGCAGAATTCTTGCCCGTAGAACTGCCCAAGTTGCGGGTCTAAGCTGTGATCCATCTTCTAATAGATAAAGGCGGCGCGAAACACTGCCTTTATCTATTGGAGTTTTGCATAGAGAAATCAGGCATGGGTTTTGGCTTTGGTCTTGGTACTCTTGGTGATCGCAGGTACTGAGCGACGTAAAACATCTAATTGCTTGAGTTGTTGCGACTGTTCTTCCAGACGTAATGATAGACGGTTGCCCACCAATTCACAGAGATCAAAAATGAATGGCTCAACAATCTCATAATAAACGCTGACCCCTTGTGGTGTGCGCGAAACAATACCTGCCTGAGCTAGTATTTTTAAATGCTTAGAAACATTAGCTTGACCTAGTCCTGTTTCTTCCATGATTTCCGTAACATTCTTAGAGCTAGTCTTGAGCGAACATAACACTTGCAACCGACTCAGCTCTGACAACACTTTAAAGTAGTCAGCGACCTGAGTTAAGGCAGAAGAATTTAGTGACATAATATTGCAGAAATTGATTTGAATATTTGATTTGAATATTGAGTATACATAACTATATACCCATCATACTTTATTTCTAGTATATTGCCATATAGTAATACGCCATATTATCCAACAAGACCAAGATGCAGGCTAAACCACCAAACCCAATGCGAACTGGCGCAGCCGTTTCCGCAACTGTCGCGATCGTGGCGACAGTTGTTATGTTTTTGCCGAGTCTGCTGGAAATGGACGGCATGGAGGGGGGATTTGCGATCGCATTTATCGCCCTATTTATCGCCATCACCGCCGCCGTCGTCACCGTATTTTTCTGGGGGAATGCCAAAGCTCTTGATCAACTGCTCCAAGGTAGAAATCTCCTTGCCCATTGGACTTATACCGAAACCGAATGGGAACGCTATATCGCCACCGAACAACAGGAACAAGTGGCAGAAAAATCGCAACTATTGCTCATCGTCGGCGTTTGGTCACTGCTAATTGGTGGCGGCTTCTGGATATTTGATCCAGAGGCAGGGGGAGTTGTATTTTTAGTACTGTTGACGCTAATGGTGCTATTAACAATCGTCACCTATGGGCTACCGCTCCTATTTACCAAACGTCATCGCTTTCAAATAAGCGAAGCTTGGATTGGCAATACTGCGATCTATTTCTGTGATAATTTCGTACGCTGGAATTATTGGAAAACAAGACTAGAGCAAGTAGACCTCTGGGCAGAAGATGGGAACAGTTGTGAATGTTTGTGCTTTTACGTCAGTTATCCTTCACGGGCTGGGCGACAAATCCAAACTATTCGCATCCCCATTCCCCAAGGACATAAATTGGAAGCGGATGCACTGCTTGAGCATTTTTCGAGCTAATCATCGCTAGAGAGGTATAAATATGCAAAATCGTCCTGTTCCTGAGCCAGTCTTAATTTTGTATGGAAATGAAACAACAGCACAGGCAAAATCTCTCGATCTGCGTCAAGCCCGCATTGATGAATTTCTTGATTCTCGATCTTTGCAACCCAAAAGTCGCCGCGCCTATCAAGCGGATCTAAAAATATTTATGGATTGGTGTGAATTGCCTTGGACAGAGGTGAGTCGCCGCAAAGTTACCCAATTTAAAAACTTTTTGATTCGTGAACGGCAATTAGCACTGAGTTCAGTTAATCGGGTCTTACAAACCCTCAAGTCCTTTTATCGCTGGCTATTACTGTCAGAATATGTCAGCGCTGACCCCACAATTGGCATTCAATTAGAACGATTGCCTGAATCGGTATCCAAGGACTTGGATGATGATGAAGTCATCCGCATTTATGCAGCGATTGAGTTAAGTAAATTCCCAGAACGCGATCGCGCTATATTTACGGTGTTGTTGCACGGCTTGCGTGGCGAAGAACTATGTAATTTGAATATTGAGAATTACTGTGAAAGAGAATTAGTCATACCGATTGCGAAATGGGATAGCAAAGGAGAAGTTCCTTTAACTAAGTTGGGATTGCAGCATTTAGATGAATATTTGGCTTGGCGCACCTACAGAGGTGATGAGCTATTACCTGGATCACCTCTGTTTATCTCCTTATCGAATCGTAACTATGGCAAGCGGCTCACCTATTGGGGGGTACGTCATGTGATGGATGATCTCGCCGAAAAAACAGGAATTGATTTGCATTCCCATCGCGGCAGACATACTTTTGCTACAAATTTGATTGTCAAGTATGAGCTAGATCCATCATTGGCGATGGAGTTGACGCGCCACCGTGACATAAAAAGTTTTAAACGCTACACCAATCGCAAAAATAAAGTGGCAGCGAAACGCGCTTTCCTCAAGGCAGTAGACAAACTAGAGTAAAGTCTGCCCACCTAAAATAAGTGGCGGTAGCTATATAACAATTCTCATGCTTGCTGGTGAGTTACAGACAAGGGGCTTAAGCCCCTTCTTCAGCTAGAGCTAGTACCTTACTAGACTGAAAACCGCTACATAAGCAAAATTTTTTTTGCTACATGCAGTACAAAAAAATTAAATTTTTATTGAATAAAATTAGTTTATTATTGAGAATAATAGTCAATATTTAAGCATAGTTAATGCCCAAACCAATGCCTAACTCCCACCTTGCCGACCTCCAAGCTGGAGAATCAGCCACAATCGTCACCATTGATGTCGATCCATACCTCCAGCCCCGACTCAATGCCCTTGGATTTCGTCAAGGGCAAACTATTCACATGCTAAGACGTGGATGGATGCGGGGGCCGTTACATGTGCAGGTGGGGATGACTGAAGTGATGCTGCGCTGTTGTGATGCTCGTCATATTGAGGTCACAAGTGTTGGTGCAAGTGCATGATGCAAATTGCAGTTTTGGGAATGCCAAATACAGGTAAATCAACTTTTTTTAACCGCTTTACTGGTTCCCATGCCCATATTGGTAACTGGCCGGGCATTACTGTCGATCTGATGATGGCGGAAGTTAAGTTGGGTAATGAGTTAACGGAGGTTATTGATTTACCAGGAATCTATGACTTACGCGGCTTTTCTGAAGATGAAGCCGTAGTCAGATCTTTTCTTGAAAAAACTCCCCTTAATTTAGTCCTAATTATTCTCAATACTACTCAGATTGATCGGCAGATGATTTTGCCATTGCAGATCAAGAAATTAGGGATACCTGCGGTATTACTGCTAAATATGGCGGATGAAGCGAGTCGGTTTGGGGTGAAGGTACAGCCTGATTTATTGTCGCAAAGACTGGAAATGCCTGTGCTATCAATTAGTGCCAAGTATGGGATGGGCTATCAATCTGCGATCGCAAAAATTACGACATTACTCCAACAGCATCCTGATTTAGTGAAGGTAGAAGGACTAGAACAGAATTTACTCAATGATCAGCAACTTACCCAAGAGCTAAAACAAATCCTAGAGGGTGCGGTGGATATGCCCCTCCGCCTTACGGATCAATGGACTAATCGCCTCGATCGCATATTGCTACATCCATTTTTGGGGTTGCCACTGTTCTTTGGAGCAATGTATCTTGTATTTCAAGCCATCTATGCGATCGGCACACCGTTACAAGAGCTGATGAATCAGGGCTTGGATTGGTTGAAAATATCGGCTCTAGAGCCTTTGCTCTCACCTTTACCAACTTTCATCAAGGGATTCTTAATAGATGGCATTTATGTTGGTATCAGCACCGTTGCCGCATTTCTGCCCGTCATTTTCCTGTTTTTCCTATTTATGGCAATTGTCGAAGATAGTGGCTATCTATCACGAGCCGCCTTTTTGATGGATGCAATGATGGAACGTCTGGGATTAGATGGGCGTTCCTTTGTAATGTCACTCATGGGTTTTGGCTGTAATGTCCCTGCAATTTTGGGAACAAGGGTGATGCGATCGCAAGGGTTACGAATGCTATCGATGTTGATCATTCCCTTTTCCCTTTGTTCCGCAAGGTTAAACGTATTCCTCTTTATGGCGACAGCCTTGTTTGCCCCCGAACATTCCTCCAAAGTCATCTTTAGCCTCTATCTATTCAGTTTTGCCGCCGCCTTGCTCACTGCCGCCATTTTTAAGGGCAAGTTTCCTAGTCAAGAGCCTTTAATGCTGGAACTACCGCCCTATCGCTTCCCAACCTTCAAGCAGATTTTGGTGAGGGCATGGTGTGAGGTCAAACATTTCTGGATTTGGTCGCGCAAATTTATTATTTTTGGAGTGGTGGCAATCTGGTTATTAAACAACCTACCGACCAATGTACCAACCGCTAGTTCCCAAACTTTGTCAGGAATCATCGGGCAAACATTACAGCCGCTATTTGCTCCCTTAGGAATCAATCCACAACTTACCGTCGCTTTATTTTTTGGATTTATCGCCAAAGAAATTGTCTTAGGAGGACTAGCAGTAATTTATGGTCAAGCCGAAGATGGCAACTTAGCAAATGCAATCGCCCAGCAGATTGATTGGGTACAAGCCTATAGTTTTATGCTCTTTACCTTGCTCTATGTGCCTTGTCTCTCCACCATTGCCGTGATCAAGAGCGAGTCAAAAAGCATCAAATTTGCGATGCTATCGGTATTTTGGTCACTGGCGCTAGCATGGATCACGAGCTTTGTTTTTTACCAAGGAGCAAGAGCGCTAGGCTTTTAAGGTGTGAGAGCTGCGCAGCCAATCGCAATTTCTTTAGTGCGCGGATATTCACTAAGCAACTTTTGGAATAGGGCATTATTAAAGCTGCGTGGGTCGATACGTGAGCCAGAGCGATCGACATCACGATGGGTCGTAATCCGCTCTAGGGGAACATCAGTCTTTGCCACTAGCCATGCTAGAGATTGATATTGCAAATCAGTATAGCCGCCGTGGGTGCGTCCATTGTGAATACCATTGGCAGGGGTTTCTAAGGAAATATGATAGGCAAAGTTGTTCACTGAACTAGGATATTTAGGATTAGTTTGAATCGCTTCCTTAGCATTGCCACTCACAAATACAGAATTTCCTGCGCCAAAGGCACGTTTGTCGGGTGGCACAAAGTAAATCACCGTACCATCTAGGGCAATCATTGTATGGTAACTGGCTTGATTGTCTTCATTACTTTGAAAAGCTTGGAAATAGTTGATCACACTATTCGCAGAACCAACAGTTTCATGGAGAACGATAATCGGCTGGAGATTTGCAGGATTTCCTTTTAAGTCTGAGAGGTAGCGATCGCCATAGTTAGAATTTGCTGCTAGGGCAATCACTTCACGGGGACTATAGGCAGGTTGCTTAGGTGCAGCAGCAGGGAGCTTTTCCTTTGTAGTTGGCTCGGCAACTGCTTCCATCTCTGGATCTCCAACGGGCTTAGCAACTGGATCTAGAACTGGGAAAGGTTTGCGAAATCGCTCTAAGGAAATGGGAATCTGTGTCAGCTTGGCTGGTAAAGAAGGATTAGCTGGCGGTTTCACTTCACAACCTGCGACGGGAGCAAAATTGTTGATTTCTGGAGAGAAGTTGATCGTCTGTGAGACGCGATTAGGTTTCACGGGCGCGTTTTTAGGACGGGCTTCAGCCAAACTCAAGTCAGGAATATTTTGAGTCCGAGCGGATTCGCCAAAGACGATCAAAATCACTAATGTCACACAGAAAATTGCGATCGCAACAAATTTTTTGGTCGGCATGGCTAGTGTTGTGAGTGTAATTCTGAGCAGATCATATCTCAAACAGACTGTTTGCCGTAACTCGTAACATTGTTCATTTGTTTTTCATGCGAGAATATCGGCACGCAAATTTAGGTGGTAATACCGTGAATCGTCCTTACGCTCCCAAAGCTTCGCAATCCACCAATTTTGTCCAGCCCACAACCCTAAATTTGCAAACTAGAGGCTTTGCACCCCAAAAAACCGAGGATGTAGATGAAGATGTGACACACCAATCTAGACCAGCTTCGACGGAAAATGTGCTAGCTAGATTAATAGCATCTCCAACTACTGATTCATCTACGGCATCAATTCAGAGAAAGTCACAAAATCGTTTGAAAGCCGCTCAAGTTCCGCAGATTAGTTCTCCAATGCAGGAAAACTCAATTCAAAGAGAGGAGTTTCCAGAGGAGGAGGAGTTACAAAGGAAACCAATGATTGAGAGTTTTGGAAATATCAGTGGCGGACAAGTAATGCAACGCAAGTTAACCATGAAAGGTAAAGGAGCCGCTAGAAGAACGGATGGCCCCGCCCATCAATTGACATCTGAGGTCGAGGCTACCTTAACAAAAAATGACCCCACTGAGAAAATGACAGACAAAACAGATCTATCTGTCTCTATCACTAACAGAAATGATGAGAATGGCAAAATATTGGCTAGAGAAGGCAAAACAGAAAAGTGGGAAAGCCATAAATGGCGAATTGAGAAAGAAAAAGAGTTGAGAACTTCGCTCAGTTAAAAAAAGCTAAAGGTGGCTCAAAGCGCCACCTTTAGCTTTTTTTAGTTGCGATAAAGATAGGATCACAAGCGCATTGATAGGCTAATTCGCTTCAGTGATTCATTCACTTCTAAAACTCGCACCTTCACCACCTGACCGACCTTGACGATTTGCTTAGGATCACTGACAAAGCGATCGGCTAGTTGTGAAATATGTACTAGTCCATCTTGATGCACGCCAATATCAACAAATGCCCCAAAATTTGCCACGTTCGTCACAATTCCCTCAATTTCCATGCCAATTTCTAGATCGGACATCTTTTGAATTGCATCGCTAAAAGTGGCATATTTAAACTCCGCACGCGGATCACGCCCAGGCTTTTCTAATTCACGGAGAATATCGCGAAGGGTTGGCTCACCAATTGCCTCAGTGACATATTTTTTAAGGTTAACGGTCTTCAGCTTATCGGCGGCTTGCGAGATTTCCGATAGTGGCACATTCAAGTCACGGGCAATTGCTTCAACCACCCTATAGCTTTCGGGATGCACAGCCGTATTATCAAGGGGATGATCACCGCCCCGAATCCGTAAAAATCCTGCCGCCTGTTCAAAGGCTTTTGCACCGAGTTTGGGGACTTTTAGAAGCTGTTTGCGATCGCAAAATGCCCCATTTTGATTGCGGTAAGTAACGATGTTATTGGCAACCGTGGCACTCAGCCCCGAAACAAAGGTAAGTAGCTCCTTTGATGCGGTATTTAAATCGACACCAACAAAATTCACGCAACTCTCAACGGTTTCCTCTAGCTTCTTTTTCAGCAATTTCTGATCGACATCATGTTGATACTGTCCCACACCAATGGATTTAGGATCAATTTTAACCAGTTCGGCGAGGGGGTCTTGCAGTCTGCGCCCAATACTCACCGCACCACGCACGGTCAAATCGAGGTCAGGAAATTCGGCAATTGCCACGGGGCTAGCGGAATAAATTGAAGCTCCCGACTCATTAACCATCACTTTGATCGGCGGATTAGCTAGCCCTTGAATTACTTCCATCACAAAGGCATCAGTTTCACGTCCTGCCGTACCATTGCCGATCGCAATTAATTGAATCCCATACTTAGCGATCAAATTTTTGACGGTACGCGCCGCTTGTTCCCTTTGTCCTTGAGCTTGGTGCGGGAAGATGGTTTGATATTCCAAAAACTGCCCCGTCTCGCTAATCACCGCCGTTTTACAACCTGTCCGAAAGCCGGGGTCAATCGCGAGGGTGGGCTTCATACCTGCGGGGGCAGCGAGTAATAAATCTCGTAAATTCGCTTCAAAGGTTTTGATCGATTCCCCATCCGCCCAAGCTTTCTTTTCAGCAATCACGGCGGCGATCGTCGAGGTTTTGATTAGGCGAGTAAAGGCATCCTTGAGCATATCTTGGTAAAACTGCCTAATAGTGGAGTTTTTCGTGCGAATTTGCGCCGATTCTAAGTAAGTCAATACATAATCCTCATCAAACTCTAGGGACAAGTTCAATATCTCTTCAGTTTCGCCACGCAACAACGCAAGCAGATTATGGGGAGCGATTGCTTTTACCTTGGCGCGATAGTCGCGATACATCTCGAACTTAGTCGTGCCAACTGTGTGCATGGGTTTGATCTGTGAGGCAAATACTCCTGAATGTATCAAATATTCGCGAATATAGGCTCGATATTCCGCATTTTCCGCCACTTCTTCCGCCAAAATATCAGCAGCACCTTTGAGGGCTTCCTCTGCCGTTTTCACCTGTGCCGATACATACTTAGCCGCTTCTTGCATTAATGGGGGAGGACTAACCTGCGGACGATTAAAAGCTTTGATCGCCATCGCCAATGGTTCTAGCCCTTTTTCTCTCGCAATTATCGCTCTGGTTCTACGTTTAGGGCGATAGGGCAGATAGAGATCTTCGAGTTCCGTCTTTTGAAGACAGGCAGCAATTTTGGCTTGCAATTCATCGGTAAGCTTGCCCTGATCGGCGATTGATTGGAGAATGACAACTTTGCGATCGCGTAATTCAGTAAGGTAAGCATAGCGATCTTGCAAATCTCGCAACTGAATCTCATTCATCTCTCCAGTGCGCTCTTTACGATAACGCGCCACAAAGGGAATCGTTGCTCCTTCAGCAAATAGCTCTAGGGCATTTTTGATCTGTTCAGGTCGGAGATCAATTTCTTGGGCTATGATTTGTTCGAGGTTCTGCATTAGACGGATCAACTTTCACAGGGCATCCTCCTAACTTTAGATCAATATTCGTATTCTCGACATTAACCTCGCCCCAATGCAATGAACATCAATGCCCATCGCTCCACCACACTGCTGGCTTACTATCGACAAATCAGCACCGAGCTATTCACCGTAGTTGATTTAGAAACCACAGGCGCAAAGAGCGATCGCGATCGCATTATCGAAATTGCCGTTGTCCAAGCCACCCTCAAGGATGGCATTCAGCAAACATTAACCGATCTTATTGATCCACAAATACCACTGCCTGAGCAAATCACGCAATTAACGGGGCTGACCGATGCCAAACTTGTCGGCTCGGAAAGCGCAGACAAGGTTCTACCTAAATATCTGCCCACTTTACAGACAGGCATTTTAACGGCTCACAACATTGGTTTCGATCATGCCTTTCTCCAACAGGAATATCAAAGAATGGGGCTTGAGTTTCAAGCTAGTGCTAAGCTCTGCACCGTCCAACTATCACGGCTATTGTTACCCAACTTGCCATCACGATCGCTGCCAAAATTAGTCAAACACTATGGCTTTGATGTGGGTAAGTCGCACCGTGCTGAATCCGATGCGCTCGCCTGTTGGCTATTGCTGCAAAAACTCTTAACCCAAATTTTGCAGACTAGCGACGAGCAGATTATGGCTCTCTTTGGTCATCAATGGCTCTCTCCTGAAGATGCCGCCACAATTTTGCAACTCCCCATCAGCGAAGTTACCGAGCTATTAACCACATCCAAGGTGAAATCAAGATTCTCCCGCCATCGGCAAATCAATTTATATCAACGTCGCGGCATCGAATCTCTGCTCTCAAACACAGGATCATGCTAAACCAAAAAATCAGCCAAAAGATTAGCTTCTATCTTGATGATCTTGTTACACCTATTGGCAAACTGATCAATATTGCGATCGCAGTGCTTGTGCTTGCCTCGGCGGTTAGTTTTGTCGCCCAAACCTATGACATCTCCGAAGTCACGCGCCATCGTCTCAACTTGCTCGATGACTGCATTCTAGCCATATTTGTTCTGGAATATTTTTTACGCCTATTAGTCGCTGAACAGAAATTCAAACATCTATTTAGTTTCTATGCCCTCATCGATCTTGTGGCAATTTTGCCCTTCTTTCTCGGCGCAGTCGATGTCGCCTTCATCCGCCTACTGCGCTGGTTTCGGATTTTACGCCTGATTCGCCTAGTCGAGTCACAATCACTGTTTAAGCCCAAAACCGAAGACATCGCCATTCTCTTTCGGATTATATTCACTCTATTTGCGATCGTATTTGTCTTTTCAGGACTGGTATACCAAATTGAACATCCGAATAATCCCAAATTCCATAACTTTCTTGATGCCTTCTACTTCTCCATTTTCACAATGACAACTGTCGGCTATAGCGATGTCATGCCCCAATCTGACGCAGGAAAACTCACCACAGTATTAATGGTATTGACAGGTGTTGCCCTCATTCCCGTCCAACTAGGCGAATTATTTAAACGCTTGATTAAAACGGCAAATCAAAGCAGTGAACAAAACCATAAAACGATGCAAAAGTCAGTCTGCTCTGGTTGCGGATTGTCTTTGCATGATCCCGATGCGAAGTTTTGTAAAATATGTGGCACCAGTCTAGAAGTCACAAACCCTTAATCCATGATGACCCAAACTGCGAAGTCACTGGCAACCACTGGGCATTTCTCGTCGAGCCTGAATCCTTTGATACAGCCGTCATAAAGTTTCTCAACACAATGGAGCAAATCTCCTGAATCTAATATAGAATTCTGGGAAAGGCTGATTCTCATTAGTTCAGCACTTTTCTCACGCTCAAAGTAGAGAGGGGAGGTACTCATACTATGTTTGAATCTGCGGAAATAGGACACAAAATCAGTAAATCTGAGTATGAAGCACAGGAATCCACATTACGGATTCAACTCCTAGAAATACAAGAAGAACTCAAAAACGCTTCCTTCCCAGTCATTATCTTAATCGGGGGTGTTGATGGCGCAGGCAAAGGTGAAACCGTCAACCTTCTCCATGAATGGATTGATCCTCGGCATCTAGAAACCCATGCCTTTGGCGCAGCTTCTGACGAAGAGCGGGAACGCCCTGAAGCATGGCGGTTCTGGCGAGTTCTCCCTCCTAAGGGCAAAATCGGCATTCTCTTCGGCTCATGGTATACCCACCCGATCATCGATCGCGTTTATGGCAAAACCAAAATTGCTGACCTCGATGTTGCCCTCATGCGAATCAATAGCTTTGAAAAGGAATTAGTCGATGATGGAGCTTTAATTATCAAATTTTGGTTTCACCTTAGTAAGCAGGCGCAATCTGACCGTTTAAAAGCGCTGATGAAAAATCCTGAAACCCGTTGGCGCGTCACCGATGTCGATTGGCAACACTTCAAGCTATACGACAAATTTCGCCGCACCTCCGAACATGCAATCCGCACCACTAGCACAGGCGAAGCACCTTGGATCATCGTCGAGGGATCTGACAAGAGATATCGCAGTATCACCGTCGGTAAACATATCCTCAACCTCATCTCCAAACGTCTCGCCACCGACAATACTCAAGAAACTAAAATATCTCCCCCTCCCACCCTCATCGAAAATCCCTACACAATCCTCGACACCCTCGATCTCGAACAAAGCCTCAGCGAAGAAGAATACAAGAGATTACTCGAAAAATATCAAGGTCGGCTCAATCTCCTCTTCCGTCAAGCTAAATCGATCGGTAAATCGATCATTCTCGTCTTTGAGGGCTGGGATGCCGCAGGTAAAGGAGGAATTATTCGCCGCATTACCTCGGCTCTCGATGCCCGCGACTATCAAGTGATTCCCATCGCTGCTCCCACCGATGAAGAGAGATCGCATCATTATTTATGGCGATTTTGGCGACATTTACCAAGGGCAGGGCGCGTCACCATTTTCGATCGCAGTTGGTATGGGCGGGTGCTAGTCGAGAGGGTGGAAGGCTTTGCCTCAGAACCCGAATGGATGCGAGCCTACAATGAAATCGTCAACTTTGAGCAACAGTTACAAGACCATGGCACATTGGTACTCAAATTTTGGGTACATATTGACCCCGATGAACAATTGCGCCGCTTCCAACTGCGGCAGGAAACCCCCTACAAGCACTATAAAATCACCGATGAAGATTTTCGCAATCGTGCCAAATGGAATGATTACGAACTCGCCGCCAATGAAATGATCGAACGCACCAGTACCGAATTTGCACCTTGGTATATGGTCGAGGCAAACGACAAAAAATTTGCCCGTATTAAGGTAGTCAAAACTCTTTGCGATCGCCTCAAAAAATCTCTCTAATATCCAAATTAAAAATAGCTACGCCATTTTTAATTTTTTATGCCCCAAGAAGCTAGCTCACAAAGTGATCTTCTTGCTTAGGTTTCTGCTTCCTCTAGCTCATTGATCTGACGATAAAACTTTTGTAAATAGCTAAGATCACTCGCAAAGAGATTTTCAATTACCATCGCATTAATCTCATCTAGCCCCCCCAGCTTCGTAATTACCCTAGCTAAAATAATCACCGTCGCATAGGCAGGATTAGTCTTCACACGCGGATCACGCATCGGCGTAATCTCATCGATCGCCCTTGATAGACGCATTACACCCTTACGATGCAAATTCCCATCGCTATCGACATAGCCCTTAGGTAGAGTAAATTCAAACTCAGTTTGAATCATAAATATCAACCCACTATTCCGTTAACTAATTCGTAAAAAGTCTCTCACGCTTAACTCTACCTCAGTAACCGCAAACTCCGCACTATCAGCCTTAAAATCAGATAATTTATACCTTACTGGCCAAGCTCCATTAAACCTAAATCTGGCTTTCTCAATCGAACCTTGATCATAAATAGTCAAATCACCATCCCGAAATTGTTGCGCCCAGTTACCATCTTCTACAGCTTTCAACCAGTTCCACATCGTCATTGAGAGCGTCAAACCCTGCTTGAGAATAATATTATCGCTTTTGACATTGCCGGGAATTTTCGTGCGTACCACCCGCCCCTTTGTCGAATTATTCTTTCCCCACACCTGCGGAGTCACCTCAACAATCTCAATTACCTCTTGAGTACGCGATAGGCCACTACATTCCATAAAGTAACCATCGATTTTCTCTAGACTACCCTGCAAGGTAATCTCTACATAAAATCGTGAATTAGTTAAAAATTCAATTTGTGGTTCGTCTGTCATGAAAGCTCCTGTGTTGAACACAAAGACGAGTGACGCGCAGCGTCACTCATGCTCAATCTCTATGTTTTGCGATGCAAAGACTCATAGACAAACTCGATCGTCTCCGTGGCAAGTCCTTCCGCACCTGCTTCTAACTTAGTTGATTTATAACTAGAAGGCATTACTCCAGTTACTTCCCAAGTTGCCGCCGCCTCTCCACCTTGGTTGTAGAGAGTGATTGTACCCGTTTTACGCTCACCTTTAGTTTCAGTTCCACCGCCACCAAGGGCTTCAGAATGGGAAGCGCTGTACCATTTAATCAATCGATCATCCCCAACCGTACAAACAAACTCAACGGTAAGCTTACCATTGCTCACGCCTGTAACAGTTGCTTGAATCGCTGACTTGCCAGCTTTAGTCACACCAAAGGACTTCATATCCCCCGCAGTTTGCAGAGTTATGCTAATACCACCCACACTTTTAACCACCAAGTCATCTAGACCCGATAGATTAAAGTAGTATTTAGAACAGGCTAGAAATTCATTTTTCGCCATAGTCTATTAACCTCATCATCAGTTTTATATCAGTACCAAACCCAAAAACTTGAAATTCAATTTAATCGATATTTTGATCGACTAAGAAGTTCTCTCTACTTAACGCGATTAATTTGTTCGGCAATAATTTCAAAGGTTTCTACAGCCAGATCCTTACTCTCAGAGTTAAAATCACTAACCTTGTAGGACTTAATCCAACAGTTAGTTAAACTCCAACGAATCGCTTCATTATCTTCACTGTCATAGGCAACAATTGAACCATTTTTGCGGCCAGAAGCCCACTTACCTTGACCACCTTCACTCTTGGGCATAGTTGTCATCAGCCAATTATAAAAGTCCATATCACCTTCAGTGACATAGACCTCAATGGTAACGTTAGGATTTTCCTCGAAACCAGCCGATGTACTCTGCCAAATTGTCTTACCACCCTTAGTTGAGGCTAGGGGCTTTTCATGTCCTGCTGTTTGCCCCGTAAAGCTCACTTCAGAAACACTTTTAATCAGTTTGTCAGTCAATCCATCAAATTCTACATAGTATCGACTATTAGGAATTGGTATAAGATCAGCCATTCTTCCTCCTTGAGATTCTGAATTATAGGTCTGTGCTGATAAATCACTATCTTAAAATCTAAAGTCATCCATCGGTAGAAATCACCTTATAAATCTTAAGAAAGTGATACATCCTGAAAACATAAGAGCAGAACACCCATAGGCATTCTGCTCTCTCAATTATTTAACTATTAGGCGACCACTGGCTGACGCGGAAAATCACAAATTCAGCAGGGCGGACAGGACAAATACCAACTTCGATATATAGGCGACCCATCATCATCGTCTCGTGGGTATTTAACGAAGCATCACATTTGACGTAAAACGCTTCCGAAGATGCACCGCCAAATAATGCTCCATTACGCCAGAGTCCTTCAAGGAAGTTGCTGACAGTACGGGTGACTCTCGCCCAAAGATCGGTGTCGTTAGGTTCAAAGACAACCCATTGAGTCCCAATTTCAATCGACTTCTCGATATAGCTAATTAAGCGGCGGACACTGATGTAACGCCATTGAATGTTGTCTGGCTCAACCAAGGTGCGTGCGCCCCATACTTTGAATCCGCGATTGTAGCTAGCAAAGTTACGGATACAGTTGATACCAATGGGGTTGAGCATCTCTTGCTCACGCATGTTGGTTTCGTAAGCCAAACCAAGTACGCCTCTAGGGGTATCGTTAGCAGGAGCTTTGAAGATACCGCGTGATTGGTCAGTGCGACACCATAGCCCCATAACGTGACCGCAGGGGGGAACGTAGGAAGGCTTACCACCCTTACGAGGATTAGCAACTTTAATCCAAGGATAGTAAAGTGCGCCAAACATGGAGCGACGGTTAAACATGCTCAACCATTGGGCGACATCTTGCGGTTTTTGGCGCTCAGGTGGCACTGCCTCCATACCTTTAGATGGCTTGATCGGTGGGGGATCAATGACTGCCATGCGGAAAGCAGGGCCGGGGAAAGAGTTTTCGCACATGCTGAGCATCATTTCCATGACACCATGCACTTGATCAATGTCGATGAGTCCCAACTCATAGACACGCATGAGGTCTGGGCAGGCAATCATCGCCGTTTCATCGATTTCAAACATGCCTTGGATGCCAGTGCGGTCATCTCTTTGACCTAGTAAGTCACGGGCAAAACGATCGATGGAAGAAATGTAGGGAGGAGGAGCAATCTCATAGGCTCCATTGGCGGGGCGGCGCGAGAGGGGCTGTCCACTGGTAGAGATGTCAGCGATGGTGACATATTCAGAATCTGCGATCGCAGTAACCACATAATCAGCAACATCAGTCGCCGCCTGTGGATTCATGGTGACATGGTCATAGCGTTCCAACTCTTCACCACCACGGGTAACCACAACGCTAAAGAACTCTCCAGTATTTAGGGGTGGCTCAGCATCAGCAGGAGCATCATCGGGCAGAGGCTTCGGTGTACTTTCTTGAATCAACACCTTAATGCGATCGCCGCCAGTAGCAGGGAGTGCTAATTGACTCGCTGAAGCATCGGCAGGCTTGATGTTAAACATCAAGGTAGGCTTGTTGTTAGATGTACCAACGCGAAGTGCTGTCACTTCAGGGGCAGGAGGCTCAGACCCGGGTAGCCTTGTACCAATGCTAGTTACCCAACAACGCCCCCCACCATTAACAAACCAACCATTAACCGCAAAGGGCAAGTAAGCATCAAAGTCGGTATATCCATCGGAACCCGGAGCCGCGAAGTATTCACGGTATTGATCCCAAGATGTCACCATCATCGGTTGAAAAAGCTCAGCATCACCACGCACATCTTCGGTGAATCCAATAAAGCCCGCCACACTAAGACTGATACCTTCAATGGGACGACTGCCCTTATCAACCTCTTCGACGTATACGCCCGGGGCGAAGTAGTCTAATGCCATATGCCACCCTTTAACTATGTCTATAGAGGTATACAGTAGGGAGGATTAAATTTAAGGGTTATTAGACTTTAGTCTATACTTCTAGATAAAGTTTAATACTTAGAAATTAGTAGCAAACAATTGACAATTAATTGCTAAGAATTGATAACAAGTTTGTTAACAATTACTAAGCAGTAAAGATCTACAGCCAACGATCCGTGACCAATGCTCTATGACAACAACGGCTCAGATAGTATCAGTTTTACTAGTAGAAGATGACTCTAATTTCCGTCGCGGTTTACACACTTTACTAAGTTTTTACAGTGATGATTGTTATCTCCAGTTCAAAATTGTGGGGGAAGCAACTTCTTGCATCCAAGCAATCAAACTTGTCGCCGAACAGAAACCAACCCTCATTCTTTTAGATGTCAAATTAGAGTTAAAATCCCCTGAAGATAGTGGACTAAAGTTGCTTATGGATCTCAAGCGATCAGACTATCATGGGAAAGTTTTAATTTTGTCCGCCCACCGTGAGGATGAATTAGTATTTAGAGCAATGCAACTAGGAGCAAGGGGATATGTGGCAAAGGAGCGGATTGGCAGTCAACTTTATGAGGCAATTTCCACAGTGATGAATGATGAGATCTTCTTGCCACCTGACATAGCTACTAGCTTCTTTCGCATCTTCCATTTCTATTCAGGAAGATCACTCCAGAGTCATTCCAAAATTCACTTGACCGATCGCGAACAGGAGGTTTTAAATTGGCTGATTAAGGGAGCCTCCAATGAGGATATTTCGCGATACTTACATGTGACCATCGCCACGGTCAAGGCACATCTCACCAGCGTATTTGAGAAATTAGGGGTGGCCAGTCGCACCCAAGCAATTGTCCGAGCATTGAAGTTAGGTTTAGTGAGTACCGACGAGTAATACCGATGAGTAATTATCTAGCGATCGCAACGGTAACAGCAACATTGCAGAGGGTTCTGCAAGCAGTCATTCAACAGGATATTGAAGGTGCAAGAGCCACAACTCTCCCTCCCGGTGGCATCTCGACGGGTGCGCCAGAAGTCGGTGTAAATATCTTTTTATATCAAGTAGTCAGTAACCATGCCCTAGCCAATTATGACTCCACCCCCAACCGCACCAAGGCAAATCCCCTCAATCGGCAAGTAGTGGTTGACCTTTATTACATGATGAGTTGCTATGGCAATGATGCCGAATTACAACCACAGCGAGTATTGGGAAGTGTGGTGAGTACCCTCGCCGATAAGCGTATTCTTACGCCCGAATTAATTCGCTCGACCTGTAATGATGCCACTTTTCCATTTTTAGCAGATTCCGATCTGGCTGATCAAATTCAACAAATTAACATTGTGCCTGTAGATATCTCCCTAGAGGATTTATCAAAAGCTTGGTCAGTGTTTTATCAAGTTCCCTATGTGCTATCAATTGCTTATCGAGCTTGCTTAGTTGTTGTTGAAGGTAGAGAAAACTTCCAAAAAGCTTTACCAATTCGCGACACTTCGCCCGCAGGGATTACACCCTTTCCTGCAACTCCCCATATTGAGCAGGTCTTACCCCAAGGCAATCGCTTTGAGCCAATCGTACTCGGTACCGTGGTCATCATTCGTGGGCGCAATCTGCAAAGTCAAACGGTGGAAATTAAAATCGGCGAATTACTATTCTCACCGTTATCGGTGCAAGATCGCGAAATTACCTTTGCCCTTGCGGAAGTCACCGCAATTCGAGCAGGAGTGCAAAGCATACAGGTCTTGCATCGGCTTGCTAGCACTTCGCCACTGATGACCAATACGGTCACTTCCAATGTGATGGCATTTGTATTATGTCCAACCATCATCAATGTGACGGTGAGTCAACTAGAGGCAGTGGAAGATAATTTGCGATCAGCTTTACTGACTGTGCAACTGGATGTGACTGTACAGGAAAAGCAGAAAGTATCGATCGCCTTAAACGAGTGGACTACTGACTCCCCTGCAATCTATATGTTTGATCGTCCACCTTTATCAGAGAGCAGCAATATAATTGAAATCCCGATCAATAACGTTAAGGTGGGAGAGTACCTACTACGCATCAATATTGATGGAGCGGAAAGTAAGCTAGGCATAGACGATAATCCTGGTAGCCCAACCTTTAACTGGTACAACAGTCCCAAGATTAGCTTAAGCTAAATAGGCTAAATAGACCAATAGATTTTCTCAAAGCCATGCGCCGAATCCTAACAATTACCGATGAAGAGGAAACTCGAAACACTATTATTAGGATTTTGGAAACAAAAGAATTTGTGATGCTGGAAGCCAGACAGATTCAGATAGGTATCCAAATGGCTCACAAATTCAATCCTGACTTGATCTTATGTGATCTAGATATGTCTAATTTAAGCGGATATTCCTTCTTGAAAAAAGTACGTCAAGATCCCGATCTAAGTCATATTCCGTTTATTTTTTTAACCAGTCAATTACAAATACAAGAAGTCCACAAAGGTATCCAAATTAGTGCTGATGATTATATTGCTAAACCAATTGAGGCTAGTCAATTATTAGCTGCCATTGATACCCAAATGCAGTCATTACTAACTGAAGTAGATGATGATATTACTGATACTTTGAGCGTTGATTGTAGTGCGGAAACACTACGATTAACTGATGGGCAGCAAGACATTTTAAAACTATTTTCGCAACGAAAGTCGCTCAAGGCGATCGCCATGGAAAAGAAGATTAGTTTAGATGCGGCAATACTTCTAGAAGATATTTCCGTTAGGCTGAGCAATCGCATCAAATTTGGGCAAAAAGCTAGTGAGCAAATAACTTCACCTGAATTATTAACAAATCAAGACGTGCAGACCTTTCACTCTGTAGAAGATGATCGATTAACACCGAGACAAAAGGAAATCTTAAAATTAGTTGCTAGTGGTATGACTACTAAAGAAATTGCCAGTTCTTTATTCATTAGCGTGAAAACCGTCGAAACCCATCGAGGACAGTTGATGGAACGCTTAAATATCCATGATTTAGCAGGGCTAATTCGCTACGCAATTCGGATTGGGCTAATTGATTTAGAAGATGATTCCGTAGCGATATAGCAAAGCAAGTTTTGCTTAGGACATAAAACCCAAGAAGCGAGTTGCGGCACTTCTTGGGTTTGTATTATTTGCCTAACTTCAAAGTGCCGAGATCGTATAGACCAACTGTTCCATCAGGAATATCAAATTGTAAGGTTTGCGAATCTAGTGTTAATTCGTAGCGCCCCGATTTAAAGCCTGTGAGGGCAAACTTACCCGCCCGATTTGTAAATAAGTAGCCATGCAGAATTATTTACACATATCCGAACTAATGGGAAGATTCTAAGAATCACCATATCCGAACTAATTACTGTGAGACTAATTGAGCCAC
>NZ_JACJQB010000039.1 GCF_014696385.1 Pseudanabaena mucicola FACHB-723
AAGTGGCTCAATTAGTCTCACAGTAATTAGTTCGGATATGGTGATTCTTAGAATCTTCCCATTAGTTCGGATATGTGTAAATAATTCTGCATGGCTACTTATATAAAAAAAGGGCTTACGCCCTTTTTTTATCCTAGAAAAATGCCACACGGCTATCAAAACCTTGACGACGAATTGTTAAATTTAGGGTTTCTGCACTATTGCGATCGGGATAGCCTTGCACCTCGATATAGGTACCACGATGAGAAGACCGCATTTGGGCAGTGGGCGCAATCATTTGCACTCTTTGCAATTCGGCAATGGAGTTGGTAGGAATAATCACGAAGTAACGAAATGGTGTTCCCACAGGATTATTTTGGGCGGTAACCGATGGCATGGATTGTGGCATTGCCTGAATTGGAATCGGTTGGCTTTGAGGCGGAAGGGCTTGAGGAGAACGCACAATTTCAATGGAATTATTTGGAAAATCAGAATTAGGTACACCCGGAAGCGCTTCATTTACCCTTGTGTTGGGAATGGGAACAGAATCGACAGGAATAGGTGCAACCGAAATAGACTGATTTGGTAGTGAACTGACTGGCTGTGATGGGAAGGTTGCAAATTTGCCTTGGACGGTTTTAATTTGAGGATTTAACCCCGCCTGACTAAATTGATCGACTCGTCGTTGAGCAAGATTTAAATTATTAAAGCGTCCTAACTGCACCACCTGTTCGCCTGTATCTAGACGACTGACAAAGGCATCTGGAGCAATGGCTTTAGCTTGTTGGATGTTTGCTACATTTGGTAAATAGACAAGATATTGACTACTGGTGTTGGTAGGAGCCGCTGTGGGGAAGGAATCATTGGGGAATGACTGTGCGGATGTAGGCGCGCTAAAGCTAATTAGAAGAGAGGTGCTAGTGCCTAAAAGGGAGCCTAGCCCAAGGGCAAAACTACGAAGATGTGTATGTGTGTGGAGTCTCATATGCTTGCCAGCCAAAGGTGCGAAAAAACGAAATTGGGCGCGATTGTACCATACTCTACAAAGACTTACATCATCCCATTTAGTTTCCAGACAAAGACTTACATAATCCGATGAACAGTAAGTATACTCCCTTCCCACCGAAGAAATAGACCTATAAACCCAAGAAATAACCCAAGAAATAGAGGTGCGCGGCTTCGCCGCGCGCCTCTATTTCTTGACTGAGAAAAGATTATCTACAGCCAGCTATGTTGAGACAAACCCAAAACCCAAGAGGCGGCGCTTCGCACCGCCTCTTGGGTTTTCAGAAAGCGCAAAGCGCTGTAGCAAGAAAACCGATTGCTATAAACACCTCGCGCTGTATATTCTGTATATGCTTATGTCACCCGAAGCTCGTCAATTCCATATGAATGTTAGTCAATCTACCGATCTAAGTGATCACCAAATTTCTCGGCAGTTAATCCTCAATGCGAGTGAGGTGGTGGCAGGATATACAGAGGGCGTAAATATTCTCCAAGGAGCAAATTTAGCTGTTTATGAGGGGGAATTGGTAACTGTGATTGGCTCTAATGGTGCGGGTAAATCCACATTTGCCAAGGCTATTTTTGGATTAGTGCCAGTGCGTTCGGGCAGTATCTCCTTTGGCGATCGCAATTTAGTTGGTTTGAAACCAGAGCAAATCGTCAGGCTTGGTATTAGTTATGTACCGCAGATTGCCAATGTATTTCCGTCGCTGAGTATTTCTGACAATCTTGATATGGGGGGCTACACCAGCCGAGGCAATATCAAAGCGCTCAAGGACAAAATTTATAACACTTTTCCTGTATTGGCTAAACGTCGTAACCAGAGGGCAGGAACTCTATCGGGCGGGGAGCGCCAGATGCTAGCCATGGGACGAGCGATGATGCTAGAGCCTAAATTATTGATTTTAGATGAGCCTTCCGCAGCGCTATCCCCAATTTTGGTGCAGGATATTTTCAACCTAATTCAAACTATTAATCAATCGGGAACATCGGTGATTTTAGTGGAGCAGAATGCGCGTAAAGCTCTTGCGATCGCAGATCGTGGTTATGTGATGCATTTGGGCAAAGATGAGTTTACTGGCAAGGGTTCTGATTTATTGAATGATCCTGAAGTTGCCGAGTTGTATTTGGGCGTTGGCAATTTTGGTAAGTAAGCCCTGATATGAGATCTGGAATACATTGCGATCGCGTGGCTAATCGATACACTATGAAACTAAGGCTTTTTTATAGAGGGATTCCATGGCAGTCGGAGAGGTAAAGCTTTCGTTTGAGGAACTAACAAAAGCACAGATATACTTGCAAAAATTAGGGCTATACGATGGTGAAGTAGATGGCATCTATGGCAAGTTATCGGAAACTGCCTTTGTCCAGTTTGCCAATGCCCTCAGCATCGACACGATTTTAGATGCTACTTCACGCTCGCTTACCAATGAACTATTGCAGAGTCCTGCGGTAGTCAGACATTTGCTCAAAATTATTGGCGATGGCGATCGCTTATTTCCCAAATTTACCAATGCTCAGCGTATTTTTGTAAATATGGGGCAAGTAGACTCTAACTATCTAGGGTTTCTGGATCGTGGCATCAATGGCTGTATTGCAGGTTCTAAGAAAGATTTGCCCAACCGTAGTTTTGCGCCATCACCATTGTTAAGTCATATCCCAGCCTATGCCGATCGCCTTGCCAGTTTGCCTGACGGTGTGAATGTTGTCTCCTATGGTGAAGTTGCGATGTTGGCGGGTACACAAATTCGTGTGCGCTTTCGTCCCTATCCTGCCCTCGGCGAAGTCCCTCACATTGAAACTATTGGTTTAGAGTTTCTCCATAGCAGCATCCAAGAGGCTTGTATTTGTATTGGCAGTATGGTCAATGGACAAATGCGATCGCGTTGGATTGGTCGCAATCCTCTCCGTAATGTCCAGTTTTGGAGTTCCACCAAAATTTTGCCACTGCTCTATACGATTTGTACTGCTAATCAGGTGCAACCAAATCAAGCGATATCAAACTGTGTGATTGCTGAGTTTCAAGGCAAAAAAACACCGCGTACCTTTGGGGAAATGGCGCAGCGCATTTGTGCCTATGATGAGTCTAATGGACTTACATCCAATGGATTGTCGGCAATGTTTAAACAATTTACGACACCCCTAGCTTTACAGGATTGGCTCAAAAAAATTACAGGTAACCAAAGTCTTTCATTTCAAGGTCGCTATGGTGAAACTCCCTATATTGAGCAGCCAGTTTTGCGCGACCCCACTGGTAAAAATGTGATCACTGGGACAAAGGAGTTGCATCGTGGTGACAACTTAGTTTCCGCCTATGACTTGACGCGGATGGTTTCTCAGATTGCATGGCATCGCCATCTTGCCCCCACTAACCGCTTACCTGCGGCGCAGTGGCATAGTTTAAATGCTTTGATTGGTGCAATGGCGCAAGATACAGCCCGCTATGTGGAAGCGGCGATCGTGGCTTTGGGGTTGTCTTATTTCATTAGTGAGCCTGTAGTGATCTCGAAAATGGGATTTGGTTATAGTGATCAGCGTAAGCGCACCGAACTGACCTACACCGCTTGTGTACAGTTTATTGATCGCCTTGCTAAGTCCCATGATTTGCCAGTACCAAAATTGCGATCGCTAAATATGACCTTACGCGCCGCCATCGATCTTCAAGATCCTGTCCGTGAAGCCCTTGAAATTGATGCCCGAATGGCTGCCACAGTTACCGAAATTTTGCGTAGGATTGTAACAGAAGAGCTAATCTAGAAATCTGTGAAAGTTGTCTGCCCAAGTGGCACTGGAACACATAATGCAAAAACAACGCACTTTATCGACTGTCGGTCTATGGTGGCGATGGGTACTAGCAACGCTAGTTGGTGCTGTGATTGGCAATATATTTGGCATTGCTGCTTGTCTGGCGGGTATTTATTACTTCAGCAATCTGCTAATGGCTACCCATCTTTGTGAAACAGGCTTTGGTCATCTCACCTGCGTCACCGCGACTGGTATTGTCAGTGGGGCAATTTTTGTGAGTGCATTCGTTGGGTTGATGCAATATCTAGTTTTGCGCGGATTACTAAATTCCCCTGCGATTTGGATTTTAGTCAGCATATTTGGCTGGACTTGGATTGGGTTTGCTGCCACTAGCCTCGCCTACACACCCCAATTTGGATTTGTGATGAATCCTGATGGTTCCTTTGCTGAGAGCAATTTCTTCGATCGCATTCCCCTATTACTGATTAATTCTCTCTGGTTAGTTTTGGCAGGAATATTTTTAGGGATTTTGCAATGGCTGATTTTGTGTAAACATCCCCAAGTTCGCAAGAGCCGTGCATTTCTCTGGGCAGCCGTTAATATTGTCCTGACTGCGTTTATGGCGATCGCCATTATTGCTATTTTTCGAGGACAGGGTAGCTTATACGGGATACTGCTATTCTTTTTGGGGTTTACATGTGTCTATGCCACAATTAGCGGCGCGATGCTGGTCAAAATACGTCTACATCGCCTAGCAAAACTACATGCAGATGTTGAGCTGACTGCACCGAGTCTCAAAAATCCTATTGCTGATCCCACTGAAGATGTTTCCTTTAAATAGATAATTCATGTCGAATTTACCTCCTGAAGTTTCCTCTCTGCGATCGCAACTTACCGAAGCCACATCGATCGCCATGGTTGACAAGATTGAATATTGTCTAGTTTCAACTTCATTTACCACAGAAGTAATTTTGACTAGCTATGTTTGTGATGGTCTGCACCATGCCCACAACTCCCCAATTTTACTGCTCCATGGATTTGATAGCTCTTTGCTGGAGTTTCGTCGCCTATTGCCGCAACTAGCTGCCACCCATCCCACTTGGGCAATGGACTTATTTGGCTTCGGTTTAACTGAGCGTTTTCCAAATGCCCAGATTAGTCCTGAGGCGATCAAAGAACATCTTTACTATTTCTGGAAAACTGTGATCGCAAAGCCAATTATTCTTGTCGGTGCATCCATGGGCGGCGCAGCCGCCATTGACTTTGCTCTCACCTATCCCGATGTAGTCGAAAAATTAATTTTGATTGGCAGTGCGGGAATGCGGCAAGGCACTGTGGCAGGCAAATTTTTGATTTCGCCGTTAGATCGCATGGCAACTAATTTTTTACGCAGCCCCAAAGTGCGCCGAGAGGTGAGCCTCAAAGCCTATGCCGATTCTAGCTTTGTCACTAGTGATGCTGAGGTCTGTGCATCCCTGCATCTAGCCATGCCCCGATGGAGTGAGTCCTTGATTTCATTTACTAAAAGTGGTGGCTATGGCTCCTTTGCTCAGCAATTACGCTATTTAAAACAAGATACGCTCATTCTCTGGGGCAATTGCGATCGCATTCTCGGCACAAAAGACGCTGCCAAGTTTCAAGCCACCATTCCCCGTAATACACTCGTTTGGATTGAAAATAGTGGTCATGTTCCCCATCTCGAACGTCCGACTATTACTGCCAAAGAAATCATTAAATTCCTTCATAAATCCTAGAATTCAGCTATGACCAACTCCAATCTCTCCGCCGCCACCCAAATTCCTGTAGTTGTCTCTGGGGCAACTGGAAAAATGGGACGTGAAATCATTAAAACCATTGCCCAAGCCCCAGACATGCAATTGGTAGGCGCAATCGGTCGTCAACACCTCGGCGAAGATATTGGCGAGGTTGTCGGCATTGGTGAACTAGAAATTCCTGTTACCAACAATCTGGAAGTTGTCCTTGCCCAAGCAGCGCAAGAATCCCAATTACCCGTAATGATTGATGTCACCCACCCCAGCATCATCTATGAAAACATTCGCGCTGCGATCGCCTATGGTGTGCGTCCTGTCGTTGGCACAACGGGCTTAACTGAGCAACAAATTGCAGAACTCACTGTATTTGCCGACAAAGCTAGTACAGGCTGCATCATTGCCCCCAACTTCTCCGTCGGTGTAATTTTGATGCAACAAGCCGCGATCGCCGCCGCCAAATATTTCCAGCATGTCGAAATCATCGAGCTACACCATAACCAAAAAGCTGATGCCCCTAGTGGCACTGCTATCAAAACTGCTCAAATGCTCTCAGAGCTAGGTCAGACTTTTAATCCGCCAAGTGTTGATGAAAAAGAACATCTCTCGGGGGCAAGAGGTGCAACCTACGGCGAAAATATCCGCATTCATAGTTTGCGTGTTCCGGGCGTAGTGGCTCGCCAAGAGGTGATTTTTGGGGCGATGGGTGAAACTCTGAAGATTGAACATAATGCTAGCGATCGGACTTGTTATATGGCGGGAGTGCTTCTTTGTGTGCGTAAGGTGCTTGCACTCAAATCATTAGTTTATGGTCTAGAAAAATTGCTATAACAAAGCAAAAGCAGGAGTGAATCGCGCCGCGATTCACTCCTGCTTTTATGTTCTAAGCCAATTGTCATTGCTATAAATCAGACTGCAAAAATACGCCAAAAAGAAAGGCGATCGCAATGCGATCGCCTTTCTTTCTGGGTAAAGAATACCCCCAGGGGAATTCGAATCCCCGTCGCCTCCGTGAAAGGGAGGTGTCCTAGGCCTCTAGACGATGGGGGCGTGTTCTTGACCTTTATTAATATACACAATGACGTGCAAAAAGAATTAAAAAATTTACTCATAGAGCAAATTTTTTAATTCTTTTTGCACGTCAAATAAAATACGCCAAAAAAGAAAGACGATCGCATTGCGATCGCCTTTCTTTTTGGTAAAGAATACCCCCAGGGGAATTCGAATCCCCGTCGCCTCCGTGAAAGGGAGGTGTCCTAGGCCTCTAGACGATGGGGGCGTGTTCTTGACCTTTATTAATATACACAGCTATTTGCAAAAACGTCAACACCTAGAGCAAACTTTTTATTACTTAATTGTCGGACGAATGCCATAGGTGCGAAAACGCCAATAATCTTGCAAAATTTGAGCGTGATCGAAACATAACTGATTGGGGCTTTGCCAAGCAGAAAAGATCCCCACCGATTTAGCGTCATCATCGGCTTTTGGCTCACCCACTGCTTCCGCCATATACACAGCACTAATCGTATGCTGACGGTCATCTCGGCTCGGATCAGAGTAAATTCCCAATAAATCGATTAATTCCACTTTTAAGCCTGTTTCTTCTAAAGCCTCACGCCGTGCTGCATCTTCTAAGCATTCACCATAATCAACAAATCCACCAACAATCGCCCAGCCATGGGGTGGATTCATGCGCTCAATGAGGACTATTGGTTGATCAGGACGGTCGCGGAGGGCAATAATGATATCAACGGTAGGAACGGGATTTCGGTATGTCATTTAAAAGTATTAAGTTATAGCTGTAGCCATTTATGTTAGGACAAAACCCAAAAAAGAGAGTTGCGACGCAATTCTCTTTTTTGGGTTTTAACTTACTTGACTGCTATACATTCACGCTTTTATAAATTGCTATTGTTTTTGCGGAGTAAGGGCAACCTTATGATGAACTATAGGGTCTAGCCGCCATTTTCCTGACTCTAGAGGGTAATTACAGCTACAAAATCCAGCGTGTCACTAAGCTATGATGCAAACTCATAATCCGAGAGCTATAGGCATTTCTCGTCAGGAGAGTATTTCTTTGATTCCGATCAGTATAGAAATTGTAGAAGGTAATCCGAATCTTGCCTCTCTCTTGGGTTGGCATTTACAGCAGATTGGCTATTCGGTATTTCAGGCAGTTAGTTGTCAGCAAGCAAAGTTGGTATTTCAAAAGCAGCAGCCCAGTTTGGTGATTTTAAGTACCGATCTGCCCGATGGAGACGGCATTGAGCTATGTCGGTGGCTGCACAAACAGCGCAGTTCATTAGTGTTTGTAATTTCGTCGCGTACTAATGAATCGGACATTGTGGAGGGCTTGAAAGCAGGAGCTGATGATTATTTGACTAAGCCCTTTGGAATGCAAGAATTTTTAGCAAGGGTGGAAGCCTTGACCCGCAGACTCCGTACATCTGCACCCCCTGCTTGCTTAGATTATGGTGTACTAAAAATTGATCTGGTGCAGCGACAGGTTAGGCTCAAGGGCAATGCGATCGATTTAACGCCTCAAGAATTTAGCTTGCTTTACGTTCTTGCCCAGTCTGAGGGGATGGCACTCAGTCGTGCTGAGCTATTACAAAGAGCTTGGCCAGACGAAATTAATAATCCACGTACTGTCGATACGCATGTATTGTCGCTACGCAAGAAACTAGAGGTTGACCCTCAGCAGCCGAACCTAATTCAAACGGTGCGAAATATTGGCTACCGTTTTAATCCTGAAGCTTTAATGCGATCGCCTTTGCGTTCTAACTCAGCCAACTCTAATCACGCTAATAGCGATCGCACTCCGCAATTTACTGCGCCACCGAGCCGATCTTTTGCCAAATACTAAAAAAGTTGCCCCATCGGGGCAACTTTTTTAGATGTAGCTCGTTGAGTCTTTGTGTAGTACGAGCAATTTTTTAAGAAAGCGCAAAGCGCTGTAACTATTGATAATGCTCAGGACGCAGTTTTTGTAACTGCGCGTTGGTGTAATAGAAATTGAGAATGCGATCATACGACCAACCCTTCCGTGCCAAATTGTAAGAGCCTGTCTGACTCATGCCCACACCATGTCCCAATCCGCCACCAATAAAGGCATATCCACTTAAAACTTTATCTTGGTAAATTGGTTCTAGCTTGAAGAAGGTGCTGTCAGGTGGATCAAAGGCATCGATAATTTCATCTTTTTTGACAATGATTTTGCCAGTGTCAGTGGTGACTTCTAGCTCTAATACACGCCCAGAGCCAGCACGTTTTGATACTTGCATTTGTTTAATCGCATTAAAGTTAGTGGTCGTGTCGCCAGAGAATCGCAAAAACTTTTTCAAAGAAGTTTGTAATTCATTCAATGTGCCGACTCTGCGCCAACGTAGGTTTTTCCAGCCGTCTTCATTAAATCCATCTTTACGGTCTAGAAATGCCTTGAGGTTCTGATCATCAGCTATATTTGCCGATCGCAAATTGTCGGGACGATTGGCGAGATCTAAGACTGATTGTAAATAGGGGCGCGGTGTGCCATCCCAAATATCGTTATAGTTGGCGGTGATGCCGCCTGTGGTTGAGGAATACAGCGCATCAATGGCACGATTGTTATAGGTCAACACTAAGCCTCTGGTATCGGCAATTGCGCGATCGGCAACTTCGGTGGTGTCTTCTAAACCTCGATAAACCTGACATTGGGTGTCGGCACAAAGTTCATAATTATCGATCTTAAAGCGGTGCAAACTTGCTAACACATAGGTACGTGCTAGGACTGCCTGCGCTTGTACTGCGGCATAGGGAGCGTTGTAGCCAATTTCATGGGGGACAACACCACGCACATAGGTTTCGAGGGGGACATTGTTAACGAGGGTAAAGCTCTGATGGGCGTTGGGTTGCAGTTTGAGCGTACCTGCATAGAGACGGTTATTGATTTCGGCTTTATTTTCTCGCTGGTAGCTAACTTCTACAATTCCCGAACTACTACTAATGTCGATGCGATCGCGATTGTAGCGAAACTCACCCACAATCAATGAAGGAATTGGCTTTTGGGGTAAGACACGTCGATCAAGCTGTACGGTCAAATTACCTTGCGATCGCAATATATAGAAAGTCAAATAGCGCAGCAACATCGATTCATAGGCATCCCGCTTTGCCCAGACCTGCCAACGTCTTGGTTGAGCAATTTCGGTGGGAATGCCCTTTTCATTCCAGTGAAAGGCACTCGCCGCCGCATTCTCAAAGCTACGATGATTACTCAGCACAATTTTTTCTTCGAGAATTGGCTGTGGCAAAGTCTGGGGTGAAATCTCGATAACGACGCGATCGCTAGTTACCGTTTGTGTAGTTGTCCCGTCTGCCGAGGGAAAAGAAAGGGTAAGTCTGCCACCCGAGGGCGCTTTGAGCGTGAGCCGATCCTGCGGTCTTTCCCCAAAGCGTTGGACAATCCCAATTTTTAAAATCGGGTTGGAATCCGTTTGAGCTTGAACAAATTCAACTGTCGTCAGTGTGAATGAGCAAACTGTCACAATTAAAGTTTGACGAATAATACTGAAAGTTTTTAGCATGTCAAGCTCATGGCTTCAAAGACTCAGACATTCTACACCTACTCTAAGTAGCTAGGTCTGGTTTTCAATTTCTGGAGAAAATATTTCGTCAACTAAGCCAAAGACGTACTCGTGCATCCATGAACCTCCTTCAGCCGCTACCAACTCATCACTGCTCTGCTCTTTGGCAAATGCCAAGAATGGAACAACAGGCTTGCCATCTAATTCCATAATGCGACTTCCATCAATAATTGTGGCGATCGAAAAGGCAATTTCTGCTGTTGAATCGTACAGATTCTTTTTGTCCACAACACCCGCTATTTGAAGTCCTTCTTTAATAGAGATCATGATTTCTTCGAGAATTTTAAGCTGTAGTTCATCAAAACGATATGGATTTAGCTCTATTTTCATGATACTTACTAGTCTGCCTATAATTTCTTTGATGTAAACAACACTTACTTACAACCTATTGAGACTGTGAGTAGTACAGAAATATTTTTAAAAGTGTTGCGAAGCAACACTTTTAAAAATATTTCTGGGTTTTAAGTCAACGCAAAGCGCTGTAATACGGTTTCTAAATTTTGCCTTATGGCAAAAAAGCTTTGCTTAGGATATAAAACCAGAAGGTGAGTGGCAGCGCGGACACCCCTCGACTGCTGGGGTATACAATTAAATGCTATGACTTTAGAACCTCCTATCCAAAATAATACTAATCTGATTGAAGTTGCCGCAGATTTGCCTCAACCTGAACGGATTGATCGCTTTTTGGCACAGCATCTCACCGATCTATCGCGATCGCGAATCCAAATATTAATTGATGAAGGGTATGTCACTGTTAATGATGTTCTTTGTCATAACAAAAAGGATTTAATCAAAGCAGGCGATCGCATCCAATTAATTACTCCAGCATCAACAACGCTTGATTTAGTCGCTCAAGAGATTCCCTTAGATGTTCTTTACGAAGATGAGCATTTGATTGTCATTAATAAACCTGCGGGATTAGTCGTCCATCCTGCGGCAGGACATAGCGATGGCACTTTAGTCAATGCACTCTTAGCCCATTGCAAGGAACTATCGGGGATAAATGGAACTCAACGTCCGGGCATAGTGCATCGTTTAGATAAAGATACTAGTGGCGTGATGGTAGTCGCCAAAAACGATCGCGCTCATCAAGATTTACAAGCGCAAATTCAAGCAAAAACAGCCCGAAGGGAATATCTAGGAATTGTGCGTGGAGTTCCTAAAACTCAATTAGGGAGTGAATCGGGAGTCATTGATGCGGCGATTGCTAGACATGCTCGCGATCGCAAAAAAATGGCAGTCATGGAAAATGGACGCAGAGCCGTTACGCATTGGCAAATTCACGAGCGACTAGGAAACTATACGCTGGTGAAATTTGATTTGGAAACGGGGCGCACCCATCAAATCCGTGTCCATGCCGCGCATATGGGTTGGGCGATAGCTGGTGATCCTGTATATGGACATCCCAACAAGGAAGTTTCGCAATATTTGTCAGGTCAAGCTCTCCACGCATGGCGGCTCACCTTTACCCATCCAGTTTCAGGTGAATTAATTGAAAATACTGCCCCTATTCCTGAAGGCTTTGAAAAGCTATTAGCATTTTTACGCCGCCGAGTATAGGGTGGCGTGCAAAGTGTCACACTTTCTGTTCATAAAGTGAGGGCTAGTTGATAAATTTGACGACGGGGCAAATCAGCAAGTTCGGCAAGTTGACGACTAGCATCCGATCGCGATATGCCAGCATCAATCAAATTTTGCAACTCCCGTAAAATCACATCATCTGTCCACACAGGCTTGTCACTGGGTGCTGCACCTTCTAAAACTAGGCTAAATTCACCCTTCGGTGCGTGAATTGCAAAATGTGCGATCGCAGATTCTATTGATCCTCGCCAAAACTCCTCATGCAGTTTTGTTAATTCTCTTGCGATCGCAATTTGCCGATCACCACCCAAAAACTCTGCCAAATCCTCAAGAGTTTTCAATAAACGATGGGGCGCTTCATAGAGAATCATCGTGCGCGTTTCGCATCTTAACACTTCTAAACGTTCGCGACGTTCCTTTTTATCAACTGGCAGAAATCCATCAAAACCAAAATGCTGTGTGGCAAAACCCGAAGCCGTCAAAGCCGCAATCCCTGCGGTAACAACAGGAATCGGTACAATTCTGACACCCGCAGCAATACATCCTTGCACCAGTTCTACCCCAGGGTCAGAAATAGCAGGCATCCCTGCATCGGTCACTAATGCGATCGAGATGCCTTGCTGCATTTTTTCCACCAGTTCAGGTACACGCTTATGGGCATTATGCTCGTGATAACTAGTTTGCGGAGTATCAATGCCAAAGTGGTGCAGCAGTTTCCCTGTATGCCGAGTATCCTCAGCCGCAATTAAATCAACTTGCTTTAGCGTCGCGATCGCTCGAAAGGTCATGTCCTCCAAATTACCAATTGGAGTTCCCACCAAGTACAGAATTCCCGGATCATCCATGAATTAGCGCCATTGTTTATTTTCTAATTCACGAAGCTGACGCTCTAGGCGATCAATTCTTCCGCGTAACTCATCCATTTCATTTTGACGAGGTACACCCAAGTCTTGCATGACATTACGAATTTGGCGCTGAATTAAAGTCTCCAAATTTCCCTGCTCTGACTTGAGACGATCGGCAATATCATTGAAAATTTCTGAAGCTTGCTCAGGATCGATCTTGCCATCCTTAACCCAATCCTCACTGGCTTCTTTAATCTTCTCTAGCACAATCGAAGTTGTGCCAACACCAAGCATGAGTAACTGCTTGAGCAAATTATTGCTATCCATAAATGTACGCGATCCTCAAAGCCGATCTATCAATCCATCATACTATGCTCTTTTCATAGTCTAAGGAATAGGGTGAATAACTTACGCTTAGCGATTGCTATACTTTAAGCTGATTAAAACTTTAGAAAAAATTTCAGGTAAGTTTATTTATGATCCGTGCTGTAATCGAAACCGCTAAAGGAACTATGCGTGCTGAGTTGGATGACCAACACGCACCTATCACCGTCAAGAATTTTGTAGACCTCGCTAAGCACGGTTTTTATGACGGGCTGACCTTTCACCGAGTTGAGCCAGGCTTTGTGATCCAAGGTGGCGATCCCCTTGGCAATGGTACTGGTGGCTCTGGCGATCGCATCAAGTTAGAAATTTGGGCAGAGGGAGACACCGCCGCAACCGTCGGCAATGTTTTGACTGGTGGCAAAAAGCCAATCATCAAACACAACAAAGCAGGTGTATTTTCCATGGCACGCACCAATGATCCCAACAGTGCCACAAGTCAGTTTTTTGTAACTCTTGGCGATGCATCTTTCCTCGATGGTCAATATGCAGCTTTTGGCTACACTGAGGACACAGAAGTAGCTCAAGCTATCCGTCGCGGCGACAAGATCCTCTCTATTAAAATCGAAGATTAAATACAGCGCTTTGCGCTTTATTAAAACCCAGAAATATTTTTAAAAGCGGCGCGAAGCGCCGCTTTTAAAAATATTTCTGTACTACTCAAAGCCTCAATAGGCTGTATTGATTTAAAATCCAAAAAACATGCAAGCCCTGCTCAGCAGGACTTGCATGTTTTTTATTTAGCTAGCCGCAGCAACTAATTGATGAATTGCCGTTTTTAATTCGATAATTACTTGGGATGAATCATTAGTATCAGATACATTTCCTAAATCTTGAAGTGATTCCTCTAGTTGAGGACGCAAAGTATCCACAATGTCCTGTACGGGACGTAAAAGTTTCTCCTGTGCGCCGATTTGCCCTAACAACTCAGCCACAGTTCTAATTTGAGCTTGTTGTCGCGCTTCCGCCGCAATAATTTCTTGCTCCTGCTGCAAATGCTCTTGAGTTTGTCGCTCGAGAACTTCTTGCTGTTGTTGCGTATAGCCTCTGACCGCTTCAATTTGTGATTCCATCTTTCGCAGTTCTTCTTCCTGACGGGTCTTATGCTTTTTAACTTGCGATAACAGAGGTAATAAACTTTGAATGGGGCTTGACTCCACCACAATCCCTCGACGACGATCGAGAATTGCTTTTTGTTGGTTTAAAACCGAAAGTCGTTCCTGCATACTGCGTCTGCCTCCAGAGACGCTTTCTTCAAGTAACTTATATTCTTCCTCTTTAAACTCCTTATCACTTTCTAACTCAATGCGCTCAAATTGATTTGCCTTGTCTATTTGACTTTGCAGATCAGCAATTTCCCCTTCTAAGATCGCTAACTCATCTTCTTGAGCACTGGAGTAGTTTACTAACTTGTCAAAATCTGCCTGTAGATTTGCAATCGTTTGCTCTAGTTCTTCAATAGACATTGACTGCAAACGACTTTCCTCTTCAGCACTGAGTCCCTCTACACCAACAGTCCCGCCAAATGACTCGATCACACTTGCTGTTTGCTCATACAGATCTGTTTGGGCATCAAGTTGAATCCTTGACATTGCCATATTATTTTCTTGAAGTTTAAGAATACCTCGTTGTGCTTTTAGCTCGGCTTGGGCATCAGCTAGCGCTATTTGATTTTGTTGCCATTGAGCTTTACGAGCATTGAGGTCTTCTGTTAATTCATCAAGCAGTTTTTGCTGTCTTGCAGCCTCTTCTTTTAATTTATCGAGATCCTGCCAAAATCCTGTTAGGACTTCTTGACGCTGATTGAGCAGATCAAGATTGCTATGGATACGGGTTCGTAATGACTCTGGACTTGTAAAATCACTCGATAAACGTCCAACTAGCACTTTGAGTTGCTCAGTTTGATCCGAGGTTAAAGCTGTCGCACTACTGTCAAATTGTGATTTCTGTAACTCAATACTGTGTCGTAATTGTTCTAGTTCCGCCCGTTCATGTTCAAATTTACTTTCTAACTCTTCAATTTGTTGTAATTCTCTTTCTACTTCCTGCTCACGACGATGTAACTCTTGCGCCTGAAAGTTTAAGGATTGTTTCCACTGCTCAACTTCTTCTTCAGCAGATTTATACTTTTCTTGCGATCGCGAAAATACTTGCAGGATATTGACAATTTTTTTAGACGCATCCTGAATACTCTGAACCTGATTATTACCGACAACTTCGGCTACAACCATCTGCCCATCTTTAAAGTCTTTTGCCTGACTTGAATCTTGAACCGACAGAACTTGTTCATTAGTAATGGGCAGCCAAATATTTTCACCCGTATTACGCGCTAATAGGCGGACGGACGCATTACCACCTAATCCAAAAGCTGCTTGAGTTTTTTGAAGTTCTGCTAAATACTGCACGCTAAATATACTCCCATTTTGCTGATGCTAACTTTCAGATTGACATGACAAAAGAGCAAAACTCGTCATTAAAAATACAAAAATAGCTGATGTATTCAGTTTTATACTACCTAATTACATGAGTATTTTCACAATCTGGCTTTTGATATTTTTGCGATCGCTGTCAATATCTTAGACTACCGCGATCGGAAATTTTTAGCGATTTATAATGTAAGCCGATCAACTTTGAGACTCCTGTTGGGGATAGGTTTTAAGCATGTAAGGAGCAATAAATAGCATCCTGAAAATATATAATTAGAGACCTGATTAGTTTAGTGCAGTTGACTAAAGCTACTGCCTAATATTTTTAGGATCAAAGGCATCTCTTAGACTATCTCCTAAGAGATTAAATGATAGCACTGTCAAAACAATTGCCAATGCGGGAACCCACACTAACCAAGGCTGCAAAATTAAAATTGAAGCATTAGTGGATATGGACAGCATATTACCCCAAGATGGATCGGGTGGCTGAATACCAAGTCCGACAAGGCTCAACACCGCTTCTACAACAATAAATCTCGGAATATCTAAAGTTGCGGAAATGATGATGAAGGTAATTGTTTGAGGAAGTACGTGATGAATAATAATTCTGAGGGGACTTGCGCCTGAAGCACGGGCTGCCATGATAAAGGGTTGCTCCTTAATCGACAGGACTTGTCCACGAATAATTCTAGCTAGTCCAGCCCATGACACAAAGGAAATAATGGCAATGATTAATGCAAACCGTTGAGTATTGCTGATTTGCGGGGGCAAGATTGCTGCTAGTGCGACTAATAGGTAGATAGAAGGGACTGACATCAGGATTTCTACAAAGCGCATTAGCACGACATCTAGCCAACCGCCAATGTAGCCCGAAATGCCACCGACTAGACAACCAACCGTATAGGAAATGGTCGTGCCGATGAATCCAATCAAAAGGCTAATGCGTCCCCCATATAGCAATCTTGTTAGCTGATCCCGACCTTGTTCATCAGTTCCGAGCAGGTTTAGCTGTGCGGTTGGGATACTAGTGCTAAACAAATGTCCATTATGGAAAAGTAGGATTTTTGATGGTTGACTGTAGTCAATGATTAAGGCTCGATCGCCTGTCTCTAGATCAACCTTGCCTTGAGTGGTGGGATAGACATGAGCGCCAATAAACTGACCTTGACGATCGTGCCAATGAATTTGAGTGGGTGGCAATAAAGCCCCATTTTTTGCTGATTCATTAATCCCGTAGGGAGTTATAAAGTTAGCAAATATTGCCATTGCATAAAAGATAGTTAGGATGGCAATCCCTATCCATGCCAAGGGATTCGCTCGTAGTCTTTTCCACCAAGTCATTAGGAACCTTTCAGTGCTTTGAAGAAGTTTTTGCGGTAGTTGCCATTAGCGACAAACAGGACTGGCCAAAGCAAGGCTAGACCAATGCGGTTAGCTTCAAAGTTGGTGTTACGAAAACCTTGCAAAAATTTCACTACGCCAAAGATATAGGCGGCTAGTAATAAAAATCCAATTATTTGCATATTTCCATTTCCGTTTACTAGTTATCCAATTTAACATCAAAAAGTCAGGGCAGAGATAATCACAGAACGATACACTCTCCCTTTAGTCTCATCTAGATAGGTTAGATTTTAGCGCAATCAAAAATTCCTGCCCAGTTCTCCCATGCTTGCTCCCCAAGTTTTTGCCCGTTCTTCCAGATAGCCTGTTGTGTTTCATCTTGGGCGATATTCATGTCGGTTATTTCACCCCAGTATGCTGCTGCGATCGCAGTTGATTGAGTAATGACCTGCACGCGATTTTCCTGAGGATGTTTTTGAGTGCGTTCAACAATTAACCGCCAACTGTGGGGGGTAGTCAAAAAATAATACAAACTGCTGGCGATCGCATCGGATAATCCACCCTCTAGTCGATGAGCCGTGATCATACTTTCACCTTGGCTCACTAATCTTTGCGAGTTTTGGATTTGGCTGAGGCATTGACTTTGGGATTGGGGATCATGTCCCAGCGCAATTCTATTGCCAAAGTCATTACAAATTTGATTGATAAATAATTGTGGTTGTAATTGTTCGCGGCAGGCTAGAGCGATCGCATATGCCAATACTAATTCTTGAATGTCGATATTGCTGTGGGATTCTAGCTCTAGTAAACGTGATCGCACTTCCCATAAATCTTGATGCCAATATGCTCCCACTGCGATCGCAATAATCGTTGTTTCTAGTTTGTCTTCTAATTCGAGATCATCAAGAGAGTCTTTAATCACGAGGGAGGTCAGGAATTTTAAGCGATCTCTAAAACTGTGAGGAGTAGTCAGGGCAAGACTTAACCAAATAGCGCGAAAACGGCTCTTGAGAGATTTCTGTCTGGATAACATAGGCTTGGTAGATGGTTATGGTCAGTATAAAACCCAATCGTCAAGGCAACCCTTGGCGAAGCTAAAAAACTACTGCAAAACCAAGTAAAGGGTTACTGCGATCGCAAATAATAAAACCAACAGATAAATAATCACGCGCCCCCAAACAGCAATGAATAAACCCGTCAAATCCCAAAAACTTGCTCTAGCTGAACCGTTCCACACAGGACGAAATCTAAAAATCTGAGATTTTTCATAGCCATGGATCTGATGTGGAGCTAAAACTTGATAATGCAGTCTACCAAACGGATGTAAAAGCTTGAACTGCTCATAACGATGATGGGTACTTTTCCAACGGTTGCGAAGATTTTTGGCTTTGCCAATATAAAGAACAATCCATAGGGCTGTGATGTAATACACTCCAGCATTCTGGGGCAATTCCTTTAACTTAGTGACAGGTTTAGACGGTAGCCAGAAAATACGAAGCCAATCAGACATAGGTAATTTACTATCCTTATTTGGTCATTCCCAGAGATTTTGTTACTTTTGATCGCTTGCTATAAAACTTAGGATATAAGTAGATTGTTTTGCTTGAGTTATCTGAATTATTTAGTTAGGTTTTGCATATATGTCAGACTTTAATCGCGGCATCATGAAGTTTGAAAATGCGGATAGCCCTTTGTCCATCGTGCTGTCCAGCATTGTCGTTTTGAGTTTGATCGGATTTCTCCTCTGGTGGGGATTCCAGACAGCTTACGTCTAGTTCTTTGACCGAAATTGAATGTACACCAAAACGAGAGGTAGCGAGTCGCGCTGCCTCTCGTTTTTGCGTTAAGCTAAAGCAAGTTTTTTATAAATTACTGCACAATGACCGTTACCACTTCTCAAAATGAACAGCTTGGGGCTGCAATTGGCGCAATTCCCAGTGGCTTGTTTATTGTTACCTCTCAGCAAAATGGCAAAACTGCAACGATGTTAGCGTCATGGGTGCAACAAGCAGGCTTTGAGCCACCATCTGTAACGATCATCGTTGGCAAAAGTAGACCAATTGAGTCTTTTTTGACAGTAGGTAGCCCTGTTGTGATCAATATTCTTGCTAAGGGTGATGGTAAGAGTATTGGTCATTTTGCTAAGGGTTTTGCTCCTGATGTCGATCCCTTGGATGGCGTGGAAACTGCAATTGCCCCCAGTGGTCAACCCTATTTGACGGATGCGATCGCCTATCTTGATGCCACAGTAGCAGGCAGCCTTGATGCTGGCGACCATACGGTAATTTTGGCAAACCTAAATGCTGGTGAACGACTCCATGAAGGAGATTCTGCTATTCACACTCGTAAAAACGGCTTCAAATATTAATTTCTAAAATCTTTTTTAACTACTGCGTTTGCGGTAGTTAAAAAAGATTTTAGAAATTAGTTGACATTGATCGCAATGTTTGGCATATTAATAAAGCGCAAAACGCAAAGGCAAAAATTAACTAAGCCCAAGCAAAGTGCAAATGCGGGTGTGGCTCAGTGGTAGAGCATCTCCTTGCCAAGGAGAATGTCGTGGGTTCGAATCCCATCACCCGCTTATTAATTGATAAAGTAAAAGGGACGATTTGTGTCCCTTTTACTTTATGGATTTTACCGATGCAATTTGATTTAAAAGCCACCTTATCTCATATTGATTTACCCTCGGCTGAATGGATCGGATTACGTGAAGTTTACGAAATTAATACAACCCGATATGTTCGCGATCGCAAACCACAAACCAATGGTCGTAGTCAATCCCATGGTGTGATGATCGAAGTATTAGCCGATGGACAATTTGGCTATGCGAGTACCAATCACCTCGATCTGGAAAATATTCAAATTACTGCCCAAAAAGCATATCAACAGGCAAAAACAGCCGCACAGTGGGGATTGCATCGTTTTAGCACGGCTCAACGCCCCAAGGCGATCGGGCAGTATTTCTCTCCATTTCTTAAGCCTGCGGACGCGCTTACGCCCAAAGAGATCAATGATCTGCTGATCGAAATCTGCGACACTCTCAAGGTGTCTGATAAAATCGTGAAAACTAGTGCCTATGCGGTGATCACTGAAGTTGAAAGTAAATTTATCAGCAGTAACGGTTCTGATATCTATCAAAAATTTTTAACGATCTCAACTGACTATGCCGCCACTGCCCAAGAAGGTGCAGTAATTCAACGACGTGGTGATAACGGTCAACTGGCTCGTTGTAATCAAGTTGGGTTAGAAGTTTTTGATCGCGAATCAATTTTAGAAAGGGCAAAAGTAATCGGTGAACAAGTCGTTGAATTACTGACTGCCCCTGAATGTCCAACAGACACTACTTCATTAGTGCTTGCCCCAGATCAAATGCTGTTGCAAATCCATGAGAGTATCGGGCATCCCCTAGAAATTGATCGTATCCTCGGTGATGAACGTAACTATGCAGGCGGCAGCTTTGTCAAACTAGAAGATTTTGGCAAGATGCAATATGGCTCATCATTAATGAATGTTTCCTTTGATCCGACCATGGATGGTGAATTTGCCAGCTATGGCTTTGATGATGCAGGTATTCCCGCTACCAAGGAATATTTGATCAAAGATGGAAAACTATTGCGTGGTTTAGGAAGCTCAGAAAGTCAATTGCGATCTGGGCTTGATGGTGTCGCTAACTCTAGAGCCACCTCATGGAATCGTCCTGCCATTGATCGTATGGCAAATATTAACCTTGAGTCAGGAGAACATTCATTTAAAGAGATGATTGCCGATGTCGAACGTGGCGTATACATGGAATCAAATCGTTCATGGTCAATTGATGACTATCGCAATAAATTTCAATTTGGTTGTGAATATGCCAAACTGATCGAGAATGGTGAATTAACAAAAACTGTCCGCAACCCTAACTATCGCGGCATTACCAATCAGTTTTGGAATAGTCTTTCTAAAATAGGCGATCGCCATACCGTCGAAGCCTATGGTTCCCCCTTCTGCGGCAAAGGTGAGCCAAACCAAGTCATTCGGGTTGGTCATGCCTCACCTGTTTGTCTATTTGAAAATATCGAAGTCTTTGGTGGCGCTATCTAAAAAAGAAGAGCTAAAAAAGAAGGACGCAAAGCGTCCTTCTTTTTTTAATTTAAGCCTAGTTGCTTCATTTCTTGTTCAAGGATATTGACTAAGCCAGTGTCATTGTTATTCCGAGCAACTTCCATACGGCGCTTAATTGAGGCGGCTAAGTTAGCCTTGTGGTTGGCGGCGGCTTCTGCCTTCTTTTGCATAATAGTCATCACTAATATCCCTTAAATTACATATTGTTTATATATCAGTACCATAACATATTCTTATTTGAATGGTAGTATATGTTACTAATTTTTTGTTAAATAAATGTAAAGAAGAGCTATTTTTATTCCCAAAAAAAGCGGCGCATCGTGCCGCTTTTTTTTGGATCTAACTTGCCGTTAAGGGGCGATAGGTTCTGTAGTTGATGTCTGGGAATATATTGTCCATATACTCAATCTTTTCCAGCCAACCAGCATCAATCTTTTCAGCTTCAATGTCTTCAAACAGCTTTTCCAATCGCATTAAATGCGATCGCGTCCGCCGAATCGCGTAGGGAACCATTGTCCCAGTTCGCATAATGAAAGCCCAATCAGAAGACTGCGCTAACAGCAACTCACGGGCAGCCTGATTGAGTGCGCGCCATTCCAATTCATCTGCAGGTTCACGATAGGACAAATGAATCATCCTTTCTGCGCCCTTATGTAAATGTTGATATACCCAAGCATTGGTTTCATTGAGCCAATACTCATGGAAGCCCTTATAGCCCCAGCTTGATTGAGCAGGGCGGGATACCTGTTGAGTTGGGTTATGACGGAGATAATCAGCAAGGTGTGTCATCTCATAGGTGGTTTGATCGTAATAGGACTTACGAATCAAGAAATCAATAAACCAAGGACCTTCATACCACCAATGCCCAAATAGCTCGGCATCATAGGGCGAAACCACCAATGGTGGGCGACCCATCATGTTATGCAGATAGCCAACTTGGCTTTCTCGATTTTGCATGAAGTTTGTCGCATGTTCCGCCGCTTTTTCCTTCGCCCAGTAAGGATCATAAAGCTGTTTGGCATCGAGACCAAAATCATTGCCAGTAATGCGATGATACTTCACACCCGTATTTTTGCGCTGACCGTTGGGCATGATGAAAGGCTTGATGTACTCATAATCAGCTTCCCAACCTAAATCCTTATAAAATTCGCGATAGACAGGATTTCCGGGATAACCAACTTTGGATGACCAAACTTGCTGCGAAGACTCGTGATCACGAGCAAAGGCGGCTACTCCTGTTTCTGTGAATACAGGGGCATAGGTTCCAAAACGGGGACGGGGCTGACCATACAAAATGCCATGACCATCGGTTAGGAAGTAACGCAGACCGACATCGGCCAACAAGCGCTCTAGTCCATCGTAATACGCACATTCTGGCAACCAAATGCCATTGGGAGCGCGTCCAAATTCTTGGGTGTAATGTTCTACTGCGACTTCTAGCTGTGCCCAAACTGCTTCTGGATACATCTTCATCAGGGGCAAATACCCGTGAGTTGCCCCACAGGTAATAATTTCTAGATTGTTGGTATCTTGAAATTGCTTAAATGCCGTTATGAGGTCGCCGCCATATCGTTCCCAAATTTCACGCGTTTCCGCATATTCTTTGACATAGTATTCTGCCAAATACTTGACATGACCGTTATGCTCATTATGAATAACTTCTAGTTCAACCAGTTGTTGCAGTAGAGCAAGGTGCTTGTCATAGCGTTCTTGCAATAATGGATCGCGTAACATGGATACCAAAGGCGGTGTCATGCTCATGGTTATCTTGAAGTCAATGCCATCTCTCCTGAGTCCCTCGTAGACTTTGATTAGGGGGATGTAAGTCTCGGTAATTGCCTCATATAACCATTCTTCTTCAAGAACATAGTCGCTTTCAGGGTGACGGACGAAAGGCAAGTGAGCGTGTAAGACTAGCGCCAGATATCCAATGCTCATAGATCTTCTTTTCCTAAAAAGTCTTTAAATTAGCTGAGATTGCTAAAGATAGTGCCAAAGGTGATTACTAAATGTGATTCCCTATTCTTAAGGCATTTTTAAAGTAATTTTAAGCTATTGGTGTAACCAATTTGACACTACTAATACTTGCGATCGCAAAGCCGTATTTATACTCATAATCCCAATTCGCGAAAGTGTGCCAATACTTTTGTTAATTAAAAACTAAACCCAGTGATGGTTTTAAAAACACAAAATGGCTATGCCATTTTGTGTTTTTATGTAACTTTTATAAACCAGAAGATGAGTAGCGGCGCTCCGCGCCGCTACTCATCTTCTGTGGTTTTGCTTTGCTATATAATTAAGTTTGTTTTAAAGATCAATAAAAACGTGACGCATACCTTTTTAGTGCAACCTGGTAAATGGACTCTTGAAGGAAACTGGATCGAGGGGGATTCCATGCCAATTAGAGTGAAAGGTAAAACTTTAGTAGGTTGGTCAAGGGATAATTATTGGTTCACAATGGTTACAAAATTGACATTTCCTGATAGCGATCGCAGTGAATTAACCACAGCCTACAAGGGGCGTATAGACTCCGATGAGCGTCGTTTTACGTTTATGGTTGATGATAGTTTCTTGGGCAAGGTGGAAGGGGAAGGTATAATTGGAGCTGATTCTATTACGCAACGCTATTGGGTAATGGGAGACAAAAAGGTAAGAACAGGCTTTCAGACTCTGTATCGGCGAGAGCCCAATATTTACTATCTAGTCAGTGGCATTGTGGCAGGACAAAATCTAGAAAGTACCATGGAAGCATGTTTAACCCGCCATCAGGAATAGCAGTCCATAAAAAAGCACCCATCATCGGGTGCTTTTTTATGGACCAATAACTTAGCGACTGCTAGCTCTTTTCAGTTCGCTAGAAAGAACATCGATGGCAGTGGCAAACTGTGGGTCGGCATCTGTCCCAACCAGATCACGGTTTTTGCTGAGTCTGTCAATATCAGCTTTGCTCAACTCGACAATGCGATCAGGTACAATGCCGAGGTGATTGATATCACGACCGCTAGGAGTATAGTATTTGGCGATGGTAACTGCCATACCTGAGCGATCGCTCAAGGAATGTACAGATTGGACTAGTCCTTTACCAAAGGTCTTTGTCCCCACAATGGTTGCTCTCTTGTTGTCTTGGAGTGCGCCTGACAAAATTTCGCTAGCACTAGCTGAGCCACCATCTACTAATACAACCAATGGTTTATTGGTTAAAGCTTGGCGGTTAGCAATCAATCTCTCACTTTCGCCTTTACGATCAATAGTCGATACAATCGGTGCATTGTCTAGCCACATCCGTGCAATTTCCGCACTGGAATATAGCAAACCACCGGGGTTAGAACGCAAATCCATCACAAAACCAACTGCGCCTTTATTGACATGATCTTGGATTGCCTTACGCATATCGTTAGAAGCATTGGCATTGAATTGGCGCAGGCTGATATAGCTAACCTTACCGATATTAGTGTCGCGGAGTTCGGCTTTGACAGGATGAATTTCAATTTTTGCTCTGGCTAGCTCTACTTCAAATTGACGATCGCCGCGCTTAATACCTAACTTGACCTTGGTTCCAGCGGGCCCACGGATGAGTGCAACCGCTTGATTAATATCCATTCCCTCTGTGGATTTACCTGCAATCGTCGTAATTACATCCTTGGTTAAAACCCCAGCTTTTGCGGCTGGAGAGTCTTCAATTGGGGCAACAACTGTCAATTGCTTAGTTTGATCATCCATGCCCAATTGGATGCCTACCCCTGTCAGTTCACCTGAAGTGTCAATCTGCATACTCTTAAACTGTTCTGGATCCATAAAACGAGTGTATGGATCATCAAGCAGTTTCAACATTTCTCGGACTGAGCGGTATGCCTCGGCTTTGGATGAGTAGTCACGATTTTCAACATATTGTCTTCTGACTTGTCGCCAGTCAACTTTATTAAACGAGCCATCAACATACTCGCGATTAATAAGCTGCCAAGCTTCGTCTACGATTTCTTTGGGGCTATCCCGAAATGCGGCGATGCTAGGGTTTGCTAGCTGAAAACCAACAACTGCCACAGCCGCAGCTAATGCTGCTGTTGTACCAAGTACAAGTCCGCCTTTTGCCATGTCAACTTCCTGAAAGGTGATGTGTAGTGAGGAACGCGATATTTCTATAAGTACACCAACTCTAGCACAGGAGTTTTTAAGCGGGTGATCAAATTGACGAAAGAATTAAATTATCACTCTAATGGGCTATGGGCTGCGATCGCAAAAATTTCCATTGATTCAACAAAGGAGGACATAAGCAAAACTTGCATTGCCCTAGCTACAGAAATTTGCGATCGCAAGATTTCTATACATATTTTGCTTGGAAATGATGATTGCTTATCCATTTTGTATAAACCTACACAAAAAGCATGTACCTGAGTCTGATGTTATGGAAATTACTAAATCTGTAAGATTAATTCGCACAAGCGTTTTACTTCATTGAGGAGAATTCTAAGGTGTTGGTTTATAAGTCAAATCAAAAGAGGAGACTCAAGAGTTCAGTAAACTGGACTGCTTGTATTCCGCTTGCGGCAATTATTGGTGTCTTCTGGGTATATGCAGCTACTGCTCAAGAACCTGCTGCGCCCCCCGCAGATCCAACTGCGGAAATGAAGGCAGCTATCGATGGACTCAAAGTTGGTCTCGATACTCTTTGGGTTGCGATCGCAGCTTTTCTAGTATTCTTCATGAACGCTGGTTTCGCATTGGTTGAATCTGGATTCTGCCGTCGTAAAAATACAGTCAACATTCTGACCAAAAACCTAATCGTATTTGCGATCGCCACAATTGCTTACTGGCTATTAGGCTTTGGCTTCATGTTTGGTGATGACGGAGGCAACAACTTTATTGGTTTACAAGGTTTCTTCCTTGGCGGTGAAGATAATAGCCCTGCTACTGGTGATGCTTACAAGGGTATCTTCGGCTCGCTCAACTGGACTGGTGTTCCGCTCGAAGCTAAGTTTTTATTCCAGTTAGTGTTCTCGGCGACTGCTGCCACCATCGTTTCAGGTGCTGTGGCTGAGCGCATTAAGTTTATGGCATTTATGCTGTTTAGCTTCATTCTTGTGGCTATTTCCTATCCCATCACTGGACATTGGATTTGGGGTGGTGGCTGGTTAGCCGACATGGGCTTCTGGGACTTTGCTGGCTCAACTGTAGTCCACTCCGTTGGTGGTTGGGGTGCTTTAGTAGGTGCATCAATTCTCGGCGCTCGTGCTGGCCGCTACGGCGAAGATGGCAAAACCCGCGCTATCCCCGGTCACAGCATGAGCCTCGCGACCTTGGGTTGTTTGATTCTATGGTTAGGTTGGTTTGGGTTTAACCCTGGCTCTACGATGGCAGTTGGCGATGGTCGTTTACTCGCCCACATTGCTTTGACTACCAATACGGCTGCTTGTACTGGCGCACTTGCGGCAACTATTGCTGCTTGGCTTTATCTAGGCAAGCCTGACCTATCCATGATCGTCAATGGTGTATTGGCTGGACTGGTTGGTGTAACCGCAAGTTGCGCTTGGGTAACCTTACCTAGTGCTGCCATCATTGGTGCAGTTGCTGGAACCATCGTGGTATTCGCCGTTGGTTTCTTCGACAAGCTCAAGATTGATGACCCTGTGGGCGCAACTTCAGTCCACCTTGTCTGCGGTATTTGGGGAACCTTAGCAGTTGGTCTATTTGCTGTTGGCCCTGATGCTCTAATAGGTAATGGTTACAAACTTCAAGGTGGTGTAGGGCCTGCTGCTGGTCTATTCTTTGGTGGTGGCTTTACCCAGCTATGGCATCAGTTAATTGGTATTGCAGCTGTTGGCGGTTTTACCGTTGCTTTTAGCTTTATTGGTTGGTATGTCATTGCCTTGATCACAGGTGGTATTCGCGTTGAACCTGAAGAGGAATTCAAGGGTCTGGATATTGGTGAGCATGGTATGGAAGCATACTCTGGCTTTGTAAAGGAAAGCGAATAGTTTTTCTAAATACAAGAGAAAAGGCGGCACAATGTGCCGCCTTTTCTCTTGCTAATGCTTTTTCGTTTTCTTTTTGTAAAGTTCATCTTAATTCCGATGGGTTTATGGGGGTATAATTGTGGGGCAAAGAAGTTACCAGTATAAATTCCGATAGTTGAACCATGACAAACACTTTGATCAACCCTGTAAAAGTATCGAAGGTTGAAGTCCTTAAGCAAAAAAGTAACTTTTTGCGAGGTCCCATTGACACCGAGCTAAACGACGGCAATCCTTTTTTTAGTCAGGATGGTCTCCAAATCCTGAAGTTTCATGGTTCCTATCAGCAAAAGTATCGTGACTTAGACAAAGCGAAAAACAAAGGTGAAGAAGCGCAATACACAATGATGTTGCGTACCCGTAGCCCCGGTGGTGTGATTCCTTGGCAGTTGTATTTAGCGCTTGATAAATTGTGCGATAAGTACGGGAATCACACCTTACGTGCGACTACTCGCCAAGGTTTTCAGATTCATGGCATCCTCAAAGAGAATCTGAAGACGGTGATTGCAGATATCACTAGAAACATGGGATCGACAGTGGGGGCATGTGGCGACATTAATCGTAACGTTATGGCTCCTGCTGTACCATTTAAAAACAAGCCTGAATATGCCTATGCTCGTGAATATGCGGTCAAAATCGCTGATTTCCTAGCGCCACAGGCAGGTGCTTACTACGACATTTGGCTAGACGGAGAGGTGGCTGTCACGTCTTCGGAAGATCGCGAGGTAGTAGAGGCACGTAACCGTCAAGGCAAGGGATCGGCGAAAACGAATATTAGTGATGTTGAGCCAATCTACGGCACACAATATTTGCCCCGTAAATTTAAAATTGCGATCGCAGTGGCAGGGGATAATTCCGTTGATCTGTATACCAATGATTTGGCGTTGGTGGTAATTACCGATGCTCAGAATCAATTAGAGGGATTTAATGTCTATGTTGGCGGTGGTTTAGGTCGCGCCCACAATAACGATGCCACCATCGTCAGAATGGCAGACTGTATCGGATTTGTACCTGTTGCCGAAATCTATGACGCGATCAAGGCAATTGTTGCAGTCCAACGGGATTACGGCGATCGTCACAATCGCCGCCATTCGCGCTTTAAGCATATTCTGCATGAATGGGGTGTAGATAAATTTATGCAAGTTTTGCGCGAATACTACCCCACCCCATTAGCGCCCGCTAGAGAATTGCCTGCTTTTAAATATCAAGATTACTTGGGCTGGCACGAACAGGGCGATGGCAAATATTTTGTTGGTGTTTCCATTGAGAACGGTCGAGTTAGCGATCGCAAAGATCTCCAACTCAAAACGGCTCTTCGTGAAATTAGCGAGACATTTCATCATGACTTTGTCCTAACGCCTAATCACAACCTGTTGATTACGGAAGTTGCCGCCGATGAAAAAGATGCCATTCAGAAAATTCTCGATCGTTGCGGTGTACTTGCCCCAGACAAAATTGACAGCCTCGTGCGTTATTCGATGGCTTGCCCTGCTTTCCCCACCTGTGGTCTAGCGATCGCTGAGTCAGAAAGAATTTTACCCAGCATCTTAGCGAGAATTCGTAAACTCTTGGTCAGATTGGGCTTGCAAGATGAAACCTTTATCACCCGTATGACGGGATGTCCCAATGGTTGCGCCCGTCCCTACATGGCAGAACTCGCGTTTGTCGGTAGTGCTGCCGATGAGTACCAAATTTGGTTGGGTGGTAGCTTTGACTCGACGCGATTGGCACAGCCCTATGTGCAGCGTTTGCATGTTGACAATCTCGAAAAAGGTCTAGAACCTTTATTTGTCTATTTCCGTAATGAGAGACAAGCGAGCGAGAGTTTTGGTGATTTTTGCGATCGCAAAGGTATTGAAGACTTGCGTCAATTTGCCGAAACCTATGTGCCAGAGGAAAACCCTAAGGGCAAGCGCAAGGATGTGCGGCATCGGGTTACGCTTTCGGGTAAATCCTATGAGCTCTTGAAGAAGGCTGTAGATGCACAGGGTGCTTCGATGAAAGACATTGTGGAGTTGGCTTTGGAGAAGTATTTGGGCTAGTCATTCCAAAAACAAAAAGGGGTGGCAGCGCAAAGCGCTGCCACCCCTTTTTGTTTTTGGAGTTATGGCATAATAGCGATACCGCGACTCACTGCTGAAGTTTTGAACCAATCCTATTTTCAGTCCGAATATTTACTCTTTGACCATGCTACTCCTGACCATGATGCGGTAAATATTGTTTTTGCCTTCCCAAATACTTACACCGTGGGGATCACTAGTTTAGGATATCAAGGGGTTTGGGCAAATTTAGCCATGCGATCGCAAATAAATGTAAGCCGTTGGTTTACCGATGCCCACGAAGACTTACCGCGCCAGATCGAAATATTAGGATTCTCGTTTTCGTGGGAACTAGATTATGTCAACATTTTGGCAGCATTAAAGAAATTTGACATTCCCATTGATAGTTGCGATCGCCGTGATGAACATCCCCTTGTATTCGGTGGTGGTCCAGTTCTCACTGCCAATCCCGAACCATTCGCGGCATGGTTTGATATTATTCTGCTCGGTGATGGGGAAGAATTAATTGGGAACTTTCTGCAAGCTTACCAAGAGGTGCGCCACGCTAGTCGTGATGAAAAATTGCGCCATTTAGCGAAACTTGAGGGGATTTACATTCCGCAACTATACGCAGTGAGCTATGAATCGGATGATGGGGCGATCATTTCGATTCAACCGATCGATGTTGATATTCCCGCAATCATCCATAAACAAACCTACAAAGGCAATGTCCTCTCAGCATCTACAGTCGTCACCGCTAAAGCTGCATGGGAAAGCATTTTTATGGTGGAAGTGGTGCGAAGTTGTCCAGAGATGTGCCGCTTCTGTCTAGCCAGCTATCTCACACTCCCATTTCGGACTGCCAGTTTAGAATCGAGCTTAATTCCTGCGATCGCCAAGGGTTTAGAAGTCACTAAGCGCTTGGGTTTACTTGGTGCATCAATTACCCAACATCCAGAGTTTGATACATTGCTAGATTATCTCGCTCAGCCACAATTTGATGATGTCCGCCTCAGTCTTGCCTCTGTTCGCACTAATACACTCACTGAAAAATTAGCGCGAATTCTCGCCACCCGTGATAGTCGTTCCGTCACGATTGCCATTGAAAGCGGTTCTGAGCGGTTACGCGAGATTATCAATAAGAAATTGCACAATGACGAAATTCGGCAAGCGGCAATCAATGCTCAAGCGGGGGGATTAAAATCCCTCAAGCTTTACGGTATGGCAGGTGTACCCATGGAGAATGATGACGATATCGAACAAACAATCGATATGTTGATATCCCTGCGGAAGCTAGCACCAAAATTAAAGATTACTTTTGGTTGCAGTACCTTTGTGCCTAAGTCCCATACTCCTTGGCAATGGCAAGGAGTCGGTACCTCAGCCGAGAAGAAAATGCAACACTTTCGTAAAAAGCTATTACCCAAGGGCATTGATTTTCGTCCTGAAAGTTACAAAGATTCAATTGTGCAAGCCCTGATTTCTAGAGGTGATCGACGCTTGACGAAACTGTTGCGGCTAGCCTGTAGCTATAGCGATGGTGATGTTCCGAGCGACGGCTCTTATAAACGTGCCTTTAAGGAATTGAAGGGACAATTACCCCCCCTTGCTTGGTATGTCCATGAAAATTGGGATGTGCAGCAAGTTTTACCTTGGCATCATTTGCGTAGTGCTTTGCCTATCGAAACCCTAATCAAACATCGAGAGACTTCCTTTGCTACGCAACACTAAAGCCTCGAAAGGCTTTCTTTTGAAATCGCCCTCTTCTCGGACAATTTCAAAAGTGTCTCTGGATTTTAATTCAGCGCTTTGTGCTGAAATTATGTAAATCAATCAAAAAATAAGCTTATAGGTGCAAAATTGACCATTATTATTGCAGGTGAACGGAGTGGAGTCGGCAAAACTACCGTAACTTTGGCGCTACTAGCAGCGATGAAATTGCGATCGCAAAGGGTGCAATCCTTTAAGGTTGGCCCCGACTATATCGATCCCATGTTTCATTCTTACATTACGCAGCTTCCTTGCCGTAATCTTGATCCTGTTCTCACTTCTGAAACCTATGTACAGGAATGTTTTGCTAAGCACAGTCAAAAGGCTAAATATTCCCTAATTGAAGGAGTAATGGGTCTATTTGATGGTGCAACTGGTCATGACGATATGGCAAGCACTGCCCATATTGCTCGACTTCTCAATTCACCAGTGGTCTTAATTCTTAACTGTGCTAGCACTTCGCGATCGATTGCGGCAATCGCCCATGGCTATCGCACCTTCGATCCCCGTATTCACATTGCAGGCGTTGTCCTGAATCGTGTGGGTAGCGATCGTCACTTAGAACTGTTAACCCAAGCCCTTGAGCCATTAAACTTACCAATTTTAGGTGTCCTCCGCCGCCAAGGTGCCATTGCCATACCCGATCGCCATTTAGGACTTGTCCCCACCGCAGAAATGTCTGATCTTGATGCAATCATTAATCGCTTAGCACATTTAGGAGAAACTTGCTTTGATTGGGAACAGTTATTGCCATTAATGGAAAGCCCTCACACCCCAGCCCCCTCTCCCGCAGGAGAAGGGGAGAAGATTTTGCCAACCTCTCCCTTAAGAAGAGGCGCTGGCGGAGAGAGCAAAATTCGGATCGCAATTGCCCAAGATCGCGCCTTTAGTTTTTACTATGCGGACAACCTAGACCTATTTCAAAATATGGGCGCGGAATTAGTGCCTTGGAGTCCTATTTGCGATCGCAGTTTACCTGACAACACTCATGGACTATATTTCGGTGGTGGATTTCCTGAAGTATTTGCCGCCGAACTTGCCGAAAATAAAACTGCTCGTAAGTCAGTGCATGATGCGATTATCTCAGGAATCCCCACCTACGCCGAATGTGGCGGCTTAATGTACCTTTGCGATCGCATCATCGACTTTGAAGATCGATATTTTCCGATGGTGAATATATTTCCAACTGTCGCAAAAATGGGTAAGCGCCTCACCCTCGGATATCGCAAAGCGATCGCATTGAAAGACAGCCCACTAGTTTCTAAAGGTGACTTAGTATGGGGGCACGAATTTCATCGTTCTTTCCTAACGCAACCAAGTGAGCAACCACTCTTTTCCCTCCAAGGCTATGACTCCCATTTGAAATACCCTCATGAAGGATGGCAAAAACATCAAGTTCACGCTTCCTATACCCATCTTCACTTCGGAGCGCAAATAAATCTCTTGCAGAAATTTTTAGTAAACTGTGCAAAAGAGAGGATAAGCATACTTGCTCAGCAGCTTTAAATTACATCTGCAAATGTCCGCTCCATTCTCCGAAAATACCAAATTCCGCTCCAAAGTAATACAAATACTAATCCAACTGAAAGCAAAAAGCCTGGCATATAGACATTTGCATTACCACCAAGAATTGCCCAACGAAATCCGTCAATTACGCCAACCATTGGATTAATAGAATATAGCAAACGCCATTGTTCAGGAACAATGTTGCTGCTAAACCCAACTGGAGAAATATATAGTCCAAATTGGATTATAAAAGGTACAACAAATCTAAAATCTCGATATTGCACAGTCAAAGCAGCCAACCACAAACCCGCACCCATCGAAGCCGCTGATGCGATTAGAATAAAAAATGGCAATGTCAAAATCCGCCAATCAGGGACAAAGTTATACCAAGCCATCAATCCTAAAAGAATCATCCCTGAGATTAAGAAATCAACAAAACTGACAATTACTGCACTAGTTGGCACAATAAGTCGAGGAAAGTACACTTTAGAAATTAAATTAGCATTCCCAATCAAACTATTGCTGCACTCACCCAAAGCATTGGCAAAAAATTGCCAAGGTAACATACCTGCAAAAACTAGAATTGGATAGGGAACTCCTTGAGAAGGCAACTTAGCAATATTTCCAAACACCACAGTAAATACGACCATGGTTAGAAAGGGTCTAATTAATGCCCAAGCAATCCCGATCGCAGTCTGCTTATAACGAACTAAAATGTCACGCCAAGCCAAGAAATAAAATAATTCACGATATCGCCACAGATCTTTCCAATATTGGCGCTCAGTCCGTCCCGCCTCAATTATTAATTCTGAAGTAAAGCCTGTAAGTTTATCATTCATTTCGAGTCTATCTTCTATTCTATGCTTAGGATTGAAAAATTTAGCTTTCATATGGTAAAAGCCAAAAAAGTTACATGTATATCTGAATTACATTTGACTATATAGCAATCGCAAATCATTTGTAAATTTTTAGATCGTTTAAGGAGCAATATAATAATTGTTAGGTGATTTGTAGACGTGTACCGACCCTAGACTTTTAAAAAGGTAGGACTTACGCAAGAATCATAGGGATAGAAGGATGTTTAAGTTGAGATCTTAAATAATCAGATAAAAGCGCATATTTAAGTTTGTAGATAGAGTTACCCA
>NZ_JACJQB010000004.1 GCF_014696385.1 Pseudanabaena mucicola FACHB-723
ACCTGACTCTCGCCATTGCTTGTAGTGCCAATACACTGTGGAGTATGGGGGTAAATCCTTGGGTAAGTCTGCCCAATTACATCCTTGCTTCAGTTGGTAAAGTATGCCATCTAATATTTGACGTTTTATCCATTTTGGTGGGCAAGTTTTCTTTTTTCTCGGCAACAGAGGTTCAATAATCTCCCACTCTTTATCGCTTAGGCTACTGCTATATCCCATGTTTGATCCCTTTCATTACTCTTCCTAAGATACCAAATGGGTTCTATAGAGGTTAAGAGTTAACTTTGAAAGTTATCAAAACTAAGTTTGTGGAGTGCGATTAGATAGGCGATCGCAAAGGAATCGATACCAATTTGCCGCAATATCCACATCTGTAAATCTAATACTGGGCATCTCGCCCGTCTTGAGTACCAATTCCAGAGAGATTTTCTTAGCATTTAAGGGAAATTCAGCATCTTTCTCGTCAAAAAACTTACTGTCAATCCGAAACCTGATTCTGGCAATATCCTGAAAACTAACCGTTTGAATATCGCGGGGATCTTTGCGTGTCGGTTTGCCCCATGTTAGGAGGTCATCCTTTTGCCCTAACACTGCATAAATATCGTACTTGTGACGTTCAAATTGCTCAGCCCAGCGTTTATAGGACTCAATCTTTTGATACTCATTCCAGCCTGACCACGCTAGCCAAAAGAAGGCAATTAATAGGGGCAGCCATAATAATCCACGTTCCATATATAAAAAGTTCAGTAAAAAACAGTTACGTCAATTTTATTGCCAATTCGCATTGCAAATATAAATGCAAATATAAACAAAGAGAGTAATCGCATAAGTGCGATTACTCTCTTTAATTTTTGACGAGTATGGAGGGACTCGAACCCCCGACCCTCAGAACCGGAATCTGATGCTCTATCCAACTGAGCTACATACCCTTATAGGTTGACATCATACCATAGCCTAAGGCTAAGAATTAAGTACCTATCGCGATTTCTAACCAATGTCATAAACCCAATCCTTTCCGATTTCTTTACTTTTTGTTGAGATAATTGATAAAGAGCGCTAAACAAGTCGATCACCATAAGTAAACTTAAAACCTCAGATCATTTGTGAGAAGCGTAATCTATGGCAGGACTCTATAAGTAAAAAATGTCTCATTACAATCAACTATCTGAGCGCGATTTAATTGATACCAAAATTCATGGGGATCGCTGGGCAGCATTTTGGGGCGAGTTATTTGGTAATAGTGGACATTTCTTGATTCTCAAAAGCATGTCTGACATCACCTTGCACGGTATGGGTAATTATTTAACCGATGCAACAGAATATCTATTGATAGGGGTGATGCTATTGCAGTCTTGGTACTTGTCACGTCAATCAGCTAACCGCTTCTTTGGAAATTTGATCGGCGTTTGTTGTTATACGATCATTGACTTACAACTGGAGGGAGCATCATTTTTTTCCTCACCCAGTCATATTACCTTCTGGACTTTTTCTTTACTTATTGCTAGCTTGCAAGGAATGCGTGATCACTGGCATAAGTCGTTAACTAATTGGATATTGCCATTAGAGAGTATTATCCGAAGTCTGATGGTAGTTGCTTTCTATGCGGTCACTAGCTTGAAACTCGGTGAAACAGTGGTCACATGGAATCAGATCAGCGAGTTTGCCAACAAGACTACACATCTATATCTGATCCTCAGTTTGACATTTATCGGCTCATTGTTAGGATTTCTGAGTTTACAAACTGCTCAACAACGCGACCAATTACAGAAAATAGCTCAGACTTTAAGGAATTTAGCAGAATGGGGAATGGGGACTCATGTGGTAAATACTGCTGTAAGTAATCCGAAAGCTCTCAATTTTCAAAGATGCGATCGCACGATTTTATTTATGGATATTCGGAAGTTTACGAATTGGTGCGAACAAACCGACCCCAATCTGGTAGCTACTGTCCTTAATGACTATTATGGCGAAGTCGAGCCTATCGCTGCTGCATATCAACCACTGAGAATTAGCTTTACGGCTGACGAGATTATGGCTATTTATGAATCTCCTGCACAGGGTTTATCTGCTGCCAGAGCAATGCAAGAATCTGCCCAAAAAGTGCTTGCACCATATGCTTTAGGTGTGGGCTGTGCTATTCATAGTGGTTCAGTGATTGAGGGGTTATTTGGTAGTCAAGATGTTCGTACCTATACAGCCATCGGCGATGTGGTAAATACAGCCAAGCGATTAGAAGGTACAACTCCTGCGGGGGCAATCACAATATCTGAGCCAGTATACGTAGCTATTACTAATTCAGACCTTGCTTTGCAAGTCCATGATGCTATTGCTTGTGAGCCAGTATTGGTTAAAGGAAAACAGGATGCGATCGCAATTTGGCGAATTTTCGTCGGAAACCAAAGCTCCTAAAATTATTAGGAGTTAAAAGAAAATCTCCTAACCGCCAGTAAACTTCCTAACACGCCGATGATTGATCCAAAAATGCCAAGAACCATTGGCAGCAAAAATTGTACCCGCAGATCTGTTGTCAACCCTAGGGTCAGTGACTTGATTAATTCTGGCTGATTCACAATCGCATCGCCGAGTAAATTTAAACTGAGCATCAACATGACATAGGCAGTCGCCGCCCCAGTAATGCCAAAAAATATGCCCTGTAATACAAAGGGGAAATAGATCCAGACGGCTGTTGCTCCCACCAATTGCATCACTTCAATCTCGCGTCGTCTTGCCAACACAATTAAACGGATTGTCGTTGTAATAACTGCGATCGCAATTACGGTAAAAATTGCCACGATTGCCACACTGCTATTACTCAAAGCCTGACGCAGTTGACCAATGCGTTCGACTACCTCATTTGTATACCAAACTTCATTAATCCCCTTCAATCCTGCAATTCTCTTGGCAACATCAGGGACACGATCGCTAGTCACAGCGCGCACCTTAAATTCATCAACCAATGGATTACCACCGAGTTGCTGAGTTGCTTGACTCAGATCAGTTGCCCCTAAATCTTTGATCAAATTTTCCCACGCATCTTCCTTAGCAATTAACTTTGCCGAAGCAACGCCATCAACCAATAGCAATCGGGACTGCATCGACTCCCCAACCGTATTTTCATCCAAATAGACAGAAATTTCTAACTGACTGCCAAGTTGCCCCAATACATTTTCTAATTGCCAAGAGAGCTGTAAACTTGCGCCGAATAAAAACAACAAGACCGCCACGGTGCTAATTGCAGCCCAGTTCATCCAGCCACCACGTCGCAAGCCTAAAAAAGTCTCACGCAGTAGGTAGTCAATCTTAGTAAAGAAGCGAACGACGTTTTGTACCATTTTTGTGATTCACAATTTATTTTGATTATTTTGACTGTGCTATTGAAAATGCGCTATTTAAAGTGAGATTTTTTGTTCGCTCAATAATTACACGATATAGCCGTTTTGCAAATGCAATACAGGATGATTGGCAGCCCTGACCAATTGTTCATCGTGGGTAGTCAGCAAAATTGTTACCCCAAACGAGTTCAACTTTTTCAAGATTTTAATAACTTGCCAAGCATTGTCTGGATCGAGATTACCCGTCGGCTCATCGGCTAGGACTAGTGGTGGCGTATTAACGATCGCCCGCGCAATACTTGTTCGTTGCTGTTCTCCACCTGACAATTCTTCAGGAAAGCAATTCGCTTTGTGTACTAGACCCACCATTTTCAGAGCAGGTTGGACTCGGCGCTGGATTTCTTTATAGGTATAGCCCTGAGCCATCAGCACAAACGCCACATTTTCCGAAACAGTGCGGCGCGGCACAAGTTTGTAATCTTGAAAGACAATGCCAATTTTGCGGCGCAGCATGGCAAGATTATTTCCCCGTAAGCTATTCAGGTTAAATCCATTCACAATGACATCGCCATCGGTTGCTTGCTCAGCTCCATACAGCAACTTTAACAGCGTAGACTTGCCTGAGCCCGAATGACCTGTAATAAATTTAAAGTCCCCCTTATACAGTTCGAGGTTCACGTCACGCAAACCAACTGCACCATTAGCATAGGTCTTACGAACGTTCTCCAACTTGACAATTACTGACTTTTGATTGTTGGCGCTATTTTGGTCAGATTCTTCAGAATGTTTATTGTTGGGTTGCGGATTAATTTTAGTTGGCAGTTTTAGCATGGGCGAGCGCTTTAAATATTCTAAAAAATTCTAAAAAATTCTGAGCATAGCGAGACAGTAGTCAACCTTTGCACTTGAGATTATACAGACTACGTCAAGGGCTTAATTCTCAGCAGGGAGTCAGCAAGGATAGAGACACAAACTTTTGTCAAAACTGATTCTTAAATGCAAAATTGCTGCTAAATTAAATGCGATCGCATCTAAGTTTGGAAACCGCTATATGATAAATTATTGCGGGCTTGATTACCTGACAAGTTTCTAACCGATGCGAGTTCTGACTGGGTTCTGCTCAAACTGAAACATACTTGCTACTGTTCGCTTACCATGCAACTAGCAAGTCAGTTCTTTGGTTAATGATGATTGCTAAAGAAACTAGCTAATCAAACTAAACGTCTATCCACCCAAAAATGAGGGATTATCAGCAGTGGCAGCTCACAAAATACTAGTGATTGATGATAGTCGCGTAATCCGCAACATGGTTCGCGATATGCTTCCGCCGTCTAACTTCGAGGTGCTAGAAGCCGCCGATGGCATCAAAGGATTAGAGATGATCCAGCAGGAAAAGCCTTGGATGATCATGCTAGATTTTTTATTGCCTCGGATGAGTGGGTTTGAGGTATATGAAGCTTTGCAACAAAGTGATGAGCTAAGCCGTATCCCCCTAGTTTTGATGTCTGGTCGCAAGGAAGAAGTTACTAGTAAAATTCCTGAACCCTTTGAAGATAAATATTTAGTATTTGTAGAAAAGCCCTTTGAGCAGAAGGAACTGATCACCGCAATTAAGCGAGCAATGGTCTTAGTCCAGAAGCGTCCGCCGATATCAGTGATTAATAAAGTTGCGGCTCCAGTTGCCACGGTTGGCGATGCTGCCGATAGCGCTCTTGTCCAACGTATTGAGGCTCTGGAAGCTAAGCAAGTTTTATTAGAGAAACAAATTGCATCTCAACAGAAGCAATTCCAACAACTTGTTGACTTTATCAAGAAAAAACTCAAGTAATCTTAATTACTCAGTAACCAAGAGATCTACTGCAATTGGTTACTAAAGTGTCTAGTCGTGGACAGAACCATCGGGCATAATTGCGCCACTTAATTTGGTTCGTTCAAGCTTAGCCAAGCTAAGGTCAGCTTTGAGTAGGTTGGCATTTTTGAGGTTAGCCTGACTCAAATCCGCTCTGGTCAAGATTGCCCCACGCAGGTCGGCTTTTTCCAGATTAGCTTTACTCAAATCTGCCCAACCTAAATCAGCGCCACGTAAATCGGCTCCAGTCAAGTCAACGTGGGTTAAAATTGATTCGCTCAAATCAATGCCGTGTAAAGAAATACCACGCAGGTCGATGTCATGGAGATGGGTTTGTTCAAAGTTGCGATCACCCTTGGCATAGCGATCAACTAATTCTGCTTTGGTTAGGGCGGCATGGGAAGGGAATGTCATAGGTTAAGCCTCGCTAAGCCTAGAAGCGCTGAAATCGGCTTTATCATCATAACAAAGAGTCGATGCGTCAAGAAATGAGGCAACAAGGTATAATTTGATTTTTTGTAATGACAGACTGGTTACAACGTACAGAGCTATTGATTGGCTCAGATAGTCTCAATAAGCTTAAGCAAGCAAATGTCTTAGTTGTGGGCATGGGCGGAGTTGGTAGTTTTGCGGCTGAGTTCCTATGTCGTGCAGGAATTGGCAAAATGACGATTGTCGATGGTGATCGCGTCGATCCTTCTAATAAAAATCGCCAGATTGTAGCTCTAGACAGCACTGTTAATCTTCATAAGGCAGATGTGATGGCGGCAAGAATGTCTGACATTAATCCCGATATCCAGTTGACCGTTATCAAAGAATTTTTGACTCCTGATCTGATGATGGAGTTAGTTACCACTAAATTTGACTGGGTGCTAGATTGCATCGACAGCCTCCAGCCAAAGCTTTATTTCCTTGGTGCTGCTGCCACCAATGGCGTAAAAGTTGCCAGCAGTATGGGGGCTGGTGGTCGAGTTGATCCCCAGAAAATTAGAATTGCGCCTATTTTTGAAACTGATTGTTGTCGATTTGCTTACAAGATTCGCAAAGGGCTGCGGCGCAAAGGTTTTGCGAATGCGAATATTATTGCTGTCTATTCTGAGGAGTTAGTTAATCGTGATTCTTTGCATCTAACCGATGGTAGTAATTTTAAGCGCTCATACTACGGCACGATTTCCTATTTACCCGCATTATTTGGCTTAAATTTGGCAAGTATTGTCATTCGCGATCTAATTGAATAGCCTAATTAAACTTAGCCCCACTGGGATATCGGAAAAAGCTGTATTCGCTAAGTATATATACTTGCGATCGCAATAAAGCAAATGTAAATCCTGATACTCCTGTAAACCTTTGCAACTTTTTCCCCAGTCTCTTGGTTTTACTAAATATAGTAAGGATAACTAACCCATCGATCGCGTTGTGATCGCCTTGCTTTAATCCAAATTTCGGCATCTTCCATTTAGAAGGAAGACAAAGCCTTTCAAAAACTTAAAAAAATAGGGTATTAGCCCAAGAGGAGAGCAAAGTATGGCTCTAGAGCCTTGCACGGAAATTCCCAACCAAATCAACACCGATCTACCTGTTCTAAAGGAGCGGGGACAAAGAGAAGTGTTTTGTGGCTTGACAGGTATTGTCTGGCTACATCGCAAAATGCAGGATGCTTTTTTCCTTGTCGTCGGTTCTCGTACCTGTGCTCATTTAATTCAGTCTGCGGCTGGCGTGATGATTTTTGCAGAGCCAAGATTTGGCACAGCTATTCTCGGTGAACGAGATTTAGCTGGACTGGCGGATGCCAATGAAGAACTTGATCGCGTTGTCGATCAGTTGCTAGAGCGCCGCCCCGATATTGGCACATTATTTCTAGTGGGATCATGTCCCTCTGAGGTAATTAAGCTCGATCTTGCCAAGGCTTCGGAACGGCTCAATCAGCGATTCTTTCCTAAGGTGAGAATTCTCAATTATTCGGGCAGTGGTATCGAAACGACATTTACCCAAGGCGAAGATGCTTGTCTAGGTTCAATGGTTCCCGTACTGCCCCGCAGTGAAGATGAGCCTAACCTAATGGTGGTCGGCAGTCTCGCGGATGTGGTGGAAGACCAATTCCAAAGACTATTCGACAAGATGGGTATTCCCGTTAGCTTTTTCCCGCCTCGTCGTGCGGCAAATTTGCCGTCCATTGGTAAGGGGACAAAGTTACTGTTAGCGCAGCCATTTCTCAGCGATACAGTGCGATCGCTAATTGCGCGTGGTGCAACTTTGTTACCATCGCCCTATCCCTTTGGCATCGAAGGAACAACGGCATGGTTGAAGACAGCCGCCGATGCTTGGAATGTTGAGCGAGATCGTTTTGAAGATGCGATCGCGCCAGCCGTCAATCGCGCCAAAATTTCGTTAGAGCGCTATCGTCAAACTTTGACAGGACGTAAAGCCTTTCTATTTCCTGACTCACAATTGGAGATTCCTTTGGCACGTTTCTTATCTAGAGAATGCGGCATGGAATTAGTCGAAGTCGGTACTCCTTATATTGATCGCATGTTGATGGACAGCGAAATCAACCTTTTGCCAGTCGGTACGGCGATTTCTGAGGGGCAAGATGTGGAAAAGCAACTCGATCGTTGTCGTGAAGCTAGACCTGATATCACAGTTTGTGGTCTGGGCTTGGCTAATCCCCTTGAGGCTGAAGGCATGGCGACCAAATGGTCAATTGAATTAGTATTTTCGCCAATTCACGGTTACGACCAAGCCGCCGATTTAGCAGAATTGTTTGCCCGTCCTCTTGAGAGACGTAGAAGACTGACCGTGTAAGAGTAATTAGCTGTTAGCAATTAGCGATTAGCCTTTTAAAAGCTAACGGCTAATTGCTAATCGCTAACAGCCCATTAAAAGCTGACAGCCCAAAACTAACAACTAAACTACCAATTACCCAATTTATGGAACTAACCCTCTGGACTTATGAAGGGCCTCCCCATGTGGGAGCGATGCGAATTGCGACTGGTATGGAAGGGGTACATTATGTACTGCATGCACCACAGGGCGATACTTACGCTGATTTGCTATTTACGATGATCGAAAGGCGCGATCGCCGTCCCCCTGTGACCTACACCACATTCCAAGCTCGCGATCTTGGGGGTGACACTGCGGAGATGGTGAAGACCTCGGTACGCGATGCTTACGAAAGATTTAAGCCTCAAGTAATGCTAGTTGGTGAAAGCTGCACTGCGGAATTAATTCAGGATCAACCAGGTTCTCTTGCTAAAGGTATGGGCTTACCGATCCCCATCGTTAGTTTGGAATTGCCCGCCTATTCCAAAAAGGAAAATTGGGGTGCAAGCGAAACTCTCTATCATTTGGTGCGGACTTTACTGCTGCCCGTTGTGCCGCCACCCAATACCCCTCGCCCTCAGCGCGATCCCCAGATTCGTCCGAAGGCAAACATCATTGGTCCCACGGCACTGGGATTCCGTTGTCGTGATGATATTCGCGAAGTGATTAAGTTACTAGGGGAAATCGGCGTAGATGTAAACGTGGTCGCCCCGATGGGCGCAACACCTGCGGACTTGATGCGAATTCCTGATGCGGATTTTAATATTTGCCTCTATCCTGAAATTGCGCTCACTACCTGTACTTGGCTACAACGCAGTTTTGCCCAACCAATTATTAAGACTGTGCCGATTGGGGTTGGTGCAACTCGTGACTTTATTGCCGAAATTGGTAAGGTTGCAGATATTGATGTAAGCCAAGCTTTATTGCGATCGCAATCTGACACTCTCGGCAACTGGGATGTTTCGCGCCTATCCTCAGCCGCAAACCCCAATGCTTCCCGTCTTCCTTGGTATTCGCGATCGGTTGACTCCACTTACCTCACAGGTAAGCGCGTGTTTATCTTTGGTGATGCCACCCATGCCCTCGCGGCAGCCCGAATTGCTACAGAAGAACTAGGCTTTACCCTTGTGGGCATTGGCACATATAGCCGTGAATTTGCGCGGGAAGTGAGGGAAGTTGCCAAAAAACATGGACTTGAAGCCGTGATTAGTGATGATTACTTAGCCGTAGAAGCAAAAGTTGCTGAAGCTGCTCCAGAACTAGTGCTTGGCACTCAGATGGAGCGCCATATTGCTAAACGCTTGGGTATTCCTTGCGCGGTAATTTCTGCACCGATCCATGTGCAAGATGTGCCTGCCCGTTACTCACCACAAATGGGTTGGGAAGGCGCGAATGTGATTTTTGATAGCTGGGTACATCCTTTGATGATGGGGCTAGAGGAACATTTGATTGGCATGTTCAAGGAAGACTTTGAGTTTGCTGAAGGTCATATGAGCCATCTGCATACTGCGCCAGCCCATGCTCCAACTCAAGAATTACGAGCGTCTGAGTCTGTAATTGCCTCAACAGGCGGTTCTAGTCAAGCTGTTCTCACCCCTTTAGCCCAAGAGGTTGAAGGTATTACTTGGAGTGCTGACGGTGAAGCGGAATTAAAGAAGATTCCCTTCTTTGTCCGTGGCAAAATCAAACGCAACACAGAGAAATTTGCGATCGATCGTGGCATTGCCTCGATTACTTCAGAAACTCTCTACGAAGCAAAAGCAGCGATTGGTCAGTAATTGCCCTTACCCCCCAGCCTCCTCTCCCATCGGGAGAAGAGGAGCAAGAGTTTAATATTTTCTTTCTAGTTTCCCTCTCCTGCGGGAGAAGGGCTGGGGGTGAGGGGCTTAAAAATTTATTCATAATATAAGGAGTTTATTTTGGCAGTTTTAACAGCGCATCCACCATCGATTACTAAATGTGAAGATGGAGAAGGTAGTGTTCAGGTTCATCAAGATCCTGGCATGGTCATTGAAGGAGCTTTGGTGATTGCTGTCTACGGTAAAGGCGGTATTGGTAAATCTACCACTTCCTCAAATCTATCGGCAGCATTCTCTCACCTTGGTAAGCGTGTCCTCCAAATTGGTTGTGATCCTAAGCATGACAGCACTTTTACGCTCACGAAAAGAATGGTTCCCACCGTCATCGACATTCTCGAAACCGTTGACTTTCATTCTGAAGAACTGAAGACGGAAGACTTCATGTTTGAAGGCTATAACGGTGTGATGTGTATTGAGGCAGGAGGCCCCCCCGCAGGTACGGGTTGTGGCGGCTATGTTACAGGGCAAACTGTGAAGCTACTCAAAGAGCATCATTTACTCGAAGATACCGATGTGGTTATTTTCGATGTGTTGGGCGACGTGGTTTGTGGTGGTTTTGCAGCTCCCTTGCAACATGCCCATTACTGTCTGATTGTGACTGCTAATGACTTTGACTCGATCTTTGCGATGAATCGCATTGTGGCGGCAATTCAATCTAAAGCCAAAAACTATAAGGTGCGTCTGGGTGGCATTATTGCTAACCGTAGCGAAGGAACTGATCAGATTGACAAGTTTAATGACCGTGTTGGTTTGAAAACCCTTGCCCATTTCCGCACCGTTGATGCGATTCGCCGCAGTCGTTTGAAAAAATGTACGGTATTTGAGATGGATCCCGATCCTGAAGTCTTGGAAGTGCAGCAAGAATATCTGAAGCTAGCCAAGGGAATGTTGGAAAATGCTGAACCTTTATACGCTCAGCCCCTCAAGGATCGTGACATTTTTGATCTACTTGGTTTTGACTAAACCTTGAAATAAATAAAAAGTGCCGCGCTCTGCGCGGCACTTTTTATTTGGAACTTTTTATTTGGAAAGATAAGAACACCAATCGCTCCAACTGCCTGCATAGAGTTTGCAGTTTTTAATACCAGATCGATGCAGGGACAACAGGTTGACACAGGCAGTTACCCCTGAGCCACAGTAAACAATTACTTCTTGGGCTTTGCTGACCTCGCGCCAGCGATCGCCATGATCAATTACGAAACCTTGTTCATTCGTCATTTCTTGCCAAGGATAATTAACCGCTCCCTCAATATGCCCTGCAATGGGATCAATTGGTTCGCGCTCACCACGATAGCGATCGCCTTCTCGCGAATCAATCAAGACTACTTCTGGCAAGTCTTTGCGAAGTTTGACTGTTTCAATATCAACTACCCATGCAGTCTGTAGTTGGGGCATAAATTCACCAATTGTTGCGGTAGGTATTTCGGCACTAGTGGGGTAATTGTTGGCTTGCCAACCCGCAAAGCCTCCATCTAAAACTGCCACTTGCTCGTGTCCCATATACCTCAAGAGCCACCATAGCCTAGAAGCAAAGGCAAATCTTGAATCATCGTAGGTGACTACCATCGTTTGCTGAGAATTGATGCCCATATGGGCAAGTTTCGTCGCTAATTGTGGAAAATCTGGTAAGGGATGCCGTCCACCATGGCGTTGGACAGGGCTAGATAAATCTAGATTGAGATCGAGATAGTGAGCGCCTTGAATGTGATTTTTGTGATATTGTTCGCGCCCCAAAGTTGGATGCATCAGTGAAAACCGACAATCGATAATCACAAGCTGGGGATCGTGGAGATGGTCATTGAGCCACTCGGCAGAGACAACTGGGGGGAAATCCATAGTTTTTTAAAATTTAATATTGATGGGGGATAAGGCGCTTTGCGCCATGCAGCAAGTAGTTGGTTTAGTTTTCAGGCTTGAGATCACGCTCCATTAATCCTTCAACCGCTTGTTGTAATGTAATTTCACCCTTGAGCAGTCTATGGACATAGCGAGACACGGGCACATAAATTTTTTCCCGATCGCAAATTCCCACCAATACACTCGCCGTGTTCACACCCTCGGCCGTACCGTGAATATTTGCGATCGCAGTTTCCAGACTTTGCCCCTGTGCAATCGCATAGCCCACTTGATAATTGCGGCTAAGATTGCTATTGCAAGTTGCTAATAAATCCCCCAATCCAGATAAACCCCAAAATGTTTCTGGTTGCGCCCCAAAGTAAACACCAACGCGGATGATTTCAATGAGGGATCGTGTAATTAATGCTGATTTAGCATTTGTACCCAAATTTAGTCCGTCACAAGCGCCAACTGCGATCGCAATTACATTCTTGAGCGTCCCGCCTAATTCTACGCCCACAGGATCGGAATTGGTATAGACCCGAAAATTACGAGAAGCAAAAATATGTTGAATCAACTGGGCAGCATTCTCATCTTTACTAGCAACTACTGTCGCCGCAGGTTTGCCTGCCATAATTTCTTCCGATAGATTTGGTCCCGACAAAACCACAAGCGGATGATCGGGGATCAGCGATTGCCAGATTTGGGATGGAGTTTGACCTGTTATAGTCTCTAAGCCCTTAGTTGCACTAACTAATACAGCATGAGGCAAAAGCTTTACCGTTTGTAATGTCTCGGCAATTACCCTGACCCCTTTCATTGAGACTGCGGAGATAATCGCATCGCTATCAGCTACAGCTTCGGCTAAAGAATAAGGACTTTGCCTTGACCATACTTGTAAATGATGTTGATTAGTTTTGACCAGACTAGTTAGGGCTGATCCCCATGCCCCAGATCCAATAATTGTTACCTTTTTTAAGTCTGATCTCATATTTTGCATAACTAATGTGATAAACGAATCTGCAGTCGGGACGAGGCTCTAGCGCCCGTTTCTTGGTCAATGTAACAACGATCAACCCAAGACCAGAAGCCAGACTCCACAACCAAGACGGTGATATAATAGCTTGCAAAAGCTTCTCAAATTCTAAAACTCTTGCTGGATATATATTGATTGTCTTTAATAACCAATATCACATCAAGAGCTTGGGTTTATGTGAAGTATTTTCGCTCATTTCTTGACAAAGGCTAGCAACAATGATCGAAATGAAGGTGGCTGGAATTGCTATTGATGCGGTCAGCCGTAATCCTATCGTCTTACTGCGAGATACTTTAGAACGGAGGGCTTTGCCGATTTGGATCGGTGAGGCTGAGGCAAAGGCAATCGTGGGTGGTTTAGATGGCAGACCATCGGAGCGACCGATGACCCATGATTTGCTGCTTAATTTTTTTGATGCTTGGGGACTTACGGTCGAGCGCATTGTGGTACATGCACTCAAAAACAGCACTTTTTTCGCCGTGATCACAGTTTCGCAGGGGGATGTCAAAAAAGAAATTGACGCGAGACCTAGTGATGCAATTGCGATCGCAGTTCGTGCTAAATGTCCTATTTGGGTAATGGAAGAGGTAATTCTGGAGGCTTCAATTCCTGTTGATCAGGATGCCGATGAAGCTGAAAGGAGGGCTTTTCGAGAATTTTTGGCAAAACTTACCCCTGAGGAACTAGTTAAAAATAGTGGCATTGAAAGCAACTAACTAAACAAAAAAGGGTGCAACGCACCCCTTTTTTGTTTAGTTAGTTGGCATGACTAAACCTCTGAGTCGGGGATTATTTGCAACAAAACCACTGTCCTGATTTGCCCCCAATCCAAATATTTTTTCGGTTACTTCTCCTTCTTTACCAAGTAACTGAATTGCTTGCTTGTTATAGCTCAACCCTACAGCCGAGGCATTCCCTGCCCGAATGGAAATTTGGCGATCCCCAGACCATGCTAACTTTTTGCCTTCATTGAGGACACCTTCAAATTCAGTCTTTCCATCGACCGTAATTCTCAGCCATGATTCGCCGCGCATCACAATTCCCACATTAACTGGCTTATTACCCACAAATTCAAATTCACCATTAGTCCCGATGAAGCTGGTGGGTGTATTGGTGCTGTTGATTAAATTGCCCAATGTATTACTGAGGTTCGGATTGATTGGTTGAGAATTGTTGGTAGCTGTGGGTACAGAATTTGCAGCAATAGTGCTAACCGTAGCGCTAACTGTTTGATTCGTCGCTGCGGCGGGTGGTGTATTAGTGACAATGGTGGGAACTGCAACGGATACAGAACCTGTCGAATCCTTTCTTAAAACCCCTAAACCACCAACCTTGGGTAATAACACATCTTTGAGGGCAATAGGGATCGGCGCTGCTGCTTTGGTGAGCTTTGCCGCATCACCAAAATTAGTTTGACTGTCATTGATGCGATTGGCATCAGGAGCATTCATAAATGTTGCTAATAAACCGACAGCACCTGCGATGACTCCAACATAGAGAGCATACAAATGGAGCGGTCTCAATTCGGCGGCGGCACTCCCCGCCCATTTCTGCTCGGCAATGACAGGATTTAGAGGGAATTCTGCGGAGAGGTCGCCTAATCCTAGAGCATCTCCATATTTGCGGATAAATCCGCGTACGTATACAGGTTCAGGCAATGATTCTATTTCCCCGTTTTCAATTGCCCGTAAATAGCGTTCAGATATTAATGTCATTGCGGTCAGGTGCGGAATTGAAAGATCTTTCTCTTCCCGAATTTTCTTGAAGCGTGCTCCAATTTCTGCTAATTTCTCTGCTTGCTTCGAGGTTGTAATATTCACAATACTCACAGACATGTATGAAGAGATGGACGTGAAAACTAGTCTAACCAGAATTGACTATAGCTGGGACTGGATCGCTAATAGTGTTTGTTAGAGAGTTTTTGTGTGGCAGTAATCTGGTGTAGTCATATTACTTTGACTATAGCAATATAACATTTTGCAAAGATTTTATTGCAAGCGCTAAACAAGCCCTAAATTTTACGCATGTGAATTATGCATCGGGATTAATCTCTGTCGCGGTTGTGGGCTGGATATAGTTGAGTTATTTCGCGATCGCATAATGGACGATATGTCCCTGATTTGAGATCGCCTAGAGGAATTGAGGCGATCGCCAGACGATGCAGTGACAATACAGGGTGACCAAGCTGTTCTGCCATGCGGCGAATTTGGCGATTGCGCCCCTCCGACAAAATAATTTCTAATTGTGTGCGTGGCTGGGAACGAGATTGATCCACCTGTAAAATATTGACCGTGGCAGGGAGTGTCATCTTGCCATCGAGGATGATCCCTGAGCGCCATTGATGGAGAATATTGGGACTAGGAATGTTTCTTACCCATACTGAATAGGTTTTCGTAACATGATGTCTGGGGTGCATCAGATAGTTGGCAAATTCGCCATCGTTGGTCAAAATCAATGCGCCACTACTGTTATAGTCCAGTCGCCCCACTGGATACAAATGTTGATAAGCGGATGGCAAAACATCTAAAACTGTGGTTCTGCCTTGGGGGTCATCACAGGTACTCACAACACCTACGGGCTTGTTGATTAATAGATATACAAATTCTGGCGCTTGCATGTGCAGCAGTTTGCCATCAACCTCAATGCGATCGCAATTAGGATCTGCTTTTGTTCCTAATTCCGTAACAATGATCCCATTGATCTTGACGCGCCCTGCTTGGATGATTTGTTCAGCTCCGCGCCTTGAGGCAATGCCATGTCTCGACAGGATTTTTTGAATGCGATCGCTCATTGTGCTAATTAGAAAAATTTTCAGAAGGGACTTTAGAGGATATTGAATTGGACTTACTGCAAGCAACTATGCATTTACCGCATTGAATTATTGCAATTATTAAATAAAGTTTAAAAATATGTATTTTCTTATACGAATTGGGATCGAAACGTTAAGTAGTGTGAACTACATACAAGGTCGTAACAACGCTTAAAAACGACGAATTTGAGATTTCGCTGATTTAGCGATGGTCAAACTCCGAGATTTGCAGCATGAGCCAAGGATAAAACACATGGCAAACAAAATCGAAGCCCTCAAGGCTGAAAAAGATGGTCTAGCAGTGAAGGCGGAAATAGCTCGCTTTGCTGAAATTGGTTGGGAAGCAATCGATGATGACGATCTGCAACACCGCTTGAAGTGGTTAGGCGTATTCTTTCGCAAAAGTACCCCCGGACGCTTTATGGTGCGGATGCGAATTCCCAATGGCATCCTTAATAGTGACCAGATGCGTGTGCTGGCATCGGTAGTCGAAAAATGCGGCGAACAACATGGTGTTGCGGATATTACCACTCGCCAAAATATCCAAATCCGCAGTTTTCCGATCGAAGATGTTCCCGAAATGTTCGAGAAGTTCCGCTCTGTAGGGCTAACTAGCGTGCAGTCTGCGATGGATAATATCCGTAATATTACGGGTTCTCCTGTGGCGGGTATTGATGCCAATGAACTATATGACACCCGCGAATTAGCAATTCAGGTACAGAACTTACTTACCAATAACGGTGAAGGAAATCCTGCTTTTACGAATCTGCCGCGTAAATTTAATATTGCGATCGCAGGTTGCCGCGACAACTCCACCCATGCCGAAATTAATGACTTAGCTTTTGTTCCTGCCTTTAAGGAAGAATCAAAAGAAACCTTCGGATTTAATGTACTCGTTGGTGGTTTCTTCTCAGCAAAGCGGATTGCGGCAGCGATTCCTCTCAATGTTTGGGTTCCTCCTGAAGATGTGGTTGCCCTCTGCGAAGCCCTATTAATCGTATTCCGTGACAATGGCTTGCGCGAAAAACGTGACAAATCACGCCTAATGTTTTTAATTGACGAATGGGGAATTGACAAATTCCGTGATGAAGTAGAGAAGCAAATCGGTAAGCCCCTTGCGATTGCTGCCGCTAAAGATGAAATTGAATGGGAGAAGCGGGATCACATTGGTGTTCACAAACAAAAGCAAGCAGGCTTGAATTACGTCGGACTACAGATTCCTGTTGGCCGGATGTATGCCGATGACATGTACGAATTTGCGCGTCTTGCGGACATCTACGGTAATGGCGATCTTCGCCTAACCGTGGAACAGAATATTCTGATTACTAATGTTCCTGATGATCTAGTTCCTATTTTACTAAAGGAGCCGCTACTTCAGAAATTCCCCGCCGAGCCTGACAACCTCATGCGTGGTTTGGTTTCCTGTACAGGAAATCAATTCTGCCCAGTTGCGATCGTGGAAACAAAAAACCGTTCCCTCGCACTGACCAAGCAACTTGCCGAAGATTATCATGTCCCCCAAGTTGTTCGCATCCATTGGAGCGGTTGCCCCAACTCCTGCGCTCAGCCACAGGTTGCCGATATCGGCTTCACTGGCTGTAAGGCGCGTAAAGATGGCAAGGTTGTCGATGGTGTGGACATATACATGGGCGGCACTGTCGGCAAAGATGCCCATCTCGGCACTTGCGTAATGGAAAAAGTTCCTTGCGAAGATTTGCGAGAAGTGGTTGGCAAATTGCTTGTCGATCGCTTCGGTGCAGTTCCCAAACAGAATGGGACAACGATCACTAACTCAGCCGAATTAGTTTCCGTTGGCTAATCCATCTCTTTCTAGCGCTCTGCTAGAGAAAATCAAACATTTAAAAATTCAAAACCAATCAAGAAATCAGGAAATCAAACATGGGTATGTTCTCTCGCCGTAAATTTTTAACCACTGCTGGACTCTCAACCGTCGGCGCGATAGCTCTTAATGCTTGTACTAGCAGCGAAACCCCTACAGCTACAACTACAACAACCGCAAGTCCCGCCACAACTACGGCTGCCCCAGTCAATGCTGCTGATGCTCCTGAAGTTACTAAAGCCAAGCTAGGATTTATCGCTCTTACCGATGCTTCGCCGCTAATCATTGCCCAAGAAAAAGGCTACTTTGCAAAATACGGCATGACCGAGGTCGAAGTTCTCAAACAAGCTTCTTGGGGAACGACTCGCGATAATATCGTGCTTGGTTCCGATGCAGGTGGTATTGATGGCGCTCACATTCTGACACCGATGCCTTACCTGATTTCTGAAGGCAAAATTACTAACGGCAAAAAATTGCCTATGTACATTTTGGCAAGGTTGAATACAAATGGACAGGGGATCTCGGTTGCTAATAATTTTAAAGATGCCAAGATTGCACTTAAGAGTGATGCACTTAAAGAATCCTTTGCCAATCTGAAGTCGGCTGGTAAGGAACTAAAATGTGCTGTCACATTCCCCGGCGGAACTCACGATTTATGGATGCGTTACTGGCTATCCGCGAATGGCGTTGATCCTGACAAAGATGTTGCCACAATCGTGGTTCCACCAGCACAGATGGTTGCCAATATGAAGGCTGGCAATATGCAAGCCTTCTGTGTCGGTGAACCTTGGAATGCACGCCTAGTTGCCCAAGACTCTGGTTATACCGCCCTGATTACAGGTGAACTTTGGAAAGATCATCCTGAAAAAGCGTTCTCTCTCCGTGCTGACTGGGTAGATAAGAATCCTAAAGCAGCGATGGCTCTTCTCAAGGCTGTTCTCGAAGCTCAAGTATGGTGCGAAGATCCAGCTAACAAAGAAGAAATGTGTAAAATCGTTGGTGCTGACAAATGGCTAAAAGTACCTGCTGCCGAGATTTTGGGTAGACAACAAGGCAAGGTTGATTATGGTGATGGACGTACTTTGGACAACCTAGATTTGTCAATGAAGTTCTGGAAAGATAATGCTTCTTATCCTTTCAAGAGTCATGACCTTTGGTTTGTTACTGAAGATATCCGTTGGGGCTATTTTGATGCTAGCACCGACTCTAAGGCTTTAGTGGACAAGGTAAACCGTGAAGACATGTGGAAAGAAGCTGCCAAGGCGATCGGCAAGGAAGCCGACATTCCTGCCAGCACTTCGCGAGGTGTAGAAACCTTCTTTGATGGTGTCAAGTTTGACCCTGAAAATCCTAAAGCTTATTTGGAAGGATTGAAGATCAAGAAGGTTTAGAAGTTGATTTCTATGCAAGGGGCTTTAGCCCCTTGCCATCATTGCAAATATTCATCTTTAGCGTTTTAGGAGATACCAAAATGGCGGCAGGGAGCTTAAGTTCCAAATTCTCTCCGAATAAAATTGGAGAATGGTTTCAGAAGCAGGCAAAGTTTATTATTCCGCCTGCGATCGCATTAATATTTTTGCTAGGCATCTGGCAAATTCTTTGTTCTGGAGCAAAGCCACCTTTGCCACCACCAACTAAGGTTTGGCAAGAGACGCAGGAATACATTTGGCATCCATTTTTCGATCGCAATTCCTTTGATGTAAATACTCAAGAAAAAGTTGATAGCCCTGCGCGTCAAGCCCTCAAGGACAAGCTGACCATTGAGCAAGGTTTGGGTGTCAAAACCATGACTAGCCTCCGTCGTGTAGCAATTGGCTATACAGCTTCGGCAGTGATTGGCATTGCCTTTGGGATTGCGATCGGTACAAATGCTTTTCTATACCGCGCCTTTGACCCAATCTTCCAAGTTTTACGCACAATTCCTCCCCTTGCATGGCTACCAATTGCCATGTCTGCATTTCAAGGTGTTAATGAGTCTTTGAAATCAGTGGGACTCGATGTTACCGAAGCTGCCGCGCTATTCGTGATCTTTGTAACTTCGATTTGGCCAATCCTGATGAATACAGCCGTTGGTGTACAGCAAGTTCCACAAGACTATCGCAACGTGTCGCGGGTCTTGCGCCTCAGCAAAATTGACTACTTCATCACAATTTTAATGCCCTCAGCCGCGCCTTACATTTTCACAGGTTTACGCATTGCTGTTGGTCTGTCATGGTTGGCGATCGTGGCAGCAGAAATGCTGACAGGTGGTGTGGGGATTGGCTTCTTTATTTGGGATAGCTACAACAGCCAAAAGAGTAGTGAACTGATTCTGGCGCTATTTTATATTGGTGTCGTTGGATTCTTGCTAGACAAATTGATCTATTACATCAGCAAATTTACTGTGCAGTCTGATGCTTAGATTTGTGCTAAAAGCTACGGGCAGTTGGCTCTTAGCTTTTAGCCATCCCATGACCATTACATTCATCCCTTGATCAAAAAAGCCTCCAGTTATCTGTTAGCTAAAAGCCACAAATCTTTTCAACCATCAAATCTATGCAGACCCTTGACCTGACAGAAAATCAACAGCCAAGAAATCAAGATCCATTTTTGGTAGTTGATAACGTTTCTAAAGTCTATCCCACACCTAGAGGCCCCTACACTGTCCTCCAAGATGTGAACTTGACCGTGTATGAAGGCGAGTTTATCTGTGTGATTGGGCATTCTGGCTGTGGTAAATCGACGTTGCTGAATATGGTGGCGGGCTTTAACCGCCCGACCACGGGTGAAATTTGTTTGCGTTCTAAGCCGATTGTTCGTCCCGGTCCTGATCGGATGGTGGTGTTTCAAAACTATTCTCTATTACCTTGGATGACTGCCTTTGAGAATGTGTATCTTGCTGTTAAGCAGGTGTATACCGACAAATCTAAGGAAGAGAAAATCAAAATTGCAAAGCATAGTTTAGAGCTAGTCGGCTTGACGGAAGCGATGCACAAAAAGCCCAAACAATTATCAGGTGGGATGCGCCAGAGGGTCTCGATTGCCCGCGCATTGTCAATTCGTCCTGAAGTATTGATTCTTGATGAGCCTTTTGGGGCGTTGGATGTGATGACCCGTGAAGAACTTCAGGAAGAACTATTAGCAATCTGGCGAGAAAACAAGGTGACAGCGCTAATGATTACCCATGAAATTGATGAGGCGCTTTTCCTTGCCGATCGCATTGTAATGATGAGTAATGGCCCTGCTGCCCATGTTGCCGAAATCATAGATGTTCCCTTTGCCCGTCCTCGCAATCGTCAAGCGATCGCTGATGATCCTCGCTACTACAGTTTGCGTAACTACATTCTCGAATTCTTGTATAACCGCTTTGCATTAGCTGATGAGGCGGATTAGCGGTTAGCTATTGGCTTGCATAAATCACCCAACCACAAATCACCCAATCACCATGTCTAAATTTCTAGAAATCGATCACGTTACTCGTACCTTTAAAACCAACAATGGACAGCCCTATGTGGCGGTCAAAGATGTTTATTTTGAGATGAAGGAAGGTGAATTTGTCTCGATTATTGGACATTCTGGCTGTGGTAAATCAACGGTGCTAAATATTTTGTCGGGACTCGATAAGGCTAGTGCTGGCGGTATTGTGTTGGAAGGTCGGGAAGTTAGTGAGCCAGGGCCAGATCGGATGTTGGTGTTCCAAAACCATTCGCTGTTGCCTTGGTTAACTGTTCGTCAAAATATTGGTTTGGCGGTGAATCGCGTGTTGAGAGGTCAGTCTAAAGCTGAACGCGATCGCATTATTCAAGAGCATATCGATTTAGTGGGCTTAAGTCATGCTGCGGATAAGTACCCTAGAGAAATTTCGGGCGGGATGAAGCAAAGAGTAGGAATTGCGCGGGCGCTGTCGATTAAGCCCAAAATCCTATTATTAGATGAACCCTTTGGGGCATTGGATGCCTTAACGAGAGGTCGTTTGCAAGAAAAGTTAATGCACATTTGCGATGAAAGCAAAATTTCCGCAGTCATGATTACCCATGATGTTGATGAGGCATTGTTGCTTAGCGATCGCATTATTATGATGACCAATGGCCCTGAAGCGAAAATTGGTCAAGTCCTCAATGTCGATCTGCCTCATCCGCGTAAGCGCCTCGAAGCTGTCAATCATCCCAATTACTACCGCCTACGCAGTGAAGTCGTGAACTTCTTGGATCGTCAGAAACAGATCAAGCTCGAAAAAGCCAAACTCAAGAGCAAGGCAGCGATCAGTATGGGCAAAATTGAGAAAACCAATCTCACCATTGGTTATATTCCCCTCACTGACTGTGCGCCTTTTGCGATCGCAAAGGAAAAAGGACTATTTGCCAAATATGGTCTTGATGTCACCCTTTCTAAAGAAAATAACTGGAATGATCTTGCCGACGGTATTCGCGAAGGTCGTCTTGATGCCGCCCAAATGGTTACAGGAATGCCCTTAGCGATCACTCTTGGCATGGGTAATAAAATTCCTGTACCTATCGTAACTTCGCTGACACTGAGCCGCAATGGTAATGCGATTACCCTCAGTAACAAACTACGAGAAGAAGGGGTACATGATCTTGCGACCCTAAAAACCTATATCAATAGTTTTGAAGACTATTACAACCCAGCCCTAGGCATGGTGCATCATGCTTCGATGCATAACTTACTTCTGCGTCACTGGCTTGCGAGTGGGGGCATCCAGCCCGATAAGGATGTGGATGTCATTGTGATTCCACCACCACAGATGGTTTCTAACCTGATGGCAAACAATATCATCGGTTACTGTGTGGGTGAACCTTGGAATGTAAGAGCCGTCAATAATAACGTTGGATTTGTTGTGGCAACTGACCTTGATATTTGGCGCGGACATCCTGAGAAAGTATTAGGAGTTCGTAAAGATTGGGCAGAGCAACACCCTAATACCCACTTGGCGATCGTGAAAGCTTTATTAGAAGCTGCCCAATTCTGCGAACCATTGGAAAATCGCGATGAAGTTGTCTTGACTCTATCGCAACCACAATATCTAAATCTCGATCCTGTTTACATCCGCCCTGGGTTTGCGGGTCCCTATCGTGTCAGTACGATGGAAGCCAAATATTACAAGGATTTCTGTCAGTTTGGCGTAGCGAATATGCCATCACGATCAGAGCATCTCTGGGTATTGGCGCAAATGGCGCGTTGGGGATTGGTGAATTTCCCTGAAAACCATGCGGAAGTGATTTACAACCTACTAGCAACCGATGTCTATCAACAAGCAGCGAGAGAATTAGATCTACCCGTTGCCGATGAAGATAAAGCGCCGATTGTATTAGCCGATGGTTCTATCTTCGATCCTGCTGATCCGATCGCAGCTTTACGTGCCATGCCCTATTCTCAATTTACAGAGCCAGTTTATTTTGATACTATTAAGGGCTTTGCAAATAAAAAGATGGCGGTACGCCAATAGCTCTCAAGGCTGCTCTATTAATATGTCTACTAATATTCCTACTCACCATTCCGCATCGCAAACCGTCAAAACCCTTTGTCCCTATTGTGGTGTGGGTTGTGGATTGGAAATTGTGGAGACAACTAAAGAACCCACTGCTAAATTTCCCGATCGCTTTAAAGTCAGAGGCGATCGCAGCCATCCCTCTAGTCAGGGTATGGTTTGTGTTAAGGGAGCGACTATTGCTGAGTCGATTCAAAAGGATCGACTACTACATCCAATGATCCGCGATCGCCTTGATCAAGAATTTCGTCAAGTCAGTTGGGATGAAGCCCTTGACACAATCACAACCAAAATCCAGCAAGCCATCTATAACAAAGGCGCAGATTCTCTCTGCATGTATGGTTCAGGACAGTTCCAAACCGAGGACTATTACACGGCTCAGAAGTTATTCAAGGGCTGTTTGGGAACGAATAACTTTGATGCTAATTCGCGGCTCTGTATGTCTTCGGCTGTGTCTGGCTATGTCAAAAGCTTTGGTGCGGATGGCCCCCCCTGTTGCTACGAAGATCTCGATCTTACTGATTGTCTCTTTGCGATCGGCACAAATACCGCCGAATGTCATCCAATTATTTTCAATCGCTTTCGTCGCCATCACAAAAAGAATCCTCATGTCAAGCTGATTGTTGTTGATCCACGCCGCACCCAAACTGCGGAAGCGGCTGATTTACATTTAGCGATTCAACCGGGAACGGATATTGATTTATTAAATGGTATCGCTCATTTATTGTTGAAGTGGGAAAAATGCGATCGCAAATTTATTGAGAACCACACCACAGGCTTTGCTGAATTTGAGCAAATTACCCAACTTTATACCCCTGAATTCGTAGCGCGACGTTGTGCGATCAAGATTGAAGACTTAGAACTAGCCGCCAAATATTGGGCAGAATCGCAACGGGTTCTTTCCATTTGGTCAATGGGTGTAAATCAATCCATTCAAGGCACTGCAAAAGTACAATCGATTATTAATCTGCATTTACTCACCGCTCAAATTGGTAAAGCAGGATCTGGCCCCTTCTCTTTAACAGGACAACCAAATGCCATGGGAGGAAGAGAAGCAGGCGGCTTAGCACATTTACTGCCAGGATATCGGTTTGTGGCAAATCCCGAACATCGCGCTGAATTAGAGAGCTTTTGGGGACTTCCCTCTGGACAAATTTCGCCACAGGTCGGACGGACTGCATGGGATATAATTCGGGGTCTAGAAGCTGGAGAAGTGGACTTTCTCTGGATTGCCGCCACCAATCCTGCCGTTAGTTTTCCTGATTTGGTCAGAACCAAAGCGGCTCTATTACGATCGCCATTCACAGTTTACCAAGACGCATACTATCCCACGGAAACCTCTGCCTTTGCCCATGTGCTTCTACCCGCAACCCAATGGAGTGAAAAAACTGGCACAATGACCAATTCGGAACGCTGTGTTACTCTCTGCCAGTCATTCCAAACTCCCCTTGGTGAAGCTCGTGCCGATTGGGAAATTTTTGCGGAAGTCGGTCGCCGATTAGGATTTGCTGCCCAGTTCCCATTTAAAAATTCTGCGGATGTCTATGCTGAATTTGCAAAAGTTACTCGCGGTCGCCCCTGTGATGTTACAGGGATTAGCCATACCAAACTGACAGAATTAGGCGTAATTCAATGGCCGAACCCTGATACACAAACGAATTTAGACCAAGTTCGCAATAAGCGGCTATATACTGACTTTCAGTTCCATACTAGCGATCGCAAAGCAAGATTTGGAGCTTATCATTCCAAAGGGGTTTTTGAAGATCCTGACGAACAGTATCCTTTCATTCTCACCACTGGCAGACTATATGGGCATTGGCACACCCAGACCCGCACAGGTCGTATTGATAAAATTAGGCAGATGCATCCTCATCCCTTTATCGAAATCCATCCCCAAGATGCAGCGAAGTTATCAATCAATAACGGCGATCTGGTAGAAGTGAAATCTCGTCGAGGTACTTCACATTTTCCTGCCATGCTTACAAATGCGATCGCAAAAGGGGTTGTCTTTGTGCCGATGCATTGGGGCAGTCTCTGGGCAGACAATGCTGAAGCCAACGCCCTCACACATGCCGAATCCTGTCCTGACTCCAAGCAACCAGAGTTAAAAGCCTGTGCCGTATCGCTTAGTATCGTTAAGGCTAATCAGCATCAGCCATAAATAGGCGCATTGCCATAATTGCGAATAAAGCGGCAGCGATCGCCTTCAATAGCTTAGTTGGCAAAAATACAGAAATACTGTCTCCTAGAAATACGCCCACAGCGCTTGCCAATAGTAATGCCGCCGCAGAACCGAGAAATACAAATCTTGGTGCTGCGGAACTGCCGCTTAAACTCATTGTTGCCAATTGACTTTTATCACCTAATTCCGACAGAAAAATTGTGCCAAAGCTTAGAAACAGTAATTGCCAGTCCATTTTTAATTCCCTCTTAAATAAATCCATTACAGCGCAAAGCGCTGAATTAAAAACCTCTTAAAAGCGCCACTTCGCCGCACTTTTAAAATATTTATGCGATCGCATCCCACAATAGGCTGATGGATAAAATCAGAAAACTCAAGCCAGCCAAAGTGTTAAGCAAATTTGGCGAAAATGTTTTCGCTAACCACTTACCCGCAAGAACACCTAACAAGCTAGTCGATACTAAAGCGATTGCTGCACCTGCAAATACAATCCAAGGCTGATGGGACTGCGCCGCAATCACGAGTGTGGTTAGTTGGGTCTTGTCACCAAGCTCAGCGATAAACACGGTAATAAAAGTCGCACTCACAATCTGCCAATGCTCAGCAGTAGATGGTAACTTTGATTGTGACTTATCAGGAAGTGACTCTTGCAATTGTGATTCAGTCTCTACAGGCATCATTTACAGGCATTATTCAAGCTTTCATAATCATTTCATTTTAACATTTCTTAGCAAATCTAAGTAGCTATAGCAAAGTAAGTTTTGCTTAGGACATAAAACTCAAGAAGGGAGTGGTGGCGCGAAGCGCCACCACTCCCTTCTTGAGTTTTGGTTTGTACTAGCTACTTACTAATCTGGCGACACTCATTGCCAGAAATAACTTTTGTACTGCCATCGGGTAACACTTGCACACAACTAATATCTGTCTTTGGTGCAAAGACAGTGTAGGCAGCCACTCCAGATAAAACGATGAGGGAAGTAGGAATTAGTACACCTAAAGATAGCCATTCGGGACGTAATTTCTTTTTGACATTCTCCAACTTTTTGCGGACGGATGTCAGATTATGACTTTGGTCATTAGGCGATCGTTTATAAATCTTGAGGGCTTTTTCGTAAAGATTTTTCGCCTCTTGATATCGCTTTTGTGAAGAATAGATAAATGCTAAATCAACAAAACTAGCCGCAACCTCTGGATGATCTACACCCAATGACTTTTGCTGAATTTCTAAGGTTTGCAACAACAAAGATTCTGCTTTTGCCTCCAAACCTTGACTATGATAAATAGCCGCCAAATCAATCATTGCCGCAATAACCTCAGAATGATCTTCCCCTAAAGCTTGTTTACGAATGGAGATCGCCTGTAAAAAATATTCTTCAGTTTTATCAAATATATTTTGGGCATAACTTAGAGAAGCCAGATCCAGTAAACAATTAGCAACGCTAGGGTGTGACGACCCATGCAAATCCTGAGTTAAGACCAAAATCTGATTGAGATAACTCTCCGCATTGCTATATTTCCCAGACTGTTGTTCTTTGCTAGCTAAATTATGTAGACATTCTAAAAAAAGACCGATATTACCATTGACATAGGGTGGCTCAGGCTCGACCCGATAAATAGCTTTAGTGTTGCTGCTAAAGACAATCTCATCACCATGCATTAATACCCAAGAGTCACGCATTGTGCCATTGATCAGCAAACCATTAGTGCTTTTGCCTTTTTCAGGAGTGCCATCATTGATCCTAAATATTTGTAATAACGGTTCTGCTACAGTAATACCCGTTAGCGTTGCATGTTCCCTTGATACCGATTGCGATCGCAAAACGATTGAATTTTCAGGTGCACGTCCCAGCACATAGTTCTTTGTATCTAGCAAGATCCTTTGCTGCCCTTCAGGGTAATGCACAATCAGAGAATGCTCAAATTGATTACCTTCAACTATGGTTAACTCTTGGGAGGTGAGAGATCTATGATTCATAGTAATAAATCTAATTGCTAATGACCAAAAGATAATGTCAAGGTAATGATCTAGAGGTAATTGTTTGGTGAATCACCACATCTCATACTTAAAAATTGCTATACCGCTTCAATTAAGTTTAAAACTATCTTACTGAGATCGACCTTTTAAAGAGCAACACAAGCTATTTGGCTGACATAGAGGTTTTACACCGATTCACAAAAGCGTGATCACACTTTTGTGAATTACGAACCCAACCCAGTAGTGGTTTTTATTTAATTGCGTCCAGTTACTTATTACAGCAAATAAAAAAAGAAGTGACGACACATGCTTATGTGTCGTCACTTCTTTTTTAGAAACACATTAATTTGGAAACTTAGATGGGAACTGTGATGCTTCAACACTTAGGGCTAGTGATTGACCATTACGCTTTACTTCCATCCGAATCTTGTCACCAACAGAGCGACCTTCTACAAGTTGGGTAACTTGATCCGCACTTGAGATCTCTTTATCATCAAGCTTGACAATTACATCACCACGCTTAACACCAGCCTTTGCCGCAGGCGCATCGTCAACGACTCTAGTAATTAAAACTCCTTTATCTTCAGCAATCCTAATCCCAAACTCCTGATCTTGATTGACTTGGCGTTTCACATTTGGATCAAGGGTAACCATCTGAATACCGAGATAGGCTCGACTGACTTTGCCATTATCAATTAACTGTTTGGCTATGCGCTGAGCTGTTTCGATAGGAATTGCAAAACCTAAACCCTGTGCACCTTGAATAATAGCCGTATTAACACCAATGACTTCACCATCTTGATTAAGCAATGGGCCACCTGAGTTTCCGGGATTAATAGCTGCATCGGTTTGAATAAAGCTAACTCGCTTATCAACACCAATTTCACCGCTATTGCGACCGATGGCACTAATGATGCCCGCAGTTACGGTATTGTCTAAACCAAGGGGATTGCCGATCGCAATTGCCCAATCACCTGGCTGTAAACTTTGCGAACTGCCAAGACTGACCACTGGTAAATTGTCAGGGCTGACCTTAACCACAGCAATATCCGTTAGTTCATCACTACCTAAAACTTTTCCTTCAATCTGGCGACCATCTTTCAAGATGACCGTTACTTTATCTGCTCCGCTCACAACATGGGCATTGGTAATAATGTCACCTTCTTTGTTAATGATAAACCCAGATCCAGTGCCGCGCTCCACTCTTTCTCTCGGCATCCGTCGTAACTGATCGCCAAAAAATTGACGAAACATCGGGTCTTCTAAAAATTCCTGCGGAATTTGTTGATTAGTGGCAACTGTTCGTGATGCATTGATTCTTACCACTGCTGGTCCTGTACGATTTACGGCATCGACAACATAGTTGCGAGGAACAGTAATTGACTTGGTACGATCAATATCTTGCGCTACTGCAGGTGTGACAGAAGCAACCTGCGTGACAGGTGTAACTGCTGTTGTATTTGGCGATCGCACTCCAGACACAACAGCCCAAGCACCCAAAATGACTCCCAACAGGAGCATCGAAGCATAAATCAAAGGCTGCTTGTAACGAGATTTTTTGTTTGAGTCTCTCATAGCTATTTTCGCGACCAAATAATATCTAGATTCTACAAAAATTTTTTGATGATGTTAATTCTTATTTGTAGACGGAAAACCGCCAACACAAAACAACAAGACATAATCCTTATGCCTTATTGTTATTTTTATTTGCTACTCATTGATTTGGGCAATGGTACAAGCGGTTCTTCCATCGCAATTAAGATTGGCTCTTCCTTGACCTGTGCTGGTGACTTAATGCTATTGGAAACAGGACTAAATTGTGGACTGGTATTTAAGGTGAATAGTGAGCCAAACACCCCAACCACCGCCGCTACAGATATACCAATGCCCGCTAATTTCCACTTGCGTCGCTGCGATCGCTTGTCAATTTCTGCTATGACGCGATTAATCATCACATCTGTGTCTCTCTTGACAGAAGAATTTACAGCCACAGGTACAGGTAGATCGATTAATGCTTGACGCAGCTTGATTTGCTGATGATAAACATGCCGCAAATTAGCGTCGTCAGACATCCATTGCTCAACAAGCTGCTCCTCAGCTTCAGTTACCTCACCATCGATATAAGCACTGAGTAACTCAAAGCGCTCCTCTGGAATCATCATAGAACTATCAAAAATTTGTTTAGCACTCATAACTTCAATACACCCCTCGTTACATTTTTACATACTAGATAAATAGGGTTGTAATTGCGCTTGTAGCTTCAATCTTGCTCTAGCTATCCGTGATTTGACTGTACCTAGTGATACACCTGTTAGTTCCGCAATTTCTTCATAGGATAGACCCTGAATTTCCCTTAGCACGATGGTTTCTCGGAAGCTAGAAGGTAAATCCTTAATGGCTTGACGGAGTTGCTCATAAAACTCCTGCGTAGACATGTTTTCGATTGGGCTGGGGGCAGCGCTAGGCAAATCCCAACTCATTTCATCACCATCCCCAGACTTAAATGGTGCGTCAAGGGAGACTGAATTGCCAACCCGTTTCCGTTTCCTCAATTCGTCATAAAACAAATTGGTGGCAATGCGACTCAACCAACCGCGAAACTTTTCGGGCTCTTGCAAGCGCTTGATATTACGGTAAACACGTAACCACACCTCTTGGGCTAGGTCAGCGCGGTCTTGCCAATCAGGAGCGAGCTTATAAAGAACTTGATCGACATAGGACTGATTACGTCGCATCAATTCAGCAAACGCAGACTTACTAGCTTGCGCTTCAGTTTGGCACAGTTGTACCAGTTCAACGATGGGGAGCTTATCAACGGACACGGAGTTGGAGGGCGTATACCCTCCGATGCTGGTTGACCAAGATAGGCTGCTATAACTCATCAATTACTCGCTCCTACTGGACTTGAATCCACACAGGAATCAAAAGATACTGTGTTTTGTTGTGTTCAAGGATTAGGACGAGGGATGAGAAAAGTTTGTTCCTATCAAAATAGAGCTTTATCCCGAATATCCAGTATCTTGGTGTTTTGATATCCAGATAAATTGCTGACTAACTAGATTAATGCTAAGTATTAATGCTAGGTAGCTTGAACATAGGCAACTTTTAATTTGGATATTTGGGATAAAAGATATTTCAAGAGGATAATAGCAGTTAGTCAGTATGTTGTTCTGATTCTGTCGATTCTTTTAGATTTTTTGCTTGTTTTTTGCTTAAATCTTTTATTTGTCTTTTATCTGAAATTAAATTATGCAGCGATCGCAGTGGATATCGGTTTTTACAGGCATTGTCGCCGTGGCTCTTGGTCTAGGCTATTTGATTTTAGTACAGGTGCTAGATTGGCGTGGTGGCGAGATGCTGCCTGCCCCTGTTGATCTGTCTGTGGCTATTCAAGGATTTTTGCAAACTTAGAAATAATACAAGTTCCTGCTTTTGCAGGAACTTGTATTAAATACGCCTATGAAACTAACCAGAAAAGGTCATTACAGTGTGAAGGCGATGCTCGATCTGGTAGTTTGGGCAAAACGTAAGCCAGTTTCTGTGCGAGAAATTAGCGATCGCCAATCAATCCCTGCTCCCTATTTAGAAAAGATTTTGATATCCCTACGCCAAGCGGATCTAGTGGAATCAATTCGCGGTGTGCAAGGGGGCTATCGACTAAAACGATCGCCCAAGGATATTTCCCTAGGCGAAATCCTATCGGCGGTTGGCGAAGATACGCATCCTTTACCCCGACTAAAACCTCAGGAAAAGCAAGCTGCTGATTGGGTAACCTTTGCCCTCTGGCAAAGACTCGATCGCAAACTTAAAGATGCTCTGTACAGCATTTGTCTGGAAGACTTATACTACGATGCTCGCAGTTGGCAAGCATCACAGGGACAGAGTACAGGATTTATTGTTTAGCGCGAATTTGACGCATCAGATTTGCCATCTCGATTGCACTCATACCGAATTCCCAACCCTTATTGCTCTTAATGCCAGCGCGTTCTAGAGCTTGCTGCATCGTATCAGTAGTCAATACTCCAAAAACAATTGGCACACCTGTTTGATAGGATGCTGCTGCCACCCCCTTAGATACTTCATTAGCAACATAATCAAAATGGGGGGTGTCGCCACGGATCACCGCACCTAAACAAATAATTGCGTCATAGCGCCCTGACACGGCTAATTCCTTAGCCACCATGGCAATCTCAAGACTTCCGGGAACCCAAGCATAATCAACTTGGCTGCCACTCTCTGACACGTCAACGCCATGGCGCAGTAATGAGTCTTGACAACCTTGGAGGAGCTTACCGACGATCAAGTCATTAAAACGGGCGGTGACAATCGCAAAGCGGAGGCTGTCAGTATTGGTAAAGCTACCTTCAAAAACGGTCATAGAGTTAATTTACTGCGATTTTCAAATAGTTTATCTTAAAGACAAATTTTTAAGAGCCTTGCGGTGCAAGGCTCTTAAAAATTTGTGAACATGATATTTAGTATAAATCAGGACAACTAAGCAACGAAGGCATTCAAAATGCCAATTACGATTACAAAAGCTAACCAAATTAGAGAACCTAGGAATAGCAATGGCTTCGATTGATTCCAAGAGCTAGGGGATGCGTAAGCAACGGGAACGCCGATGACCAAAACAAAGGAAAAAAGCACGAATGCTGCCAATAATAGCTGGAATAAAATAGTCACTTTTTTAAACTCCGAAATCCTAAATCAAAATATGTTAATACAATTGCTTTACACCAAATTAGCAGAAAATGCGTCTCTCTTCAGTTTGAGGTAGTTGATTGTTTAGAGCGCACCTGCGGCAGTGCGATCGAGAATGCCTTCCGATAGGTGGGTGGTGATATTGCAAGATTGCAAAATAGGTTTTCCCTTCGCTCCTTCGGGATAATCGATGACGCTTACACCGCCATTACCTTGCTTGAAGATCCAAAACTGTTCGGGTGTAAAGCCAAATAATAGACAAAGAATTGCCTTGTTGACTGCATCATGGGCAACAACAAGCGCAGTTTCACCCGCAGGGACAGATTCAACAATTTTTTGCCAAACGATCGCCACTCGATCCCATACTTCTTGGAGGTTTTCACCTTCAGGCATCTGCACGGTTTGGGGGTGTGATTGCCATAGGGCTAGTTGTCCTGCAAACTCAGCCTCGATTTCATGCTCAAATTTACCCTCCCACAGACCATGGGAAATTTCCTTGAGTTCATCAAATAACTCAATCTGAATATGTGGATGTTTGCTTAAAATTTCTAAAGCTGTGTCTTTAGGGCGAAGCATAGGGCTACTAAAAGCCTTGTCAATTTTGACCTGAGCAAGAAATTCGCTAGCACGTCGGGCTTGGGCATGACCATTGTTATTGAGGGGTACATCGATTTGACCTTGAAAACGTTTTTGACGATTCCACTCGGTTTCACCATGACGGACTAGCAATAAACGTGGCCCATGGTGATTTTGCTTCGTAGGGGGCAATGGTGAGCCTGAAATATCTTCAAGATGGCTCGCAAGGTTGAGTGATTCAAGCTGCACGCCATCAGTGATATTTGCGCCTTGGAAATTCAGCACACTGATGGCACAGTTGACTTGCTGAATATTGTGGTACAGGCTAACGGGAATACCGATTGCAGAGCAAATTAAAGCGCGATTAATGCCGCTATGACCAACTAGCAGGATTGTTTTGCCTTGGTGTTTGGTCAAAATTTCTGCCCAAAAAGCTTTAGCCTGCTCAAATAAGTCAAGGACGGGATAGCGATCGCCTAGTTGAAACTGTTCAGGTTGATTTTGCCAGAGATGATATTTTTCAGGGAATTGCTCCTTGACATCACGGGAAAGCATTGACTCCCATTCAGTGAGATCAATTTCTAATAAACTTTCGGTAGTATTTAAAGTAGGTGGTTGAAGATTTTCTGCCAAAATAAGATTGGCGGTATGCTGAGCGCGAACTAGAGGACTAGCATAGGCGACATCAATGGTTAAATTTGCTAGGGCTTTGCCTGCTAACCTTGCTTGCTGCTTACCTTTATCGGTCAAGACAGACTGTAATTCTGGGCGATCGTAATTACCCCGTCCTTGAATTTTATGCAGGATATTAAAATTACTTTCGCCGTGACGGACGATAACTACTCTCGTACTCAGAACCTTACCCTCAATTTGCTCTAGATTGATTTATATTGATACTGCTTTAAGATTAATCTCAATTAATGGCTAATCTTAAAACACTGTTAAGAAATTGTAGCGCTCAAAGGGTTTTGATCGCCAGAATTACCGAAGCTGCGCTACAATAATAGGATAGGATTGATATAGCTGTTAGCTAAACGCATCTAACTGCTAGTCAAGCAATCAAGCTTACTAACCATAACTATAAACTTGAATCATCAAGTACGCTGTTTTATTTGGAAGTTGAATGTTCCAGATAAATGGTGTAAGCACCTTTTAGATAGTCTCATAAACGCCAGTCTAAGAAATAAATCATATTTTTGTAACGAAATACCACCAATTTTCCACACAAAGCAATATGTCTGGTTGTCGTGATGTCAGAGCAGACACAGCAACTAAGTTATTAGCTCGGTACATAGCTAAGTAAACAGTTGGCGATAGGAGCATGTTGTGATCGAAATTTTTTCTTGTTTTCGTTATTTGTATGTTCTATTTGAAGCCCCTACTAAGACTTTTTATGTCTGCTGATAGATGGGTTGATAAAGGGTTTAGAAGATATTTTTTTTAATATTTTTTATATGAAGTTTAGAAAAAATGTTTTTCGGATATTTTCTTAGGCTGGCTCTCTTGAATCGAAGAAATTCCGAGGAAATTGAATGCCAAAGCAAATAATTATTGCCGAGCAGTATCGAATTGCTGCTGTTTTTAGCGAAGATCAAATTGAAGAAATTGTTGTTGCTGCGGGAACCCACCAAGTTGGTGACGTTTACTTGGGCGTTGTCGAAAATGTTTTAACCAGTATTGATGCTGCGTTTGTAAATATTGGCGATGGCGATCGCAATGGATTTATTCACATCACTGACCTTGGCCCCTTGAAGATGCGGCGCTCCTCTGGCAACATCAGTGATCTCGTTTCACCGCAGCAACGGGTGTTGGTACAGGTGATGAAGGAGCCAACGGGTAATAAAGGGCCACGCTTGACGGGGAATATCTCTCTCCCTGGGCGCTATGTGGTATTGCTACCCTTTGGGCGAGGCGTAAACCTATCGCGCAGAATTCGTAGTGAGGCAGAGCGCAATCGTCTTCGCGCCCTTGCGATTTTGATTAAGCCTGCGGGCATGGGTATTTTGGTGCGGACTGAGGCCGATGGGATGTCTGAGGAGCAGATTATTGAGGATCTCGATAATTTGCAACGTCAGTGGGAAGGCATTCAGCAGGATGTGGCGACCACTCGCCAGCCAACTTTGCTTGATCGCGAGCGAGATTTTGTGCAGAGAGTATTGCGCGATCTGTACAGCACTGAAGTTAATCGTATTGTTACTGATACTAGTGATGGGTTACGACGGATTAAGCAGCATTTATTGGGCTGGGGGGATGGCAAAATTCCTAGTGGTTTGATGCTCGATCATCACCGTGAGCGCACTTCGATTTTAGAATATTTTCGGGTGAATGCGGGTATCCGTGAGGCTTTAAAGCCAAGGGTAGACTTGCCCAGTGGTGGCTACATTATCATTGAGCCAACGGAAGCTTTGACTGTAATTGATGTTAACTCTGGCTCATTTACGCGATCGCAAACTTCCCGTGAGACTGTGCTATGGACTAACTGTGAGGCGGCGGTAGAAATTGCCAGACAAATGCGCTTGCGGAATATCGCTGGTGTGATCGTGGTGGACTTCATTGATATGGATACCCGACTCGATCAATTGCATTTACTAGAACATTTCAATAAGGCTTTGCGATCGGATAAGTCGCGACCTCAAATTGCTCAGCTCACCGAATTGGGATTAGTCGAGCTGACCCGTAAGCGCCAAGGTCAAAGCATTTATGAGTTGTTTGGTCGCCCTTGTGCTTCCTGTGGTGGTCTTGGTCATTTGATGCACCTCCCCGGTGAAGCCGTGGGGCAACCCGTTGATGCTACTTCTCGGACTTGGGAGGCGAAGCAATCGAATCAACTTGATTTTACTTCTGACTATGAAGATGGTGATTCAGACTTGGCGGGTGGTTTAGAACCAAATCTGGTCAATCATCCTAGCTACCAAGAACGTAGTAATTTGCGTAGACGTGGCAAGCGTGCAGTCCTCAATAGTAAGGATGGTCGTGAATCGCGTATGCGCGAGGTGGACAAAACGCCACCCGTTGATATGCGATCGCGAATTGAGCCAAAGGTTGAGCCTTTCGTAGAGGCAAGATTTGAGCCTCGTATTGAACGGGATGCTTTTGTACCCAGAGTTGTGCCTTCAAAACTATCTTTGCCAAGTATTGCAGCTACACCTTCTAAGGCTGAACCTAGCCCAGAATTGAATGAGGTTGTTGCTGAGGTTGCTCCTGTGGTGGCGACAGAAAATACCCCTGAACGCCCAAATAAACGGGAAATTCGCACCAAAGTTGTAGAACCACCAGAATTAATTGTGGTGGAAATGACCGAAGAAGAGCAGGATGTGTACTCTCTGATTGGGGTTTCCCCGCTAGTATTAGTTGATCGCGAGATTAAAGATCCTCGTAATGTCATTGTTACGGTCGCCCTTCCGGGACAAGCTCCCAAGCCTGCCAATAATCTTGGTAATTTGCGATCTGCTGATTCTGCTAGAAGAACAATTGTGGAGGAACCAGTTGCCGATGAGCCAGAAGAAGTAGCTGAGGTGACTAATGTGGCATTACCAGAGGCGTTATCAGAACCAACTGTGGTTACCCCTGAAGTTGACGATAGTAATGATCCTGTTATCGCGCCTGTTAAGACCAATGGGACTGCTAGCGGTGTGATTTTGAGGGTTAATCGTACTCAGTCATTTGAGGCGACGGATGTTAATGAAAGTGAAGGTGGATTGCCTAAAGAGGATAGCGCGGACATAGCTAAGGAATTTGTTCCTATTCAATCTCCTGAGGCTTCTCGTCGTAAGCGTTCTTCGGCATCACAGTTATAAAAGAATGGGGGACAGTATTCGCTGTCCCCCATTCTTTTATAACCATTACCAAAAAACAAAAATTGAGTTGCGGTGCAACTCAATTTTTGTTTTTTAAAAGACTAGCTCCATGTCTAATTTTTTGAGATTGATCGAGTACAGTTTGTAGCCTGTAATTTCTACTGTGGCAATTGCTAACAAATTAACGTCAATTGGCGCGATCGCAGTTACTTCACCATCAATAATCTGATTATTGATATTGTTGCCCCGTAAATCGAGGAACATCAAAATTGTTTGATACTCATTGTATTTACCCGTAAGTGCGTATCCCCAAGGCGTAGATACCATCAGCAAAACATCGTATTCTAAGGGGATTCGCATCAGGCGATAGGGGTTGAGATCAAGTAGAAATATATTTTTGTGATCGCCTTCCTCTAGTAACAGAACACGATTGCTCGTAAATGTCGCAATGCCGCAGCTAATTGGTATCGGTAGCGAGAGTCGATACATGATGTTACAGCGCCGTGAAATGACGATCGCTCTACTTTCTTTGCTTTCTGGCTTATTGGCGATCGCTAATAAATGATGTTGATCAAAGGCAATAATGCAACTTAAATCCCTCGTTGCAAACTCTAATCGCATGGCGCGACCATAGACAATGTTACGTATTTCTAGCTGTTTACCTATTGCGATCGCAAACCAATCACCATGGGGCGAGATCGCCCATTTAAATCCCTGTTGCCCCGAATGGCACTGATACAAAGATTTGGGTTTACCCTGCCCAAACTGATAAATTGAGCGTTTGGTAACCGCAAATAAAGTCTTGTGAGCAAAAGTAATTGCCTCAATTTCATGATCTGATTTGGCAATTTGCTCGGATTGAGCCAATGTTAGGCTGTGCCAATGTAATAAAAGACTGGAAGCACTATAAAAACGAGATTTTTCCGCGCCAACTAATCCAATGATTTTCTCAGACGTTTCCTGCTGATCAAAATATGCTGCTTTTTGGGCAAAGGGAACATTGGCAACACTTTCAGCATTGATCCCAATTTTGATCTTGCGGAAATCCTCCTCACTGATTGCCGCCAAATCTTGTCGCATTTCATGGACAGAGCTATACCTACGCTTCGGTAATTTTTCTAGCGATCGCATAATGACTGCTACTAATGATTGAGGCATACCATCAGGAATCATCACCCTCTGATTGATGTGGGCATTCATTAACTCCGTCGGCATCCCCGAAAAGGGACGATTGCCGACTAAAAGCTCATACAACATAATGCCCACGGCATAAATATCCGATCCAGTCGAAAATTGTCCATAAAATCGCTCAGGAGCCATATATCCGGGAGATCCTGTATTGCTACCATCAGATCCAATCTCTTGACTAAGCCGCGCAATCCCAAAATCGGAAATTTTAGCCTGCCACCCTTTAGCTGTAATTTTGAGAAGAATATTTTCAGGTTTAATATCACAATGAATAATATTCGCCGCATGGGCATGTTCTAGCCCCAACAAAACATCATTCACCAAATCGAAACATTGCCGTACCGATAGAGTCTTGCTATGGTGCATCAGATCTCGCAATGTCCCACCTTCGCAATAATCCATGACCAAATATCGATAGTTTTGGTGATGCATGAGCGCAGTACAGGAAACGATATTTGGATGCTGTAAGGTGAGTAAAAAGCGTAACTCACGCAAAAGCTTACTAGTAGGAAATCGCTTGTGTTCCAGCTCTTTGAGCGCTACCAACTTGCCTGTGTCCCGCATCCGCGCACACAACACTTTGCCAAACTGACCTCTGCCAACTAGTCCTAAGATCCGATATTTGGAGAACTGTGAAGTGGATTTTTCGTTCATACAGGCATCATTACGTCTCAGAAGAATGAAAACTAATCGAGATTAAAGGCTAAACTAGTTATCCACTAATTTCGATCCAAACGGTATCAATAAAGCTCACGTTAAGCTTAACAATATCCGTTGAATCTACACTGCTTAACATTTCGTTGCAAAACAACTAGCGAGAAGTCCAAAGATTGTCGATATCATGGTAAACAGCGATATATAAAACGTAATATTTTTCAGCAAAATCCTTAGTCAAATTTATGAGTCAAGCTTCTGCATCCGCCGATGTCCCTAGCATGGGTCGTCGTCAATTTATGAACTTAATTTTAGGGGGGTCTGCTGCTGTAACCACCCTTGGGGCAGCATTACCCTTTGCCGCTTATTTTGTTCCTCCCTCTCGTGGTGGTGCAGGTGGCGGTGTTGCTGCTAAAGATGCACTTGGCAAAGACATTCGTGCTTCAGCTTTCTTGGCTAGTCATCAAGCAGGTGAACGTGAACTTGCTCAAGGACTCAAAGGCGACCCTACCTACATTGTTGTTACCGAGAACAAAGAGATTGCATCCTATGGTTTGAATGCAGTTTGTACTCACCTTGGTTGTGTTGTACCTTGGAATGCTGCTGAGAATAAGTTTATCTGTCCTTGCCATGGCTCTCAGTACAACAACGAAGGAAAAGTTGTGCGCGGGCCTGCGCCATTGTCCCTCGCACTTGCTCACGCCACAGTCGAAGATGACATCGTGCAATTCAGCACATGGACAGAAACTGACTTCCGCACCAATGAAGCACCTTGGTGGTCTTAGTCTTGGTGACTTTAATGTAGGTGAAGTGTTTGGCACTTCACTTAATACCATTCAAAAATATGATGCCTGTCAGTCTCTAAATCACATTTGAACTCATTCATGAAAAAAGCTTTATTCCGTGCTAACCGTTTACTTGTGGGAGTCAGCCTATGTGTTCTCACGAGCTTAACTCTATTATTTGGTCTTAATGTTCAGTCTGCTCAAGCCTATCCATACTTTGCTCAAGAAGCTTATAAAAGTCCCCGCGAAGCCACTGGTAAAATTGTTTGCGCTAACTGTCACCTAGCTCAAAAAGGTATTGAATTAGAATTACCTCAAGCTGTTACCCCTGACTCTGTGTTCGAAGCCGTTGTTAAGCTTCCCTATGACCACACCCTGCAACAAGTAACTGCTGATGGCAGCAAGGGTGGACTTAATGTAGGTGCAGTATTGGTATTGCCAGAAGGATTTAAGATTGCGCCTGAAGATCGTTTGTCTGAAGAACTCAAGGAAAAAACCAAGGATATCTACTATCAACCATACAGCGATGATCAAGAAAACATCGTTTTAGTTGGGCCTGTATCTGGTGATGAGTATTCGGAAATTGTTTTCCCCGTACTTTCTCCAGACCCTGCTAAGGATAAGAATATTCACTTCTTGAAATATGCTGTCCATGCTGGCGGCAACCGTGGTCGTGGACAGGTTTATCCCACTGGAGAAAAGAGCAATAACAACGAATACAACTCTTCTGTTTCAGGTCTAGTTACCCAAATCAGCCCTGTGGAGCCTAACGAAGAAGAAGGCATCTACGGTGGTTATCAAATTTCTATCCAGACTACTGATGGCAGTATTGCTACTGAAACTATTCCTGCTGGTGCAACCTTGGTGGTTGAACCTGGCAGTGAAGTTAAGGTTGGTTCAGCTCTAACAACTAATCCTAATGTTGGTGGTTTTGGTCAGCATGATGGCGAAATCGTGTTGCAAGATCCTCGTCGTATTCAGTGGTTGCTAGCTTTCTTTGCATCTGTCATCGTTACCCAAATCTTGTTGGTATTGAAGAAGAAGCAAGTCGAGAAGGTTCAAGCCGCAGAAATGAATTTCTAAGCAAAAATCGAGCATAAAAAAAGCACCCTATGGGTGCTTTTTTTATGCTCGATTTTTAAGCTGGGGACGAGACTCGAACTCGTGACCTACTGATTACAAATCAGTTGCTCTACCAACTGAGCTACACCAGCGAATTTAACGCTAAAGAATAGTAACAGAATTGCGATCGCAAAAGCAACATTTATCTGCAAACATTATCGGCATAAGTTTTATAGTCTTTAGCATTGCCATAACAAATGGTTGACGTTGACTAAATATCCCTACAGAATGCTTACTAGCGCAAAATTTGCGATTGCCTGCAAAAGAAGCAATTAGATTAGATTCAATTAGACAAGGACATGGCTAGGACAAGCGATCGCATTCAACAAGTAAACCATTATCAAACCCTCAGAATTAGCTACAACGCTGCTCCTGCCGAGGTTAAAAGTGCCTATCGTGGGCTAGTTAAGGAATATCATCCTGATTGCAACCATCACCTTGATAACCATGATCAAATTGCGTCTATTAACCTTGCTTATGAAGTCTTAAGTAATCCTCAATCTCGCGCCCATTACGATCGCAGTCTTGGTATTAAGCACAAACCTAATGGCGCATCGCAGGGAGTGAAGCGAGCACCAACTAAGCGTGAAATTCATCTCAATGAAGATCAAAAAATTGATCGATGGTCTAAACAGGTTTATGAACCGATTATTGATCTTATCGAAGGTATTCTCGATAGTCTCGACGACCAAATTGATGCTCTTGCTGACGATCCCTATGATGATGGTCTAATGGAAGATTTTGAAGACTATATCGATGAATGTCGTGGTTCCTATGCCAAAGCCCAGATCTTTTTTAGAGCAATGCCCAATCCTGCCTCAGCCGCAGGGATTGCTAGCTATCTTTATCACTGTCTTAACGCCATCAGTGATGGCATCGAGGAACTAAATTATTTCACCCTCAATTTTGATGATCATCACCTCCACACTGGTCAAGAACTGTGGCGTAGAGCCGAAGAAATGCGTTATTACGCTCAAAGCGCCATGCAAAATTTACAAACAGCCTAAACTTGAGTGGTGATGCTCCGCGTCGCTACTCGACCCTCTCGCCTCTTAACTTGTCTAATCCTTTTGGTCGCGGTACGGGAAACCCTACCAGATTAGGTAGAGTCCCCCTGATGTGCTAATCGAGAAAAGTAGCTAATCTTGTATGAGATTAAAGATTAACAAAACTTAGGAGTTGGAAGCCTTATGGCTAAAGTAGTTGGAATCGACTTAGGTACGACAAACTCAGTCGTCGCCGTCATGGAAGGGGGCAAGCCAACGGTGATTGCAAACGCCGAGGGCTTCCGTACCACACCATCAGTTGTTGCATACGCTAAGAATGGCGATCGCTTGGTTGGACAAATTGCTAAGCGCCAAGCGGTGATGAATACTGATAACACCTTTTATTCAGTAAAGCGCTTTATCGGCAGACGTTATGACGAAGTTAGCGGCGAGTCGAAGCAAGTAGCTTACAAAGTAATGAAGGTTGGCGAAAACGTCAAAATCGACGCTCCTGCGGTATCTAAGCAATTTGCACCTGAAGAAATTTCTGCCCAAGTATTGCGTAAGTTAGTTGATGACGCTAGTAAGTATCTTGGCGAGACTGTGACTCAAGCAGTTATCACCGTTCCTGCATATTTCAATGACTCTCAGCGTCAAGCGACTAAGGATGCTGGCAAAATTGCTGGTGTTGAAGTTCTGCGGATCATCAACGAGCCTACTGCGGCTGCCCTAGCATATGGTCTAGATAGCAAGACCAACGAAACCATCCTTGTATTTGACCTTGGTGGCGGTACATTCGACGTATCGATCCTCGAAGTTGGCGACGGTGTGTTTGAGGTAATGTCCACTAGTGGCGACACTCACTTAGGTGGTGATGACTTTGACAAGAAGATCGTTGACTTTCTTGCGAGCCAATTCCAATCTGCTGAAGGTATTGACCTCCGCAAGGACAAGCAAGCATTGCAACGCTTGACCGAAGCGGCTGAGAAGGCAAAGATTGAGCTTTCGAGCGTCACTCAAACTGAAATTAACCTGCCCTTCATCACTGCAACTCAAGATGGACCTAAGCACTTAGACACCACCTTGACCCGTGCTAAATTTGAAGAACTTTGCTCCGACTTGATCGATCGCTGTCGCATTCCTGTTGAGCAAGCGATCCGTGATGCCAAGATCGACAAGTCTAAGATTGATGAAGTTGTTCTTGTTGGTGGTTCAACTCGTATTCCTGCGGTTCAAGAAGTTGTTAAGAAGATTCTTGGCAAAGATCCTAACCAAAGCGTCAACCCTGATGAAGTTGTGGCGATTGGCGCAGCCGTTCAAGCTGGTGTACTTGCTGGTGAAGTTAAAGACATTCTTTTGCTCGACGTTACTCCTCTGTCTCTTGGTGTTGAAACCTTGGGCGGCGTAATGACCAAAATTATTCCTAGAAACACCACCGTTCCTACCAAGAAGTCCGAAGTCTTCTCGACTGCGGTTGATGGACAAAGCAATGTGGAAATTCACGTCCTCCAAGGTGAGCGTGAAATGTCCAATGACAACAAGAGTCTTGGGACCTTCCGTCTTGATGGTATTCCTCCTGCTCCCCGTGGCGTACCTCAAATCGAAGTTATCTTTGACATTGATGCTAACGGTTTGCTATCCGTAACCGCGAAGGATAAGGGAACTGGTAAAGTTCAAACCATCTCGATCTCTGGTGCTTCGACCTTGCCTAAGGATGAAGTTGAGCGCATGGTTAATGAAGCAGAACGTAACTCTGCGGCAGACAAAGAAAAACGCGATCGCATTGAAGCTAAGAACCAAGCTGACTCTCTTGCCTATCAAGCAGAGAAGCAAATTAAGGATCTTGGCGACAAGGTTCCTGAAGCTGACAAGACCAAGATCGAAGGATTGGTTAAGACTCTTCGTGAATCGATCGCTAAGGATGACCACGAAGCAATCGCTGCTCAAACTGAAGAATTGAAGCAAGCACTCTATGCTCTTAGCTCTTCTGTCTATCAACAAGGTGGCGCTGAAGCATCTACAGGAGCTGCTCCTGAAGATGGCACTCGTGATGCGGCAAGTGGCGATGATGATGTCATCGATGCTGATTTCACTGAATCGAAATAGTTAAGCTAAAAAAATAGGAGGAGCGCTTCGCGCTCCTCCTATTTTTTATTGAAAGAATTTTCTGTGAAATGAGCCATGTAAAAGTTATTGACTACAGTATTGGCTACAGCTTTGAAAGTATAGTATCTACACAACTCTCCGCAAGCTCAGATTTAGCCAAAAATCAACAAGTATGACTGCTCCGTTTCATCATGTTCCTGTCCTTGCTGAATCTGCGATCGCAGGTTTAGAGATTATTGCAGACGGGACATATCTCGATTGCACCGTTGGTGGAGGTGGACATAGCGGCTTAATTTTACAAGCAGCCGCCAATGTCACTTTGGTGGGTATTGATCGCGACGAAATGGCGATCAATGCCGCCAGTGAACATCTCAAAGGCTATGGCAATCAAGTCACATTTTGGCGTGGCAACTTCTGTGAATATAAGCCAAACCCCAACTTACTTTTTGATGGTATCTTGGCAGACTTGGGCGTAAGCTCCACCCAGTTTGATGTAGCTGAGCGCGGCTTTAGCTTCCGTGAGTCTGGCGAACTCGATATGCGGATGGATAATCGCCAAACCCTCACGGCCGCCGAAATTATCAATCATTATCCAGAAAAAGAACTAGCTGATATCTTTTTTAAACTAGGCGAAGAAAGGTTGTCGCGCCGCATTGCCCGTCACATTGTCGAGAAGCGTCCTTTTAAAACCACTTTAGAACTAGCAAATGCGATCGCAGCCTGTGTTCCCTCTAGCTATCGTCATGGCAGAATTCATCCTGCTACTCGCACCTTTCAAGCCCTTCGCATTGCTGTTAATCGTGAGTTAGAAAGCCTTGAAAAATGGCTAGCAGTTGCCCCCAACTGGCTTAAAACTGGTGGCAAAATTGCTGTGATTACGTTTCATAGTCTCGAAGATCGCATTGTTAAACATACTTTTCGCGAGGATGAACGTCTACAGGTAATCACCAAAAAAGTAATTATGGCAACTGATGAAGAAATTAAAGCCAATCCGCGATCGCGATCGGCAAAGTTACGCATTGCCCAGAAAAAATAGAAAAGACAAAAGAGGTAGCGCATTGCGCTACCTTTTTTGTAAAGTGCAAAACTTATATTGCTAGTAAAAACTTACTTAAACTTTTCAACAATGCGGCGCATGGCTTCATTCACATTATCGCGGCTGTTGAAAGCCGAAATACGGAAGTAACCTTCACCTGCTGCACCGAAACCAGAACCGGGGGTTCCCACCACGTTACAAGCTTGCAAGAGCTTATCAAAGAAATCCCAACTGGTCAGCCCTGCGGGAGTCTTCACCCATACATAGGGAGCATTTTCGCCGCCATAAACAGCCAAACCTGCGACGGTTAGTTGCTCACGGATAATCTTGGCATTTTCCATATAGAAGTCAATCAAGGCTCTAGTTTGCGCTTGACCTTCTTCAGAATAGACTGCCTCTGCACCACGTTGGACGATGTAGGAAACACCATTAAACTTAGTGGATTGACGACGATTCCAGAGCTTCCATAATTCCACGTTAGAACCGTCTTTAGCCTTACCAATCAAGTTTTTTGGAACTACTGTTAACGCGCAGCGAGTACCTGTAAATCCTGCATTCTTGGAGAAAGAACGGAACTCGATCGCACATTCCTTAGCCCCTTCAATTTCATAAATGGAGTGAGGAAGACTAGGATCGGTGATAAATGCTTCGTAGGCGGCATCAAAGAAAATAATTGAACCGTTAGCGCGGGCATAATCTACCCATGCTTGCAGATGTTCCTTGGTAGCAGTCGCACCTGTGGGGTTGTTGGGGAAGCAGAGATAAATTAGATCGACTTTTTGGCTGGGAATTTCGGCGGTGAAATTGTTTTCGGCAGTCACAGGCAAATAAACTAAGCCTTCATATTCACCTTTCTCGTTGATATCACCTGTGTGACCTACCATCACGTTAGTATCCACATACACAGGATAAACAGGATCAGTAACAGCAATAATATTGTCATCGCCAAAAATATCAAGAATGTTGCCGCAATCGCACTTAGAGCCGTCGGAAATAAAGATCTCGGAAGCGTCAATATCACAGCCTCTGGCTTGGAAATCATGGGCGGCAATTTTTTCACGCAACCATGCGTAGCCTTGTTCAGGGCCATATCCCTTAAAAGAACTGCGATCGCCCATATCTTCGACCGCTTTGATCATGGCATCACGACAGGCTTGGGGCAAGGGTTCGGTGACATCACCAATGCCAAGACGGATCACTTTTGCGTCAGGGTTTGCCTCAATAAAGGCGTTTACCCGTCTTGCAATTTCGGGAAACAGGTAGCCTGCCTTGAGTTTGAGATAGTTGTCGTTAACGGTAGCCATGATGGATGAGTTAATCTTTTTTGATTTTGTATAGCCTTATATTATGCCCTTTACCCTGAATTAAAACCCACAGAAATTTTTGAAAGCGCCGCGAAGCGGCGCTTTCATATGTTGAACCGATGCAATCCCTAGATATGGGCAGCCCGTTTGTAAGCTTCATCTAAAACTTCGCTGAGGGTTGGGTGCGCGTGAACAATCGTGGCTAATTCCTGAACTGTTTTGCGATCGCGAATTGCTGCCGATGCCTCATGAATTAAATCTGAAGCATGGATACCAATAATATGTGCGCCCAAAAGTTCGCCCGTATCTTCGCGGTATACAATCTTGGCTAGCCCTTCAGTTTCTCCCTCTGCGATCGCTTTGGAATTGCCCTTAAAGTAAGACTTGGCGGTAGCCACCTTAAAGTCTTCTGCTGCACCCTTCTCCTTAGCCTGTGGTTCAGTCAAACCGACAAAGCTAACTTCAGGATGGGTAAATGCTGCCGCAGGGATACTTTGATAGTCAACCGTAGAAGCACGACCACACATATTCTCAACAGCAACAATACCCTGCGCCGAAGCCGCATGAGCCAACATCATCTTGCCCGTCGCATCACCGATCGCCCAAAGATGCTGAACGGAAGTTGCCATCGTGTCATCCACATCAATGAATCCCCGTTGATTTGGTGCAATACCTACGCTTTCTAAACCAAGATCCTTCGTAAGCGGAATCCTTCCTGTGGCAACTAAGCAAGCATCCACTTCCAGAACTTCCACTACCTTCTTGGTCTTGGCATCGGTCAGTTCAATCTTGACGGGAGAACCTGCGGTAATCTTGGTGGCGAATACACCAGTTCTAGTTTCGATATCGCGAGGTTTGAGAAGTACACGCTCGGCAATCTTGGCAATATCAGGATCGAATCCGGGCATTAATACATCTAACGCTTCGATCATCGTTACTTCTGAACCAAGCGCTGTGTAAACATCGGCAAATTCTAGCCCGATGTAACCACTACCGATAATTGCCACCCATTGGGGCAAGGTTTCTAGACGCACAGCCTGATCGCTAGTAAAAACAGTTTTGCCATCGATTTCAATGCCGCGAGGCACGAATGGCTCGGAACCTGTGGCGAGAATAATGTCTTTGGCGGTGTAAGTCTTATCGCCAACGCTAACTTTCTGCACACCAGCCACACGACCACGTCCTTCCAAAATATCTACGCCTAATCGTTTGAGGCTATTGGTCAAGTCGCCACGCAATTTTAGGACTAAGTTATCGGCATGACTGGCGATCGCACTGCGATCGAAATTCACTTCACCGACATCAATACCTAATGCCTTAAGGTGAGACTTCGCCCGCATTTCACGCACTCGTCCCGAAGCTGCTAGTAATGCCTTGGAGGGGATGCAACCACGATTAACGCAGGTTCCGCCCATTACGCCATCTTCGACGATCGCTGTTTTTAAGCCACAGGCGACGGCATGGAGGGCTGCGCCATGTCCACCAACGCCAGCGCCAATAATGATCAAATCGTAATCAAATTTGTCCGACACCTAATCTTTCTCCAGTAGAATCGATCTACTATTTTGACATCGTTTGCGCCTCCTGTTAGCTACCTATCGAGGTTATTACTTAGCAATCTCAGTAGTGAATGATAGCTATAACTCATTAATCGATAATTGTAGTATTTAGCCACACTAAATTTTCAAAATTATTACATAGTTATACTTAAAAAATTTTAATTAGATAAAATAAAATTTATTTATCTAGAAAAAAATCGCTTAAACTCTCTCATCTCATTATCTTCATGTAAACGCATTTGGACTTCAAGTTTATCAATTAAATTATAAGTGAGTGAAGCTCTAACAACCTCAGTAATAGCTAATATATCTCCTCGAATCAAACCAAGCCTAGCTATTTTACTAAGATTTCGTAATTTACTAGCATCAATAGAACCTAATAAAGCAACAAAATTCTGCTCAGACAAATCATAATCATATCTTGTAATCATCTTTACTGAACTTTTAAAGGTTGGGCTATCAATGGTTTCATTAGCATTAAAAGGAGTGTCATCATCGGATAGAATAATAAACATTTTTTCTGATTGTTTACTATAGTATTCATTAAGTGAGCTAACAATTCCGCCTGTTTTTCTTCTTACATTCTGTGATTTTCTAAGCACTTTAAATACCAAGGTAGATAAATGATTTAACCCATCAGAAACTCTTTTTCTGTCATCTAAACTCTTTTGTGGTAGTATATAAATTTTATTTTTCTTGGCATGAAATAAATCACATCGTATTTTATAAATTTCTTCAATTATTCTTTGTTCAGTAAAATAATCAGGGGAAGAGCTAATTACTCTTTTTAGCCAATTCTTTTCTGATTCTTTTCTGGCTATTGGACTAATTGTACTAACTAAAATTTCAAGTGCTAAATACATATTTCGGTAAGCATCAAAAAGATCGTCAGTAATTTGCGCCAAACGAATGTAGCGAAAGCTTTCGTGATAAATAGGTTTTTGAGTCTGCTCAGTAGCGAAACTAATACTAACTTCTATTGACCATCTACAAAGAGTAACGACCCTTAATATTTGTTCGGATTCTTCACTACGCCACCATACTAGATACTCATCATCACCATTTTTAATTGATAAATTATCTTTGCCTGTAACTGAAAGAATATCTAAACCTTGCTGCGCCAAAATATAGCCTTTATTGAAAGCATCATTTGCGTCTGTAGCGCCTTTAAAACGAGCAACTACATAAGGAGAAGCTACTTTAACTTCTACTTCCCAATTTGGATCAATAAATACTAATTCAGTGACATTACATTTATGGGAAAGTAAAAAAGCAGCTCCAGAATCCAATTTGGAGTTTTTGTCAGCAATTAATATCCCTCCTAATGTAGCCATAAACAGTATTGCTAATAGTATTAATATATACTTTGAAATGATCTCAAGACAATTTTACAACTTCTTACATACCTTTTAAAACTTCAGAAAGAGAAAGTCTTCCGTTAATTAGCTCAAACTCATCTTCTAGTAACCATAATTGTGCCTCTTCATAGCTTTGACTAGTTAACACAACCTTATAATTTTCAACAGGATCGCAAACTCGACATACACCCATGCGATCGCCCATCAACATTAGTAAATATGGCGGCGACTGCATTGGATCGATCCAAACCTCAAGAAAATGCCAATCATCCCTCACTGGGTTGAGTGCGGAAGATAACATAGTAGTAGTTATGTATTTTCCCAGTATACTCAACTGATTTTACAGGCAAAGATTAGAATGAATCAGTCCTTATTTGATAAAGATTATATACTTTGGATTCAGAAAAATGTCACTAAGCTTAAAGCCAAAGATTTTGAAAATCTGGACTTAGACAACCTGATTGAAGAATTTGAAAGCTTGATCTATATCCTTAAAAGAGATTTAGATGACAAGCTGAAAAACTTGATCGTAAATATGCTCAAAAGGCTATACGTCCCCTTACCCAATCAGTTTGAGAGATGGCAAAGCGACATTAGCTTTTATCGATGCGGCATTAAGCTTATTTTTAGAGATGCCCCTAGCTTAAAAGAAGATTGGGATGAAAGGTTTAATTTTAACTACTCATCTGCGCTTTACGCTCTAACTGCTGACTATCCAGATACGAATTTCCCTGAAGCATGGGAATTTGAACGAGATATCGAATCAATTTTGCATAAAAGATTTTGGAAATAGCGATTGCATTCTTCATTATTAAATTATGACAACTGAAAAACTATTAACTCTCGCATCATGGATGGCAGGTGAATTTAGCAATCGTGAACAATCGCTAGATCAACCTGTTTGGTTTGTGAATTTAGTCTGGTGGCAACGTCCCATCCCATTTAACGTTTTGGGCAGCATTGCCATCTTTGCCGAACAAGCCAATGCCCTAATTCTCGATCGCCCTTATCGTCAGCGTATTTTGCAATTTGTAGAAAATGACGGCAAGATTCAGGTGAAATATTGGGGATTTAAAGATCCTGTCGCATGGACTGGGGCTGGACGCGATCGCGATCGGCTTAATCAAATCACCATTAATGACATCGAACCCCTCGCTGGTTGTTTATTAGATGTCTCATTTACTAACGATCGCTACAAAGCCGAAATGCCCAAGGAAGCGAAATGTTGTTTTCAATATTTAAACGAATCGCGCCAAGTTGTTTTAGGTTTTGAGGCTAGTGCTGATGAATTTTGGAGTGGCGATCATGGAGTCGATCCTGAAACAGGCACAGCTATCTGGGGGGCAACTGTGGATTTTTACAAGTTCAAAAAAATTCAAGACTTTAGCCATGAAATTACCCATTACTAATTCTGCGCTTTGAGCCATCATTAGCAATGACCGTACTTACCGAATCGTGACGATTAGTGACATAATGTACGGGAAAACTTAGGATAAAAAACTGATACTGCTATGTCAGAGGGAAAAGGATTTGGCTTTGGTTTAGGCAAAATGAAAGAAGCCTTCCAAAAAGCCCAGCAAATTCAAGAAGGCGCTAAAAAGCTGCAAGAAGAATTAGATCAACTGCGTCTAACTGGTGAATCAGGTGGTGGTTTAGTCAAAATTACCCTAAGCGGCAACCAAGAACCTCAAGGCGTGGAAATTGATCCTGCTGCTTTGAATGAAGGTGCAGAGGTTTTGTCTGACTTGGTACTCGCTGCACTAAAAGATGCATATCAGCTTTCGACTGGCACAATGAAGCAAAAAATGGAAGACCTCACTGGTGGCTTAGGTTTGCCCGCAGGCTTCTAAGTTTTGTAGACCTCAAGCAATGTGCCAACAAATTATGCAAACACATTGCTTGAATGAGACTCAAACTTTTATTTGATATTTTTATGATTAACAATCCCGCCTTGCGCGTACAGCGTCGTAACCAACCCGCAGCACTCATTCCCACCCAACAGGAAGTTTCGATTCTTGATTGGCTTGAGTCTACAGGTCGCCTCATTGCTAGAGAAGGTACGGAATCTAGCCTTAAGTTTGATGATGAAGCTGAGGAGTTGAGCGAATTGATGCTTGGTGACGATCCTAGCTACATCGATGATGATGATGACGATCTTGATGATGATGATGTTGACTAGACATAAACAATGGAGCTAGCTCCATTGTTTATGAGGTGATATGCCCAAAAAACAGAAATTCCCCCATCTGATCGGTTCTAAGTGGACTGCCATGCAAGAAACCTTCGGTTGGAGGCATTTTGTGGTGGTTAATCGCAAGAATGAAGGCGATCTGGTTTTTGCAGAAATAAAAGCAGCTTGTGATGATTCAGTACGTTTTTGGTTGAATGCTAAGGCATTACAACGTCGATCGCTATGGATGCCAGGGTGGAAGACTTTGCAAGAAATGTGAATCTGACAAAAAAAGAGTTATCTAGGGCAAATCAAAACAAAAAAACGAGTTGTGGAGCTTCGCTCCACAACTCGTTTTTATCGTAGAGAAAACTTAGACAGCGACTAGAGTAGGGATTTCCATTAATTTCAAAAAGCGATTGAAATTAAAATACTTCGCCATCATGTCGCAGATGCTTGTCACTTTGACACCTTCATGCAAACGGACTTGTCCTAAAGATGCCTCAATGATGCTGACCGTGCTGAGGGTATCTTTGCTGACGGCAAGGATGGGAACACCTAACTCCATGGCTTTGTGGGCAACATCTTCGTTAACGATGGGACGACCTGTCAAAATTATGCAATTGGTCGATGTTTCTAGTGCTGCAAATTGCAGATCAATACGACTGCTGCCCGTCACAACTACTTTGTTATAGGACTTACGAAAATAGCTTTGGGCGGAGTTCACATCCATTGCCCCAATTTTTAGCTCCTCTACCATAATTTTGTCTAGCTCTACATTTTCGGGCTGACAAAGTACGGTTGCCCCCAGTTGTTCAATGATTTCCGCAATGCTGACACTCTTTAAAGTCCGGTTTTCGGGCATGAGGGCAAGCACGGGAACACCCTGTTTTTCTAGATAGGGATGTAGCACTTCGAGCGCAGTTTCGTATTGTTCATCGGGAATGTCGTTAATGACCACGCCCAAGAGGCGATCGCCAAAGCGTTGTTTTGCCATCAAGATATGGTCTACGACTAGCAATGAGCCAAAGCGCATTACCAATAAAATTGGGGAGTCGAGATGATCCGCCATTTGCTCCAATGACAAGCCAAAGATTGTTCCCTCGGCGGTATTTGCAGGCGCTTCTAAAAGCACTAAGTCACCATCAATATCTTTTTTGTATTCCTCTAGCTTAATTCTATAATCAGCTTGATCTTCGCCAGAAAGTCGGCGCTGAAGAGCCTCCCGATCAAGATTGAGGAGTGTGGGGCGTAAAAGTGATGGCGGTAGATTTAGAGCTTGCTGAATAAACTCCACATCAGCTTCAGTTCGTTCTGCCGATTCGGGTAATTCTTTGGTCGTAAAAGTACCAATTGGTTTACCGTAGCCAATTTTGTAACCCTTGGCTTGCAAGTTGTATGTCAGTCCCAAAATTGTTGCTGATTTCCCACTGCCTGATCTGGTGGAGCCAATCAGCAAATGCTTAGCCTGTGGCACGTCTTGCCCTCTAAAAAATGATTACAAACTTTACTGGATTGTATTAAAACCTACATCCCATTTGGTTATTGTAACTGATGGACTGTTACGGATAGTTTTTGCGATCGCATATTTATGCATCAGAATTATGCAAATCATGCAATTTCTAGGAACGCCGATATATCGCGTCACTAATCTGACAGGCACTAAAAACCTCTTTAGGATCATGGACGCGCAAAATATCGGCTCCGCCAGCAATACAAGCGTCACAGGCTGCCACAGTGCCAAATAAGCGATCACAGGGATCTGGTTGATTGCAAATTTTGCCGATAAAACTTTTGCGTGATACGCCTAAAAGCATTGGTGCGGCTAGTGTTTGGAAAGCGCGTAAGTTTCTTAAAATCTCCAGATTATGCTCAAGGGTTTTGCCAAAACCAATGCCGGGGTCAATCGCGATCAGATGACGCGGAATCCCGCAAGCCTTGGCTACAGCAATGGCATCATTGAGAAATTGCTTAATGTCTAGTACAACATCCCGATATTTGGGATTGGCTTGCATTGTGCGTGGTTCCCCCTGCATGTGCATCAAAAAAATTGGCACTTGTAACTTACCTGCTAGGGGCAGCATCTCTGGGTCAAATCTGCCTGCGGACACATCATTGAGCATATCTGCCCCTGCGGCAATCGCCGCCTTTGCCACACTCGCTTTAACTGTATCCACAGAAATCGGCAACTCTGGATATTCAGTACGGATTGCTTCGATGATTGGCAAAATGCGATCGCATTCTGCTTGGGCGCTGACAGGCTGAGCATTGGGGCGGGTTGATTCGCCACCAATATCAAGGATGTCGATGTAAGGAAGCATCTGCGCGACCTGAGTCAGAGCCGCATCCCGTGAGTTAAATTGACCACCATCACTAAAGCTATCGGGGGTCACATTCAAAATCCCCATTAGATAAGTTCGCGCACCCCAAACAAATTTGCGATCGCGAACCGTCCAATTAGTTAATTGTGATGTTAATTGCGGTGCATTAGCAGTCTTGGTGTTACTGGAACTCAATTTTTCACCATTCCTATCAATAGGCTGTTATTTAATCAGATATCCGCCAGAACTTGCGCGGGATGCGGTTCAGCTTTGACAGCCAAATAAACCTTCTCGATTTTACCGTCTGGATCAATCACAAAGGTATTGCGGAAGATACCCATATACTCTTTGCCCATAAATTTTTTCTGTCCATAGCTCTCATAGGCTGTGGCAACTTGCGCGTCAACATCGCAGAGTAAAGGGAAAGGCAACTTAAACTTTTCTGTAAAATTTTGATGGGACTTGGCATCGTCGGTACTAACACCAAAAATCAGCGTGTTTTTGGCTTGAAACTGGGCGTAATGATCACGAAAGCCACAGGCTTCTTTAGTGCATCCGGGAGTATTGTCACGGGGATAAAAATATAAAACTACACGCTGCCCCTTGAGGCTAGAGAGGGTTACGAGGTTGCCATGGGTATCAGGCACACTAAAATCGGGAGCGATATCGCCTACTTTCAAATTCATAGATATTTTTTATCAGGAGAACGAGTAGTGACGCGGAGCGCCGCTACTCGCTTTATATCATGAAGCACGGCTGCTTATTGTCGGGTTTGCAAAAACAAAGCTTTGTGTCATGATCTTGGGCAGTTGATCGCAAATGCAAACTTTTGCAAAATCCTGTGAATCCTTGGCTCAGTTTGTTGCAGCAGCATCGCATTATTGCCGTTATTCGTGCCGATAATGTTGGTACTGCAAGGGAAATGGCACTTGCTTCCGCCGCAGGTGGCATTAAGCTGATTGAAATTGCTTGGAATACTGATCGCGCGGAGTCGCTCATTCCCAAATTGCAACAGGAACTACCTGATTGCAAAATTGGTACAGGCACAATCTTAGATTTAGATATGGCAGAACGAGCGATTGACTGTGGTTGTAGCTTTTTATTTACACCTCATACCAATCCTGAATTAATTGCTAAGGGGGTCGAAAATCATATTCCTGTAATTGCAGGAGCCTTGACCCCCACCGAAATCGTAACCGCATGGCAAGCGGGTGCTGCGGCTGTTAAGGTTTTTCCCATCAAAATCGCGGGGGGAGTGGATTATTTAAAATGTCTCCAGCCTGTACTTCGCGATATTCCCTTAATTCCTACGGGTGGGATTACGATGCAAAATGCCGATCAATATCTTGCCGCAGGGGCGATCGCTGTGGGCATTTCTAGTCATTTGTTTACCGAAGAAGTGATTGCCAATGATGATTGGACAACGATCACTTTGCGATCGCAAGCATTAATCCAAAAGGTTCAACCATTTCAAAATCAATAGCATGTCTTGCTTTGCACAACATTCCAAAAGTAATTTATGCAATATGCAGCATTAGGGCTTGATGTCGGCAGAAAGCGAATTGGTGTCGCGGGTTGCGATCGCCTCGGCATATCTGTCCATGGCATTACTACGATTATTCGTAAATCGTGGGATGAAGACATGGCAATTTTGCGATCGCTAATTACAGAACGGAGCATCAATATCCTTGTGGTTGGCTTACCCTACAACATGGATGGCTCTCTGGGGCATCAAGCCAAACATGTCCAAAAATTTGCCAATGGCGCTGCCAAACAATTAGGTATAGCAGTGGAATATGTCGATGAGCGCTTAACCTCCTACGAAGCCGAAGAGATGATGAAGTCTCAAGGGATTTCCACAAGGCACAATAAAGAGATGATTGATCGCAAAGCTGCGGCACTAATCTTGCAACAATGGCTAGCTCTTAAATGTCAACCAAGTTCATAGATTAAATTCTTGCTTTGCGAGACTTTTCTATAAACTGTCCCCTTTGCTGTCATAATGCTTAGGAGCGCCAAAAGCCTTATACCACAGGGTTTCTCTAAGCTAGTAGTGCTATAGGATACAAAACAGCAATCTATGGAAGGATCGACGATCGTACTGACGGATGACGCAGGTAAGAGTTTGCCTTGCACTGTCGAAACCGCATTTAAAGTGGACAGCACCGAATATTTGTTGCTGCAACCAGTGGATTTTTCTGTGCAAATCTTTGCATGGCAAGAAACTGATGACGAAGAAGAGACTGAATTAGTCGATGTTACTGAGGAAGAAATCGATCTAATTTTTCCAGTCGCTCAGGCGGTTTTAGCAGAACAAAATCTTTCCCTCAAGCGTTCGGCACATACCTTGACCGTGGCAGGGGAATTACCTGAGCCAACGGAAGAAGACATCATTGAGATTGATACTGAAGAAGACGGCAACTGTGGTGAATTTCAAGAACTAGCGCATTTCTATTATGAAGAGCAAGCTTTTTCCGTATTTACATCCCTCGATCCACTCATGTTTATTGCCAAAGTTGGCGATGACGGTCAGCCCCAGATCCTTACAGCCGAGGAAATGGCAGACCTTGAGCCTTATGTGGAGCAATATCTAGATCATGTCCTCAGCACAGAAGATGCCGAAGAAGAGTTCTAATTGGCTATTTTTTGGTGTTGCACTCCCTGCAACCATCATATTTACTGGCATCGCTAGTAGTGCATGGTGGCTCTGGGCAAGTGCAGCACCTAGTAGCTTCGGTTCAAAAATTCGCTTGACGATCACCGATGGAATGCCAACCCAAGCGATCGCACAAGAGTTAGAAGCCGCAGGCGTAATTCGTTCGAGTTTAGCCCTGCGGATATGGCTACAATGGCAAACACTAAGGGGGAGTAACGCAGGAGCATTACGGTCAGGAACTTACGATTTCATGACCAATCAGCCATTGTCAGAAGTAGTTGGCAAAATCCAAAGTGATCAATCTACAGAAGTAAGATTTACCATCCCTGAAGGTTGGTCAATCGCGCAGATGGCATCTCTATTTGAGGCGCAGGGATTTTTTAAAGCAGAAGAATTTGTACTAGCAGCTCAGAGAACTAGCCCAAGGCGAAGACCTTGGATTCCTGAAGACTTACCCAGTTTAGAAGGATTTCTGTTCCCAGATACCTATCAAATCTTGCCCTCGGAAGCAACTCCCGATCGCATTATTGATTTGATGCTTGATCGCTTTGAGCAAGTAGCTCTACCTATCTACAACGAAGACCAATCAGGGAATCCGAAAAACAAAATTAGTCTCAAAGATTGGGTCACGCTCGCCAGTATTGTCGAAAAGGAAGCTGTACTCGAATCTGAGCGTCGTCTGATTGCGGGTGTGTTTTGGAATCGCTTGAAGCAAAATAAGCGCCTCGAATCTGACCCCACTGTTGAGTATGGGTTAAATATTCGCCAAACCCGTGAAAAACCCCTAACCTTGAGTCAAGTACGCACCGAGTCTCCCTATAACACCTATCTCAATGAGGGGCTACCACCAGGTGCGATCGCATCGGTAGGATTAGCCAGCCTTAAGGCAACTTTGGAGCCAGCCAACACTGATTACTTCTTTTTTGTCGCTAGGTATGATGGCAGTCATGTTTTTAGTCGTACCCTAGAAGATCACGAAAAAGCCCTGCAAGAGATCGATAAAAAAATTCAACAACAAACACCAAAGCAATAAATAAAAAGCTAAGAGAGAGTCACGGTACAAATTACCGTGACTCTCTTAGCTTTTTATAGCAGCTATGTATAGAGAATTTTCTGGGTTTAATTGGAATATAAAAGCTCCATAAACATCTAAAGTAAATTCTATTCGTTAATACTACGAGAGAAAATTAATGTGCTAGAAGCCTTTGTCCTTGCAACGATACTCCTTGGTTTTTTAGGAATTATCCTGAAAAGGAATCTTGTCATGAAAATCATTTCTATGGATGTGATGAGCACGGGCGTAATCGCCTATTTTGTAGTAATTGCATCCCGACAAGGAGTATTTACACCAATCCTCAGCGATATCCCAAGAACTAACTACGCTGACCCAGTACCGCAGGCTGTAATTTTGACGGCGATCGTGATTGGCTTCTCAATTCAAGCATTGATGTTAGTTGGGGTGATCAAACTCGCACGCAATAATCCCACCTTGGAAATTCATGAGATTGAGAAGAGTGATCTGGTATGACTTTTCTAACGTTGCTCTGGATTGTCCTACCATTTTTGGTGGGATTCATTATTTATATATTTCCGAAGTGCGATCGCATTTTGGCTTTAGTCGGTGCATTGGCATCAGCGCTATATGTGATTCCTCTGTTTGTCCAGCAAACTCCAATTAACCTACGACTGCTCGATAACTTTGGCGTGACCTTGGTTCTTGATCCTTTGGCAGGATTTTTTATTTTGACCAATGCTCTCGTCACGGCGGCGGTGATTATTTATTGTTGGCATTCAGATAGAACTGCCTTTTTTTATGCCCAAGTTTTGATCTTGCATGGCAGTGTCAATGCCGCTTTTGCCTGCTCAGATTTTATTAGTTTGTATGTTGCCCTAGAGGTAATTAGCATTGCCACATTTTTGTTGATTGCTTACCCCCGTAGCGATCGCTCTATTTGGATTGGCTTGCGCTATTTGTTTGTCAGTAACGTTGCCATGCTGTTTTACCTGATTGGGGCGGTATTGGTTTACAAAGCCAACAATTCCTTTACCTTTAGCGGACTGCGGGGCGCACCTCCTGAAGCGATCGCCTTGATCTTTTTGGGGCTATTAGCTAAGGGTGGCATCTTTGTTTCAGGGCTATGGTTGCCCTTAACCCATGCCGAATCGGAGTCGCCAGTGTCGGCGATGATGTCGGGCGTGGTCGTGAAGGCGGGAGTCTTGCCATTAGTGCGCTGTGCCTTACTAATCGAAGAACTTGATCCAATCGTGCGAATTTTTGGGGTTTTAACTGCTCTGTTTGGCGTGTTTTTTGCCGTATTCGAGAAAGATTCCAAACGGATGTTAGCCTTTCACACCATTTCGCAGTTAGGTTTTATCCTCGCAGCACCAGAGGTTGGCGGCTTCTATGCGCTCACCCACGGCTTAGTCAAAGCGGCTCTGTTCCTAATTGCGGGCAAATTGCCTAGCCGTAACCTCAAAGAATTGCAGCATCAGCCTATTCTCAATCAACTCTGGATACCTTTGGTAATTGCCAGCTTTTCCATTTCTGGGTTTCCCTTACTATCTGGATTTGGGGCGAAAGTATTAACCATGAAAAATCTCCTACCTTGGCAAGTAATCGGCATGAACATTGCGGCTTTAGGTACAGCGATCTCCTTTGCGAAGTTTATTTTCCTGCCCCATTACAATCAAACTCCCCACAATCAGACTAATGATCAAGGGCAATCAGTGCTGAAAGCACCGTTGCAGGTGGAGTTTTGGGTGGCGATCGCCATTTTATTAGGCGGCTTGTTTGTGGCAAATGCCGTTTACTATGAAGCCTATACTCTGGAAAATGCCGTCAAACCTCTAGCAACGATCGCGATCGGTTGGTTAGCCTATTGGCTAATTTTTAAACGCGCTACGGTCAAATTTTCCAAGTTGTTTGAGGATTTTGAGCATCTGATTGGGGTTATGAGCCTGACGTTAATTCTACTGTTCTGGATGGTGCTGGCATGATTGGACAATTTATTTTACGAATCGTGATCTGGTTTTTGCTAACCGCCAATTTCAGTATCACCAATATCATCATTGGCGTGAGTATCTCCCTGATCATGCCCTATTACCGATCGGAAAACGTTCGCTTTAAAGATATTTTGCGAGGCATCGGTAGACTTATTAAAGCAGTCCCCCAAGCCTATGTCGAATCACTAGAAATGATTCTGCAACCCCATAAATACGAAGAAGTGGTGATTGAAAAAGCCAAATATCGGCGATCGGCAGCATTAGTTTTCTTAGATATCTTCTTGATTACCTTCACACCCAAAACCATTGTACTGAGCCATCACGATGAGGGCTGGTATTTAGTGCATCACGTTATTAAACGCCAGAAGAGGAATAATCCATGAACATTGATTTATCAACTAATGCCATATTAAATTTTGTCGTGGGCGCGATGGTTTTTTCTTTAGTAATTCCGCTATATCAGGCGTGGAAGAATAATGACGATATTTGGGAAATTATGCTTGCTTTTTCCAGTATTGCCGCCAAAGCTGCCGTAATGATTTTAGTGATAGCAATATTGCGCGATGATTGGATGATCGGTGTAGTGGGCGTAATTATTTTGAGCGTCGGTAATGCGGGATTTATGCTCCTAGCTCATATCATTAGGCGGACAGGAGACATATAAGCATGACCACTTTAGCGAATATCCTCAGTTACATTTGTATTTTTGGTGGATTAATATTCTGGTTTTGGGGAACTTCGGCTTTACTAACGAAGCGATCGGTGCTTTTTAAACTGCACAGCCTTTCGGTATCTGACACCATTGGCTCGATCTCGATTGTATTTGGTTTAGTCTTACTCCGCCCCAAGGAATTGCCATTACTGATTCTTGCAATTATTTCCTTAGCTCTATGGAATACGATGCTGTGCTATGTGCTGGCATACTGTTCCAGCAGTACGGCTAAAAAGAAATAGATTCGTTGCGTTGCATTCACACATCCCAAAAACAATTAAGCATTCCCCAAGATTAGAACAGTATTAAAACAGTAAATGATTAGTAATTACGATGGTTATGTCTATGCGATCGCAGTGCTGTTACCAATATCAGCATCAATGTTGGTATTCCAAACTAATCCCTACAAAGCTCTAGTCATTCGCGGCATTTTAGGAGCAGTATCGGCGTTAGTCTATACGATTTTAGGTGCGGCGGATGTGGCGCTGACTGAGGCACTAGTCGGAGCTTTTTTAGCAACAATGCTCCAAGCAGTGGCGGTACGTTCCTCTTTAGTTTTGCGTTTGGGTGTGGTTGAGGAGATGGCGATCGCTCATGATTTAGAAGAAGAATTAAATAAGCTCTATCTTCCCTTTGGGCAATTAGGGCAAAAAGAATTACAACAACCTGAGCAGTTTGATGAACATGCAGTTATAGATAAGGATAATAAAATAGCTCACGATCATATTTCTATATCTAATTTTGAGAAATTGATCGATGTCCTCAAGAATACTTTCAGTAAATACTATATGCGAGTTGAATTAGTTCCCTATGAGAACGAAGCAGCCTTAGAACAAGCACTAATTGATAAACTTGTACATGCCACTTTGCATGATGCTGAGCCTCAAGAAGTTAATCAAGCCAGATTTTATCAAATCAAAATCCGTTTGCATCGGCTTTATGAGATTATGCAAGCGAATCCAGATTTGGCTAATGTTCAATTAATTCACATCTAGCAATTAGTTTTGGGATAACTCTAAACTTCTACCATCTTAACTACTCCCCCAAGAACAATGAAATGGATTTATATAATCGCGGGAATTGCTTTTTTTATAAAAATGCTATTTTTGCCCAACCCTGCGCCTAGTTTGCCTTTCTCGATTGTCGAGGCGATCGCCCAAGATAGTGGCGTAAGTAATGTCGTATCAGGCATCATTTTTCGCAATCGCCTTTACGACACTATTTTTGAAGTAATTGTCTTTACGATCGCAATTATGGGGGCAAACTTTTTGCTTGCCAATGAGAAACCCTTTACGAGAATTTACCAATTTACCGATCAAACTTCGATAGTCCTTGCTCAATTGGGAGCAACTATTGCGGCATTGGTAGCGATCGAGTTAGCAATTCGTGGACATCTCAGTCCTGGAGGAGGCTTTGCCGCAGGTGTCGCAGGTGGAACGGCGATCGGCTTGATTGCGATTACTTCCTCTCCAGAAAGACTTCAGAACCTATATAAGCGATGGCACGCCGCAACTTGGGAGAAGATATCGGTTCTAATTTTTATTGTTTTATCAGTGATCACACTTTCTGGGCTAGAACTACCCTATGGTCAAATGGGAGAGCTAATTAGTGGTGGCATCATCCCAATTCTGAATATTCTTGTTGCGATTAAGGTAGCACTAGGCTCATGGTCAGTTGTTTTAGTCTTCATTCGCTATCGTGGCTTGCTATAGCACTTCATGCTGCTGGGGTAATTCTGAGATAAGATATTCTTAATTATTTAATTAACATTTTCAAAATATTTGTGAAAGCTTGGAAACTTATTGCTCCTGACCTTGTTTTGTCAGCGCCAATTTACACGATCACGCCGCAACTCATGGAAACCCATGGATTACGCGGCTTGATTTTAGACGTGGATAATACATTGATTGGTGATGATGAAGCCGATGCGTCGGAAGAAATTTGTCGTTGGGTAGAGCTAATGCGATCGCAATATCCCATCTGGCTAGCTAGTAATAATTTTAGCGATCGCCGTATTCAAAAAGTTGCCGAAAGTCTCAATCTTCCCTATCGCAGTCGTGCGGGTAAACCGTCACGTCGGGTAGTCCGTCAAGTTCTCGAAGCAATGGAACTGCCTGCGGCACAGGTGGCAATGGTGGGCGATCGTCTATTTACCGATACGATTGTGGGTAATCGGTTAGGACTATTTACAATTTTGGTACAGCCTCCTTGCGAAGAATTAGTATTCAAGCCATCGCTTGCCACTATGTTTAAGGCGCGATCGAGCTTTCTCCGTAATTGGGAAATCTGGATTGCTCGGAAATCGGGTGTAAAAATTTAAGGCTGTGGCTCTGTCACTGGAGCTTCGACAGGACGAATAATTGGTGGAGTGATGTCTGGTTCTGGTTTGAAGATCGCCGCGATCGCCTGTTGTAAAGTTTGCGCCATCACAATCCGATTTTCGTAAGCGACAATCACGCGGACTAGGGTCGGTAATTTGTTTTGGGTTGATTCTAAATACAGTGGTTCTACATATAAGAGCGATTGTTCAATGGGAATGATTAATAGATTGCCTTGAATTACCCGTGAACCTTGACGATTCCAGAGAGAAATTTGTTGAGAAATAACGGGATCTTGATTGATGCGGGCTTCGATTTGTTCTGGACCATAAACGAGTATTTGCTTCGGAAAAGTGTAGAGCAGTAACTTTCCATAGTTCTCTCCATCGGAACGAGCCGCTAACCAAGCTACTAAATTTGTACGTTCTTTGGGAGTAAACGGTAATAGGAGAATGAATTCTTCAAAGGGAACTTCAGGCAGACTCGTAATCAGATAATATGGATCAACGAGGCGAGGTTTATCGCCATAGACTTCATTGGGGATTTGCCATTGATCTTCACGGTTATAGAACACTTGCGCGTCAGTCATGTGATAGGTCATCAAGCGTTCTGATTGAATGGAGAAAAAATCGGCAGGATAGCGAAGGTGCTGGCGCAGAGTTGCAGGCATAGCGCTCAGAGGTTTTAATAAATCAGGAAAAATCTTTGACCATGTGCGAATCATTGGGTCACTGGGGTCGGCAATATAGAAGTCCACTTTGCCGTGATAGGCATCGATTACCACCTTGACGGAATTGCGAATGTAATTAATACCTTCTTTGCCAATATCGGAGTATGGATAGCGATCGCTAGTGGTGTAGGCATCAACGATCCAATAGAGATTACTGGGATCTTCTGTATTGCTTTTGGTACGGGCGGCAACGATGTAGGGGTCGCTGTCATATCGTAAAAATGGGGCGATTGCTTTAATTCGCTGCATGATGTTGCGGCGAAACAGTAACTTAGTTTCGGGCAGAAATTCAGGGGTGACTACCATGCGCCAATCGTTGAGATATTTAGCAAATAAAATCCTGCGCCAAAAGGAATTGAGGGCAATGCCACCGCGTCCATCGTAAATGTTGTACACATTGTCATTGTCGCTGGGATAGTCTAGTTCCTTAACTTTTGTGGCAGTCATCACATAGGTATCGGTATTTTCACCGTAATAGATGCGGGGCTGACCAATGGGGATACTATTCCGCACGGCTGGGCTAGATGTGGTGAGGGGAGTACCTTGAGTAACGCCGATATCTTTGATGAAGTATTCTGGCAAACCTCCTGCCCCAACCCGATTGACAGGGCTGAGGGTAAAGCCATAGCCATGGGTATAGATCAAATGCTGGTTTACCCAAGTTTGGGCTTCTTGGGGAACGGCGGTATAGTCTAATTCTCTGGCAGCGATGAGTACCTGCTGTTGGCTAGTTTTGCTATTTGTGGGACTAGAGTTTTGTTCACTGATCGTATAGCGATCGATATCGGCATCGGGGAAGCTGTAGTAGAGGCGAATTTGCTGAAGTTGACGATTGGTGGCGAGGAGTGGTTGTTGATCCCAAAGGCGAATATTGCGAACGGTGAGATCATTATCTTGAATTGACTTTTCGGTTAATTTACCCTGTGGGTTAAATACCTGTGAATTAATGCTTTCGAGTCCAAAGGCTTCGCGGGTAAGGGCGATCGTACGCTGGATATAGGGTTGTTCACGGGCAAGTTCATTGGGCTGCACAATCAGAGATTGCACGGCGATCGGTAAGCCGATACCGAGACCAATTGCCATGGTTAGATATATGGATAAAGCGGCAACTACAGGCTTGCGACTAACGGGTTGACGGTGAAATTTGATCCAGCGCAAAATTAAGTAAATTGCGATCGCAAAGGCTAAAAAACTCAGCCCTGTATATACGGGCAACTGCACCACCGTATCGGTATAGCTTGCGCCATAGGAAACGCCGCGTGGTGAATATAAAAGCTCATAGCGATTGAGCCAATAGCTAAATCCAATGACCAGCATCATCACGCCACCCATGCCATAGAGATGACGCTGTTGATCGTGGGAGATGCCGATAAACTTGCCTTCGCTGAGGCTACTGCCCGATAGGAGATAGGTTAAAAGTACGGCAATAAAACCGTATAGACCAATACTAACTAGACCAAATTCCAGAATTTCTAGGGTGGGTAAATTGAAAATATAAAAGCCAATGTCTTGATTAAAAACTGGCTCGGTGCGCTCAAAACTGGTGGGTTGAAAGTAGGGGATAATCCGCGTCCATTGTCGAGAAATCACCCATGCAGTTGAGCCACTGATCAAAACTGCGATCGCTTTTAAAAGAACCTTGGGATAGATAAGGATGCCAATTGCCACCACCAAAGTACCAATCGCAGCACGACTATCTTTGCTAATCTGGGCTAACAATTGGGCAATAGTTTCGGGGCGAAATAGAAACGGGGCAATCAGTGGGGTACTGGACTGGCTGGTTACAGGTCGCCATTGGGTAATCGCCACCTGTCCATAATGAATCAGCAGTAAACAGGTGAGTAAAGCTAAGCCCAACGTGAGGGGCAATAACCAACGTAAGCGTAGGGATGTGGGAATGTATTGGGGAAATTCACCCTGTTGATTCAATGATCGGCGGCGAGCTTTTAGTTGCTGACGGGCTACATCCCTAGGTAAATCGGCGTGCAGATCGGCATATTTGAGCCTTTGGGAAATATGTAAATTGCGGAATAAATAGAAGATTGCGATCGCAAAAGCACTAATTCCCAATCCCATCTGCACCGATAGCCGCACCAAGTACATGGGTAGGTAGCCCATTTCTTGAAACCATAAAATTTCTGCCCCCAGTCGCGCCACTATTTCGCTAATCAAAACTAAACCTAAAAGCCCCAAAAACAGCCACAGGTAATAATGCTTAGAGATATTCAATAGGTTTATTTTTGAAGGAATTAACTTCATGAATTTGTCTAAAAGCGAGGTTTATGATGAGCGTTCAGGGCTGTAAGTTGATGATACAGTCATTACAAGTCTTTTCTAACTAACAAAAATGGGAAACCTTCAGGGCAGAGATCTTCTTAGTTTGGCGGATTTGCAACCAAGCGAAATTCAGGAATTGCTGACATTAGCCAAACAACTCAAGGCAGGAGAAGTACAGTTTGACTTTCAGCGCAAAACCCTTGGCTTGCTCTTTCGCAAAGCATCGACTAGAACTAGAGTTAGCTTTACCGTCGCCATGCACCAACTGGGTGGACATGTAATCGACCTTGATCCTAATGTAACTCAAGTCAGTCGCGGCGAACCCATAGAAGATACTGCCAGAGTTCTCGATCGCTATTTAGATGTTTTGGCAATTCGCACCTTTGAGCAGGCGGAACTAGAAACCTTTGCCAAGTTCTCAAAGATGCCGATTATCAATGCCCTCAGCGATTTAGAGCATCCCTGCCAAGTTTTGGCGGACTTGTTGACGGTTATGGAAAACTTTGAATCTCTCAAGGGGCTAACCCTGACTTATCTTGGTGATGGTAATAATATGGCGCATTCGCTAATGATTGGCTGCGCTCTCGTCGGTATGAATGTGCGGATTGCCTCCCCTCAAGGTTTCATGCCCGATCCTAATGTTGTTGCTCAAGCTAAGGCACTCGCTCAAAATTCCGAGGTAATCGTCACCGACGACCCCAAATCAGCCGCACAGGATGTCCATGTGCTGTATACCGATGTCTGGGCAAGCATGGGACAAGAATCAGAGGCAGAGGATCGGATTCCCATTTTCCAACCCTATCAATTAAATGCAGGATTGATGGCTTTGGCACATAAAGATGCGATCGCCCTACATTGTTTGCCCGCCCACCGTGGCGAAGAAATTACCGCCGAAGTTATGGAAGGTGCTCAGTCAAGAATTTGGGATGAAGCCGAAAATCGTCTTCATGCTCAAAAAGCTTTACTAGCCAGTGTTTTGTAAGGACATTTTCAAAAACTCCCTTTAATTCCCCCTTGCCAAGGGGGAAGACTAAAAATTTCATTCCCTCCCTTTTGCAAGGGGAGGGCTAGGGAGGGGTTATTAATGAGGTTTTAGGAAAGCTGCTTAAATTCATCAATTAATGCCACGATTTTTGCGATCGCATTAGCATCTTCACTCTGCTGCATATTCTGAATATATTCATCACGACGACTATCGAGATCCGCAATTGCCGCTAGCAAACTCTCACGGGTTAAGTCCTCTTCCAATAGAACCGCACTATAACCACGCGCTTGAAATGACTTGGCATTAAGAATCTGATCACCACGGCTGGATAATTTTGATAGGGGAATGAGCAAATTGGGCTTGCGTAAAGTCAAAAATTCAAATACAGCATTTGCCCCTGACCGTGACACCACTAAATCTGCGATCGCTAAAATATCAGCGAGTTCGCTTCCCAAATATTCAAACTGTTGATAGTTGGGATGACCTTGCAGATTGACATCGAGATTGCCTTTACCGCAAGCATGAACAACTTGATATTTCTGAGTGAGCACATCTAAAACTGAACGAATTGCTTGATTAACTTTTGCTGAACCCGTACTACCACCCACCACAAAAAGCACGGGCAAATCATAATTAAAACCGCACAGCGCTCGACCGCGATCGCCATTGCCCAATAGAATATCAGGACGAATTGGTAGCCCCGTATGCTTTACCTTCGCGGCATATTTCGCTAAATGCTGCACAGTTTCGGGGAAGGTCACACAGACCTTCCGCGCAAAGGGAATGGATAGGCGATTGGCTAAACCTGAAGAAAAATCTGACTCATGGATAATCACAGGAATCCGTTGTAACCAGCTCGCGAAAATAACAGGGACAGTCACAAATCCGCCCTTAGAAAATACGACTTGCGGTTTAATTTTTGCGATCGCAAAGTAAGCATCAAATATGCCCTTAATCACTTTGAACGGATCGATAAAGTTCTGCCAATCAAAATAACGACGCAATTTCCCAGAGGAAATGCCGTAATAACGCAGTCCCGTTTCCGCAACCAATTGTTTCTCGATACCATTCTTTGAGCCAATATAGACAATTTCCCAGCCACTAGCCACAAGGTCAGGAATCAGCGCAATATTGGGACTAACATGTCCAGCCGTACCGCCACCTGTCAAGACAATTTTGCTTTTCTTGGCTGGCTGCAAATTGGGCGAAGTTTGAATTTGATTAGTTGCGCTCACGGTGTTTATTTGGTTCTGGCTATCTTGAATGATCGTGAGAATATGTAACTTTTCTCTGCGGTTATTGTAGCGACTGCGTGACAACTTTCATCTCTGGATGGTCTTGAATTTGTGTGAAAATTAATTTAGGGAATTGCTGAAAATCAACAAACAAAAAAATTAACGGGCAAATGCAAAAAATTTGGCAGAATCTCAAAACGCCAATCCGTAATACCATCAAATATACAAAAGCCTTAGCCAAGGGATACCCATTTCATTATGCAAGGCATCAACAGCCCCATCAAGCTGATCAATACTTGCATAAATGGATAGAGTTCGAGACTCCCATTCCCGATCGCGGCACTTCCGAAATTCGCGCTAATCGCATTTGGAATTTACAACTCGCAGCCCAGAAAATTAACTTTCTCAATTTACCGCCCAACAAAATTTTTGGTTTTAGCGATCGCATTGGCGCACCAACTAAGGCAAATGGATTTCGAGAAGCACCTGTATTTGTGAGGGGACAAGTGCTAACCGATGCAGGTGGGGGATTATGCCTAGTCGCCACTAATCTTTTTAATACTTTGCTATATGGGGGCTGTGAGATTTTAGAACGACATTGCCATAGCATCGATGCCTATGGCGAATCCAGATTTTACACCTTAGGTCAAGATGCTGCTGTTGCCCATGGCTACAAAGATTTAATCGTTCGCAACCAGAGTCATATCCCCTTGCAGATCAGATTTCGCATTCTTGCAGAGGACGGCAAGGTGGAGTCTAGTCTATGGGGGACTGCACCCAGACCTTGGCAAATTAAAGTAGCATCGCAAGTCTGCGAGCAGATCCATCCCCCCACTCCAGAATATCTATCGGGTTGGGTGGTGAAGACTGTTCGCTATATCCAGCCTAATGATGCAAAACCAGAAGTCTGGCAACAAGACTACGCAGCCATGAGTCGCTATGCACCCTGCGTTAAATCCTAAAAAAATGCACCTGCGGCTTTGCCGCAGGTGCATTTTCATGCAGGTAAAACTAGAGCTAAACTAGGGCAAATCAAATACTAGAATTTCAGCATTGCCTTGGCTGACGATCTGCAAATCGATATTGCGATCGCAAGAAATTGCATCTCCTCCCTTCAACAGTTGATCGCCCACTAACACATTACCTCGCGCCACCTGTATCCATGCATAACGATTTGGTTTAACCCTATGGGTTACAGCTATAGCATCTTCAAGAATGGAAGCATAAATATAGGCATCTTGATAGATTTTCACCGAGCCATCACGACCATCGGGCGAAGCAATTAACCGTAATTGGTTTAACTTCTCTTCCCGCGAGAAAGAAATTTGCTCATAACTAGGGGTGACATTTTGTTGATTCGGTAAAATCCATATTTGCAATAGATGCGCCGTTTCCGTTGCCGATGGATTGAACTCACTATGGGTAATCCCTGAGCCAGCACTCATGCGCTGCACATCCCCAACCCGAATTACCGAGCCGTTACCCATGCTATCTCTATGCTCTAAAGCTCCATCGAGCATATAGGTAATAATTTCCATATCACGATGGGGATGCGTGCCAAACCCTTTGCCCCCCGCAATCTGATCTTGGTTAATAACCCGCAATGCTCGAAATGCCATATGTTGCGGATCATAATAATTAGCAAAAGAGAAGGTGTGATAGCTATCTAGCCAACCGTGATTGGCATGTCCTCTTTCCTCCGATTTCCGAATAGTCAACATAGCGTTTATCTCCAAATGCGTTGATGATTCACAAATAAAATATAATCTAGTCACATTCTTTAAGTAAAGTATGCACTTTTTTGTAAGGTACATACTAAAAAGATACTATGGAAAAATACTCGAATTTGTTGACTTTTACTCCGATTGCACAGGGAGATTTCATAGATGCAGAACCCCGTGATCGCACTAGTTGTCCTGTCGAAGCTACCCTTGATGCGATTGGTGGTCGCTGGAAAGTTTTAATTTTGCATGAATTGTTTGGCGGCACAAGACGCTTTGGTGAGTTGCATCGCAGCCTACGTGGCATCACCCAAAAAATGCTCACGCAGCAATTGCGAGAGATGGAACAGGATGGACTGGTGCACCGTGAAGTCTATACTCAAGTGCCGCCCAAGGTGGAATATTCGCTCACGAATTTGGGGCAAACTTTGCGACCTGTACTTGATGCGATGCACCTGTGGGGCAAAAAGTATTTAGAGCAATAATCAAAAAGGTGACGCAAAGCGTCACCTTTTTGATTACTTTTAATGAATGGTTTGAGGGTTATTTGCCGCCTTTTTTGAGCGCTAGCACAAATTCCAATTCAGAAGTTTCTGGGTTGGGATAAGCAGCAGTACCAGCCAAGCCCTTAATTGATTGAATCACTGCCTTAGTCTCAGCATCTACTTCAGAGGGAGGCAAGAAACCTTGGAAAATGCTCCAAGTCTTGTCAACATCAATGTAGAAGTAGCCCACATTAGTGGTAGGCAAAGTGCTAACAATTGACTTGAAGTTAGCATCAGCGTCGAGGGCGCTAGCGGGCTTAGGTACGAACAGCGACACAATTGGTGCTGCCGTGAAAAATAGAGTGTCTTGTTGACTCCAACCGTGGGCAACAATTGCACCAGCACCAGGGGCAGACCATTCGGTAACCGATACGCCACTTACGTCTTTTTTGGCGACCTGTGCACCATTTTTAGAGGCAAAGTCATCTAACTTGGCTAATAGCGACTCACCTGCGGCGCGGTTGGTGGTTTGGAGCAAGATCAATGGTGCGAGCCCTTGAGTTTGTGCCAAGATGCCCTCTGGCTTGCTAGAGACGGATGCGATCGCAAATTCACCATCCATCCATCCAAAGATATCTTTATCAAGATCGATTGCTAAGGGGGAAGACTTCAGTTGCTTTCTCACTTCTTCGATGCCTTCCTTCAGTTCAGGAGAGCTATCTGCGGATTTGACAAACTGTTCCCAAGAGTTCTTGATGTTAAAGCCACTGATCACACTAAAGGCTTGGGAAGGAACCTGTCCAAGAACTTTATTGGGGGAATTGGTAAAACCTGCGATCGCATTCGGGTCAAATTTACTAATTGCCTTAAAGCGAATACCTACATCGTCAATACCAAAGCCCATGTTTAAGGACTTCACCTTCTTCAATTGTGCCAATGATTCTGGGGGAATTGTTTCTGCTTCAGGGCTGAGGGCGGCTAGCTCAACAATGGACTCGCCAAAATTAGGAATATAGACCTGAGCAACGGAATTTTGTAATTTGAGATCGTCTTTGCTGGCGGAAGTCGCAAGGGATGGCCCACCACTAAAGGTGTCAATCGCTTTTTGGGTTACCTGTTCGTAGGGAGAAATCACTAAATAATTGCCAACCATTGCCGAGGCACTAGCCTTGTCCCCTTCACCGTACTGAGTAATTTTGACACCCTTATAGTCAGATTGTTTTTCCTTACCACCTGACTTAGCCTTTACCTTTTCAGTCAAAAATTTCTCAGCGCCAGCCTTATCCTTAACTTCAAGGACAAGCAGAATATTAGGAGGTGCTTCGGATGTAGGTTTGTCCTGCACAAATTGGATAGAACCTGTGTCGCTCATGGGGACATAGCGAGGTGCGGCGGATTTTAACTGACGAGGTGCGGCGCTGGTGGCTCTGTCCTTGGGTAAAATTGCGATCGAGACATTCTTACCAATCCAAGGTTTTACATCTTTTTCATAGTCAAAATCCGATGACGAAAGTCCCTTTTTGAATTCAGCTAGGGCTTGATCGTAGATTTTCTTGGTTTCTGGTGACAAAAACTGTTCCAGTTTCGCCAATGCTTCACCATCAGTCGATAGTGAAATTGACATTACTGATTGCTGTGGCACTACAGTTAATGTACCTGCGGTGCTAGCTGTAGGCGCGGTGACTGTCTTATTAAAAAAGAAATAAGCACCTATGCCACCAGCAACCACCACAGCCGCACCGCCAATAATTGGCAGCAAATTTGGCTTTGTTTCTGTCATATTTTAAAACCTCAGAATTTTAATTTCAAAATGTCAGTATAGTACCTAACCCCAAAATACCCATAGACAGGCATCATCGATCAAGGGTGAGTTTAATCACATCTACACAGGCTTTTAATCTGAAATGTAAGCGACAGAATCATTTACCAGTCAAGCCATGCGGGGATTATTTGCCATGCTTGCTTGAGAGATTTATCTAACAATTTGTAATTTGGCTCAAACTTTCTAACTAATTGCCAAAATTTATCCGAATGATTCATGTGTGCCGTGTGACATAGTTCATGAACTAGGACGTATTCAACGACATTAGGTTCTAGAAATAGCAATTTGTAATTGAGGCTAATATTGCGATCGCAAGAGCAACTACCCCACAGTGTCTTTTGACTGCGTACCGTTGTAGTGCGATAGGGCAACTGGATGTTAATGCTGACTTGGCGTAACCAACTGCTCAAATGCTTTTCTGCTTTTTTAATCAGCCATTTTTTTAAGAAAAATTTGCAAGCAATTACATCGGTAATATCCCCATTAACCACCAACTTGAATTGGGTTTTATCCTCACGAATACTGATTGCCCTAGCTCTGGTCGGGACTTGCTGATATTCAATGTGCCACTCCTCATTTAGCGATCGCAAATTAATTTTGGTTGGCAACTCATGGGGCGATTGAGCCTGAAAAAATGCTTCCCTCTGATTCAATTTGAGTTGATTGCGTGTAATCCAATCACGCTTTTTTTCGACAATCTCAGGAATCTTGTGGTGATCATAATTAGTAGGAATCACAACCTCTAAACCCGCCTCCACCGATAGCGACAGGCGTACACACTTGGCACGATCACTCACACGGACTGTATAAGTAGGGATCTCAGCCGTAGTCAAAGATTGAGAACTCGATGCCATAGGTTTAACGGTATTTCTAGTTTTTGACTTGAATTTTTGCCTTTAGTTTTGAATCAAAATTGTCCCTGAGAAAACAGCAGCAAGTCGATCTCGCTCACGATGGGCATTAGCGCGATCGGTATAGGTACGCACCTGAATATAGGGCTTGCCCTTGAATGTGGTTGGAAAAGCATCAGGAATCATTTCCCGCACTTTTTTTAAGGTGTTGGAATTATTATTGGGAATCAAGACCCGATAGCGGGTCGTGGCGCTAGCTTGACTTGATGGGGCTTGGCTGGATTTAGGAGGGTTAGAGGGTTTAGGATTAGCAGTAGTCGCACTTGCCACAGGTTCAGCAATTAAAGCAGCTCCCACAATTTGCGCTGCCAGCCCTTGACTGCGTAATCTTGTAGCAATTGCGTTGGCGCTTTCTCGGCTCGATAGGGGTGCGGAAATAATCACCGAGCGATTATTAAATGTGGCTAGAGAGGCACTTTTGCCCGTTTGCGATCGCACTTGAGCAAGAGCAGTATTTGGCTCAGCGTTTAGCTCCACTAGCACCATGGATGCCTGTAAATTGCTAGGAATATTATTCACCTTGCTCGAAAAGGAATGAATCACCGCATCTAGTCCAAGGCGGCGTAATTGCCCCGCCCGAAAGGAGGCTGCGTCCACATTATCAAACCCCCCAAAAAAAGTCATTGAGGCATTGAGATAATTACAAGGTATCGCAGCGATCGCCAAAAATTCTGGCAACTGGGGCAATTGATTGGCAGGGCGATCGAGTATCACCACATAGCGACGATTGGTTAATTTTGCACAAAGCAATGGGGGCGGAGAAACTGCCTGAGCATTTGCCATGGTTGGCATCAGCGCCGAGATACTCGTCAAAAAAATCAGTCCAGCCGCCGAGTTAATTAGACGTGACCAGAGGAAAGCACTGCCTTGCATATTCATAGACCTAATCATGGTCAAAAACAAAATCAGACTTAAAAACAAGGCTTGCTATGCAAGCCTTGTTTTTAACCTTCCCAAATTTTAGCGATAACTGTCTGTGGGTTGATCTCACCGATGGCTTGACCACTAGTTGCTTTTACATATTTGATTTGATTTTCGGCAATCGGTAGTAATACTGCTGCCTCTGTATTAGAGCCTAAAATTGCCACCAGTGCCGTGCCAACCGCAACACCTAGTTGCATTGCATCACCTTCTGCACAAATAAATAGATTTGCTGCCGCTACCATTGCGGTCAGCTTGCCAATATCAGAGGGACTAGTGATTAACAAATTAGGAACTTTAAGGGCTAATTGCTGCAATAGTGTCGCATTATTCACGCTATCGACTGCCACAATCGGTAAGTTGGGCAATTTAGCTTGCATATCGAGGGCAATTGTTGCCCAGCTAGCCGCAGGATAATTGGCTAAAGCACCACAATTGAGCAGAATAAAACCACTTTGTTGAATACCTAAACGTTTCTGCTCGCTAGCCGCCCAGTCCAAATCACTTTTGGGCAGATTGACCTTAATTGGTGGACAGGATTTCTGAATATTGAGCGCCATCAGCAAGTTATGTCTTTGCACGGCGGCATAGGCTTCTGCATCAAATGCAATGACATCCGTTAGCAAAAAGTCGCCTTCTCCTGCAAAGGAGATGCGCTTAGGAATGCCACTGAGCCATAACAGCAGATTTCTGGAAAAGCTCGGCTGAGTCAAAATTGCAGCATCATATTCGCGATCGCGAATTGTACCGAGTAAGTTACCAAAATCAGCCAGAGAATTGCGATCGCTAAAGTCAAACTTGAGGACGCGGTTCACAGATTGGCAAACACGATAAGCTGCCATTGCCCGTGGCTCGACCACCACATCGATCTCGGCATTGGGATACTGTTGTTTGAGGGTATCCAGTGTCGGGAAAAATAGTAACTGCTCGCTAGTCCCACCTGGAACCAATGCCAGTATTCGCATCATATTTATACATCTCTAGACGAAGACCGTAAGTAATATTACTTTGTTTTTGGAAGTTGATACAGACACCAAAACTACACTGCGGCAAATTGACAAGTCCTTGAAAAAAATATTTTGTTACCACTTGTGTAAATGCACCAAGCAGTAGTAATATTATTAACGGTTAAATGGCGAGTGTAGCCAAGTGGTTAAGGCAGTGGTTTGTGGTACCACCATTCGTGGGTTCAATTCCCATCATTCGCCCTTCTCAAAGAAAAGCCAACAACACCACAAAAGAAAACAGGTCGTGCATTGCACGACCTGTTTTCTTTTGTGGTGTTGTAACTAACGCTCTGTGTTAATCACAACACCACTTTAATAGTTAATTAATGAAACTATTGGCACTTCTGGCAAAGCCTGTCTACCATTGAGAAAATCTAGTTCAATCAAAAATCCATAACCAACTAGTTCTGCCCCAGACTGCTCAACTAGCTTGGCAGTTGCGGCTGCCGTGCCACCCGTGGCGATGACATCATCAATGATGATCACCCGCTCACCCGTTGCGATCGCATCTTGATGGATTTCTAGGGCATCAGTGCCATATTCCAATTCATATTCGGCGCGAAATACGGCTGAGGGTAACTTTTTGGGCTTGCGGACTGGTACAAAGCTGCAACCTAGAGCCATGGCAAGGGGTGCGCCAAGAATAAATCCCCGTGATTCTGTCCCAACTACGGTATCAATTGCGCTGATATTTAGTTCTGCAAATTTTGTTTGGAAACCCTGAATAATTTTGGTTAATCCTTGCGGATGGGCGAGTAGTGGCGTAATATCTCGAAAAATGATGCCCTGTTGAGGAAAATCAGGTATATCGCGGATAATACTTTTAAAGTCCATAGGGTTAATGGCGAAATAACTTCCCAATCTTAATCTGTATTTGCGCTTACATCTGCTGCTTGACTAGCACCATGACTCGATTGACCGCATCTTGCACAAATATTTTAAGAAACTCGTCGCGGCGATTGAGCTGAAATTGGCGTTGGACGACCTCGGCAATACCACCATCACCCCAATCCCGATCGCGACTGAAATATTCAATAAAACTTTTACCTGCGATGCGCGTGAGATAAGCAGCCGTCACCGACTGAATTGTGGCTTTGAGGGCTAACCCGACCACAGTTACCGAAATGACTGTGGTGATGATTTGGACTACGCCTTTAACGATGCCAAGACTGACGAGGGTGCGGGTAAGGGAATTTGCTAACTCTTTGCCACGCTCGATGTTAATTTCACAACTATAGACTTTGCCGATTTCCACCACCATCTGGGCATTGATCGCGGCTGTGGCTAGCATATCGACAACGGGCAAGGGGGTGGCAAAGACTACGCCCACAACTAGCCATTGAAATTTTTCGACGACCTTGTCTGCTTCTGCCTGTTGCTGCTGCGATAGGGCTTCGCGAGTGGCGGCAGTCAAACTTTGCGATCGCAATAACACATTATCCGCCACTAACTCATCGCCTTCATAGCTGAGGATATCGAGCAATCGCGTTAGTAACGGCTGGATTTTGGGTTTGGGTTGGACAACTTCGCCAGATTCGAGGGTGATGGGTGTGGGACTAGCTGCTATGGCAACCACATCTTCAGGGGGAATCAATCCGAAAACTCGCGATCGCAAATTGGTATGAATGATTTCGCGATCGGCTTTGGTGAGCCGATCAATTTTATTAAAAGCCAGAACAGTCCGTTTGCCAATTTCCGTTAGGGCTTTAAGCACCTCATATTCCGAACGCCGCAGATCATCATCCACCACAAACACGATTAAATCTGCCTCTGTGGCGATGGTTCTTGCTTCCTGTTCCCGATCGCTACCCAAGGCACTCGCCTCTAAAATACCGGGGCAGTCAGTAATTTGCACAGGTACATCTAAGTTTGGGAACTTTACAGGCGGATAAACTTTGCCCAGTTGGGTCGTTCCCATGGTTGCACCGACTGTCCCCCTAGCCTCAATATCTTGACTTGCCAGATCTAGCAAGCCATTGACTAGTGAAGTTTTCCCCGCCGAACCAACCCCAAAGACAACTACCCGCAATTCCTGACGGATGAAATTCTGTTTTAGTTGTTCTGTTTGGGCTGCTAACGAACGGCGCATCACCTCATCTTGAATTTGCTGCACCTGCCGCTCTAGGGATTCCAGACTATCTTGTGCCGCTTCAATTTTGTCGGTGGGAGCTTCAGGTATGGGACGGGGGGTAGAGGGTTCAGATTGAAATAGTCGTAAATAGTGCCAAATCAACCAAAATAGCCCGAATAACAAGCCAATGACTAACAGCACTACAAAGCCGCCTAAAATCGGTGAAGATGTGGCAACCAGTTGATAGATTTGGATAATCCGATCCAATAGTGGCACGATGAAGGAAATGACGAGTCCAAAGCATCCTAAAACCAGTAGCGATCGCAACCAAGGGAATTTTTTCTTCATGGGCTTTTTCATGGACTTATGGCAAATTCTCGGTGATGCGACGCTTTGCCCACCACCTTGAGACTAGTTTCTCGGTTTCTACCCACAAGACCAGTAGCAAACTAAAGCCAAAGCATAAACTTAGCTCTGGCAAAGAGAGGGCATCTGTACCAAAAAAATCCCTGAATGGTGGCACATAGAGCAAAGAAAGCTGCAAAATTGTGGTGAATACCACAGAAATTAAGAGATAGGGATTTGCGATCGGGTTCAACTCAATAATTAGTTTGGAATCGGAACGACAAGCAAGGGCATGTCCCATTTGAGCAATACAGAGAGTTGTGAATGTAATCGTTTTCCAGTGAGCTTGCCATGCGGGATTGTCGGAATTGTAGATTAGTTCCATTAAGGCGATGGTTTGTAGCCCAAACACCACCCCAATTCGCAAAATATACCAACCTAATCCCCTTGCAAAAATATTCTCTTGGGGATGAAAAGGCGGATGTTGCATTACATCATCTTCTGACGGCTCAACGGCAAGGGCAAGCGCTGGCACACCATCGGTGACTAGGTTCATCCAGAGGATCTGTAAAGGCGTGAGGGGAATTGAATTTACATTTAAAAATGGTGTGGATGCGATCGCAATTACTTCCCCGACATTACTACCCAAAATGTACTTAATAAAGCGGCGAATATTTGCGTAGACTGTACGCCCTTCTTCTGTAGCTGCGACAATAGTCGCGTAGTTGTCATCCAGCAAAATCATATCGCTGGCCTCCTTGGAGACATCCGTTCCCGTCATTCCCATAGCAATGCCAATATTTGCCTGTTTCAATGCAGGAGCGTCATTGACCCCATCCCCTGTCATGGCGACCACTTCACCTCGACGCTGCAATGCTTGCACAATCCGCAATTTATGCTCTGGCGACACTCTGGCATAGACAGAGGTTTTACTAGAGATCGCTGTTAACTCGTCATCGCTCATCAATTCGATTTCCTGACCCGTTAAAACGCGATCACAATCGGGATAAAAGATATTTAAATCACGGGCAATGGCTTGGGCAGTTAATTGGTGATCACCTGTGATCATCGTTGTGTGGATGCCCGCCTGACGACTAACCTGCACTGCTGCTGCCGCTTCGGCTCTCAGTGCGTCACGAATACCGACTAAGCCCAACCAAACGAGATTATTTTCAATGTTCGTCAGTTCCTCTTCCGTTGGTAGATGATCGAGGGGTAAATAGGCAAAGCCTAAAACACGCATTCCCTTTGAGGCAAGTAAGGTATTTTGAATATTGATGGCGGTGCGCTGGGAAATGGAAATGAAGTTGATGGCTTTATCAACTTGAATGCGATCGCAACGGCTTAAAACTAATTCGGGAGAACCTTTGCAAAATAGAAAATAGGGTTGATTGGGTAATAACGCGGCAATGGTTCGCATCGATTCGGGCGTATCTTCGGCAGCAATATTCTTGATCGCGGCAATGGCACTCATCAGCTTACGCTCCGAGGTAAAGGGAATTTCCGCGACTCTCGTGAAATAGTGAGTGCATTGTGCTTGCCAAAGGTTGGCTTTTCCTGCCAAGGTCAGCAACGCCCCTTCCGTTGGGTCGCCAATGATTTTCCATTGCGCGTGACCATTAATCTGCTCATTAAGGCGATTTAGCTGGCGATGATTCGATTGACTTGGAGATTGACTTACAGCAGGGCGCTTTTGCAAGTAGGAATCGTTACATATTGCACTCGCTGCCAATAATAGTTGCAGCTCCGCACATTGATAAACACTGATATCACTTGCCAGCATATCGCCCGCTAGTCTTGCGATCGCAAATTCCCCAATCGGCTCATACCCCGTGCCACTCACCTGCGCTGTGTAGCTATTGGTGAAAATATTTTCCGCCACCATTTTGTTCTGGGTCAGCGTTCCTGTCTTGTCAGAGCAAATCATGGTCACAGAGCCAAGGGTTTCCACCGCAGGCAGTTTCCGAATCAGGGCATTGCGGCGCACCATCCTCTGTGTACCTAGCGCTAAGGTCACTGTAATCACCGCAGGTAATCCTTCTGGCACAGCGGCAACCGCCATGCTCAGCGAGGTATTTAATAAATTAACAAAGTTGCCACTCCGCGATAGTCCGATCGCAATCACAAGCGCCACAAAAATTAAGGAGGCAATCACTAAAGCCTTAGACAGCTCACCCATGCGTTTTTGCAATGGAGTCTCTTCCAATTCCACATCTTGCAAGAGGTTCGCAATCTTCCCTAATTCCGTTTGCATCCCCGTGGCGGTCACCAGCATCATCCCCCGACCTTGCAATACTTCAGTTCCTTGAAAAACCATATTGCGACGATCGCCCAGTGATTCATCGGCATCAAACAATTGATCGGCAAACTTATTTACTCCCTGCGATTCTCCAGTCAAAGATCCTTCTCTTACCTTGAGCTTCACCGCTTCGAGCAAGCGTCCATCGGCTGCAATCTGCATTCCTGCGTCCAGAAATACAATGTCGCCAATCACCAATTCCGCCGATAGAACTTCCGTAACTTTCCCTTCTCGTAACACCCGCACATTCGGAGCCGCCATTTTTTTCAAGGCAGCAAGGGCATCCTCGGCACGGCTTTCTTGTACATAGCCTAAAATACCGTTAAGAATAACAATCGCTGAAATTGCGATCGCATCTTTAGGAAATTGTCCCATTCGCAAATCTAACCCTGCTGACACGAGGGCAACCCCCATCAACATTAGCAACATCACATTGGTAAATTGATCAATGAAGATACTTAGCTTTGTTCTGCCCGCCTTACCGTTTAACTCATTTCGTCCATAAACGGTTTGGCGATCAGTTATTTGCCAACCCTCCAGCCCTACTTCTGGATTCACATCCAAAATTGCGATCGCATCATCGATCGTGAGCGCGTGCCAAGTTTGCGGATTCGGAGAATTGGTCATTTGATGATTTTGCCAACTATCGGGATGCCTAGATTTATAGCTGTCGCCAATCTTGTTAGGACAGAAAACCAGAAGATGAGTTGCGGCGCTTCGCGCCGCAACTCGCTTCTTGGGTTTTAATTTGTCCTTAGACAAGTGGTGGTAGCTATAAATAATGCTGAGATAACTATCAGTTTAAGCCTATCAGAGTCTGTGATACAGTTGATTTTAAGGCTGAAACCTCCAAAACCTTTATCAATCAAGCTCTGCTATGTCCTACGATTCTCCTCGCATTGCCAAAGTCCACCGCAAAACTGGCGAAACCGATGTTACGGTGGCGCTTAATCTTGATGGCACAGGCAAAGGAAACATTAATACTGGGATTCCCTTTCTCGACCACATGTTGCATCAGATCTGCTCCCACGGGTTGATTGATCTAGATGTGCAAGCCACAGGGGATCTCCATATCGATGATCATCACACCAATGAGGATGTGGGAATTGTATTGGGGCAGGCGCTAGGGCAAGCCTTAGGCGATCGCAAGGGAATTAATCGCTTTGGTCATTTTGTGGCTCCCCTCGATGAAGCTTTGGTACAGGTTGCCCTCGATTTTTCGGGTCGTCCCTATTTAGTCTATGGTCTAGTTATTCCCAATCAACGGGTGGGAACCTATGACACAGAGCTGGTGAAAGAGTTTTTTCAAGCTGTAGTCAATCACGCGCAAATGACTTTACATATCAGACTGTTAGAAAGCGGTAACTCTCACCACATAATCGAAGCAGGATTTAAAGCCTTTGCCCGTGCCATCAAAATGGCTGTCGAAGTTGATCCGCGCCGTGCCTCGGTAATTCCTAGTTCTAAAGGCGTTTTATAATCTTTAGCTCCGTGTCGTGCTTTGCACGACACGGAGCTAACCAATTTATTTGCAAGAGGTAGTTTATGGCTCCTATGGCTTTAGGCGATCGCATTGAGTTTGGATTTTGGGAAGCTGGCTGCATGATTTGGGTCGGTGCAAAGGATTTTGTCAGCAAAGATTATGATGGCTTTTGCAACTTAATTTGGAACCAAGACAATCCCAAATTACAAGAAGCTATCTTTGAGCAGAAAGCTTTTTTAGCGATGGATCTCTATCAGGATGACGGCTACAATGTCCGCGTTGTCATGGGCGACCTTAACGAACAAGAGCGTGATGAGTGGGTAGCGCGAGTACGTTGGCGACTAGACTTGTCCTGTGGACAGATGGTGGTATCAGGTGTACTTGGTGATGATGATTTTGATGAGATTCAAGATGCAACTGCGATCGCAAATAGCGAAGATTGTTTGCAATGCTATGTCACCGTTCCCCCCAATGAGTATCAAGTCGAAATCTATTCCTATGCCCCCAGTGATATCACAACTGCATGGAATCAGATTACAGGTTCGGATCTATTTCCGATCGCAGAAGGGATTGAACCAGAGCCTTTAAGGGCATATTTTGAGAGAACCCGTCCTCATACACCAGTTCCTGCATGGATTGGTTGCGAAATCGAGGAAGACCCCGATCGTCGTAGAAAATATTACAAAGAAGCTTATTCCCTGCATTACACCGATTTTGTAATTCGTCTCTCCCCTATTCTCGAAGATTTACCACCACCAGAGCTATCAGAAAGCGGAGCCGTAAAATGGGAATTCCGCAAACCAGAGCGTTGTCCCCTTGGTTTAGTTCGGCAGCGCTAACAAAAAAGCACCCAAAGGGTGCTTTTTTGTTTATAAACGACCTGCTCTAACTGCATTCGCGAGATCCGTCAGCGTCTCGACGGTCTGCTCAAAATTGATGCAACCGTCAGTGATGCTCTTGCCGTATTCCAACTTATTTAAATCCTTGGGAAAAGGTTGTTTACCACGATTGAGATGGCTTTCGAGCATGATGCCCACAATATTTTCGGAGCCATTCCGCACTTGCTCAGCAATATCTTGCAGCACAATCGGCTGATTTTTGTAATCTTGTCCGCTATTGTCATGACTGCAATCGACCATCATGTAAGGCAATAAATTGCGATCGCGAAGACGATTTGCGATCGCATCCACATGGGTTTTATCGTAGTTGGGGCCTTGTTTGCCACCACGTAGCACGATATGTCCGTCAGGATTTCCCGTCGTCGTCACAATGCTAGACCTTCCCTCATTGCTCACACCGAGAAAACGGTGGGGCTGACGTGCTGACAAAAGGGCATTAATCGCCACATCAATACTGCCATCGGTGCCATTTTTGAAACCAACGGGCATCGATAGACCAGAAGACATTTCTCGGTGAGTTTGGCTTTCGGTAGTTCTTGCGCCGATCGCTGTCCAAGAGATCAGATCTGCTAAGTATTGAGGCACGATCGGATCAAGTAATTCAGTGGCACTAGGCAAGCCTAGTTTGGCGACATCGAGCAGTAGCTCCCGCGCCATGCGTAGACCATAGTTAATATCAAATGTGCCATTGAGGTGGGGGTCATTGATTAGCCCTTTCCAACCGATGGTGGTGCGTGGCTTCTCGAAGTAGACACGCATCACAATTTCAAGGGAATCACTAACCTGATCACGAAATTTGGCTAATTTTTCGGCATATTCTCGAGCAGCTTTGACATCATGAATTGAGCAAGGACCAACTACCACTAATAGGCGACGATCACTACCATTTAAAATATTGCGAATCCTGTCTCTGGCACTGGACACAACTTTTGCGATCGCAGAGGTAATTGGCAATTCAGTTTTTAACTCTACAGGTGCAAGCAGTGGACAGGTTTCGACTACATGTAGATCGCTAGTTTTGATTTGATCTAATTCTGCTATGTCTTGACTAGAAATTTGGGCGACTTCAGTTGGCGGCACGCTATTTAACTCCATATAAATATCTACTTATACTTTAGCCTCCTACAGTGGTTAACGTATCCCACGGATAAATTTTTGTTACAAGGTCAAGGGCAAAAATTGACAGGGGCGTACCCGACAAATTTGACATAATCGGCGCAGTTGTAAGTAGCTAGGCATAATTATCATTTATGCGCCTAGAGACCAAAAAACTAAAGCACAAAAAGTTCATCTACCTAAGTACATTGCTAGTGACGAAGCACGCACTTTTAAGCCAAATCTTTTGATGAAATTACTGTAAAAAGCAAGGTACAGATATCATGTTATGTAGCGATGGATAGCTGCACCTTGCAACCTGCCTCTTTTCATGGGGGAGCATGATCTGAGACATTTCTGAAAATGTGCAGAGCTAACGGTAAACAACTAGGCTTAGCAAACCGAGAAATTGCCTAAGCCTAGTTAGGATTACCATGATTTAAACTCCTGCACATAAGCCCTATATATAAAAATGTCATGCAAAAACAACAGTTGCGAAAAGCACTTCTGTTCAGAACGACTATTTTTTGTAAATTCTTTCATCTATTCCCATGACATATAGATTAGCACATAGTGGGAAAGATAAATTGTATTACCATCCTGAAATAATCTTGTTCATAGTGGTTTCCTTAATACCACTGACGTTGTTGATGATGTCCTCGATACATTGAAACTTATGATCAGGTTGCAGAAGTCTTTGTGCATAAATTGGTTGAGCAAGTTTTCGCTGGCTTGGTTTGAATTGCGATAATTTACGCTCTAAATCAGCAAAACTGAGAGTATTAAAATCATTGAGCACCTGTAAGGAACTAGGAGCATCATTATTAATAGAAGGTTTGCTTTTTGCTTTGGGTTTAGAACTAGATTCTTTAGTTTTAGTAGTGTTTCTAGAAGTTTTAGGTTTAGTGATTTTCTCTGGGGTAGATTCTGTTTGGATTGCTAACTCAACAGCTTGATTGATAGGAACAAGAGCTAAAAGTTGCTTAATATCAAGCAAACCAGCATTTAATTGCTGCGTAATTTGATTGGCAAATACTTGCAAACTAGAGTTAACCCGTTCTTCGACAACCCGATCGATTGATGCGGAAAGTTTTTGTTCTAAGTGATTTGAGATAGATTGTTCTAATTGAGCTAAATCTATTTGTTGGGTAGGAACTTTCTCTCTGGCTGGCTGAGGCTCAGTGGTGGTGGGTAATGAATGCGATCGCAAAAATTGGTACTGTTCCAAAATTGTTGACTCTAAATCAGGTGGGACAACATAAGCCCTAATTGCCGTAAATTGCTCATCTATTTCTTGAGCTTTCAGCGCCGCCAAATATTCAAAATGTCCCTCTAGCACCTCAAAGGAAATGGGAGAAATTTTGCGTAATAGAATCGGACTGACTGTATCGCCAGCCGCTAAGAATAAGTTTGCCAGATGCTCAATCTGACTTGACGGAAAATGAGGAATTACTGATTCTGGTCTTGAAATCGTATCGAGATCAACCGAAGACGTTAATAAACTCATCTGTGTAGTCCTATTTTTTCAAGAATTTCATTGGCTAACTCTTCAAACTCGGCGGCAGACATCGAATCAGGCTTAAAGTCAAAAATAGACTTAGGATCAGGGATCTGGCGATCGCCTTCCATCACAAAGTTATCGATGGCGCGTGATAGGTCTTCTCGTTGAAAAATGCGAGTCTCTAACACTGGGAATCCATAACGCTCGGCAACAACTTTTTCCTGCTTGGGTAAAGTCGCTTTGATGTAATTAGCATTTGTCAAAATTTTAGAAGGTAATACCCCAAGCACATTGATTGCAGGTTGATTAATAAAAACACGAAACTCATCAATTTCTTCGACAAAGTTTTTGACATTGCGTAAACCTTCATTGGCGAATGGTTTAAGGTCTGAAGGAATGATTAAATAATCGCAGGCAATGAGAGCGATTTTGGCGTATAAATTGAGGGAAGGTGGAGTGTCAATTAGAACTACATCATAATCATCTTTTACCAGTTCTAATTTTTTAACTAAATGGGTTTTAGAACTATCTTTGTCAACCAGTCTTGCTTCTTGCCAAATCAAATTGATATGGGCAGGAATTACATCAACTTCAGGATAAGTAAAACTACCTTTTAAGGCAACTTCAGGAATGTAATTGGATTTGGGATAGAAGACAACATTGTAAATATTACTGTCTTTGAGGGTGTCTTCTTCTTCAGTGTCAAACTTCATCAAGCCAGCCGCATAGGTTGTATTTGCCTGACTATCTAAGTCAATAATTAACACCCTTAACCCTTTACGACTCATCGCCGCCGCAAGATTGATTGTGGTGGTGGTTTTGCCAACCCCACCTTTGTTGTGATAAATTGCGATCGTTTTCATAGTCTTTAAAAAATTAGTTTCTGGATTAAGGATTTCGATATTGTCAGCTTTAAGAGAGATGACATTTGACTGATCTGGAAAATTGATTGCATGGCTAGATTTATTGTTAATTCCTGCTAATTTATCTCTACCAACAATATCTTTGATTTTCTCGATTTTATCAGTAATATCTGCCCCTTGGCATTGAAATATTAGATCGATATGGTCATTATTAAGTTGATAAATACGGAAATCTTTGCCATTGGTTAAGATTCCATACATCACTTGTAATTTAGTTAAATAGCGCTGTAATCGTCGTACATGAAGATTAAGATTTTGTTTGGGATGCTTTGCCTCTATGACTACACAAACCCTAGGAGATGAATCAATAATATTAGGAAAAATCTGAGAAGTTAAAGCCAGAAAATCTAGACGAATACTCCCAAGTGCGACCTCCTGATGCCATTTACTTGAGTCATAACCAAGAGCTGGTAAAAGATACTGCACAATTAATTTGCTTTCAACTTCGCTCTCATTACGGCAAAGTTTTGGATCGAAATTCATTACTAAAGCACAAAATATTCATTACATTTTAATTGTAAATGTCGCCAAAATTTAGTGATATCTTCATTAATTAGGGCATTTAAGGCAAAAATGCCAGATTCCTCTAAAAATTAAGTGTGGATCGCTCGCGTTTACACCTAAGCCCCAATCTCGTAGCTGATCGCCATCTCCACCTGTGATGATCACAGAGCTTTGAGGAAATTGCGATCGCCAATCATTTATATAAGTTTGCAAACCTGCTAGTAATATTTGAGAAATTCCTGCTTGAATCGAGCTAGTTGTATCTTTGCCCCAGCGTTCTGGCAAAATCTTAGGAATTTCTAGTTCGGGTAAGGCTGCCGTGTTTTGATGCAAACAAGCAAATTGCGAGCGCAAACCCGCCATAATTGCCCCACCAACTAAATTTTTCTCGGCATCAATCCCCGTTAATGTAATCGCTGTCCCCGCATCAATTACTAAAACTGGATAGCCATAGGATTGTCCCGCCCCAAAAGCTGCTAAAGCGCGATCGCATCCCATCGTTGCATAAAGTCCTTGCAGAGGAACATCAACTGTTTTCAGGATTTTAGTTTGCGGTAGATCATGCCAAATAGTAATTAATTCAGGAACAACGGTTGCGATCGCAATCCTCGCAAAATCTCTAGCTCCAAGTCTGGCTTCGAGCATTGCTAATTGATCATGAGGATAAGCATAGGCTTCCTGAATTTGTTGATTGCGATCAAAAACTACAGCCTTAATTCTGGTGTTGCCAATTGCGATCGCAAGATGTTTAGTCACAGATCACTTACCAGTCAATATAAATATCATTAAAGCAGAAATTTCTAGTTCGTTTATACTTATGTTTAGACATACTATCTCATTTAGAAATAATCATCATGGCAGAAGCAACATTAGATATCAAAGCATGGGGAAATAACTTAGGTGTGCGCCTACCTGCCGCGATTGCCCGTGCTGCCAATCTTCAAATTAATCAGCGCGTCAACCTAAGCGTAATTGATGGGCAGGTGATCATTACCCCATTAGCAAATCCTCCACTAACCCTAGAAGAACGACTTGCCAAGTTTGACCCAGTTCGACATGGCGGTGAAGTAATGACTACTTCCCAAAGGCTAGGGGCTGAACAGTGGTAAAAGTATCGTCAAACCCCTCTAAAAACTGGATACCCGATCGTCAAGACATTATCTGGATTGACTGTAATCCACAAGTAGGAGTAGAAATGTGTGACATTCATCCCTTCTTAGTCCTATCACCGCGTAACTTTAACGACAAAACCGCGATCGTTATTGGCTTACCCATGACAACTGCGGCATACAACGCAGACAATCCCTTTGCGATCGCCATCGGCAGTTCTACTAAAGGGAAAACACTCAAAACAAGCTATGTCCTTTGTCATCAGCCTAAGTCCTTTGATTGGCGATTACGAAATTCAAAGCCTCATCCCCTCGGTAAACTCGATAATGAGCTGTTTGCCCAAGTATGCGATTTGTTAAATCAAATTATCCAAATCTAAATTGACCTCACCGTCAGATGCGATCGCAATGGCATCATCCCTCGCAGTATAGAATATCTCTGTGTCTTCATCACGAATCAAGCAATCACAATGGACTTCGAGCCAGCTTACAGCCGCTATCCCCTTGCCACGGTCAATCAACGCCTCGGAGCGCTAATTATCGACTTTTTAAGTTGTTGGTTTATCTCAGAGCTAGTTTTATCGCTACTATCAATTAGCAGTTCTAACCCGCTTCGACTATTTACCTTTGTGGTGACTTGGTTTGTGTTTCGGGTGTTTATTTCTACCAGCAGTCAAGGTCAGAGCTTTGGTAGATGGCTGATGAGCATTCGGGTCATTGATGCCGAATATGGCAAAACTGCGGGACTAGCTGCATTTTTTAAGCGCGAAATATTTGTCTTTGCCTGTTCTATATTTCTGATCGAGACAATTACCACCACCTTTATTGTGTTTGCTTGGATTCCCTTCGCTGCCGATGCTGCTTTTGCGATTGTCGATGAAGAAAAACGTCAAGCCTTTCACGATCGCATTAGTCGCACCATCTCAATTCAAAGCCGTAAAGGATTTGCGATCGATCAAAAACTAGGTAAACTGTTTAACCAAGCAGGACAACAGGCAACTAAGTTATATCAAGAGCGCCAAGAACGGGGCATCTATGATGATGAATATAGCGCTCCTCGAACCAAACCCAAGCGCCGCCCCCGTACCAAATCCCGTCCTCCTCAAGACTTTGACTTTCCTAGCGATCGTGAGTACGATCGCGCTGATCCCTATGCTGAACCCTTAGATCCCCCTAGAGATGTATACAAGGGTGATGCGGATAATTTTGATGATTGGGACAAAGATGATTTTCGGGATAATGACTATGATGAGCAACCAGTTAAGCGATCAGCTCGTCGTCCCCGCAGGCGATAGATCAAAAAAAATCAAAAAAAACGGCGCATCGCGCCGTTTTTTTTATATGGTAGAAATTTCCTTTTCTTTTTCCACAGTTACCTTATCGATATTTTTAACGAACTTTTCCGTTAACTTATCTACTTGTTCCTGTTGACTCTTGGAATCATCTTCAGAAATTTCCTTAGCCTTTTCTAGCTTACGAATTGAATCGATCGCATCGCGGCGAACATTGCGAACAGCAACCTTTCCTTCTTCAGCCAGCTTTGCAACCATCTTCACCAACTCCTTACGACGGTCAGTAGTTAAAGGAGGAATATTTAAGCGAATGCTTGTGCCATCATTATTTGGGGTGAGACCAATATCTGACTCAGAGATTGCCTTCTCAATCGCCCGCATCGTCGAACGATCAAAAGGTTGAATTTGCAAGGTGGTGGCATCGGGCGAAGAAATATTTGCCAAAGCCTTGAGGTGCGTTTCTGCACCATAATATTCCACCGTAATCCGATCTAATAGCGATGCATTTGCACGCCCCGTCCGCACAGTATTGAAATTGTGCTGGGTCGCTTCTACAGCTTTCTGCATTCGCGCCTCAACATCAGTTAACTTCACAGGAACCTCCAACATAAGTACCAATCGATTCTCCCATGACGACGCGACGAATGTTACCTGTAACACCAAGATCAAACACAATAATTGGAATACCATTTTCTTTGCAAAGTGCAAAGGCAGTCGCATCCATCACCCTTAAATCGTTGATCAGTGCATAGTCAAAACTCACTGATTGAAATCGTTTCGCATCAGGATTTTTCTTAGGATCGCTGTCATAAATACCATCGACCTTAGTTGCTTTCAAAATCACTTCAGCATTAATCTCTGCACCCCGCAAAGCTGCTGTGGTGTCAGTGGTGAAATAAGGATTTCCCGAACCTGCGCCAAAAATAACCACCCGATTGTTTTCAAGGTGGCGAATGGCACGACGGCGAATATATGGCTCGGCAATCTCTTGCATTGCGATCGCAGATAACACCCTAGTCGGAATTGGCTCATCGAGATTTTCAAAGGCATCCTGCAAAGTCAGGGCATTCATCACTGTGGCAATCATGCCAATATAGTCAGCCGTAGCCCGATCCATCCCTTTATCTGCGCCATTAATGCCACGAAAGATGTTGCCGCCACCAACCACGATCGCAACTTCAATACCATCTTTAACAATCTCGGCAACCTGTAAAGCAATATTCTGGACAACTTCAGGATCAATCCCAAAACTGCGATCGCCCATCAGAGCTTCGCCACTGAGCTTCAACAAAATACGTTTATATTTTTTGGGAATTCCATGTCCTGTAGTCTCTTCCATATTAGCGTTCATGTTTCATTCCTAATTAATCGTTTACATGCTCTGGATCGCGACCTGCCTTATAATCGGCGGATTGCAAATAAGCATTCGAGAAATCCGTGCAGTTTAAATTTGCACCATTAAAATTTGTCTTGAGTAAAAGTGCGCCTTTAAAATCAGCCTTATAGCAATTAGATTTGCTGAAGTTGGCACTCTCAAGACATGCCCTGCCTAACTGAGCATCAATTAGAAATGCACCATTAAGATCTGCTTCTTTTAGATCAGCATCATTGAGATTGGCATTACTTAGATTTGCACCACTGAGATCGGCTTTTGACAATAAAGCATCACTGAGATTAGCGGCATACAAATTAGCACGGGACAGATCTGATCCTGTCATATTTGCCTGACTAAGGTTAGCCTCACTAAAACTAGCTCCACTTAGATTAGCGCCTTCTAAATTTGCTCCGTTTAATTTTGCCCCATCTAAATTCGCTCCTTTCAAAAATGCCTCGGCAAGATTTGCTCCCTCTAGGTTGGCTCCAACTAAAGACACACAACTTAAATTAGCTCCCGTCAAGTCAGAATTGGCAAGACTAGCGGCATTAAGATTCGCACCTGTTAGGTCTACATCTCTTAAATTAGCGCGTTCCAGCCTAGCACCATGCAAATCTGCCTTAATCAGACTAGCACCATTTAGATCCGCCTCGCAGAGATTTACATTCGCCAAGCTAGCGCGGTTTAAGACCCCAATGCTCATATTTACGCCATATAAGTCGCCTTCATTTAAAGTTGCTGAGGATAGGTCTACTTCCCGAAGATTAGAATTTGCGAGGTTGATCGCAGTCAATCCAAATCCACTAAGATTTAGACTACTAAGGTCGCTATCGCTAAAATCCCGTTGACCTTGGTTGTAGCGATCGATGATTTCTTTTGGTTTCATGAATATTTCACGCCATACTATTTGATTTAATCTTGCTATTTCTCGCCTGGCAAAATCGCGCCCGTCATATTTGCGCCATCTAAGTTAGTCCACAGCATAAAAGCCCCTCTCAAGTTAGTCCACAGCATGAAAGCTCCTTTCAAACTTGCACCCGTTAGGCTTGCTCTAGTCAGATTGGCACGATTGAGATTGGCATGATTTAAACTTGCTCCGTTAAGCACTGCTTCATCTAAATTTGCACCTGTCAAGTTAGCTTCATTCAAAATTGCATTATGCAAGTTGGTCCGAATTAGATAAGCGCCGCGCAGATCAACATTAGTCAAGTCCGCGCCACTGAGGTTCGCCCCCATCAAATTTGCCCCACTCAGGTTTGCGCCACTGAGATTGGCATTCGAGAGGTTTGCCCCACTTAGGTTCGCGCCATTGAGGTTGGACTTCATTAAGAATGAGCCAGTGAGATTTGTCCAACTCAAATCTGCATCAGTGAGATTTGCTTCATTCAAATTTGCCCAACTGAGATCAGAGCCAATCAAACTAGCTTTTTCTAAGTTTGCACCTAGCAAATTTGCCCAGCCCAAATTGGCTCGACAGAGAGAAACGCCAGTCAAATTTGCAAAGACTAGTTCAACGGCATTTAGGTTGGCTTCGTTGAGAATTGCACCCGATAGATCCACATCCTGCAATTCTGCACCCGTCAGATTTGCGCCTGTCAGATCGGCGTTCATCAAACAGGATTGACTCAAGTTTGCCCCACTGAGGTTTGATTTGATCATCAAGGCTCCTGTGAAATCCGCCTCAGTTAGATCTGCACCTAACAAATTTGATTCAATAAAAAATGTGCCGTTGAGATTTGCCTGACTAAGATTTGCGCCATTCAGACAAGCACCCGTTAGCGTCGCTAGACTCAGGTCGGCACTAATCAAGGATGCACTGGTTAAATTGGCAGTGTTGAGGTTTGCGGCAACTAGGTAAGCTGAGTCGAGACAAGCGTGTTGCAAATCGGCTTCGACTAAAAGTGCTGAGGTTAGATTTGCTTCTGATAAATTTGCCTCAGAAAGATTCGCACGATTGAGATTAGCTCTATGTAAAAAAGCTCCCACCAAGTTGGCTTTGGTGAGTACGGCATCGTCTAGTTTGGCATTGCTAAGATTAACGCGGTTTAGATCTGCGCCCTTGAGGTTAATCCCTTCTAGACTTGATTTGGTAAGATTTGCTTTGGTAAAGTCAGTAATATTCACGCCTGCCTCGTTTTGATTCGTTGTACTCGTTACATCTCAAGAAGATTTTTAGACATATTTTCAAATATGTGAATGTTCTCTATTTCTCCTTGATTTGGCTTAACAAAATGGGCTGCGTCTCAATATTTAAAGAATTACGGCGATTTAGATGCCGCTTCTTTAATTAGGATACATGAGGAAAATGATGATGCGATCGCCTTGCAATATTTGGCTTAGATATTACGGTTTTGATGACGAATGACAAATACGCAGAAAAGTACAGAAATAGTTACCAATGAATCAGATGAATCAGCAACAGTTGCTCCTGCGTTTGGCAAGGTTTATTTAGTTGGTGCGGGACCTGGCGATGCGGGATTAATGACCCTCAAGGGCAAAGCTTTACTAGAGACCTGTGATGTGGTGCTTTACGATGCTTTGGTGAGCGATGAGATTCTAGCCATGATTAATCCGATCGCAGAAAAAATCCATGCAGGTAAGCGGCGTGGACATCATTCCCTTTTACAAGAAGAAACCACTCAGTTACTTATTGATAAGGCAAAGGAACATGCCATTGTGGTACGTCTAAAAGGTGGTGATCCGTTTATCTTTGGGCGCGGTGGTGAAGAAATGGCGGATCTTCGTAATGTTGGTATTGCTGTTGAGGTGGTTCCCGGAATTACGTCAGGCATTGCTGCGCCTGCCTATGCAGGGATTCCCCTGACCCACCGCGATTTTAGTTCGTCCGTGATTTTTGTGACGGGGCATGAGTCGGCTGGCAAATATCGTCCACATGTACATTGGGATGCGATCGCAAAATCTGCTGAGACAATTGTGGTCTATATGGGGCTGCACAATTTAGCCGAGATTGTGACCAAAGTTATGATGGCAGGATTGCCCGAAACCACGCCTGTTGCCTTAATTCGGCAGGGTACTCGCGCTGATCAGTCAGAATTAATTGGCTGTTTAGGGAATATTGTGGAGCTAGTTACTGAGAGTAACTTTTCGCCGCCTGCGATCGCAGTGATCGGTAATATTGTAAACTTTCGAGATATCTAGAGTTTGAGAGACTTCCTCAACTGTTGTTCTTAACTTTAGATATAGCCTATTGAGGCTTGAAGTATTACAGAGAATTTTTTGAAAGCATTGTGAAGCGGCGCTTTTAAAAAATTCTCTAGGTTTTAATTTCAGCGCAAAGCGCTGTAATCTCAAATAATCGGCATTGGAGCATACGGAAAAAACTAATGGGAACCGACAAAGTGAGTATTCCTAGTGACAATGAAAGTAGTAATCAGCGTTTGGAAGGACAAATACATGACATTTTAGAAGCAATTGCTGCCACTGAGTCCTTTGTGTCAGGTATTGATTTCTTAGAGTTTAGTCGCGATCAAAAAACTATCTTTGCTGTAGAAAGAGCCTTAGGAATTATTGCGGCAACTGCCAAACGTTTACCAATCTTTTTTGTGGATCAATATCCGCAGATTAATTGGCGACAGTTGACTAGTTTGGGAGATAGTTTAACGTTTGGCTATTTGGACGTAGATCTCAATACCCTCTGGGAACTCACCCAAAAAGATATCCCTTTTCTCAAAGAGTTAATGAAACAGTCGATTAAATAGCTAGGTGCATCCTAAAACCTGTGGCGCACGCGCAGCGTGCGCCACAGGTTTTAGGATGCACAAATCCATCCTTCGATGCGATCGCAATTTTCGGGAATACCGTAGTTAGGTTGTCGGATAGCTAATGCAGTTTGGATGGAGGCAAGGATTGCGTCAATTGTGTCCCCTGAAGGATCATTAATTGCTTCATCAATTATTTTGGGTTTTAGGTTGATTCCAAAATTAAGGTGAGCTTGCCCATTTTGCGATCGCATTTGATTGATTATTTCTTGGCGCAATAATCGCATCTCTACAGTTTGCTTTTGTCGCTGATCGGATTTATAACTTGATCTGCCAATTAGGCGCTTAGCTAGCAATGCAGGATAAATCTCGATGACAGTACGAGCATCATCGGTGGTGTGACAGGGCATGACCTGAAATCCTGCGGCAAGCATTCGCGGCGCTCCTTCAAAGAACATCTTGCCCACTGGCACACCATAGACCTTCATCGGGCTAATTGCCCCCGTAATTCGATCAGTCTCTCGCAAATGTTCGCGATCGCCAGCTATGCGATTATGTCGATATTGATTTAAGGTTTCCACAAATTCCAGCTTAGTCATCTGCCCCACAAGGTTGATATATTCTGCCCAAGTCTTGCCCCATTGCAGATTTTCTACTAACTTGCGCGGTTGCCCCAAGGGAAAATCGACACCTGCCACCCACTTTTGCGATCGCAGTAAAAAAGCCATAAAATTCTCGAAATCACTAAATCGGTAGCATTTCTCGATATATAAAATATCTGCTGCTAAATAAGCTTCAGCACAAACAATTGACTTCTTGCGACTAGGGGCGCTAGTAAAGTCAATTCCATATATTTGCATAGCTTTTAACGATTTCTAATTTTGATCTCTATCGGCGGCGGCGCGGCTTCTGTAGGCGTTGGTGTGGGCGTTGGCGTTGCTAATGGACTAGGGCTTGCTGTACCTGTGGTGGGCGAGACTGTTGGCATTGGCGCAGCAGTAATAGTTGGTATAGGGCTATTGGTTGGACTGGTTTGCAGATTAGTTGGTATTGATTCTGTTCCTTTCAAAGCCAGTTTTAACTGATAGTTTCCCTCATTCGCTTTACCTGAACCCTTAATCTGCACGATATAAGCACCATCAACAGCAATTGGAATATCCGCACTAACCACATTTACCGCACTAGGCAAGGCAAAAGATTGCTCATTCAGCACCGTAAACACCAACCCATTACCTGCGATCGATGCACTTAGCACTTGCCCCGACTTCGCTTGAACCGTATAGGTATGGATAGCATTGCCAACTATATTGTTAGGAATAGTTAACGCATCCTGATTTACTTGCAAATTTACAAATTGATTCACTGGCAGACTAGCTGTTGCCACAGGGCTAGGTACATAATCAGTTGGTGTCGATACTGGCGGGGAATTCTTGACAATAACGGTTGGCTGATTGTTTCGCATCATCGCAGGCAAAACAAACGCAAAAATGATGGCAACGACGGTTAATAATCCCCCAAATAAAAATAGAACTCCTGAATTAGAGTTCGGTGCAGTCGAAACTGGCACAGATCGTCGAGGCGAGGATGAGGCATAATCCGATCTCGCTTTATCCAAACTATAAGTCGATTTATCTGTACTAACTGTTCTCACAATTTTGCTAGTCGTCGCTTGGCGCTCCACTTCATTCATGGTCGCAAAGGTTGCAATGCCTTGCTTGACCTCACGGACAGATTGATATCGCTGGGTATAGTGATAGCGAATCATCCGCGTCAACACCATCGCCAAACCATTACTCACTTTTGCCTTATCCCGCCAAATTATCTCGCCCGTATTGGGGTCACTCGGCAAATCCGTCGGTGCATAACCCGTTAAAGCCTTGATGGCAACCATCCCCAACGCATAAATATCACTACTATAGGTGGGTCGCCCTGCACATTGCTCACTTGGCATATACCCTGGTGTACCAATGCTCACCGTAAATCGTGATTCTCCATTTTCCGTAGTAACTTGAGAGTTAGCATCCTGCATTGCTCTCACTGCGCCAAAATCAATTAAGACCATTTTTTGATCTTGCTTACGGCAAATCAAGTTGTCTGGCTTAATATCACGGTGAATCACCCCCTCTGAATGCACAAATTCCAAAACATCAAGCACATCCTGCAAAATTTTAAGCACTTCTAGCTCAGTCAGTTGTTTATCCCTAGGTGGCTCATCAATATGTTCTAATTCTTGAAAAATTCTTTCTTGCGTCTTGTTATCTAAATCTGAAATTTCAGGCAAAGAAGCCTTGAGTTGCCGATAGAGTGATTTACCTTCGATAAATTCTTGGACTAAAAAAAATTGTTTATCTTCCTCAAAATAGGCAAGTAACTGGGGGATTTGATCATGCTTACCCAACTTCTCTAGGGTTTCTGCTTCCGTGTTAAATAATCGTCTTGCCTCACGAATAAATGTTGGATCGTCACTAGCGGGTTTGAGTTGTTTGACAACACAAGGTGGTGAACCGGGACGACGCATATCTCTAGCGATGAAGGTATGCCCAAACCCACCTGTACCAATTTGTTTAATTAATTTGTACCTTCCATCTAGTACCTTCGCTGGCATGACTAATCGCCTCTTTCGTGATGTATGGGCAAACTATAGCGCTTTACAGTCTAATGGAGTAAGAGATTGTTGATCCGCTCTGTAAGTCGTATTATAGGTTAATTAGAAAAATATTCTTGCCCCTCAAAGTGAATGAATCTGTCTGCTGAATCGAATAATCTCGCTCAACAACTCCAAAATATTGATGATGAATTATCTAAACGATCGCTAGATCTTGATCCTAGCGGTTACTTTATTATTTATGTTGATCGTCAACAAAACCTAATTTGTGCCAAGCACTATAGCAATATCATCAATGAGCAAGGCTTAGCAGTTGATCCTGACACTGGCAAACCAATTCCTGCTAAGGGCAAAGTCGATCGGCAAGCAGTGCAGCTTTTTACGGGGAGGACGGCAAAGGAACTCTGTGTCAATATTTTTGAAAATACTCAGAACGTGCCTGTCAGCATGTTTGAACATGCGGCTTACTTAGGTCGTGAATCTCAACGCGCTGAATATGCCCTGTTACAGCAACAGGAATATATCCAAGACTAGCAAGCTTGATAATTCTCACGCTGAAGCGATGAGGATGCAGCCAACATAACTAAGCATTAATTAAAAATAATTCATACAACGGTCATAAGCGCCAAATGTCACCTTCGATGATCACCGCAAATAATAGTTGGTGGGAAGTTCAAGTAATTGCCGACCAATCTCTAGAGGAACAAATTTTTTGGCGGCTGCAAAGTTTTGGTTGCCAAGGGATGGCAACTCAAAAAAAAGATGGCAAGCTCTATGTCAGTAGCTATATTCCGATGGAGAAAGGTAAGGTTTTAGATCTTGCGGCGCTGGCGCTATGGCTCGAACAAGATGCGATCGCAGTTAACTACGATCCTCCTGTCACCCAATGGAAAATCATCAATGATGAAGATTGGTCATCAAGTTGGAAACAGCATTGGAACCCGCAAGAGGTGGGTGATATGTTGGTCATCTATCCTGCTTGGATTGACCCTCCTGCCGACTGCGATCGCAAAGTTTTACGCCTCGACCCTGGCAGTGCCTTCGGTACGGGCGCTCATGCCACCACCCAGCTTTGTTTAGAAGCTCTAGAAATGCGCCTTTGGGATGTCAAGCCCGAAGATAATATCGTTGTCGCTGATGTGGGCTGTGGCTCAGGAATTCTCAGTATTGGCGCACTATTGATTGGCGCAAGTCAAACTTTTGCGATCGATAATGACATCTTGGCAATCAAAGCCACTAACCACAACCGCCAACTCAACAATATTCCCGAAGAAAAAATCTGGGTGCAAGAAGGCAGCATTCAGGACTTAATTGCCAATATGCCCAAACCAGCTAATGGTTTTACCTGCAATATCCTCGCTGACATCATCGTTGATATGGTTCCCTATTTCGATCAACTCGTCGATGAAAATGGCTGGGGGATTTTAAGCGGCATTTTAATCGAACAAGTTCCCAAAGTCGCAAAGGCTCTAGATGATCATAAATGGGTAGTCGCAACATTCTGGAAACGTCAAGAATGGGCTTGTTTGACCATTAGACGCTCTGAATACTAAAACAAGAAAGGGTCGCTTTGCGACCCTTTCTTGTTTAGATTTTGCTAGTCAACTTAGTCAGTAATTGATTAGAACGCTGCAAAAATCCCTTCATGCTGTCAGCATCAAAGCTCTTCTGTGCCATCAAGGCAAGGTCATAGACATGGGTACAAATTAAATTGGCAAGATCCGCCGATTCTGATTTGCCACCCACCAAAACTTGACTACTATCAAGATCGATCAGCTTTTCCATCAATGGATGAGCCGTATTTACCAACAAAATATGATCTTCAGGGAAGCTCACTGTACCTTGCTGCATCAAGGCCATCATCTCTTGCATCCGACGAGCTGACTCTGGCAATAGAATGATCGCAGGTGGAGCCGAAGCCGCATCCTCAGCCTTAATTGCCTCTGTGCGAATTACCAATTTTGGTTTATTCAGCGCGGCGCGGAAAATATCTTGGAGATGATCGCTTTTAGTCTTATTAGTTTTCGGATCGACAATTTCGGTCTTCGATTCTTTATCCACAAGGCGATCGTCAATTTCCGCATCGACACGGGCAAACTTAATATCCTTAAATTCACGCTCAAGGAAATTAATAAAGTGACTATCGATAAATGCATCAAAGGTCAGAACCTCAATGCCTTGGTTCTTATGCAACTCCACATAAGTTCCCTGTGCAATCGGGTCAGAAGTATAGAAAACTTGGTTTTCGTGTTCCGCCTTGTTGCGCTCTAAATAGGACTGCAAAGTAGTATAGTTACCACTTTCGCTCTTGACCTCTTCGGCTTCGCTAGTGGTGGCATACACCAAAATATCTTTAACTTGCTGATAAAACTTATCACTGTTCATCGAGCCAAACTTCATAAAGATACTGATATCTTGCCAGCACTTCAAGAATTCCTCGCGAGACTCACTATAAAGTGAGGTCAAACGATCGCCCACCTTCTTGGCAATAAAATCTTGAATCTTGCGAACCTTGGGATCGCCCTGTAAGAAGCTGCGAGAAACGTTTAAAGGAATATCGGTACTATCGATCGCCCCGCGCAACGGCATCAAGAATTTAGGAATCACATCATCGCAATTGTCACTGACAAAAACATGATTGCAGAACAACTTGATCTGTCCGCGATTGGGGTCGATATCCGCCTTCATTTTCGGGAAATATAAAATCCCCTTAATCACAAACGGATAGTCCGTATTTAGATGAATCCAGAATAGTGGATCGTCTTGGTAGGGATAGAGATAGCGGTAAAACTCTAGATATTCTTCATTAGTAACTGATTTAGGCGACTTGTCCCATAAAGCCGTTTGCTTGTTGACTACTTCATCATTGAGCTTGATCGGCACGGGCATAAAGTCGCAATAATTGCGAATCATCCGCTTAATATCAAACTCATTCAGATATTCTTCAGCATCTTCTTGCAAAGTGAGGGTGATAGTCGTCCCCACAGTTTTGCGATCGCTATCGTCTAAGGTAAACGTAGTCGAGCCATCACAAGACCAATGCACCGCCTCTGACCCTTCTTTATAGGACAGCGTATCAATCTCGACATTACTCGCCACCATAAATGACGAATAAAACCCTAAACCAAAGTTACCAATGATTTGTTGATCACCTGTGCCACTGTTGGCGTACTTGGTCGCAAATTCCTGAGCGCTAGAAAAGGCAACTTGGTTAATATATTTTTTTACTTCATCTGCGGTCATGCCGATGCCCGTATCTGCGATCGCAAGGGTTTTCTTATCCTTATCAATCGTCACCACAATTTCTGGCTCAGCAGAATGATTAGTTTCGCCAGCATAAGACACCATCTTCAGCTTACTAATTGCGTCCACTGCATTAGAAATCAATTCCCGCAAGAAGATGTCTCGTTCTGAATATAAAGCCTTCTTGATAATGGGAAAGATATTCTCGGTATGAATGCTGATCGTTCCCTGCTCTTGCATAGCTTGCAAAGCTCCTACTTATTACTAAATGTGTTGCTAAATGTTACTGAGTGTCAATCAAGCCTGATTATACCGAACCAACACCAAAGCAAATCCCCAGAGGTTGTCGCGTTCTCCGTACCTACACCCTTCCCAATGAGTATGAAGGTTTGCAAAGCCAGTCTATACATTTTTGTAACGCTAAGTTGAAAAACCCAATTTGCTCATCTATTGTGATAGCAGCACTTTTGAATCCACACATACAGATATGGCGATCGCAGCAATTATCTACATCTCAGTGTCTGTACTTTTAGTAATCAGTGCAGTCATATTTTTTGTCAAGGCAATCCAGTCCTTAATGCACAAAAAACAAGTATCTAACTATAAACATACTGAACAAGTAATGTTTTTGCGCCCCGCAACTAATGATCCCCTCGCCATTTCTAACCGAAGAGCAGAAATCGTTGCTATGCTGGAACGACAATTTGCTAGTAGTCCCTCCTCCGACTCCTAGCAGCACAGCAACAGGTAGGATCAAAGATGACCGTTGAATTCCCTATCTCCACTGGAGAGGCAGACTATGTGGCGCGCCGCAAACAACTGCGAAAACAACGCCGACTTCGCATCTTTCAACGCATTTGGCAAATAGCATTCATCACAGGCATCACTGGGGGAATGTTGTGGGTTGCTATGCTTCCAGAATGGCAACTACGCAGTGCCAATCAAATTGAAATTGAGGGAAATAACTTACTCTCTGAAGAGACAATCAAAAAGGCACTGCCACTCAAATATCCCCAATCAATCTTTCAAATTCAGCCCCAAGAGATTGCTCAAAAACTAGAATCATCTGTCCCAATCTCTAGCGCATCAATCTCGCGCACAATTTTCCCCTTTAAGTTAACGATCAAAGTTCAAGAACGCGCACCGATTGCCAGCGCTACACGCAAAGGTCAACAGGGATTCCTGGACAATGAAGGCATATGGATGCCCACTAAAGCCTATCCTCCCAATATCAAAAAACCAAATCTAGTCGTTTTAGAGCCAGAAAATCGCCCCATCAAGCAATGGTCAGAACTATATACTCAAGTTAGCCAAAGCCAAATCAAAATCTCTCAGGTCGATGCCCGCGACGAATCAAATCTAGCCCTAACAACAGAATTGGGATTAGTATATTTTGGTACATACGAGCCGAAGCTTTTTAATAGACAGTTAGAAGAACTCGACAGGATGAGAATGTTTTCGACCAAAATTGATCCTAAAAGCCTCAAACATATTGACATTACCGAGCCTGACAAGCCAATCTTAGAAATGAATGAGCCACTCCAAGAAAAATCTGCTGAAACAAAATCTTAAATCTCTATGTCATTACCAATTTAAGGCTATTATTATTTCTTTCTGGTAGGTTTAAACTGTAATTCAGTCTTCTGAACCAAATGTGTTTTAAACTTTAAAAGATCTAAAGAGCATCAGCAAACACGATTCTATTTATGACATCCTTCAATAAATGATATCTCAAAATGACTGGTCAAATTTGGACTCAAATGGTTCAGAAAACGGAGAAGTAGACGTGCAAATGGATGAACTTTCTGAGTTTTCAAATAACTCTAGACTTAACCCAAGTCACTCTCACAATCGGATGAAGCAGCAGTTAGGCGTTGATGCAAAAGCGGATAATATCATGTTGGGCAGTGTTGCAAAAATTAAAGTAATTGGTGTTGGCGGCGGCGGTGGCAATGCTGTAAATCGCATGATCGCAAGTGATGTGGTTGGTGTAGAGTTCTGGTCTTTTAATACCGATGCTCAAGCTTTACTACAATCTTCTGCTTCTAAACGTTTTCAAATGGGTCAAAAATTGACCAGAGGCTTGGGTGCTGGCGGTAATCCTGCGATCGGGCAGAAAGCTGCCGAAGAATCCCGTGATGATATTGCCGCAGCCGTTGAAGGAGCCGATCTGGTTTTTATTACCGCAGGTATGGGCGGTGGCACTGGCACAGGAGCTGCCCCCATTATTGCTGAGGTCGCCAAGGAAGCAGGCGCATTGACTGTGGGCATAGTAACTCGTCCTTTCACCTTTGAAGGTCGTCGTCGTGGACAACAGGCTGAAGAAGGAATCGCTGGCTTACAAAGCCGTGTTGATACTTTGATTGTGATCCCCAATGACAAGTTACTCTCAGTCATTTCTGAACAAACCCCAGTCCAAGAAGCATTTCGGGTCGCTGACGATATCCTGCGGCAAGGCGTGCAGGGCATTTCCGACATCATCATGATCCCCGGCTTAGTTAACGTTGACTTTGCTGACATCCGTGCAGTTATGGCAGATGCAGGCTCAGCCATGATGGGTATTGGCATCGGTTCAGGCAAGTCTAGAGCAAGAGAAGCCGCCATGACCGCAATTTCTTCACCTTTGCTTGAGACTTCAGTCGAAGGAGCCAGTGGTGTAGTCTTCAATATTACAGGTGGTGAGGATATGACACTTCACGAAGTAAATGCAGCCGCAGAGACAATTTACGAAGTGGTCGATCCCAACGCCAATATTATTTTTGGTGCAGTTATTGATCCGAAGATGGACGGTGAAATCAGAATCACGGTAATTGCAACTGGCTTTACGCCCAAAAATCATCCTGCAATTCCACCCCAAATCTCCAAGAAAGTCCCACCCCTACCACCTAGCCAACCAACTAAGTCTTCATCGACTACTAGTGCTGTACAGCCAGAAAACAAACTTAGCAAGCCAGGACTAGACATTCCTGATTTTCTCCAACGTCGTCGTTCTCCAAAATAAAGTCAACAGAAATCAACAGAAATACAATTCTGTCTATTTCAATCTAATTTTGTCGTAAATTAATGCTAATAAGAGCTAATTAAGCACGACAATAGAAGCATATGGCTATGTTAACTCTTGATAAATTGCAGTGACACACTTAACAACTACTAGGCACGGACTTCACAGACTACCTTCTTTAAATAGCGGTGAAGATCGACTTAGGCTGTTTGCTGGATCGGCAAACCTGCCGCTTGCCCAAGAAATTTCCCGCTATTTAGGGATTGAACTAGGGCCGATGGTACGCAAAAATTTCGCCGATGGGGAAGTTTATGTACAGGTACAGGAATCAATTCGTGGTTGTGACGTTTATTTGATTCAACCCACCTGTCGCCCTGTCAATGACCATTTAACTGAATTGCTAATCATGATTGATGCCTGTCGTCGTGCATCAGCAAGACAAATTACGGCGGTCATGCCCTACTACGGCTATGCTCGCGCCGATCGCAAAACCGCAGGTCGAGAATCAATTACCGCAAAGCTAGTTGCTAACTTGATCGTCCAGTCTGGTGCTGATCGCGTAATTGCCATGGATCTACACTCAGCACAAATCCAAGGATATTTTGATATTCCTTGTGATCATGTCTATGGCGCTCCTGTGCTGTTTGATTACCTCAAGGAAAAGAATTTACCTGATTTAGTAGTAGTTTCTCCAGATGTTGGTGGAGTAGCTCGCGCTCGAGCCTTCGCCAAAAAACTGGATGATGCACCTCTGGCAATCATTGATAAGCGTCGCCAAAGCCATAATGTGGCGGAGGTGATGAATGTGATTGGTGATGTCAATGGCAAAACTGCTGTTCTTGTTGATGACATGATTGATACGGCTGGAACCATCTATGAAGCTGCGAAACTACTGCGGAAAGAAGGGGCAAGACAGGTATATGCCTGTGCCACCCATGCTATTTTCTCGCCTCCTGCCATAGATCGCCTGTCTAGTGGAGTATTTGAGGAAGTCATCGTTACGAACTCAACACCTGTGAGACAAGACAGCTATTTCTCTCAGCTACGGGTACTGTCGGTAGCAGATCTATTAGGTGAAACAATCTGGCGCGTCCATGAAGATACCTCTGTAAGTAGTATGTTTCGGTAGTGATCGCTTTAATGTAAAAGCGTATCCCACGATACAAACTACAGTTATGTAGTAAGTTTAAGTGATGTTAATTACTTAAACCTATGAGTTATAAGGATTTCCCATTAACTAAGCTATATCTAAATGTTTTTGAAAGTTATTGTAGCTGCCATTAGTCTTATCCAAAAGACGAGTTACTGCGCTAAGCGCAGTAACTCGATAGCAATAGCTATAAATTTAATCTTTAAAAACATTTAGTAAGGTTTAGCTAAAGCGTAAAGTGTCTTATACGATAGTTTATATATTGTTTTATTTTTGGCTAAAGAGGGTGTATAAGCTTGGCAGACCGTGCTCTTGTTGAAGTCTTTCGCGAAATGAATGGGGGAATGTTTCCTCCCATGACAGAAACGTTTGAACGCGGTAAGACAATTTTTTTCCCTGGTGATCCTGCGGAGCGTTTTTACTTTTTAGTTAAAGGAGCAGTAAAACTTTCGAGAGTTTACGAAGCAGGTGAAGAAATTACGGTAGCCCTATTGCGAGAAAATAGTGTATTCGGAGTTTTATCTTTAATTACAGGTAATCGCTCTGATCGCTTTTATCATGCCGTTGCCTTTACGCCTGTGGAGTTGCTTTCTGTCCCCATCGATCAAGTTGAGAAGGCCCTCAAAGAAGATACTGAGTTACCGATGGTGTTATTAAGGGGGCTATCATCGCGCATTTTACAAACGGAGATGATGATCGAAACCTTAGCTCATCGTGATATGGGATCAAGATTAGTTAGCTTTTTGTTGATTCTCTGTCGTGATTTTGGTACACCTTCGGCAGATGGGGTAACGATCGATCTAAAACTTTCGCACCAAGCGATCGCAGAGGCAATTGGCTCAACACGAGTGACTGTGACAAGGCTACTCGGTGATTTACGCAAACAAAAGATGATTGCCATTTCTAAGAAACGGATTACTGTGCATAATCCAATTGAGCTAGGACAACAGTTTGCTTAAGTTGGAGTAAGTTTGTGTAATTAGTTAGATCTGCGGCAAAGTGTGATGTCAATCTTCTAATCAAAGTATTGATACGCTAAGCTGTGTATAGAAAACCATCAATAGAAAGTATCTAAAATGTACGAAACATTAAAAGTAATTTGGTCAGTTGTTGCTATTTGTTTAGTAGTTCTCATATTGTTACATAGTCCTAAAAGTGACGGCTTAGGTGGCTTTAGTGGACAAGCTCAGTTATTTTCCAGCACCAAAAGTGCAGAAACTGCTCTTAACCGTGTGACTTGGTTCTTAACTGCTGCTTTTTTGGGCTTAACTGTAGTGCTTAGCGGTGGTTGGTTTACAACCTCAACAGTTACTTCTCCCCCTGCTCAAATTGCCCCCGCCACAAATACTGTTCCTAATGCCCAGCCAATTCCCTTAGATTTGCCTGCCACAACGCCAGCAACTCCATAAAAGAAAAGGAGCGATTTCGCTCCTTTTCTTTTGGGGCGAGATTGCTTTCCCACAGTCTAAAAATAGACATTAAAACCCAAGAATTAGTGTTGCGGCGCTTCGCGACGCAACGTCTAATCTTTCACTGGGAAGGGAGTATACAACCCAAGTGGTGAATTAAGCAAAGCTTGATCGACTTGAAAAAATAAATCTTGGGTATTGTCAGAGTTAACAATTACGACATCTGAGAGTTCAATTTTTTCTGATTGTGATATTTGACTGCAAATCCTTTGTATAGCTTCAGATTTTGAGAGCTGATTGCGTTGCATTAGTCTTTGTAATTGCTGTTGGGGATCGCAAGCAATCACCCAAGTCTCAGTTACCAAATTCTGCATATTTGCTTCAAAAAGTAAGGGGATCACCATGACAACGGTTGATGGTGCAAGACGATTGGCTTCAGATTGTAGACATTCTCGGACGTATGGATGAATTAGGCTTTCTAGCCATTGACGTTCAATTTCGCTGTCAAAGACAATCGCAGCGAGCTTGCGCCGATCGAGATGACCTTGATCATCAAATATTAATTTGCCATAGCGATCACAAATTTTGCTGAGCCGCTCATTGGTGAGAGCCTGCCTTGCATAGATATCCGCATCCAAAATTGGTAAGCCATAGGTATGGTGTAAGTAATCAGAAACAGTGGTTTTACCCGTGGCAATTCCCCCTGTAAGCCCGATAATGCGTTGCTGCATAGTTTTGGAGATAGTGACTCGAAATCTAGGAATAAAAGTTGAGAACTTATGGAAATCAAAGATATTGTGGGGTTTATGGCTGCGTCTCTAACGACATTGGCTTTTTTACCGCAGGTGATCAAAGTTTGGCGATCGCGATCAACTAAAGATATTTCCTTACCGATGTTAATTGCTTTTATTGCAGGTGTGGCTTTGTGGTTGGCGTATGGGGTTTTGGTAAATGGTTCGCCCATTGTGATTGCCAATGCAGTTACCTTAGTTTTGAATTTAGCAATCTTACGGTTCAAACTCAAGCATGGTTAAAGCTAAAACCTGTGGCGCACGCGCAGCGTGCACCACAGGTTTTAGTTCTACCTATCCTTAAAAGCTAGGCAATAAAAGTTAAAATTTATTACGATTCTCTTTCATTTTTTGTCCCTAGTTAACATGACCTCTCTTAGCGAATTCTTCTCAAACTATCTCACGCATTTTGTGATGCTAGGTCTGATTTTGGGCTTTGCAATCGCCCACAGTGGGCTTGCCGAATTAAGGATGTGGGCAGAGGAACGAATTGGGGCAAGGCTATATCGTGTGATTTTTGCCTTAGTTAGTATTCCTTTGGCGGTCTTGCTGATGATTTATTTCTTTAACCACCGTTATGATGGCGTGCAGTTATGGGATGTCAAGGCAGTTACGGGCGTATATGAGTTTGTATGGATTCTTTCAGCAATTTCCTTCTTGTTTCTCTATCCTGCTACGTTTAACTTAACTGAAGTTGCGGCGATTAAAAGACCAGAAGTACATTTGTTTGAAACGGGGATCATTCGTATTTGTCGCCATCCTCAAATGATTGGTCAATGTTTATGGGGAATTGCCCATGCGCTTTGGGTGGGATCATCTTTCACTTTGACAACTGCGATCGCATTGGTTGTTTATCATTTATTTGCTGTATGGCATGGCGATCAGCGTTTGTTTAAGCGTTACGGCGATGCTTTTTTGGCGGTGAAGGAACGCACTTCAGTTTTGCCATTTTTGGCAATTGCCCAAGGTCGCCAGCAACTGGTCTTACAAGAATTTGTCCGTCCTGCCTATATTGGTGTTGCTATTACAGTTCTGTTGTTCCGATGGCTACATCCGATCGTAATTACGGCTTCAGCCAATCTAAATTTATAACATCTATAACCGAAGGGGGCACATTGCGTCCCCTTCGGTTATTAGTAAACTGGTAGCGTAAATCGGAAGCAACTGCCTTTTTTGCCGATTGCATCATCGACCCAGATATGACCGTAGTGGGCATTAATAATCCGACGGCAAAGGGACAGACCAATTCCATAGCCATCAGCCTCATCATCTCGTTCTAGACGATAGCGCTCTTCAAAAACGCGATCGCGCATTTCCGCAGGAATACCGGGACCATTATCAGTAATGCTAATTTCAATTTTTTGGGCGGTGCGATGCATGACCGTTAGCTCGATCTTGCCGCCTTCAGGCGTGTATTTAGTGGCATTCCCCAATAGATTGATTAAAACTTGACGGATTTTTTCTTGATCGATATAGACAGGCGGTAAATCCGTGGGAATATCCTTGATTAATTTTTGATGTTTCCCCTCTAAGCATTTATTGAAATAAAAATCGCTGATGACACTGTGACAAAGCTGATCAAATTGAATTTTTTGGCGTTGCGTCCGAAACTTAGTATTTGCTCCTCTACCTGCTTCGAGAATATCGGTGATCATACTATCGGCATCCCTTGCCTTATTCCGAGCATGTTTGAGTAGGCGCGATACCATTTGTGGGTCGATTTTATCGCCACTTTTTTCGATCGTATCAATGGCTAGCAAAATTGCTGTTAATGGGTTGCGGAGGTCGTGGGCAAGCATTCCCAATACCCGATCTTTAAAACGAATTTGCTCTTCAATCTCGGCTTTTTCCTGTGACAACCGAAATACATCGTCGGCTAACCTAGCAACCTCGTTCATGTAATCAATATTTTGAGCGAGTTCAGGGGGATGATTGGTTGTCTGATCTAATACTTGCTGTTTCCATGTATCCCAACAGGTTTCAAGTTGTGAGAGGATATTTTTCCCTGCGATTGTTTGCCGTGGTAAAGGTGATAATTTGAGAAGCGCTGGCGACATCACCACTTTAAATAGTTCGGCAAGCTGTGGCTGACTTGCCACGTTGATGACCTGTAGTTCAGAGCGACATTCACTTTCGCGTTGCAAAAATTCCTCCACTTCTTTGACTAAATCCTTTGCCTTGGGGCGATCGTCAATAAATAGTAAGAGTTGTAAGGTTGATTCAGGTAATGTTGGAATAGTCCTCATTAGTTTTCGGACTCGCAACGGATTTTAAGACATTCTTAATAATTATATTATTGTTCTCATGGTTTTACCTCAACAGCGATGGCAGATTTTCTCACCTCAACCAGAGTTGTCAGAGACGATTGCCAGTTCAACGGGACTTTCACCGATAATTGCGCAGGTTTTGTTAAATCGGGGTATTAATAGTCCCGAAGCTGCCAAAATCTTTCTTGATCCTGAATTAGAGGCACTACCCGATCCTAAGCGAGAATTTCCTGATTTAATTACTAGTATTGACTGTATTGAGCGGGCGATTAAGAATTGCGATCGCATTGTTATCTGTGGTGACTACGATGTTGATGGGATGACTAGTACGGCTTTGCTCATTCGTACCCTGCGTTTATTAGGTGGCATTGTCGAATATGAGATCCCCAGTCGCATGACTGAAGGCTATGGAATTAATCAGCGTATTGTTCAAGATTGTTGCGATCGCAACGTCAAATTAATTATTACCGTGGATAATGGCATCGCTGCCTATGAGGCAATTGCCCTTGCCAAATCATTAAATATTTCTGTAATTGTCACCGACCACCACGAAGTCCCCGAAGACACTAGCAAAATCCCCCCCGCAACGGCAATCTTAAATCCTAAATATCAGGTTGCACCCGATTCTCCCTATGCTGCGATCGCAGGTGTCGGTGTCGCTTACGTGTTGGCGTTGGAATTAAGCGATCGCTTCGGCAAACGTGCCGAATTAGAGAATCCTTTATTAGAATTATTCACCCTTGGCACAATCGCCGATCTTGCTTCACTCACAGGTATTAATCGCCGATTAGTCAAAAAAGGTTTACGCCTACTATCGCAATCTAAAGTAATTGGCATTATTGCCCTGATTAATGAAACGGGAATTGCTAAGGATAAACAAACAGGTTTAAAACCTGAAGCGATTGGGTTTGGACTAGGACCGCGTATTAATGCGATCGGGCGAATTGGTAATCCGCAGGTAATTATTGATTTGTTAACCTGCGAGGACATGGGGCAAGCGATTATCTTGGCTCAAGAATGTGAAGCCACCAATCGCCAGCGCCAAGATCTTTGCAAAGAGATTGAACAAGAAGCAATCGCCTATATGTCAAAGCTCAAATCAGAGGGCTTTGATATTACTCAAGAGCGAGTTTTAGTAATAGTTGATCGGGAGGTGCAGGATACTCTCTATCCTGATCCCAAGGGAAACAAAGAAATGGCATAGCTATTTCTTTGTTTGAAAACCCTTACTGAGTTTAGTTTTCAATTCACAAACATTGTGGTCACACTTTTGTGAATTGGTATTATGAAGTTTAAGTTAGGTAAAGTCATTATGAACACATTACTCAAACCAGCCTCAAGCCAACTAAACACATGGATTAGTGCCTCTTGGACAGAATTTGTGGCGATCGCCGATGCAACCGATAGTGGCAAATGCAAAAGTTACTATTACAACCACCAGATGAGATTTGAGGATATGTCCACAGGTTCCGATCACGCCAAAGTTCACATGACCATCATTATGATTGTGGGATTGTTTGCAGCAATGCGAAGCATTCCACTCAATGGACATGATGCCTGTTCCTATCGCCAATTAGGAAAAATCGAATTTCAGCCCGATGTCTCCTACTACATTGGTGACAATGCCGATGCGATCGCTTGGGGAACGCGCATCATTGACCTCGAGCAATATCCCTTACCCGATCTTGTCATCGAAATATCTGACACTACCTTCAACGATGACCTCGGCACAAAACGCCTGCAATACGAAGAACTAGGCATCAAAGAATATTGGATCGTCAATGTCCAAACTATGAAAATCTATGCCTTTGCGATCGCCCCAGATGGCAGCAGCCATCATATTCGCCAATCCCTAGTGCTATCTGGACTAAAACTCGAAATATTAGAACAAGCTCTCGAACGCAGTCGCCAAGAAAATCAATCAACCGTCACTGCATGGCTAATGAAGCAATTCTGATGAGTGCTAAAGATTGAGAAGTTTGCCAGTTTGGAAGGAAGCAACTTAAGGTAGGAGCAAATGGAAATAAAGTCAACAAATTTTAGTTTTTTGCGCGAGCATGATCCACAATTGGTAAACCTTGCTGCCCGTGCTGAACTGTATTTCCATAGCGACAGTAATACCTGCATCATCAAACTGCGACAATTTGCCGAGCGTCTTGCCCAGCACATCGCCGACCAGAGAGGGCATTATCAAGCAGAAGATGAAGCACAAGTAGATTTGCTAAGACGACTTGAAGCAGAAGGTATCATTTCTAGTAAAGTCTCTAAACTTTTCCATAACATTCGCAAAGGAGGCAACAATGCCGCTCATACAGGCAAAGATGACAGCCGCCAAGCCCTCACTCTCCTCGAAAATGCGCATGAGTTAGGCATCTGGTTTCATCGCGAATTTGGCAATGACAGAAATTTTAGGGCAGGAGCATTCGTGCCACCTGCTGCGCCCACCGATGCCACCGCCGAATTGATAGCCGAAATTGAAAGACTGCAAAGGATCGCCAATGATAGTCAATCGGCTGTCGAACGATCTCGCCTTGAAGCTGAACAGAAAGAGATCGCCCTGAAATTTGCTGAAGAAAAAGCCCGTCAAGCTGAAACAGAAAAGCAACGATTGGCACAAATGGTGAGCGAAAAAGAACATCAACTAGCACAGCAAAGTACCAATCAAACTGTCACGCCCCAACAACCTGCGGATATCCTCAATCGCTCACAAATTTTTGACCAAAATATCGATCTCGATAAAGATTCAACCCGTCAAGTTATCGATCAAAAACAAAAGTTACGCGATCAAAGTTGGAAAATCGATCCCCCTCCCAAGAAGGAAAAAGCACTCACTCCGATCTCCTCTAGCAAAAGGGAAAAAGCCCTCATCCCCAGCCCCTCTCCCAAGAAGGGAGAGGGGAGCAAGACTAGGGGGTGGCATCATGGCGTGATTGGGATTGTCGCTTCGCGGTTGGTGGAACGTTATGGCGCACCTGTATTTATTGGCAGTTATGAAGATGCCCATGATGATGATTCTGAACAATTTGCCACTGTGCGATTCTCGGTAAGGGGAATCCCTGAATTTCATGTTTTTGAGGCGATCGAATATGAGCCGATTAAGAGTATTCGTCTTAAAGGTGGTGGACATAAGGCGGCGGGAGGTTTTACCATGCCTGCGGCAAATTTGGAGAAACTGCGGCAAGGTCTGCGAGAATTTGCCGATCGCGAAAATATTTTACCCAGCCACATTAGCCCCCTAATTAATATTGATGTTCGCGTCGATCTCAGTGATATCTCAATGACACTTCTGCAACAATGCGATCGCCTGCAACCTTGCGGACTCGGCAATGCTGATCCTGTGTTTTATAGCGAAAATGTGCGCGTCATTTCCCAACAAACTCGCGGCAAGGATAAGGTCAAGCATCTATCTCTAGAGCTTGATACGGGTAACGGTAAAATCAAAGCGATCGCATGGCGTTGGGGCGAATATTGCCCTGTCCCTGATTATGTGGATATTGCTTACAAGTTACGCGCTAATCAGTGGCAAGACACAACCTCTGTGGAGTTAGAAGTCGTTGGTATTCGTGAGGCAACAGTTGCCAAACCACAAAATAGCCACAATCTGCCCAAACATCTGCAACTGCAATATAAACCTGCGCCCGTAATTACCAAATTCCCGCAGTGGCAAAAACTCAGTGAAGCGCCACGTCCTTTACCCCGACCATTATTGCTATATGGTTGCGAACGTCCAGCCGATCGGTTTCAAGGTGATGTTGATTATGATCGTCCAGATCGTAATCGAGTCGGGGGAGATGGTAATTATCACGCAATTGTCTTGTGGACTTTGCCACCATCATTCACCCATTTACAGTGGTTAGTTGCCACAGCGAAGCCAGACTATATCTATCTAGGCTCCCATATTCCCCCAATTCCTTCGTCTGAGCAATTTCGCGCCCAAGTGCAATCCCTTGATTTAGAGAATATAGGGCAACTAAATCTATTAGATATCTCACAGCAATGGTGGATGTCTCCGAGTGCGATTGTTTCGGCTTTGCGTGAACTGAATTACATCTGCGAGTTTCCACCGACATTACCCCTTGAAGGAGAACTGCTCAGAATGCAAAAATGGTACGGAATTGCGATCGCAAAACTTGCTTTACTATTTGAACAAAAGTAGTTTAATCGGCACAATAAGGTAACCAAAGTTATTAATATAGTCTACTGTGCTGTTTATTTGCCGAATTTGTCACCATGAAACATACTCTCTCCGTTGTCGTTCAAGATGAGGCAGGCGTGCTGACCCGCATTGCTAGCTTGTTTGCCCGCCGAGGCTTTAATATTGAAAGCCTTGCGGTCGGGACAGCCGAGCAAGATGGATTTACACGCATCACGATGGTTGTCTCAGGCGACGATCATACGATTGAGCAAATCACTAAGCAGTTGCATAAACTGATTAATGTGATCACAATTTTAGATTTTACAGATATTCCCTGTGTCGAGCGCGAGTTGATGCTGGTCAAGGTGAATGCTTCCCCCACGGTGCGATCGGAAATTATTGAAATATCGCAAATCTTCCGCGCTCGTATCGTTGATGTTGCCGATGATTTCTTAACGATCGAAGTGGTGGGCGATCCTGGCAAGATGGTGGCGATTTTGAAAATGTTAAACAAGTTTGGCATTCGCGAGATTGCTCGTACTGGTAAGGTTTCGCTAACTCGTGAGTCGGGAGTGAATACAGAATATTTGAAAATTGCCAAGAATACTTCAAGTAATCCCATTTCTAATTTCTAGTTTTTGGGATCTATGGCTACGCTTTGTGCCGCATCACTAGGAAAAAAGTAGAGTGTCACCCACTACGCGGGTGGCACTCTACTTTTTTATCGGATAAATTTGGCATCAAGGGGAGGTCGATCGTTTTTTGGTGATGTTGCCACACTCGATCGCATGTTGGGGCGATCACCATAGGGAACGGTGTCAGGGTCATCATCGACATAATCCTCTTCTTCCACTTCATCGTCATCAAGCGGATCATTTAGATTCTCTAGATCATCATCTAGTGCGGCATCTTCATCCTCGTATTCATCCTCCTCATCTACATATTCGTCATCATCTTCAGCATATGTAGAGTAAGTCTGAGAGTTAGTTGTTGAAGAACTAGACTTTGCCGCAATGACGGCTCGCCGAATTAGTACATTTTGTCGCCAATTTGCGATCGCATTAACTACCAATGCCAAAATGCCGCCGCTTACAAATGCGATCAGCATTGCCACACTTAAGGGGATGGCAAGCATCTTCTGCCCGAACAGGATCACCTGTACCGCAGGCTGTAAATTTTGAATCACGATTGCCGCCAGTAGTGTGATCGTGATGCCCACCAGCAAAAGCTGGACAATCACAATAGCAGGACTTTTTTTTGCGGCATTAGGAGCATTAGTATTTTGATCAAAGCGCGATCGCGACATAATTACAATTCTCCTGCGGCGAGGTTAGTTGGCATTCTACCCTGCCACCGTTGGATGAGGTCAGCATCAACATCTAGCTGATCGAGCGCTCTAGCAATCACAAAATCCACTAAATCCTCAATCGTTTGGGGATTGTGATACCAAGCGGGAATGGCTGGCACAATTCGCGCCCCTGTTTCGGCGAGGGTGGTGAGATTCCGCAAATGAATCAGGCTGAGGGGAGTTTCACGGGGGACAATTACCAATCTTCGTCCTTCTTTCAGATGCACATCGGCGGCTCGTTCCAACAAATCAGAGCTAAGTCCATGGGCAATTTTGGCAACCGTTGCCATACTACAAGGAATCACCAGCATCCCCAATGTCCGAAATGAGCCACTGGCAATTGTTGCCCCCACATCCCCCCATTGATGGCAAATCAATTTGCCGTCACTCGTCTCACTTTGATCGCGCCAAAACTGTTCCTGCGATCGCAAATTACTGGGCATAGCAATACTATTTTCCGATTGCCACACCATCATCGCTGCCTTCGAGGCGACCAGATCGACGTTGTAGTTATTATTTAGCAAAAATTTAAGCGTTCTCACCGCATAAATCATGCCCGATGCCCCAGATACTCCTAACACAATCGCTTTTTTGTCTTGTTCTTGATTTTGCATTTCTGGCACTATATACAGCGCTTTGCGCCTAATTAAAACCCAAAGAAATTTCTAAAAGCGCCACTTTCAAAAATTTCTTGGTAATACTTTTAGCCTCAATAGGTTGTAAGGCTACTCAAACCCAAAAGGCTTTAACAATCATAGCTTGAGCCTAGTGGCAATGAGAGTCACAGTCATTCCCCAGCCAAATTCCGCTATATTTAAGGATGGCTTGCTCTCACCCTATTGGGGTCTGCTCAGCCCCTGTTCCATAGAATTAAGATTAAATGTCCAAAAATTACAAGATTACGCTTTTGCCTGGCGACGGAATCGGCCCTGAAATCATGAAAGTGGCAGTTGCGGTGCTACAGGCAATTGCTCCTAAATTTGATATTACCTTTAGCTTTGAGACAGCTCTAGTCGGCGGTGCAGCGATCGATGCGACAGGGCATCCCTTACCCGATGAAACCTTAGAATTATGTCGCAATAGTGATGCGGTGTTATTGGCGGCAGTCGGTGGTGATAAGTGGGACACCATGCCGTCGCATCTACGTCCAGAACAAGCTTTACTCGGTTTACGCGGCGGTATGGGACTATTTGCGAATCTCCGTCCTGCTCAGATTTTGCCCCAGTTAATTGGTGCCTCTACCCTGAAGCGCGAAGTTGTTGAAGGTGTGGATATTCTAGTTGTGCGTGAGCTAACGGGTGGCATTTATTTTGGCAAGCCCAAGGGCATTGTTGCCGATGAAAATGGAGTGCGTCGCGGCTTTAATACAATGGTTTATACCGAGCCTGAAATTGATCGCATTGCTAGAGTTGCCTTTGAGGCGGCGCAAAAACGTGGCGGTACAGTTTGCTCGGTCGATAAATCTAACGTGTTAGAAGTCTCGCAACTATGGCGTGAGTGTGTCACCAGCATTGCTAGCGAATATGCGGATGTCAAGCTCTCTCACATGTATGTTGATAATGCCGCCATGCAAATCATTCGCAATCCTCGCCAATTTGATGTGATCCTGACCAGCAATCTCTTTGGCGATATTCTTTCCGATGCGGCGGCAATGTTGACGGGCAGTATTGGGATGTTGCCCTCGGCAAGTTTAGGTGAAGCTGGCAAACCCGGGGTGTTTGAGCCTGTCCATGGTTCTGCCCCTGACATCGCTGGCAAAGATTTGGCGAATCCTTTGGCACAGGTGCTTAGTGCTGCGATGATGTTGCGCTATGCCTTTAATGAAGGATCTGCCGCCGATGCGATCGAGGCAGCCGTAAATAAGGTTCTTGATTCTGGTAAACGCACGGGCGACATCATGGCTGACGGTTGTGAGAGACTGGGCTGTGTGGCAATGGGCGAGGCTTTGCTAGCTGCCATTTAAAATCAAAACCTATGGCTCATGCGCAGCGTGAGCCATAGGTTTTATTTAGATATCCATCCCTGTCGATCGCACCATTGGCTGATATCTGTCAATATGCGATCGCAAATTTCCCAAGGCAAGAGATGCGCGGTATTGGGATAACAAATAAATTCGCAATTCGGTAATAACTGAGCGGTTTCCTCGGTTGACGCAGCAGTGATATGTCGATCTTCGGCGGCGGCAATCGCCAGACAAGGAATTGCGATTTTGCCTAAATTCGCAGTGCGATCATAGCCCTGTCTTAGTGCCTTAGCTAAAGCTCTCTGGGCATAGCCTGAAGTCTGCACATAGGCTTTTGCGCCCGTAAAAGCAATTTGATCATAGGCAGCGCGATGATGTTGCTGAATTAAATATTTAATTAGTGATCTTTTGCCAAATAGCTCAATATGCCAATTTTGTTGAGGAATGAGTCGATGTAATGCCACTGCGATCGCAAGATTGGCATATTCCCACCAAGCAATTTTTGGTAAGTTACTGCGTGGCTTTGCCGCAGTCGCAATCAAAACTAAGCCCACAATCCTGATGTTTTGCGCCAGACCATCAGAAATCGCCCCATCGCGTAGGGCTGTCTCTATTGCCAAGATGCCACCGAGTGACCAACCCAAAATTAAATAGTCAGTTAAATCATGCGCTGATTCATTGCTCAAGACTTGCCAAATATCTTGTATATGATCAGACATTGCAAAATCAGCATTTGTCCTATGGTTGCCGTAGCCTCGTAAGTCAATCGCAACTGCTTCAATCCCCTGTGATTGAAAATGTTTCACAAATATTTGCATCGCCGCACTATTGCCGGGATGCCCATGTAAACAAAGGACTTTGAACTTGCTATCGCAACTCAAATGAGGTATCCACCTAGTAATTTATTAGTAATTTTCTGGCAATTCTATTGATACTAGTAACCATTTCTTCAAAAAAATAAATCAAATAGTGGCGAATATCAAGAAGAACTAGTATACTCCCATTGAAATTATCTTACCTAGCATCCACATCTATATCTAATTCACTGCAAATAAGATCTTTTTAGACTTATAAAAACAGTTAACAACGGTTAAAACAATCTAAAGGTTATGGGTCAAACCATCATCCATTCGATACAGATGATTAGAGCAAGCATGGTGTAGGATAATTCTCACAAAAATATCCGATCCTTTCCCTATAGCGAAGGCATATGGCAAGCACATCTAACAAAAAACAAGCGAGTTCTTCAGGCACAAAGATTAATAAGCAATCGCCTGAACCGCCAATTGCATCTACTTCACACAAGTCCACAGGTTCAATGGGCTTGGGATTAATCATAATTGCGATTGGTACATCGCTAGTGGGCTTAGGTGGTTTAGGGTATCTATTCTGTCAAGAATTATTAAGTGGTTCACAGCGTGAATTAGAGCAAGCAACTAGCGCCAATACTCTGCAAATTGAAACAAAACTTGCCAATATTCAACAGACTGTTCAAGGGGTAGCTAGCGCGGCACGAGTGTTGTCACAGCAGCAACCCAAACCGACAAGTTTTGTTCCCTATCAACGATTAGTCGCAGAAAGCTTGCCAACTGCCACATCATTGGTTGGAATGGGCATTGCCTCTAGTGGTAATTTGCTATTTCCTGCGCCTCGCCCCAATGTGACCTATGTCTGGAAAGAAAAAGCAGGTCTGAATTTGGGCGTTACAGGACAAAAGCTCCCTGGAGGTAATCAACTTTTATTCGCAAATCGCCCTGATATTCAGAAAGAAGCTAGCTATCAACAGGCTCTCAAAGGACAAGTAGTTTGGTCACAACCTTACCAATCTTTAGGAACAACCATCGTCACTTACAATGTGCCGATTAAAGACGGCCAGAGGACTCTGGGTGTCGTTAATGCCGATGCGATCGCAAGTGATATATTTTCCCTCAAAGCCATTGATCCTAATCTTGAGCAAAAACTAGGATTCGTGGTCATTAATAGCGGCGGCAAAGTTATTAGCGCCTCTGAGCAGTTCCAAGCTGCTGATCCTGTGATTACCGAAGCCCTTACCAGTCTAACAACGCAAGCAAAATCTCAACCTACGGGTGTTACCCAAACCGCAGGAAATATTTGGGCATATCGCAAGGTGGCGGGTAGTGATTGGGTTGTTGCCACCTATTTACCCACATCATCGGTCTTGGGTAAGTTGCTGATTCCCCTTGGTGGTGTCCTTCTAGGTGTGAGTGCAATTTTAGCGATCGCAATTTCTAACTTTGTTGGCTCTCTCAAAAAGCGCCTCCAACCCCTCAACGAAGAGTGCGCCCAATTCCTTGATCAACGTGGACACTCCAGCGCCAACATCACAGGCAAAGATGAAATTGATCAGTTGGGGCTACTTCTAAAAGGAACTTTTCAACAAATTAAGGTTGATGAGATCCATCTGCGTAATGAGTTGCTGCAATCTTCAGGTGAAGTACATCCAGAAGCCTATACTCAGTCAGATAGCTATTCAGAGTATGTCGAAGCCGATGCAGATCTGAGTGAGCATGATGATGTTGACCTGATGGATGTGGTTGCGTCTTTAGACGATGACATTCCTAGTCCTAGCTTGACTGAGCAAGCAGTCGCCATTACTCCAAACGAAGTCGCACAAACTGACATCGACGATGAGCAAAATTTAGATTTAGATCTTGATTTACCTGATTTCGGGTCAGACTTTGAGCCAATCATTGTCGAGACTGCTGAAGGTACTTTTGCTCAAGCGCAATCCCAAGAGCTAGAAATTTCTCCAGCTAATTCCTTGATAGCAGATTCATTGACAAATGATGAAGCATTTTTAGAAGAAGAACTGCTGACCGAACTGAAGCATGAAGTTTATGATCAAGATGAAGCTACATTCCATGATCAGGTCGAGAGTTCAGACTCTGTGGAAGATGAACATGAATATGATCCATTGCTTGCGGACGCAACCTCTTCATTTGTAGAAGATACTAGCTTTGGAATCATTACCCCTCTACCAGATGATGCCTTTGCCAATGTGCCGACTTCTGTAGATTTTAATATTCCTGACATGGATGACGATTTTCATGCTTCCGAGTCAGAGATGACCGACGTGATCGATGATGCCAGTCTATTCTTTTCTGTTAGCGAACCCTCTGCGACCACAGAAACTAGCTTAGAATCTAGCGCTGATTTTGATCCTTTTGCTAGTGATACTCCTTTTGCGACAGAAACCGAAAGCTTTGCGGTGGAAGCCGATGATGTTTTTGCAGTTAGCTCTTCAGACCTAAACGATCTAGGGATGAACGATCTTGATGATGATACTGCCTATGGTGCTGAGACCTATACAGAGCAAAGCTATGACGAAACATCTGAGGATGCCTTTAGTTTTGACTCGTCGATTGATTATATTCCTAGTGAAGAGGATGAGGCTTATCCAGAGCCAGTTGCCGATATGTCTGGCTTTGATGCATCGATTAACTATAGTCCTGATGAAATCAACGATGAATTTAATGAGTTTATCGATACTCCTTTAGAATCCGCAGTCGTCAATCCCTTTGAGCATGATGAAGTTGCTGTGGATGTAATCTCAGATAACTATGATGAAGCATTTGATCAAATCTTTGATACTGAAGATGTGGCTGGGAGCGATGAACCAGTGGCAGCGCATCAGCCATTATCAAATACAGAAAATGTCTTTGCTTTTGATCAAGATCTAGCAGAAGATTTGGATCAAGGTTTTTCCCTAGAGCCAGAAGCTTTCGCTGAAACAGATCTCAATAATTTTGCAGATCTATCTCCAGAACTAGATGCTTTCGTCGAACCAGTTGTTGAAACAGATCTCAATAATTTTGCAGATCTATCAGCAGAGCCAGAAGCTTTCGCTGAAACAGATCTCAATAATTTTACAGATCTATCACCAGAACTAGATGCTTTCGCCGAAACAGATCTCAATAGTTTTGCAGATCTATCTCCAGAATCCGATTCTTTCGCAGAGCAAGATGCTTTTGCTGCGCAGGAGCTTAATGATTTTGCTGAGATTGGCGAACAGGATGAGATGTCTGCTGTATTTACTCAAGAGTCAGCACCTGATCAGATTCCTGATATCTATTTTGAAGAACCATCTGATGCTGTATTTGCCACAGATATTAGTGCAACTTTTGTTGGTGATACTTCTACTTCTGAATATTCAGCTATCGAAGAATTAGAAGATGAAGAGAGTCAGATTTTTCAGTCTGTGAGTGAACCAATTCCTTCAGACTTAGAAGATCAAGACTATTCAGAGCTACATACAAATGAACCGTCTCTGGTCGCTAATGTAGATGCAGATTTTGACTTTACTGTACCTAGTCTGCCATTGGATGACATGAATGATATGGATGGTCTGGTGGGTTTACCTGCAGAGGAAGATCTTGCTGCCTTTGCTCAAGATAGTGAAGCCTTCAGTGATCTCGGTAGTCTAACTGAGATAACCAGCGAAATTGGTGAACAAGATCAGCTTAATGATGATTTCGATAGTCTTTGGCAAGCTAATGAAATTGATGAAACCAATGAATTGACACTTCCTGCGATCAGCGATCCCTTCACTGGCAATTCCTTTGCTGACAATGAGTATACGCAGGATTTGAATGATCCTTTTTCTTCTGCGATCGCAGAAGAACTTGAAAATATTGATGGACTTGAAAACGCTGACGCGATTCAGGACATATCTACGGTTGCCGATGAAAATATGGAAGAGTTTGCCAACCTCTTTGAAAATGAGGATGAGCAATTTGGTGCAGATGTTATCACCGACACGGTAACAGACAATAATCCAGATCTCATTTTAGAGGATGACGAGTTTGCCCCAGCGAGTGAAGACTTGAATGATAGTCAGCCATCACTGGAAGGTATATTTGAAAATGATTCCTTCGATCTTGACTCCCTAGAAGAATTGAATGATTTACCCCAAGAAATTGATGCCTTTAGCGATTCTAGCAATGATGAATTAGATGAAACCTTTGATGAATCAGATCTTTCGTCCATATTTAGCATGAACCTCGATGAGTCGGCAGAAGCCGTTTCCGAGAAGTCTTTGGATGATGCTTTGCCTGATCTGGCTTTCCCAGCAACATCTATGGATGACGATCCATTTAACCTCTCTACTGCTACTCCAACTCTAGACGAGAGTATGTCACTAGATACAGAGGAAGATGCTTCCCTCAACTTCTCAGAAACTTGGCTGGAAAATGCGACTACCGATGCAGAGGAGAATGCCAACTTTAACATTGAGGCATTTGAAGATTTTGATGACTTAGGTGTTCTATCTACTGATTATCCCTCGCTCACAGGAATATCGACAAATGCAGTGAATGACAACTTGAATAATGATTTGCTGGATAGCTTGACTGATCAGGATGACCAAGATTGGGAAAGTCTAGGCATAGATACAGATACGGCGACTACATCGACGCACTCTGATTTGTCTGCCTTAGATTTGGGAGTCTCCGCTTTTGGTTCTAACTCGCTAATGGCTAATGAAGCTGATGAGGAGTTTGATCTTTCTGCTTTTGATGATCTAGATGAAGATTTAGTCAATTCAGCGAGGAGTGAAATTGAAGATTTTCTAGCAGGGAGTCTTAATATAGATGACTTGAGTGACGAATCCTTTGAAACTATAGATAAACCTAATCCCAAAAAGGATGATCAGGATAAAACCGTTCCTAAGCAATCTACTTAAAACCTAGAAGCTTGTGCCGATCGCTACGAGAGCGCTGTAACAAGAGAGTTGTCGCATCATGCGACAACTCTCTTGTTGTTTAAATCGGCACTTCTGTAAAGAAACAGCTTCTTGCGCCTGTATGACAAGCAATGCCGCCAACTTGCTCGATCTTGACTAAAACCACATCGCGATCGCAGTCGTAATATATCTTTTTCAGTTTCTGAATATGCCCAGAAGTCGCCCCCTTATGCCATAGCTCCTGACGGGAACGACTCCAATAATGGACTTCACCAGTTGATAGGGTTAGTTCTAGGGCTTGGCGATTCATCCATGCCATCATTAAAATTGTGCCATCTTCATAGTCCTGTGCGATCGCAGGAATTAGTCCTTTCTCATCATATTTGAGATTATCAATCCAATCATTAGCCATAGAATTTACAGATTATATTTTTAAGATCACTCAGTCGTCGTCACAGGTAAACAAATAGTACGTGTGATTGTACAATTTACACCTTCAAAATCTTGGCAGACTTCCTTAGCTTTATTTTCTGCCGCAGTTTTATCGACTGACCATGCTGTACCCGCCGAACCATTCGATCCCTCGGAAATAGACAAACAAGCATTTGCTGCCCAAATCATGACTTGACAATCTGATGCTCCAAATTTTTCGCATTCAGTAACCGCTCTTGTTTCAGCCTCTTGACGGGTTGCATAGTTCCAAGAATAACCTTTGTCCTGTGTTGAGGGAGATCTCGCAATTGCCCCAAAACTTTGACGAGTAGAGGAATTGCTAATTGGTGGCGGAGTCACGGGTGGGGGAGTGATGCTTTCGCTGGGGCTGGCAGTTACGGTGGGGCTGGCGGTTACGGTTGCCGTTTCCGTGGGTTTTACCTGTGCTTTGGGACTTTGATCTGCTTGCGAATTAATCAGTTTGGGGACGATCATTGCCGTTGCGATCGCAGCACCAACGGAGACGATTCCTGTTAACGCCAACCAAAGAAATAATTGAGTAGGCTTAGAACCATTGTCGGTGATCGTGACGTGGGGCGCGGTATTAGAAGAATGAATGATGGTGGGATCGGGTGGTGGTGTTCCCTGTGAGTGAGCCGCGATAACTGGATTGGTATTCAAGTTGGGAGTAGAGTATGAGATTACTTCTGTTGGGGCAATATTCCCTGATATTGCATTGCCATAATTGCTATTACTAACATTAGTGGGGGATAGCGATCGCACTGCTTGCAATGCCTCTACCGCCGATTTATAGCGCTGATTAAAGTGATAAAAAATCATACTTTGCAGAACCTCCGCAAAGGCATCGCTAACCTGTGCGTAGTTGCGCCATAAAATCTCACCTGTCTGCGGATCTTCTTGCAAGCTGTCAGGTGCAATTCCTGTAATCGCTTGAATGCCGATCATACCTACGGCATAGACATCACTACTGAGTCGAGGCTTGCCTTTTGCCTGTTCACTAGGCATATATCCCGGTGAGCCAATACTAACGGTGACATCGGTCATACCTTGGGAATTTGTCCCCAAAACACTAATATCTTTAACTGCCCCGAAGTCGATTAGGACAATCTTGCCATCTTGTTGACGGCGCATCAGGTTCGCTAATTTGATATCACGGTGAATGACATTATTTTGATGGACAAAGGCAAGAACTTCTAAAATTTCGATGAGCAGGGCAATAGTGGCACTTTCTGTCAAACGATGACCGATCGGAATTTCTTGCTCTAGGCTATGCCCTTCTACAAACTCTTCGACTAGAAAAAATTCATTGTTTTCTTCAAAGTGAGCAAATAGCGTGGGAATCTGCGGATGGCTGTTGCCTAATTTGTAGAGATATTCAGCTTCTCGCTCGAATAAGCTTTTTGCGATCGGTAAGACGTTTGTACTCGTATCCTTGGGCTTTAATTGCTTGACTACACAGGTAGGATGGCGGGGCAAGTCGGTATCTTCTGCTAGGTATGTATCGCCGAACCCCCCACTTCCTAAAACTTGAATAATTTTGTAGCGCTGCTTTAAGATTTTCCCTACCAACATAGTGTTTCACCAAGTTAGAGATTGTTGCGATCTATTGTTTTGTCTATAATCCTACAAAATATGTATAGCAATCAAAGTTTTGCTTAAGACATAAAACTCAAGAAGTGATTTGCAATGCTTTGCGCTGTAAATCACTTCTTGGGTTTTGATTTGTTAAATTATTTCCAAAAAAAAGGCGACGCACAGCGTCGCCTTTTTTTAAGGTAGAAATTTAGCTAATCCATTCAGGAATTGCTTCTTCCTTGGTATTAGTACGACGCTCTAGGGTTTGGCGCTCGAACTTCATGTGGATAGCGCGATTTTGCTCGCCATCCGCAGCAACTGCAAAAATTGGATAGTCTTGAATGCCATCTTGGAAAGATGTGTGGAAGCGGAATGTTCCATCAGCATTGAGTTTGATTGGACGACCGCCAATGGTTACTGAGGCATCAGGCTCAGTTGCTCCATAGACAATCAATTCGGCATCGGCAACTAGCCAGAACTGACGAGGACGAGCTGGGGCTTCGCTAGAAAAGAAGCTGTAACTAGACATGCCAATGCCAGAGTAGTTAATACCGCTTGCACTGATTGCGCCTGCTGCGCCTGCAAATAGACCTGCACCTGATGGGAAGATGTAGGAGCTAATTGATTCAGGAGCCATGCCGATGCCTGATTCATGCTGCATAGAGCCGTAGAGTGAACCAGAAATACGTTGTACTTCAGCTTCACGGGCAATATTAAAGATTTCGTCGTAGGAATCGTCGTTGCTAGCTGTGGTTTGCTCTGGTTCGGGAGCAGATTTTTTGCTAGGAGGAACGAGAGTAAATAGGGTCTGACCTTTGAGATCTTGATCCCAAGGTACAGTAATAAAGTTGTCTTCTACCCATTCTGATGGGAATACGGGAGGAACGTGAACGACCTTAGAGCGGGTCAACACTAACCAACGACCATCAGCGCAGCGATAGCCAAGCTCAGCTACATAATCGCGATCGCTAATGGGGATTGGTAAGTACCATTCACGGGCGAGTTCATCGCTGTTATATTCCTGAAGGTTGTTAGGGGTTTGGTAATCTAAGTTAATATCAGTGGCATCGTATAGACGCAATGCCAACTGTTGCCCACCCTGACGACGCAATTCTTCTTTCTCAGAATTAGGAACATCCCAGTAGACATAGGCCCATTGGGGATCACGCGGTAATAGAACGATGCGGCTTTCGCCATAGCCACTTGGTAATTCGCCAATACTCTTATCGACGGCAGCAAGTGGTTCTAGGTTTTCTTCTGTTTCTTCACTACCCAAATTAAACTTTGATGCTTCCACGATTTCTTGTGTCTCCGAGTTACTACGATCTACTGAGGATGAGGCTGCACCTTGAGCCGTAAGAATAGTTTGGATATCAGCAAGTAACTGAGATTTTCGCATCCGACTATAGCGGGAAATCTCTAATTCTGCTGCTACTTTGCGAAGCTGACGCAAGGTCATTTCTTCTAGGGGAGGACGTTCCCTCGCCATACAATTAACCTCCAACTGCTTTTAATGATGTCTATCCCTAAGTGTGGAGCGAGTATCACAATTTACAAAATAGTTGTGATTACTAGTGCCGCATTTTTAGGGATCGGTCTGTAGCTAAGTCCATTTTGCCAAATTTTTGAAGATGGTCAATGGCTGGAAGGTATATCTTCTATTGGTTTAAGCTGATTTATGGAAGTTTATAAGTGTAACTACTTAGCTAAGATCAAATGCCTGTCATTGTTGTGGCGATTACTTTTAAAATTTGGCTTGGGGATCGTAATGTTATGAATTCATAACATTACGATCCCCTCCTTTGGATACTAGGGGAGGTTGACCGAAAAGCCATAAGATTAAAGGGACAACAAATATATACATTTCTATAAATATGAAGGCAAAATACGAGTCTTTATTTAAGTTGCTATTTAATTCGCTAGAGATTTTACAAGTTTCTTGGGTAGGCTTGTGTCGTTCTGCGATCGCATTTGTATTAGTGGCTCTAGTGGTATTTGGTGGTTTTACCCCAGCCGCAGATGCTGCATTATTTGCCAGAAAAGGCGAAGTTTTATCGACAAAAGAAGTGCAAACACTGGTTAATGCAGGCTTAACGGGCAACTATGTCACTGATACAACCGATACCATCAAAACTCTGCGTGACGCAATCAATTTGCCTGACAATGCTGAGAATCGTAATGAAGTTAAGACCTCGGCAAGATATAAGATCAATGCCTATGTATCCCGTTATCGCGCTGATCGCGACAAGAGCGGTTTGTATTCTTACACCACCATGTCAACTGCCTTAAATACTTTGGCTGGTTACTATAATGGTTCGACCAAGCGTGCTATTCCTGCGAAAACTCGTGATCGCCTCCTTCAAGAATTTGACCGTGCAGAAACTGCACTGGCTCAAGGTCGCTAGTCTCTATCAATCGATTTTATTTTCAGGAAGCCGCCTTCAGCTAAGCTTCCTGAAAAGCTGTGAATAGGCGAAGGACAGTAAACATTGGCGACAGGATTGGCAACAATATACGAGGCTTTGCATCAAGACCCAGAAACCCTTGAGTTTGTGGAAGAGTTGCACCAAACCGAGGCTAAGGAATTTTGGCATCGGTCGATCGCAGTTTTGCAACAGTTATCGATGCAGATGCCTCTCAAGGGCATGTTGTTGACTCATAATCCTCACATTTTGGCAAATGCGGCATTTCGCCAAACCAATTTACAAACTTGGGTATTTACAACAAGCAAATCTTCATTATTTCCAACGGGGACTTTGCCAATTGGCGATACGCAGGTAGTTTCGATTCCCAAGGCTGATCTGCTTAATCAAGAATGGTTTTGTGTTTTAGTGACCGAGACCTTTAGCGCTCTGGTCGTATCATCGGCAAAAAATCATACTTGTCTTTGGTCATTGCATCCAATTGCGATCGCAAAGGTGTTAGATAGCCTCTTGCCGCGCCTCCGTCGCTCTGAGCAACAAGCCCTATGGCAGAATAATTTGCACAAATTTCCCCCAGTCTTGCCACCCTATCAAATCATGGCGAGATTTGGGGCAATTTTGATGGCGCAGTCTTCAATACATCAGGAATTGCCGATTCCTGAAATTCAGGAAGTTGATATCATCAAGGCAATTACCCATGAAGTGCGGACTCCGCTCACGACGATTCGGATGCTAGTGCGATCGCTAAAGCGGCGTAAGGATATATCCGCAGAAGTGAAGAATCGGCTAGATCGGGTTGATGCTGAATGTACAGAGCAGATCGAACGGTTTAATCTCATTTTTGAAGCCGCACAGTTAGATAGCTATCCGATTCTTTTAGAAGCAACCCAAATCACCGATATTTTGAGTGATGGATTTATGCGCTGGCAAGAATATGCAGGGCGGCGACAAATTTCCCTAGAGATGATTTTGCCGACGGAAATTCCGATGATTTCCAGTAATGCGATGCTTCTAGCTCAAGTTCTCAATGGTTTGGTCGATCGCTTAGTTCGTAGTTTCCCTCCCGATAGTCATATTCAGTTGATCCTGACCAGTGCTGGTGAATATCTGAAACTCCAATTTCAATCGCAGGTGACTCAGCATAGTGGTGGTGATTTGCCATTACTAAAAGCCGTTGGACAGTGGTTAATGCTCCAGCCTGAAACGGGGACATTAAGTTTGAGCTTACCGACTACCAAGACTCTGTTAAAAGCGCTTGGTGGCAAACTAACAGTGAGAATGCATTCAACTAGTGCTGCCTATGATGGCGAAATTTTGACTATATTTTTACCGTTCTTGTAATAAAAACTAAGAAAGTGGTTGCAGCGCGAAGCGCTGCAACCACTTTCTTAGTAAAAAAGAAGCTTGCGGGAAAATGTGGCAATGACAATAGTGGCACAGACAACCAAAAACTGACTTGATAGGACTTGGACAGAGTATTGCCAAAAAGAAGTTTGAATTGCGCCGAAATTGGGAATTTGAATAATTACTAAATAGATAATGCCGATGATATGCACGGCGAACATGCCACTAAAGCAACTAATTGCCATTCGTTCTAAACTTGGGGGTTTCAAAAAGGCAAGATATCCGCAAATCCATCCCCCAACCACAAATCCTAATAAATAGCCAAAGGCTGGAGATTTGAGATATTCCAATCCGCCACCTTGATAAAACACGCCAAATCCACTTAACCCCAAGATGATATAGGCAACTTGCGATAGCAATGCAGCATTGCGACCACCGAGACAGCCTGTGAGTAAAACTGCACCGATTTGCAGCGTTGCCCTGATTAGTTCAGTCTCAACATTATTGCCATCACCCGTGAGGGATGGAAAAAGTAAAGAAGGGCGAATGAATGTGCAGGCAATGGTTAACAGCAACCCCGATAAAGCCCACATTAGCTGGAATGGTTTTGGTACAGACATCTCAATGGGAAAGTAGAGGCGATTTTAAGCAAGCGAGGTAAAGGAATTAATTTCCCGCCTTCGGCGGGAAATTAATTCCTTTACTGCTACATGACGAATCAAACTGAGTAGAATCCTACACGAATTTCGCTATATCTGACCAAAGGCGATGATTGCATTTTGTCCACCAAAACCGAAACTAAAGTTAAGGGCATATTGGAGGTTGGGAGCGCTCTCAGATTGGGAAACCATGGATAAATCAAAGGCGGGGGTTCGCATTCCCACACAGGGGGGCAACTGCCGATCACGCAAAGCTAATAAACAAAAAGCTGCCTCAATCATTCCCGTTGCGCCAAGGCTATGCCCCGTTGCCCCCTTAGTACCACTGACGGCAGCATGAGGACAAAATTGTTGGATCAGATTAGCTTCACGGGCATCATTCATCATGGTTGCGGTTCCATGCACATTGATATAGCCAATATCCGCAGGTGTAATTTGCGATCGCAAGAGACAGTCTTGCAGGGCAACGGCTGCCATCTGATTATCAGGGTTAGGGCTAGTGGCATGGTAAGCATCATTGGTAATTCCCCAGCCTAAAACATGACCATAGATTTTTCCGCCCCGTTTTTTGGCAGAGCTTAAGGATTCTAAGACTAAAGTTGCTGCACCTTCTCCCAAGGCAAAACCTGAGCGTTCTTGGCTAAAGGGATGCACGCCTGATTTGGCGAGGACACCAATTTTTTGAAAACCTGCGATCGTTAAGGGCGTAATCGCGGCATCGGTTGCCCCTGCGATCGCAATTTCACAGCGACCTGCTCGAATTAATTCCGAAGCTTGAGCAATTGCCCAGTTCGCAGTTGCACAGGCTGCCATCGGTGCAAATACAGGCGACTGGGTTTGGATTAATTGGGCAATATGTGCCGATAATGTCGCTGGTTGTAAATGCCTCCAATATTGACCAAATTGATCAATATGATTAATAAATTGCTGGTCATGCTGATCATATTGATCAAGCAACAACTCTAATTCTCGTTGATGACTACGGCTAGAACCAATTACCACACCACAATTGACTGCGGGAAGTTCCATATTTGCATCGGTGATTGCGGCGATGGTAGCTTTGTGGAGTAGAAATTGCGATCGCGATCGGAACTGCGCTGATTCTAAAGATGATTCTGAGGAGTGAATTCTTGCTAAGGGCAACTCCAATTGCTGATCAAACTCGATTCCCGACTTGCCCTGTAAAAGTTTTTGCCAAGTGCTTTCACGATCAGCGCCGATTGCCGTAACTATGCCAATACCTGTGACCACCACAGTATTGTCACTATCATTCACTAAAGATTTCATTTCAGACTACTTTAGGCAAGCTACTTTAGGCAAAATATTAGGCAACATGATTTGCTCCAGAAGCTCCTTCGATTTGATCGACAGGAACCATCCAAATCTTATTTTGGTATGGTCGCCAAACTGCACTCATCACGTAATGATTACGAAGGGAAATGATATGTACATGGGGAATGCCCGAAAACTTGGAGCAAGCCCGCAAAAAATCTAGGGTTCTAATCAGCCGACTATGTAAGAAGGTTGCCATTTCTTCGCTACAATTTTGACGTAGTAGCGGTATGACTTGAGGCGATGTATTGCCTCTTAGCTCGTAAATAATATGGGTTTTACCTTTATAATCAATTTTTCGCGATCGCACTTCCCATCCGCAGATTACGCCGAAGCCAATTACCGCCATTCCTAAGTCAATATGAAAGTTCCGCATTTGGAACTTGGTATCACTGCTAATATCAGTTTTGGTGTTATAGCCAGTCCAAACATGGAATTTATCGAGATTTTCATCGTCAATATCCACGGCGGAACGATAGGGGGAACTGATGATTTGGTTAGTGTCGGGGGGAATCTCTGATGGCATACTTGTCTCATCGGTGACAGCATTAGATCGATTATGCAAAATCATGGCAGAAAATTAGCATTTTTGAATTAACTTCGCATTTAATTCTTTAAGAATACAGAGTATGTATGGCTTTCCAAAGTCCGAATAGTTATCAACAGTTGCAACCAAAATTTTTACAGCAGCAATTGCTGCAATATCAGCGCACCTTAATCACTAATATTTCCCTGTTAATCGGGCTGGTTGTAACTGGGACATTGGGATATCGGTTAATCGAAGGATGGAGTTGGTTTGATGCACTGTACATGACTGTGATCACACTGGCGACCATCGGCTATGGGGAAACAAATCCCCTGCATATGCAGGGACGTATCTTTACGGTGATTTTAATCGTGATGGGAGTCGCGACGATTAGTTACATTGCCACTCAGTTTACGGCAGCAATTGCCAATGGTCACATCTATAATATTTTTCAGGCGAGGCGACAACGGAAGTTTATGCAATCATTGCACGATCATTACATTATTTGTGGATTTGGGCGCACTGGTAAACAAGTTACTGCGGAGTTTGCAGCCGAGGGGAGTATTTCTTTTGTGGTGATTGATAGCGCTCCAGAGGCAATTGAGCAGGCGGAACAGATGGGATATCCCGCGATTCAAGGTGATGCGGCGCTTGATCAAACCCTCCTTGCCGTGGGAATTGACCGCGCAACTTGCATTGTGGCAGCGCTGCCATCGGATGCCGAGAATCTCTATACGGTACTATCTGCAAAAACATTAAATCCTGAGATTCGGGCAATTGCGAGAGCCAGTAATGAGGAGGCAATGCAAAAGTTGCGGCGTGGTGGTGCTGATGAGGTGATTTCGCCCTATATCACGGGTGGAAAACGCATGGCGGCGGTGGCTTTGCGTCCGCAGGTAATGGATTTTGTTGATGGTATTATCGCTGGTGAAAATCGTTCTTTTTATATTGAAGAATATCGGATTGATGACTCAAGTTATGTGGGAGTTTCCTTAAAAAAAGCGAGCCTTAGAGCGCAGACAGGAGTTCTCGTTTTGGCAATTCGTCGCGCTGATGGTCATTTGATCGCGGGGCCAGATGGAAATACGGAAATTTTAGAAGGGGATGTATTGATCTCGATGGGAACTCCTGAGCAGCTTAGGTCACTCAATCAAATCCTTAGTCCGCTCGACAAGAAAGATCAAATTCGGTTGCCACGTAATAGGTAACTGAACTGTGAACTGCCAAATTTCGCCAGTTATAAATATTCAAACTGCGATCGCAATGACGATTAATTCTGTCTTTGGATTGCAGATTCAGGCTGAACAAGTTCCCCTTGAGATTGCTTATCCCAAATACAATGCCCATTACACATCAACAATTGCCTTAGCACTTGCCCATCGCTTGCAACTGGCAATCTTAGAGATTGCCGATGCGATCGCAAAAAGCTGTTCCCAAAATCCAGAAATTACTGCTCAGTGGCAGATCCAAGTAATTGGTAAAGGTTGGCTAAATATTTGTCTCAGTGATGTTTATATTTCTGGATGTCTTCGTAATTTGTTGCGATCGCAAATTGGGGGAATTGAGTATAGAAATGGTATGTGGCAAAGGTGTGATATTTCGCAAAGTGCAATTACACAGACTCTTGACCTAATGGTGCAATACGCCTATGCCCGTTGCTGTGCCTTAATGCGTTTAGCGGTAAGAGAGAATTTATGGTTAAAAGATGAATCATTTCCAAATATCCTCAGTTACTCAGAGATATCAGAAATTAATCTGTTGCTACAAAATTTTGCGATCGCAAACTATATTGCAACCGATCTAGAAAATAAGTCTTTATCCCGATTCAAAGAGCGATCCAAATTATGGCGGTTGCTTGCCAAGACTTTTTTGGACTTTTACGATCGTTGCCAAATTTTTGGTGTGAGTCACGAAGTGGCGATGAAACGATTATTCCTAATTCGCGTTACCCAAAAGTTACTTCTAGCCAGCACTTTACAAGAATTTCAACTCTTGGAATACTTGTGAAAAGGCGAGTGGCGGCGCATCGCGCCGCCACTCGCCTTCTAGATATAGTGATTAAAACATCCCTGCGGATTCATAAAGACGACGGATTAGTGCCATGATTTTGCGATCGTAGAGTAGATCATTTGCCCAGCGTCCCGTCAGTTGCGCTAATGATGGGGCAATCCCTCTCGCGACCAAATGGAATCTAGGAGCAACGATTTCATGGGCGAGTGGAGCATGGCTAGCATAGGCTTTGAGTTGTTGAATATGCGCTCTAACACCCGTGCGTTGATCAGGAAAACTTGCCCCGCAATTATTGTTTTTTGCCTTGGCATGGTTAATCGTACCGAGACTGGCAAAATTGTTCTGTTCAGGTTCAACACCCTTGCCAAAACGCAAAAATTCTGTCTCGATACACATCTGACAAAAAGCAAGATCGTGATTTACGCCCTCAATTTCCGCTTCTTCGCGATAGATGCGTGGTAAGTCTCCATAGTTGTTGAGGGCAGCTTCGTTATTGTTTTTGAGAAACATCAATAGCTGTACTTCTGATGCATTACCCATGCCCATAATGTGATCGATTTTCTCCACACATAGCTTAAATATTGTTTTTAGATAGAGTGTGCGTGTGGAGCTATCCCAAGATACCGAAACATTCAGTTCACGTAGAGCAATCGCTTGTACATAGACAATATTTTGATAGCGCAGACGACAGGAGAGGGGAATTTGATGCAGCTCAAATCCAAGACGATCGACCAAATCAACAGGTACAAACACATTACCTGATATCAGAATTCCCTTCTCTTCATAGTTCTGAGCATTGAGACTGATTTTAATTTCTGGATAGGTGACGGTGGGCTTCGGGTTTTGACGATTAGGAGGCGTGAAGACGGGGATAGTGGTAGCGGTTTCGCTGAGCCATGCTTGCAAACCATCGGCAATCCCGATCGCATAATCCCGTCGTCTAGTTTGCATTAATAAACGATCCTGTGAGTTATTGGCAAATACCAATTCCATTAGGATGGCAGGAATTGCGACCTGACGACAAAAACTCAAATTGCCAATACTTGCCACTACATCGGGTTTTGCGCCACGATTGATGATTTCAGGAACTCGTTTGGTTAAAGAACTGGTAAGTATTTCTGCTTGCCTTCTCCTCAGGGCATTATGCGTAATGTAATAAGCGGTTATGCCACGAAATTCCGATATATTCGTGATGTCAATTTGGAGAGATATCGCTACATCATCAGAAGTTGCCCTTGCATTAATCCATGCGATTGCTTCTGTCAAATTCAAATCATCACTGGGCGTGGCGATGGCGATGCCTCGCGATCGCAATTCGGCAATTACTAAGTCCCTTGTTGCCACTAGCTCAGCGGTATCACTAGTGACACCCGTAAGCTCATGGCGATCTCCCAAGGAACTTTCAAAACCACTATGACCTGCGGAGATAAATACTTTGCCCATATTCCTATCTGCTAGCCAATTTCAGCAACCAAAAAAGTCTCCGTAAGTCTATCAGTTTTTTTCCTGTTTGATTTTTTATTTGATTTTTTATTGGCAATTAGTTTCATAATTAATAGATAGGCTTACTGCTGGTTTATCAGGGCGGGAATCTCCAAAAATACAAATCATGAAAAAAAGAGTTAACCTTACCTTCCCCAAGCGAGCAATTAGTATTCCGATCACCTATCGGCTTGCCAAGGATTTCAATATTGCCGCCAATATTATTCGCGCTCAAGTTGCCCCAAATAAAGTGGGCAAAATGGTACTAGAGCTATCAGGTGATATCGATCAACTCGAAGAAGCGATGGACTGGATGCGATCGCAAGATATCGAGGTTTCATTACATGGTCGCGAAATTGTAATAGACGATACCGCCTGTGTCGATTGTGGCTTGTGTACAGGAGTTTGCCCTACTGAAGCTCTCACTATTGATCCGAAAACTTTTCAACTATCCTTCATGCGATCGCGCTGTGTTGTCTGTGAGCAATGTATTACGGCTTGCCCCGTCAATGCCATATCCATCAACCTGTGACCCTGAGTGTGACCCTGAGCAGGGCAAAGAGTAACTCATGGGAGAGATAGGGCAATTTTTTGCCCTTGAAGCAACTATAATGATACAAAAAGTAACAATTTTTCATAAACCCCTTAATCAACTAAACTTTGAGTCATAACTCATGCATTTTGAGTTTTTTTCGTTAGAAATTATTCAAGGCTGGATTCAGCAGTACGGTTACTGGATTGTCTTCTTTGGCATCATGCTAGAGAACGCAGGTATACCACTGCCAGGAGAGACAATTACCCTTGTTGGTGGTTTTTTGTCTGGCAATGGTGAACTGCGATATCCACTAGTTCTCGTCTGTACTGTGATCGGTGCGATTTTAGGCGACAGTGCAGGATATTGGTTAGGTCGCTGGGGTGGTTTGCCCGCGCTCGAAAAAATTGGCAAGTTATTTCGGATGCCCAGTGATGAAATTGCGATCGCAAGGGAAAAGTTTCGCGGCAGTGCCGATCGGGCTGTCTTCTTTGGTCGATTTATTGCTATTCTCCGCATTTTTGCGGGACCCATGGCAGGGCTATCGGGGATGCCCTATCCGCGATTTCTGTTTTTTAATGCCACAGGTGCATTAGTTTGGGGAACCGTCACCACAGGTGTTGCCTACTATGCAGGAACCTTGATTCCTCTAGAAACACTAGTCTCTGGGGTTGTCAAAATTAGCTCCATTATTTTAGGTGCTGTGCTGCTCTGGTTTGCGACCCCTCCTGCGTTCCGTTGGCTCAAGGGAAAGTTTACGAATTGGCGCAGTCAGAATAAACCACATCCCCATAAATCTCAAATTCCTCAGCCCAACCTCACATCCGCCCAAGAGTCATCGGTGTTACTACCGATTGCCGATGAAAAAGTAATGATTAGAATCGACAAAGAATAATAAACAACAAGGTACAGCGTAACGCTGTACTTCATGAAAAAACAAGAAAGGCTACCCTTGGGTAGCCTTTCTTGTTTTTACGGAGAGAGAGGGATTCGAACCCTCGGTTGCTTTCACAACATTCGATTTCAAGTCGAACGCATTCGACCACTCTGCCATCTCTCCCGTTGGATATTCTAAAGCATGATTACACCTAACACAAGCAAAAAAATAAAGACTCGCGTTGCGAGTCTTTATGGTGGTTATTGTCAGTCAATAACTAACTAAAATGCAACTATGCTTTCACCGCAGACATTGACAGGGTGTAATAGCCTAGTTGGTTAGGAACTCTCTCCCACTTACCATCCAACTTACCCTTAGACAAGTTCTTGGTAACGCGATCCTTAGCTTGACGGAAGTTTTCTACGGAAAGATCACCATAGAGAGCCTTCACAACACTATCAGCATTTACAAACTCGCCCTTGCGTTCCTGTAGCACCTTCTCGATGGCATCGGTTAAGGTGTTACCTTGATAGAGAGGACGCATAATTAAGGAGCTTGAACGTCCAGACTTTTTCGATGGAGCCTTGGTCGCCGCTACTTCAGCCTTTTGTGCAGCTTTGCTGACCTTTGCTTTAGGAGCAACGGCTTTGGTTGCCTTGGGTGCTTTCACCTTTGCCGCAACGACTTTGGTTGCCTTAGGTGCTTTCGCTTTTGCCGCAGCTTTAGTTGCCTTAGGCGTTGCCGCTTTTGCCGCAGCTTTGGTTGCCTTTGCAGGAGCTTCAGTCTTTGCCGATGCTGCTCTACCACGCTTGATCGTGGAGGTAGGGATAGTTTTGAGCGTATCCAAAGAGATGGTGTAATAACCAAGTTGGTTAGGAACACGATTCCATCGATCTTCTCCTTTACCCTTAGAAAGATTTTTGGTGACTCGCTCCTTCGCAACGCGGAAAACTGTTTCAGTTAATTCTCCGTACAGGATATTTACTACATCATCAGCATTTACAGCTTGACCTTGACGTTCTTGCAAAATCTTTTCGATCGCTTCTGTCAGAGTAAGACCTTCGTAGGCAGGTCGAGTTGTCAAAGACCCGCGACGATGTCCTCTCCCTCTTCCTTTAGCAGCAGGTGTAGCGACGGGGGCTGCTTCAGTTGTAGTGACAGCTTTAGGTTTGCGACCTCTTGTTGGTGCAGTTGGAACTACAGCAATTACAGGAACGGCAGCGACGGATACAGCTTCTTTCTTTCTGCCTCTTGTCTTAGGAGCTTCCGCAGGAAGAGTGCCTAGTAGGGCTTCAACATGGGCGAGTTGAGCACGGGCTTGAGCAACTTTGTCTTCATATTCAGAGAGAAAGCCTTGTAAGTGACTCTGCAAAGCTTGTAAGGACGCGCCAAAACCCTCTGGCTGTAAACTTACAGGTAGATCGATGGTCATATTAGAAGAACCCGAAAAATAATAGTAGTTAATTGATTTGATTAGTTTGTTTCCTCATATTTTTTCTCTATGATGGAATAAACTCATCATTTCGTTCTATCACGTTTTGAGAGAACTCGCAATAGTTTAGAAAGAATTCTCACTAATGCTTATTTTTTAAGATTCAGAAGAAACCTCGCTTCGGCGGCTCGATCGCTGTTGGGGTAACGATCAAGCAGCTTTTGCAGGTAACTAGATTGCTCACTGAGAAAGAAACTAGAAAATAGTAAATCATCGGTAAATTGACTCTGGGGAAACTTTACTTGTAATTCTGTGATAACGCCATCAATCCGTCGTTGATAGTCAGAGCCGATGTTCTTTTCCCTTTGCTCATAGTCTTTGTAGGAGAAGTAACGATCGTCGCTAGTTGGAAGGTATTGATTGCTGTCAGCGAGTCCTGCGGGGGGATGGATACGTTGAGTTTCTGCGAAAGTGTGGTTTTCCCACTGATTTAGCAGGGTCATCGCTAACATGTAGAGAGATTTTTCACGCAGGTTTGGGGGAAGGTTGCGATCTTCGAGTAAGTTCTGATAGAGGGAAATTGCGATCGCATTTTGACTTCCTGCTTGATATTTGGCGAGAATCTCGGCTTTACTGCGTTTTGAAGGATTACAAACCCACCAGCGAACGCAATCCCATTCCATAGGGAGAAAATAGGCGCGTCCACCATTCCAAATCGGTAAGTACCCATTTTCCCATCCCCCTATACCCGCCCAATTGGAGGCAATTTGATAGCGTGATTCGGGAGTATTTTCGCTTTGCCATTGTTGCAGTTTTTGCCAGCGCTGCCTTTGTTCATTCAATAGCTCTTGAGCATCTTTTTTAAAACTTTCAACACGAGTATCCTCATTCCACCATTTACCTTGAGGATGGTAATAGGCTTCGAGAACTGAGTCGGGAATATTGGCTAACTGGATATTTACCGAAATCTCTAGGGCTTTGGCATAGTTGTGTGAGCGAGCATATTGAATTGCGATCGCATATTCTAAAAGTGGTGCGATGGGGCGGCTGGCTGGCTCTTGCAATAAGGTTTGCATCTGTTCGATCGACAAGCCGACATCAAGGAGCGTTCGCACATGGGGAAATGCTAAATAAACCGCATCCCGATCTCCCATCGGCTGCGTCATCATTTTGATCCAAATTCGCATTGCCCCGACAATATCGTTATTGTCCTGTAGGCTTAGGGCAAGGAAGTAATTCGCATCATCTGCTCCTGAATGCTCAGCATAGCGCCCTAGCCAGTCTTGCCAAGCTTGAAGACGTTCCTTTTCTGAACGTTTGGCATTGCGATCGAGGATGGCTTGACTGCGAGGCTGTCCATCAAAATAGGAATGCCCCGTTAAATCGCCATACTCACGGCAAGCCTTGGCAAATTTTGACTGTGGATATTTCTCCACTAATCCCAACAAGAGGTAATAGGCATAATCCCCCTTAGCGGCAAAATTTTCGTAACTGACAATCTTCGAGAGGGAATGAAGCTGAGCAAGATCCTCATTCAAAATTTTGCTGATCAATTCTGTCCCCTGTGGATCATCGTGGCGATCCAGTTCGGCAATTGCCCAGATGCGATCGCTAGCGCTTGAATCATTGGCTAAAGAACGAAAGAAGTCTCTCGCAAAGGGTGTAATTTCCCCTGCTTTCATTGCCCCTAATCGCTCAACTAAAATGTTTTCTTGGGCATCACTGGATAACTTTTGATAGAGAGTGACTGCGGCTTGAACTTGCGATGTATTGGGTCGCTGAATCTGCTCATACTGCACCCATTCCGATAGACCAACAAAATTCTTTCCCTTGTCGTATCTATTTTTGCCAAACATTGCTTCATAGCCCAACAGTTGTGTCAAAAAGTCTAAGTTGAACTGGCTGTAGTATTGAGGGGAATTTTTTGGTTCAAGATTTGCCTTGGCTAAACTGATTAATTCCTGACGCACTTGTGAATCATCAAGACCAAAAGTTTTTTCCCATTCCCGATTTTGTCCTTCCGATCCATAGGGGGCAATATCGTAAAAGTAAGGATAGGTCAATCGCCGTTTAATATGCCCTTTCAGCCAGAGAGTTGTGTAGGGCTTGCCAAGACTGATAATTCCTTCAAGACCATATTTTTGTCGAGTTTCGTCACGGGAGCGCGTGTAATAACTCAGCAATGGATATGCCTTTGCGCCATACTTTTTCCAAACTGGATTCGTCACAGGATCTTTCCCCCACTTGGCCGCAATAATATCTTGGCGAACGGCTTGGGCAATCTCTTGCCATTGTGGATCGAAGCGGAGACGGTCACGCAGAACATCATCGATTTCTAGTTGCGAAATTTCCTCTGCGCTGAAGGAATCGGCTAATTTAGACGCTTCGATTGGACTAGGTATTTTGACGGAGCGTGATTGAAATACTTCTGTTGCCTTCAGTGCTAACCCCACTGAGAAAAGCGCAGCAAAAATAGACAATACATATAGCTGTTTCTTGGCAAGTCTTGTGTGCATTTCAGTCTCCAACGCAGGCAGATGATTGACAGAAGGCGTTCAGTCTAAACCTAAAATCAGAGCTTGTGCAGCCCACTATGCGAGCGGCACAAGCTTCTAGATTTATGCTGAACTACTATCATTAAACTTGATTTCGGTGAGATAGAAAGACTTCTCAGCAATTTGCAATACATCGCCTTACGTTGAATTAAAATCTTCTTTAAAAGCAAAGGTGGTGCATCGCACCACCTTTGCTTTGTTACCTGTCACTAAAAGAACAGATGACTTTCAGGTTGAATATTGATTTCCATTGGTACGGCTTGCGGGTCAGCGGAAAGAGCAAACATGATTGCATTGGCGGCCGTCTCTGGAGTTAACATTTTGCTGCGATCGACCTTGAGACTTACGTTATCCCAAAATGGCGAATCGATTCCCCCAAAATAAAAGAGAGTGACCTTAATTCCGAAGCGGCGCAGTTCATCCGCCATGCATTTACTAAAACCAACCGCTCCAAACTTAGACGCACAATAAGCCGCCGCCATTGCCATGGGATGCTTGCCAAGAATCCCAATTACATTACAAATATGCCCAATCTTGCGATCTTTCATCACGTTGGCAACCGCTTGGCTAGTATATAAATTACCCTTGAGATTAAGGTCAAGCATCTGGTCAAGTTCCTGCGGCTCGATGCGAAGGAATTGCTTCATCACACCCGCACCTGCGGCATTCACTAATACATCAATCTGTCCAAATTGCGCGATCGCAGTTTGCACCATTGCTTCTACTTGCTCAAATTTAGTGATGTCCGTCGGAATTGCGATCGCAACAGCATCGTAATCATCTTCCAAATTATTGACCAGTTCCTCTAACTTGGCAGAGTCTCTCGCCACCAGCACTAGCTTTGCCCCTAACTCTGCTAATTTCGGGACAAGCGCTGAACCAATTCCACCTGTTGCACCGACAACAACAACAACTTTATTTTGCATTTTAAAAATTACGATTTGTTTACAATACTTTATACTTCTTTACATAATATAGCTATAGCCAAGGTAAGTTAAGACATAAAAACAAAATAGAGTTGCGGCGCGAAGCGCCGCAACTCTGATCTTTCAATGGGAAGGGAGTATGCAGTAGAATAAGCCATAGATTTTTTATTCATTGCTGTTATGAATCAACCCGATAACCTAGAAGAACGCTTTCGTCAGCTAGAGCGCGAAGTAATGGGCAGTAAGCAACAAACAAGTAGCCAACCCCATGACCCCAACAAACGCGCCGAGCCAGAATTTGTCGCTGTTGGTCAAGGTGTTGATGCTGCTAAAACTAGCTTAGGAAGTTTGATCGCTTGGGTAAATAGTCTGACTGGCGCAACTAAAGTTGCTGCTATTGTCGTGATTGGACTAGTCTCATTTACAATCCTGAGTTTTGTATTTAAACTAGTAACAGCCGCCATTTCCATCGGCATCATGGCGCTAGTTGGTTTTATTTTGTATAAAGTCTTCTTTGAGCCAACTCCCAGCAAATCATAAAGATATTGACTGTGCAAATGTCTTTAACAAACTACTAAATGTCTATCAGGACTAACTCCTATGACTATCTCCCGTGCATCCCGTAGACCAATTCAACCCAAATTGCGTTCTATGCCTCTACGTAAGACCCCTTCGGCGCTATATATTCAGATGCATCAACTCGCCAATGAAAAAGAGCGCTTGCAGGAAGAACTAGTGCGCGTCTGCGATCGCCAGCAACAAATCGTGAATCGCCTTGCAGAACTCGATCGCAATTTGGCGCAACTAGATCTTGATGTGGAGAATAATGCGGTAAGTGCGGAGATGTCAGAAACTCAGTTCTTAAATAAGATTAAAGCTAAACCCACAGAGCGTATTCACACAACCCGAAATACTACCTATGAAAGTATGACCATCGAATACTAGTTCATATTTCTAAATTATTCCTATTGACAAGTTTAAGAGACACCCAATGGGTGTTTTTTTATGACTATTACAATAGATATAATGCAGCCAGTCATAACAGGATTAAGAAAATGGGTAAAAACAAAGACAAATCAACCGATAAAGAGCTATCTGGCTCGATTAATATCGGCATTTCTGAAGAGGATCGAATTGCGATCGCAGATGGACTATCGCGCTTGCTCGCCGACACCTACACCCTCTATCTCAAAACCCACAACTTCCATTGGAATGTAACGGGGCCAATGTTCAATACATTGCACCTTATGTTTGAAGCCCAATATACCGAGCTAGCTCTTGCCGTTGACCTCATTGCCGAGCGCATTCGCTCCCTCGGAGTACCTGCCCCCGGCACATATTCCGCCTACGCGAGACTTACCTCAATTCCTGAAACCGAAGGAGTCCCCAAGGCAACGGAAATGATCAAGCTGCTTGTGGAAGGTCAAGAGGCAGTCACAAGAACTGCTCGTTCCATTTTTGCGATCGTCGATCAAGCCAGTGACGAACCAACTGCGGACTTGTTGACACAACGGATGCAAGTCCATGAAAAAACTGCATGGATGTTAAGAAGTCTACTAGAAGAATAGTTACGATCAATCACCCCGACTGTAAAGCAGGTGGGGTGATTCGTTTTAGGATAGGATAGCCTTCTAGAATGTAAGCATCTCAATCCAAGTTGAATAATCCGCTTTTCCTGACAATTTTCCCGATCCTGTTTTTGTTGTTACAAGTCCCCGCGACACTTGTACTCCTAAAACGTCTTAGCACTGCCCGCGATCGCAATCCACCGTTACTGCCGCTTGAGCCATCCGCCGAAGCTTTGGCTAAGCAAAATCCTCAAGTCTCGATTGTGATCCCCACACTGAATGAAATTGAGAGATTACCGACCTGTCTAGAGGGGTTGCGCGATCAAGCTGCTAAGGAAATTATTATTGTCGATAGCCGCTCACAGGATGGCACACCCGAATATGTGCAGAAATTGCAACAGAATTTCCCAATTCCTTTAAAGTTGATTACCGATGATCCTTTGCCCACAGGGTGGGTAGGTCGTCCTTGGGCATTACACACAGGCTTTCTCAACAGCGACCCAACTAGCGAATGGATTTTGGGTATAGATGCCGATACCTTACCCCAACAGGGACTAGTGGCTAGTTTTGTGCAGAAAGCCACTGAAGACAATTTTGATATTGTGTCACTTTCACCTAAATTTATCCTCAAGACCGCAGGTGAGCAGTGGCTACAACCTGCATTACTAATCACATTAATTTTTCGATTTGGCGCAACAGGCGATCGCAATCAATTTACTGAAGAGCGCGTTATGGCAAATGGTCAGTGCTTTCTATCGAAACGCGCCAAACTAGTTGAGCTAAATGGCTACGAACTTGCCAAATCATCCTTCTGTGATGATGTGACTCTCGCTAGAGCCGCCGCCCAAAAGGGAGCAAAAGTTGGTTTTCTCGATGGTGCAGCCTTGATGCAGGTACGGATGTATACCTCTATGTCTGAAACATGGCGCGAATGGGGGCGATCTCTAGATCTTAAAGATGCCTCGACACCGAGCCAAACCTTTGTCGATTGCCTATTACTCACTGCGGTTCAGGGATTACCAATACCGTTGTTGATCGCCCTATCAATTTGGCAACCGCCATCATCTCTATTAATCACAGCTTTATTTTGGCTTAATGCCTTTTTAGTATTCATTCGCAGTTTACTAGTATTCGGCATTCGTACCAGCTACACCGAAGTTGGGTTTTGGTTTTGGCTATCTCCCCTCGCCGATCTGTTTGCGGTACTCCGCATTTGGATCTCAGCATTTACAAAACCCAAAAGCTGGCGTGGGCGCACTTATAAGTAGCTAAGCAAAATTAATTACATAAGTTGAACCAAAGTCTCGAAGAACTTTTTCAACATAAGAGACTAAACTTTCCCAAGATTCATATGCATTGAGTTCAATCCACTCATACTTCATGAAACGCCACAAAATTTCAATCAAGTTCAACTGGGGACTATAAGGGGGTAACTGGAAAATCTCAACTTGCTGGTTCTTCCACTGCTCTAATTTCTCTTGAATCAGTTGACTGGTATGAATAGAGGCTTTATCCATAACAATCACTGTTGGCTTGGTAGATTGACGAGCAAAGTCATCGATACAAGCGAGAATGACTGCACTGGTGATACTGCGTTCAAAAACATAAGCAGATAAGTCATTGTTTCGATTCATCAAACCCACGACATTTAACCTCTTACTGCGTTGACTGGGTAAGCTTAAACCCGTCCCTTTCTCTTGCCAAGCATAGGGAA
>NZ_JACJQB010000040.1 GCF_014696385.1 Pseudanabaena mucicola FACHB-723
AGTGGCTCAATTAGTCTCACAGTAATTAGTTCGGATATGGTGATTCTTAGAATCTTCCCATTAGTTCGGATATGTGTAAATAATTCTGCATGGCTACTTATACAGTAGAGTCGGTTTGGGAAAACATTGCAACTTCAAAGATCAAAGTTGGTAAGGATTACGTTGTACCAAAGTCTGTAACATTCAACCTTACACAAGACTACAAAGACGTGATTATTCAATCTTATCAAGAAGCTTTTCTAGCTGTTGTAAAACTAAACCAACAACATTCTTTCCTGTCCAACCCTACTATTTCGTTGTTGTTACACCTAATTGCCGTAGGTGATTCCAACTACACACCTGTGTTTTTAGAATGGTTTGAGGAGCAGTTTGTAAATATCAAAGATGAGTATCGGTGTTTATTTGGCAACGCTTATCTGCAAGAATATCAACAGTTGAAAGAGAAGGATATGACAAATACTGACCTTCTTTGTACAAATGCAGTAGCTAACGAACATCTGCTTTTATGTGTCACTACGCAACAAGAACCTAATACTGAAATCGTCAATGATGAACCACAAGAAATTGCTAAAACTGTTGATACATCTTTAACACACAGTTATACACTCAGTGGTCAAAGTCTATCTGCTTCTGAAACTAATGATTTATTGTTTGAAGAATTAGCCTCTGAGGGATTTTTTGATGATGATGATGATGACAAATCTATAGATAGAATCAATAAATATATTGTATGGAGGCAAGGACAAAACGAATTTCGACAAAAGTTGTTAGAAGCTTATAGTTGTTGTGCAATTACAGGCTGTATTTCTGAAGATGCTCTAGAAGCTGCTCACATCGAACCTTATAGCAAAACCAAAAATAACGATCCTAAAAATGGTCTACTTTTGAGGGCTGATATACACACACTTTTTGATCGTCATCTAATTGGAATCGATCCAGACACAATGACGGTATATGTTGCTCCAAGCTTGTTGAAAGATTATGGACAATTTGATGGTAAACGTTTACAACTAGAGGATAAAAAGTTAAGTCCTAATAAATACGCTTTAAGTAATGAGTATAAGAAATACCAAGATAAGCTAGAGAATTATAAATGATTAACCTGTCAGACCGTAGAAGAAAATATTGATCCTGTGTAACTTTTACTAACAGTCTGTAGTAGCCTTGATACCAACGTAACACCAAGCTTGAGAAAATACGATGTCAACAGATAATAAACCAACCGTCCAACAAGCAGCAAAGCAAGGTAATCTACAAGCTATTGCTATTTTGTTAAATCGTCAACTACAGCCTAAAGGGATTACAGCTAAAGTATCTGCTAAAAACAGTTGCCTACAAATCATGTTAGAGGCGGCTAATGTACCAAATCAAAAAGCATTAGTTACTGCACTCCAAAAGTGGATTGATGGTTTGGGTTGTGATTCTATTCAGAGAGTACAGATCTACGCTAAACAGACTGGTGAAGATATTCCAGAATGGAATGATAGTTTTGAAGTGGTAAGACAGTTAGAAGAGCAAAAAATAGCTATTACAGTGAGTAGTCCAACTATTGCTAGTGAGACATCTAAAAATGATGTAAAGGTAGAAGAGATTAGCGCATCAAACTTAGATCCTGTTTTACTTGAATTAGCTAAAAATGGCGATACTAAAGCTATATCTGAGTTGATTAAGAATAGTCTTAAACAATTAGATGTAAAAGTCAGAGTTACATTGAGTAAAGGATTGTTACAGATTGTAATAGTATCTAATCAAGAGCCTAAACAAGATACTTTTGTTGAGGATATTTCTAACTTAGTTAAAGAGTGGAATTCAACCTTGATTGAAAAATTAAAGATTGTTGGAATGCGAGAAACAGAAGAATCTGCTGACTCAAATATATATTGGATGCAAGAATACATGATAGTCAAACAATCTATTCAGAATACAAATAATAATCAAGAAGATGATATTCAAGAAATTACACAAAGCAACTCTAATGTTTCAAAATATGACAAACAGTCATTTATGACTAATAATAGAGATGATTTACTGCCAGATGAACGAATAATTTTGAGTAAAACTGCTAATGCAATTATTAAAATTGATGAATACGGTTTAAGCCGTTTTGCCTTCAATCAACTAATGGTATTTGTTGGTATGCAAGGCAAAGAAGCAATAGGTGGACAGTTGATTTTAACCAATTATAGACTAATATTTAAATCTCATATATTCAATAGACTGAAAGGAAAATTTAGCATATTTTTATCTACTATTAATGATATTAAAGATACATCTATTTTTATTTCAAAAAAGATTGAAGTGTCTACTCAAACACAAAAATTTGAGTTTATTGTTTGGGGTATTCCTGAACTTATAGCAGCAATAAAGAATCAGAAAAGCAATCTTAGCACAAAGGAAAATGAAATTCTGTGTGCAATAGCAATATCACACTATAAAAAATTTGGCGATAATCTAGAAATTTGTAAAACTCTTGAGGCAATTAATGTAGGTATATTAACTATACAAAAGATACAGAACACTGCTTCGATAGCTGAAAATATAATAGAAGCTTCCAGTATTCTAAACTTGCTAGAGATGTTTTCAGAATATGGCAGTAATGCTAGTAACTCTAATACCTTAGATTCAACATTACAATCTTGTAACTTAGATTCAAGACAGCAATTAAATGAAACTAGTCTTGGGAAGTTAAATCAATCATTTGGCTCTACAGGATTTACAAATTTAGTACGATATGGATTTAAGGGACAAAAAAACTCTCTACCTTACTTCTCTAAAAAAAGCTGTATGTCAAGTTTATCTTTGTTGATAAAAAACAAGAAACTAATTGCTTCTTTATTAGTGTTAGTTATCTTGTTTTCTGGCTTACTCTTTTTAGTTTTTAATAAAAAAAAGTTGATAGACTCACCAATCGCTAAAAATTCTTTAACAGAGCTAAAAAAAATCAACTCCCGTATGGATATCGGAATTAGTCTATTAGAGTATCCCAAAGAAGTATCCAATTATAAGTTTGCAACAGAAACTTTTATTGATAGTAAGGATTCGACAATTAATTCTAGATATACCAAACTAATGAAAGATGCTCTAGAAGCACATATTTATGCTCTTAATGTTTGGGAAGAATGTCAAAAACAGCGTCTAATTGCCAATTGTGAGGTAGAAGAAAGTATGAATGGTGAAACTACGCGCAAATCATATTTAATGGAAAAATTATTGACAAGATATCCCTACTTAAATGAAAAGTTGAAAACATATAAATCTGATAACGATAATATTTCTTTTGTCGCAATTTCAATTGATAAAAATGACGTAATCCAATATCTTTGGAGTTATGCAAAGGCAGCCGAAGATGCAGCATCTATTGAGTTAAGCAGATAAATATAGAAAAGAAAAGAAATATTAGAAATATTACCTCTCACCTTCCTTCTATGTTTAGTTGCAATTCACACCTTCTCATCATCCGTAACACAAGCTTCAGGCAAAGGAAAATTTGAATAGACATACACCTTGTAAGCTTCAGTGTTTACCCTAGTGCGACCAATAGCCTGTCTAAGTTCAGTCTGAGCAATTCAAAAAAAACACATGACATAATCATGATAGTGGTTGTAGTATTTCGATGATTTTAATCAGTTTAGGATAATTGCCACTTCTTCTCTAGTAAACGATTTCCCTTTGATTGCCTCAACGGTATCTATAGAACTGTCACAAAAAACATCCAAATTTGCGATCGCAAAGATGAGATTGATACTTTTTAGCTCGATCATGCCACTCCAAACTATTTGAACAAGGGGCTTAAGCCCCTTACCTGTGCCTCACCAGCAGGACAATTTCTGTAAGTGTTGAAGATTTAAGGCAAAGCATTTAGAGCGCATTAAAAAGCAAAAAGAGACATAATTTATAAATTATGTCTCTTTTTGCTTTTGTTTCACTAAAGCCCTCAACGGGATTTGAACCCGTGACCTTTCCCTTACCAAGGGAATGCTCTACCCCTGAGCCATGAGGGCATTTTCTAGTGCTTTGTAATTATTACATAGTGGTGCACATTTTTTGCAAGTCTTTCAAAAAATATTTTGCAATTAAGTAAATCAGCATAGTTATAACTACAGCCAGTTATGTTCGGCAGCAATTTAATTACGCCCAGTTACTTATAGATTATCGAGCTGTTATGATAGATGAGGAATTATCAAAACCAAAAGTAACAATTTTTGAATTGTAAAATTCATAATTACTTTAGATTTTAAACAAAAACTCAAAATATAGACTGTGTATGGGAATGCGCTCTTGTCTCGAATTGATGGCAAACTCACTTCAGCAACTGCATGAACTAGAGCAAATTGCTGCATCCCTAGAAAATATACCTGCAAGTCAAGACTTACAGGAACCCGATGGGCAGAAGTCTAGCCTCGAAAAAGCAATCAGCATATTGCGTGAAGGTTTAACAGAACTAGATGTTCAGCAGCAAGAACTTACCTCAGAGTTAGAAAAGTATCGAGAGCTATTTGAAGCTGCTCCTGATGGTTATTTTGTCACCGATGCTAATGGTGATATTACTGAGGCAAACCGCGCTGCAACCTTGATGTTTAGCTATCAAACTATGGGTCAGAATCTAGCAAATTTCGTCCATGCCAAATCTAAAGAGCAGTTTCAGAGATTACTAGGGCAATTGCAAAGAGGTCAAAACATCAAGAGTTTAGATCTACGGATGCAGGTGGGGGCAGGACAAGCATTTGAGGCAAACTTTACCATTATCAGTATTCGGACTCCCCATGATGGTCGAGTGGTGGGAATGCGCTGGTGGATTCAAGATATCACCCAACGTAAGCAGGAATTCGATAACATGCAGCAGTCCCATCAGGGTCTAGAAATTCGCGTTGTGGAAATGAATGCCAAGCTCAATCTGATGGATCGCCAGATTCGGTTAGAGCGCGAAGAGCAACGACGGATTTCACGGAATCTGACGCGCAATGAAGCCAAGTTACGAGCCATGATGCAGCATTCCTCTGACATTGTGAGCATCCTTGATATTGATACGACAATTCACTATTGCAGTCCTGCCCTATTCAAGAGTTTGGGCTATTTGCCTGAAGATGTGATCGGCAAAAAGTTTATTAAATTCATTCATCCCGAAGATTTGCCAATCTTTCAGAATTTTTTAACACAATCCGTTGACGAGTCTCCTGTGTCTACGCCCATTGTGATGCGTTATCAACACACTAATGGGGATTGGATTTATCTAGAGTCTGTATGTTGTAATTTGCTACAAGATGCCAATGTGCAGGGATTAGTGATTAATTCCCGCGATATAACGGAGCGGAAGCGGACAGAGGCAGCCCTAAAGGAAAGTGAACTACGCTTAGCGGCGATCGCGTCGAGTATGCCTGCCACACTCTATCGTCTGGCAATGCAACCCAACGGTAAAATTTCGCTGCCCTTTATTAGTGATGGCTTGATCGATCTAATTGGGGTTTCTCCCAGACAAATCAAAAATAACCCTTACCATCTCCTAGATCTTATCCATCCTGAAGATGTTGATCAGTTTAAGGCTTTGGTCAAGGCGGGTTTTGAAAAACTTGCCACCTTCCGTCATGAGTTTCGGATTATTGCGGTCACGGGTGAAGTGAAGTGGGCGCAGAATATCACGCGCTATTATCGTACAGAATCAGGACTGGTGTTGGCGGATGGCGTTTGTATCGACATCAGTGAGCGTGGTGAAGCAGAGTCGAGTCTTCAACGGACTAATGAATTATTACGTGCCGTGATTAAGGCTGTACCTGTGGCAATCGATATTATTAGTCCTGAGGGCAAAGTGCTGTTATGGAATGCGGCGGCTGAAAAGTTATTTGCGTGGAATACCGCGATGAAGGTCGAGAACGTAGTTCCTGTGATTCCTGAGTCGCAAGCCTTGGAGTTACAAGCGGCGATTTTGGATACCTTAGCTGGTAAACCTGTGAATGGGATGAAGATGGCTTTTCATGTGCGGGAAGGGGTCTGGACAAATGTGAGTATGTCCACGGTGCTTGTCCATGATCCCCATGGTCAAATTATTGGTGTACTCAGGATTATTGATGAGAATTGCGATCGCAATACTGCGATCGCAACCCCTGATAACAGCAAGTCACTCGCAATGAGGTCAGCTAGTGAGGATATAGTGCTGCAACGCGCTGATGGTTTAATCAAACAGTATGAGATAGGTCAACGGAACTTTGCGGGTTTAAATTTTCAAGGAGCGTGTTTTGAGGAAGCCGATTTACAGGAAGTAGATTTTAGTGGTGCGCTCCTCAATGGCAGCAATTGCCATCATACCAATTTCCATAACGCGATTTTGCGCGGTGCAGACTTACGCGGTGCGAATTTCCAACATGCAGATTTAAGTGGAGCCGATCTGCGGGGAGTCGATCTCCGTGGTGCTGATTTACGAGAAGCAAACCTCACCGATGCCATCACCGATGAACATAGTTTGGCAGGGGCTTTGTTAAGTAGTCCAGCCTAGCTAAACAAAAAAGTAGCGGGTATTTAAAACGCCCGCGTAACGGGCGTTTTAAATACCCGCTAATTCACGCATAGCCACATCTGTTGACAAAAAGAAATGATCGCGACCGACATAATCCACAAAGCCGATGTTCAGCAATTTATCCATAACTGGCCCCTTCACTTCAGAGAAGTAGAAGTTAATCCCGACACTTTTTAAATCAAAAATTAAACCTTCCAATACCTCTAAGGCACTGGCATCAATCAGATTAACCGCACTGCAAACTAGCAGCACATTGGTGACCTGCGGACGATCACTAATGGTGCGACTGAGGAAATTTTCCATATACTTGGCATTGGCGAAGTAAAGGCTCGCATCAACGCGAATTGCTAAAACTTGAGGACTAGTTTTGACCTCATAGCGCAACTCATTGCGAAAGTGTTCGGAATTGCCCAAGCGTCCAACGATGGCAATATGGGGACGGCTCGTATGCCAAAGATGTAAGCCTAGAGCAATAATTGCGCCGATGATAATTCCTTCTTCTACGCCTAAACCAAGCACAGCGATAAAGGTGGCAATCCATGCGATCGCATCGGCTTTGTCGTAAGCCCACATGCGTCGAAGCGTCGCAAAATCAATTAGTTTATAAACAGCAGTGAGGATAATTGCGGCGAGACAGGTCTGCGGCAAAAAGTAAAACCATGATGTAAAAAACATCACCGTAATTGCCACTAGCACACCCGTAATCATCGAAGCCAGCCCAGTATTTGCACCTGCGGAGAAATTCACCACCGAGCGGCTGACTCCGCCAGTGACAGGATATCCCCCTGAAAATGCTGCCCCCAGATTGGCTGTCCCAAAGGCGATGAGTTCTTGATTGGCATCGATTTTCTCGCGCCGCTTACTGGCAAGGGCTTGCGCTCCTGAGAAGCCTTCCATATAACCAACTAAGGCGATCGCAATGGCGGCAGGGAAAAGCGATTGGAGGATCTGAAGATCCCATGTGGGTATTGTCAAAGCCGATAATCCAGATGGAACTGCGCCTACGACTTTGATGTCTGCAACTTGATCCCATTGGAAAATAGCGACTAGTAAAGTTCCTAAAATCACCACGAGCAAAGGCGCACTTTTAGAAATTGGTAAAATCCTTTGATCGCTCCAACCTTGGCGCTTGAGAACCTGCACTAAAGGCTGATTGAAATAGAGCAGAATGCCAACACTAGCTAAACCTAAGCCAAGAGTTACCCCATTAATTTTAGTGAAGTTGCTGGCAATTAAAGTTAGTAGTTCCAGAAACGACTCGGTAGCAGGAATTTTGAGTCCTAACAAATGCTTCATTTGACTGAAGCCAATAATAATCGCTGCCCCACTGATAAATCCTGAAATCACAGAACGACTGAGAAAATTCACTAAAAATCCCATTCGCAAAAATCCCATACCGATCTGGATAATACCCACCAAAAAGGCAAGCGTCAGAGCTAACAACAGATATTCGGGACTGTTGGGCGGTGCTAATTTTGCGATCGCAGCAGCAACCATCAGCGAATCAACGGCAACTGGCCCCACGGCTAAAACGCGACTAGTCCCCAACAATGGATAGAGAATTGCAGGAAGAATACTGGCATATAGACCAACTTGAGGGGGTAGTCCTGCTAATAGTGCGTATGCCATGCTTTGGGGAATCAGCAGACTCGTTACAATAATTCCTGCGGTGACATCGCCAAATAGATATTTAGATTGATAATTTTTGAGCCAATCTAGGGCGGGAATATATTGCTGTAATTGACTTGTCAATGAATTATACGAATGGGTCATAGTTTTAAGAAAATTCCCTTCTATCCCTTTTGGTTTCTATCCCTTTTGGTTATAGGGCAATTTGGCAAGAAGCATTGCCATCGCACAGGTATCGGTAATCCCCGCAAACATTAAACCTGCGCCGACAAATCCTGTCAGCAGTAGAAACCAAGGCGAAACCAAAGCACTCAACAATGTGCCAGTAAAAACGAGGGAACCAGCGACAATCTGTACCTGACGCATCATGCTAATCGGTGCATTTTTATTGACCTTAATCGGTAAACCTTGCGATTTCCATGCCGTCAGACCACCCTCAAGATGGGTGACTTCGGGATAACCAAAGTCAAGCAACTTTTGAGCGGCTTGTCCAGAACGATTGCCAGAGCGACAGTACAACACTAATTGCTTATTGGGATCAACGGGAATCTGACGGGGATCAAATTTGGAAAGCGGAAATAGAACTGAGCCTGCGATTTTTTCGCCTGCATGTTCCGCGGGCTCACGCACGTCTACTAACAGCACTGACTGCTGATCGGCGAGTTGCTTCAGATTATCAGCATCAATCGTTTTGATGCCATTGATATCAACGGAAGATGTCATTTTAGAAGTTGCCATAGTTTTTTAGTTTAGATAGATAGTGGAAATGATCTAGAAAGACAAGGGATTTCAGCCCCTTGTTAAAGGTCTCATTTAAGCGGCGACAGGATTCTTACCACAACGCTCATTGGCAGGGACGGCTTCCGCAATCTTTTTAGGATTAGGAAGATCAAGATTGTTCATAAACTCAATAAATTGATGGCGATCGCGTCCAACAAAACGAGGATTCCACTGCTTTTCTTCGCCAATGGTAGAGACTAAGTTACCCCGATAGTCATGGCCGGGATAGACAAAGGTGGAGTCAGGCAAAGTAAAGAGTCTTTGGGTAACGTGATCGTACAATGCACCCGCATCACCGCTTTGGAAGTCCGTGCGTCCACAGCCACGAATTAAGAGAGAATCCCCTGTCAGTAGATGTGTGCCATCTACTAAAAAAGCCATATGACTATCAGTATGTCCAGCCGTGGCAATCGCCTGAATTTTGATGTCCCCAAGAGTCAAAACTTCTTCGTGGCGAATAAACTGATTGGCACAGGCTGCATGGGCATTTTCAGGAACAATACCCATGCAGCCCGTTAGTTCCCGTAATTTGCCAGTTCCTGTAATATGATCGGCGTGAATATGGGTTTCTAAACAGAATTTTAAAGTCAAGCCCAATTCTTTCAAGAGTTTGAGATCTCGCTCAACTTGCTCTAGGACTGGATCGACAAGTCCAGCTTCCTTAGTAACTGGGTCAGCAATCAGATAAGTATAGGTTCCTGTCTCTTGATCGAATAGTTGGCGAAATAACATAACCGTAAACTCCAGAGCTTTTTAATTTATTGATATCATATTCTCATATAGTTATATAATATGCAACAGATTTTCAAAAATATTTTCGTACTACTACTCAAAGCATCAATGTAAAAATTAAGAGATGGGTTGCACCCATCTCTTAATTTTATTTTTGTGATGACTTTGCAAGATATATTTTTAAGTATTAAGTTTTCTGATTTAAAAATATATCTAGTAATCACATGAATACTAATCATTTGAAGCTTGGATTATTCGTAACTGCTGCGATTTCTTTACTGACAGCCTGTAACACTACGCCTGTAACGCCGACGACCCAGACTACAACTACTCCCAACTCCACATCTCCAGTAGCTGTGACATCAAATCTCCTTAGCCAAAAAGATAAGGCAATTGAGTCATCAGGCAGACTGTATTTGAGTTCTTTAGCTAGAGGGCAACAAGCATTTTTTCTTGAAAAAAATAAATTTAGCAGCAGCATTGATGATCTTGGGATAGGAATCAAGGCTGAAGACAATAACTATTTATTGCAAATCATTGACACTCAACCAAAGTCAGTCAACATGACTGCAACTGCTAAGCAAGATAATGTAAAAAGCTTTGCAGCTTCTGTTTTTGTAGTTGGCAATACTGGTAGTGAGTCCACTATTTTTATTCTATGTGGTACTGATACCCCATCCAAGACACCACCCACAGGGATCACTGCACCTAAGTCCGAGACAGATAAGCCAACTTGTCCCACAGGATCTTCACCTGTAAATAATTAAACAACATCTAAATTTGGGGAAATCGCATGGGTGATTCCCTCAAATGCTCGCGATCAGAATAAATGATTGAAGATTGCTATATATTGATAGGTACTGCGATCGCAAAATCAACAGATAAATAAGGATAACTATGTCAGGACATATCCTGCTTGTAGATGATGAACCCGGCCTCAGAGAGGCGGTACAAGCCTATCTTGAAGATAGTGGCTTTGCGGTGCAAGTTGCCAATAATGCAAGGGATGCATGGCAACTGCTAGAGCAAACCACCCCCGATCTCGTAATTTCTGACATCATGATGCCGCAGGTAAGTGGCTATGAGTTTTTAAAGCAAATGCGCGAAGATGTGCGCTTTTTAAACTTACCTGTGGTATTTCTTACCGCCAAGGGGATGACCAAGGATCGCATCGATGGCTATAACGCAGGTTGTGATGCCTATCTGTCCAAGCCCTTTGACCCTGACGAACTAGTTGCGATCGCCGAAAACTTGATTGCCCGTCGCGCCATGCAAGCCGTTACCGCCAATAGCAACACTTCTGAAATTACCGATTTGGCAGGTCAGCTAGCCGAAATCAAGGCACTACTCAAACAAAAGCCCGCGATCAACGTCACGCCGCCACCGATTAAGATTGAGTTTACCCCTCGCGAGCAGAGTGTTTTAGAACTAGTCGTCGAAGGCTTAATGAATAAAGAAATCGCTAAGCGCCTCGGCACAACCATTCGCAACGTTGAGAAATACGTCAGTCGGTTATTTAGCAAAACTGGCACAAGCAGCCGCACTGAGCTGGTGCGTTATGCCTTACAGCATGGTCTGATTGACGCTTATTCATAGCCCGCAGTTTGACTCGTTTGACTCTTCAGCGTCAGCAATTACCACTCGGTTACGCCCCATATTTTTGGCTTTGTAGAGTGCATTATCGGCAATAGAGAGCATGTTTTCAAAGTTGCTGATATTGTCATGGTAGTCAGTAACACCAATACTGATAGACATGGAAAAACACGAATTATCATCGGCTTGAATCTTTTCCTGTTCTACAGTCTTGCGAATGCGCTCAGCCAGATTGTACGCGCCTTCAATGGATGTATCAGGCAAAATAATCACAAATTCTTCACCACCTAATCGCCCCGTCAAATCCATTTCACGTACCAATTGGCGACAGATGCTAGCCAATACACAGATGGCGCGATCACCTGTACTATGTCCATAGATATCGTTGATACGCTTGAAGCGATCGATATCTATCATCAGAATTGATAGCGGCAGATTATATCGTTGAGCGCGGGAAAATGCCTTTGTCCCTTCTTCAATAATATGGCGGCGATTGCTGATACCCGTTAAAGCATCGGTAATTGACTGATGGTGATATTGTTCCTCACGAATGCGGGCTAATTCGTACAGTTTGACATTTTCCAGTATCAACGCCCCAAAAGCATCTTCCTGATGATCTTCCTTCTCGACAACATCGTACTGTGATTGAGCAATCCCATGCTCCATATCAAAAGATTTGCTGTAGAGCCGCATTGTCTTATGGTGCTTGTCAGCAATGTAGTACAAACATAAATTTAATGGACAAGACAAAAATGGGTTATCGGCAATGTCGAATAGCTCCTTATAGGCTGCGATGCCATACAAGTTTTTCCAAATGTAGTTTTTGCCAATATCCGCATCTTCAATCTCCAAACAGTCAGCAAAGCCATTTTTGACAAACAGTTCGGTTAGCACTGCCAAATCATCAATGTTTCCTTTCTCTTCAAAGGCAAACCCATGGCTATTCAGATAATTAATTATTTCCTCTCCCACATCTTTGAGAATATATCCCTGTGCAAATACATTGTATTTTGCCAATACTTTACCAAATGCTACTAGGAGCGCTTCGTAGAGTATTTTATTAAAATTGGTCATGGAAACCCTCTTGCTCAAGGTCAAAGAGCGTATATGAAGTTTGTTTTATCTAGTGCAACTGTTTGTTCACTAACATTTTCTTATATATTAATCATCTAAAGTACATTGCTCTTAAATAGTGAACTCTGATGTGAAAGTCACATAGTGCTTTTCACAAGAAAGATCATAAATAATTTTTAAATGCAATAGAACTTATACTTGACAATATGCCCTCACCACTGCCCACAGACATCTCTCCACCGCGTCAAAGCAGAGTCGATCAAGCTTTGATCGAGCAGTTTGATCTACTGCTTCGTGCCAAATATCCCTTGCTATATGTGGTCACTGCGGAAGAAGAACCAGTGGAAGATCTGTTGATCGAGGTTGCCTTGCAGTCCAATCCCAGTCGCAGAATTTTGTTTTGGGATATTGCGCGGGGCTGGAGTGATAATAATGCGGATAAAGGCTCAGTGATGGCAGCCCTGTCACGCATTTCGCAGCGCGATAAAGCTACTACCGATCATGACAACGTTCTTTATGTGTTGCGGGATTTGCACCCAATTTTGAAATATCCCCACCAAGAGCGTCATATTCCAATTATTCGTGAACTGAAAAACTTGGCAAGGGATCTCAAGCGCGATCGCCGCACCATTGTACTCACCAGCCATGTGCTAGAGATTCCCCCTGAACTCACCGAAGAAATTACCGCGATTGACTTTCCGCTACCTGCGATCGCAGAAATTGAATACCTGATCAAGCAAAAAATTTCGGCAGACAAACTACAACTATCCAACTTAGCTTGGGAACAATTGGTCAAGGCTTGCCAAGGATTGAGTCGTACTCGCATTCAGCGAGTTTTAGCTAAAGCAATCGCCGAAAAAGAACAAGTTAACGATGCTGATATCGATGCCGTCCTCACCGAAAAGCAACAGGCAATCAGACAGACAGGCATCCTCGAATTTTTTACAGGTCATGAATCCCTCAAAAATGTCGGTGGTTTAGATAACCTTAAACAATGGGTGCGAATTCGCCGTGATGCCTTTACCGAAGAAGCCAAGCGCTATGGCATTCCCACTCCCAAAGGTGTGCTGCTGGTTGGTATTCAAGGAACGGGTAAATCACTCTCAGCCAAAACCATCGCCAATGAATGGCGTTTACCACTATTACGTCTCGATATTGGGCGCTTATTTGGGAGCTATGTCGGCGAAAGTGAAAGTCGAATGCGACAGATGATCCAACTCGCGGAGGCAACAGCCCCCTGTGTACTCTGGATTGATGAAATTGACAAAGCCTTTGGCAATGTTAACAGTGATAGCGATGGCGACTCTGGTGCAAGTCGGCGCGTCTTAGGCACTTTAATCACATGGATGCAAGAAAAAACTACGCCTGTATTTATCGTCGCCACTGCCAATAATGTCCGTATTTTGCCTGCGGAACTATTGCGAAAGGGGCGATTTGACGAGATTTTCTTTTTGAATTTGCCCACCGCATCAGAGCGTCAAGAAATCTTTAAGGTGCATTTACAAAAATTACGCCCTAGTCGCTTGCGTGATTTTGACCTATCCCTCTTAGCTCGTCACACCAAAAACTTTAGCGGTGCAGAAATCGAGCAGGTAATCATTGATGGCATCCATCGCGCCTTTGGACGGGGTAGTACAGGCAACCGTCAAGACTTTACCACCGAAGATATCATTAGTGCAGTGGAGGAAACCGTGCCACTCGCGGCGATCGCCGCATCACAAATTGAGTCTCTCAAGCAATGGGCAGCCGAGTCAGGCGCAAGGACAGCCTCCAATGACGAGCAATTGCTGCAAGAACTTCGTAAATTTGCCATTAACCTAGAGTGATTATGTCCCACTTCACCACAATCGCAGTTGAAATAAAACATGGGGACTTGCTCAAGCAAACCTTGGAGTCACTGGGCTATCCTGTCAAAGAAAATGTCTTAGTGCGCGGCTATCTCGGTAATACCACCTATGCAGACTATGTGATCCCCATGCCCAATGCCTATGACATTGGTTTTCGGAAAATTGGCGATCGCTATGAATTAACGGCAGATCTATGGGGTGTGGCGATGGATGTGGAAGAATTTGTAGGGCAGTTGCACCAGCAATATGCAACTAAGGTGATCTTAGCTAATGCCACTCAACAAGGATTTGCGATCGAGCAGCAGCAAACTTTAGAAGATGGTACGGTGCGAATCGTGATTGGACGTTGCGCCTAGCTATTTAAGAGGTAAGTTGCGGAGCTTCGCGCAGTAAACCATCTTTGGGTTTTATGCCCTAAGAATCTGAGTTACGAAATAGGGTTAAGACGGGAATACAGGCTCCAACGCATGAAGCGATCGCACCGATGCCTGCAAAAATATGAGGAGCTTGGGTATATTTGACAATTTCATCTGTGGCAAGTGGCAGGGTTGCGAGCAACATACACGACACACCTAAGCGAACTGCTAACTGATGAATCATGATTAATACTTGAATTCTACGGAAAACTGGAATGCCAGATACTTCACACTAGGTGTACTCAGGGGGATCGTCATCTACATATAGAGTGATATGTAATAGTGATGCGCGGCAAAGCTGCACACCACTATCTATTGACTGGGAAGGGAGTCACTAGAGATTCTTGATTGTTGCTAAGTTTTGAAACATCGGTTTTGCAAAGTAAAAACCTTGAAATAGCTCAATTCCAAAGGATTGCAAAATACTTAGCTCTTCGTAGGTTTCTATGCCTTCAGCAATCACCTTAATTCCCAACTCATCACACACCTGTGTGATTCCCCTGACAATGGCTCTACGGCTTTTGTTGTGGTCAATATCGCGGATTAGTCCCATATCAATTTTGACGAGATCGGTTTGCATTTCTGCCAACAAATTCAGCCCTGAGTAGCCTGCCCCAAAATCATCGATCGCAGTCAGAAAACCTGTTTTTCGATAGTATTGAATAATTTCGCGAAGATGAGCATGATCAGTGATCTTTTCGCCTTCCGTAACCTCGAAAATAATTTGATTAACGGGAAAACCAAATGTTTCTGCGGCTTCAATGGTTGTCCGAATACACAACTCTGGACGGTAGACGGCATTGGGCAAGAAGTTAATGCTCACAAATGATTTAATATCTAGTTTTGCGCCAAATTCCACCGCCTTGACGCGACAAGATTGATCAAAACTATAACGATTGAGATCATTAACACGCCCTAAAATTTCGCCAGCAGGCTCTTCATTTAGCCCTCGAACCAGTGCTTCCTGTGCAAAAACTTCATGGGTTGTTGTATTGACAATTGGTTGAAATGCCATTGTGAACTCAAAACCTAATCCCCTATCCTTAGAGCATTCAGTGCAACCATTTGCCATATTGTTTTGATCTCCTACCATGTCATTCACCTAAATATTTATAAAGCCATGCAGCATTAATTAATCAATAATTTGCCTTTCAATTTGCCATCCAATATTACACCCTGCGATCAGCATTATTGGGCAAAAAGTATCTATAGCTACGGTTTTGCCATAGTTTTGCCAAGATTTCACAATATCAGCTAGATAATAATCGTCAATGTCTATAAACCTGACCCACTAAAGCATTCCCACTGACTTTAGATGAGGGTGTGAAAGAGTTGATAACTACTGTGATTTTGGAACTATTCCTTAAAAACTTAGTCTTAGATGCACATATTTGAAAGTATATGCAAGATTTATACTTGTTCTTCAATTTTACATCTATTTCCTATGAAGTCAGCTTTTGTGATCGCTTGGACAGTCTTGGCATCGGTGGGCATGTCGGCAACTGCCGCAGAGATGTATCCTAACGCAACGGTTCAACAAAGTGATCAATCTGTGGCATTGCCACCAATTCAGAAGCTGAGTCAAAACATCTTAGGTAGACTTAGTTTTGAGGAACAGCTCTTGGCTTTAACCAACATTGAGCGCCGCAAAGTAGGGTTGCCACCTCTGAGGCTATCACGACAATTGAGTCGGGCTGCACAGGCTCATGCAGTCGATATGGGCAGGAATGGATACTTTAGTCATACGGGGCTAAACGGTTCTAGCATGGTAGACCGAGCTAAGGCGACTGGCTATAGATATACAGCCTTGGGCGAAAATCTGGCGGCGGGTAGGGCGACTCCTGAAGGCACAATTCGTCAATGGATGAATAGCTCTGGACATCGGGCGAATATTCTTAGTAATAAGTTTACGGAAATTGGGTTTGGCTATGCTAATGCTCCTAATGCTCGCTATCGGCATTATTGGGTACAGGTATTTGGAAGACCACAGCGCTAGATTAAAATACAAAGACTTTTGTATTTCTAGAAACCCATGGGTGATCGCCAATATATTCGTTTTTATAAACCCTATGGCGTGCTTTGTCAGTTTACCGATGACAGTCCATCACCGCGTCTAACGTTAAAGGAATACATTGATCTTCCTGAGGTGTATTCGGTGGGGAGATTGGACTTTGATAGTGAAGGTTTGTTGCTATTAACCAATGATGGACAGCTCAAGCATCGTTTAATTGAGCCGCAGTTTGAACATTCCCGCACCTATTGGGCGCAGGTAGAGCGTATCCCCACAGAGCAGGCTTTACAGCAATTGCGCGATGGGGTAACAATTCAGGGCTATCAGACTAAACCTGCGATCGCAAATTTATTGAATCAAGAGCCAGACTTGCCACCACGCGATCCGCCAATTCGGTTTCGGGTCAATGTACCGACGGCATGGATCGAGCTAACCTTAACTGAGGGCAAAAATCGCCAAGTTCGCAAAATGACGGCGGCGGTGGGGTTTCCCACTTTGCGATTGGTGCGGGTGGCGATGGCAGGACTAGATTTGACAGGTTTGGATGTGGGGCAGTGGCGCAGGTTAACTGAGTATGAACTCCAGCAATTAAGGCTGAAGGTAATGTTGCGCCGCCTGCGATAGGGCGGCGATTAGTTTCTTAATTACGTCTAACTCATCATCATCGCCAGAAGCCAACTCTTGGTAGCCCACAACTGGCACTTCAGTTTGAAATATGGCGGTTAGTAACTGATGATCGGGTGCGATCGCAATTGAGCCATGCTGCAAAACTGAATTATGGCGATAGACTTGGGCGCTACCAATCAGTTTCCGACCATCGGCAATCACCAGATCGGCATTGGTTGCCGTCGAAAAGCAACTGGGATTGTGAATATAGCCACGTCCAGCATTGCCATAACTAAGCTCTATCCCCAAAGCGGCAAAACCTTGAATTAAAAATTCGCAAACATGTTCATATACCTGTCGATGCGATCGCAGTTTGCCGTTAGCATTGACATGGGTTACCACCGCATAGGTGAGATCGCCTTTATGCAATACGGCTCTGCCACCACTGGGACGACGCACGATCTCTAAATTGTGACTTTCTGCGATCGCATTCCAATGATCGGGATATTGCTTTTGATGAAAGCCGAGGGAAATTGCGGCGGGATTCCAGCGATAAAATCTTAAAAATGATGGTGAATGAGCATCTTGACTATGGCGCTCCAGTAGAGAATTATCCATCTCCATCTGGAGCTGACCCGATGCTTCAGCATAGGGAATAATCTGCCAATGATTTTGCATTGTGATCAAGGTTTGTCCCCAGAGAGAGTATTTAGCTGCTCTCTGGGAAATTATAGGTTTAATTCTAAAGTTTTAAGCTTTAAAATTAGCTTCTAAAAACTCATCATTGTCATCAGCAATCGCCGCCACGATGGTAATGATACGAGAAATTTCAGCAGGGGAAAGATCTTCCACTGCGCGGGAAGATAATACTAAGACTTGATCATTCTGGATCGCATATCTAGCTTCAAAGGTATCGGTGGCATTCTTCTCCAGTAGCCAACGGTTTAATTTTTCTTCGTCTTTAAATGGCGCACTCAAGACAATCGAAAAGACGGTAAAAGTGTCACTAGGTGAAGTTCCCGTAATATTGACAACTACTTCTACAGTGCCATATTTAAATTTCCACGTATCCTCGGTTTGATTTTCGAGCGCTGAATTATCAGCATCCATACTGGCGATGACAGTTTGGATGGTTTGCACAATGTGGTCAGCAGGAGGTGCAAAACTAGACTCTGCTTCTACAGCAGTTATTGGCGATTCTGTTGCGAAGGTCATAGTTAAATATCTAGTTACTATCTGCCAATAGTGTATAGCAAAGGTCAAGCATTTTGGATAACTTGACCTGTGGGATGCCTACTTGCGTGGAGAATGCTCAACAATTATTAGCAATTTTGCGATCGCGGTCGTCAAACTAGAATCGAGTAGCGCGACTCGATGAGCCTAGTAATACCAATCGTAAAAACTTAATCTGCCATAGCCCAGAAATTGGGAGCTAGGCTGTGTACCTTGGGGAAATGCAGTCACACCAAATAGATATACACCTTCATAGCGAGGATTTCGCACAGGACGCACGCCGATTACTAATTTACTGTCAGGCTGATTTACGGCAGGGATCGGGGGATCAAAGGTGACAGCTAGGGTTGAGCGATCAGGACTGGGAATCACCGCAATTGTGCTTGCCACTTCGATCCGTTCCCCTGTGGGCTTCTCGATATAAGAAACCACTTGGTTATCTCGAAACCGTACTTCTTCAAAACCTTCTTTTTGTAATATTTCTAATTTTTGGAGCGGTTCATCCAGATCTGGCGGTAATGCGATCGCAAAGTAATAGACAGCACTACTTGCATAAATGCGATTGACCGTCGTTTCTGCACCGATGAGTATGGGCAAATGGAGAAAGTAGGTTTTGCCATCGCGTAGCTGCACTGCCTCTGCGGTGGGCTCTAAAGCCTTGAAAGAAGTAAAAATATCACTATTAACTGAAAAAATTGGCAAAGTGGAGATCGACAACATTGCGATCGCAGTTATAACTTTTTTAGAGATTTTTTTCTTCATAAAGACGTACTGTTTTGCTAGCATTGTACGAATAGCTACTTTTTTCGCAGCGACAGGCTTATCGAAAGCCTTACGATCTCATTAAATGCTATCTCATTAAGATAGAGGTATCTACTGTGGTTTCTTCCCCACCAACATCATCGACTGTCGCACTAAATCTTGAAAGTGCGCTTTCATCCAGCCCTTCGACCAACTCAGACTCTGACAGTACCACAGACAATATAATCAGTCGTTCCATGATCGCTATCCTTGATTTTGGTTCTCAATATTCCGAGCTAATTGCTCGCCGTATTCGTGAGACACAAGTTTATTCTGAAGTTCTAACCTATCATATCTCAGCTCAAGACCTGCGGAAGCTCAATCCCAAGGGCATCATTCTCTCTGGTGGACCAAACTCGGTCTACGACGAAGGCGCACCTCAATGCGACCCTGAAATATTTAACTTGGGCATTCCTATTTTGGGCGTTTGTTATGGAATGCAATTGATGGCAAAGCAGCTCGGTGGAACCGTCGAGCAAGCTGAGCGGGGAGAGTATGGCAAAGCAGAACTATTAATTGATGATCCCACTGACCTGCTCACCAATGTCGAGACAGGGACAACGATGTGGATGAGTCATGGGGACTCGGTAATTGATTTACCTCAAGGCTTTGAAATTCTTGCTCATACTGCAAATACTCCCTGTGCTGCGATCGCCGATCATCAGCGTAATCTCTATGGGGTGCAGTTCCATCCTGAAGTGGTGCATTCCATCGGTGGTATGGCAATGATTCGCAACTTTGTCTATCACATCTGTAAATGTGAACCAAGTTGGACAACCGATGCCTTCATTGAGAATTCCATTCGTGAAATTCGCGCTCAAGTTGGTGGCAAAAAAGTATTACTCGCCCTCTCTGGTGGTGTAGATTCTTCCACCCTTGCCTTTCTATTGCATCGAGCGATTGGCGATCAACTTACCTGCATGTTCATCGATCAAGGCTTTATGCGAAAGCTAGAGCCAGAGCGTCTAGTCAAGCTTTTTGAAGAACAGTTTCATATCCATGTCGAGTATGTCAATGCTCGCGAAAGATTCCTAGAAAAAGTGGCGGGAGTCACTGATCCTGAACAAAAGCGCAAGATCATTGGTAAAGAGTTTATTCAAGTTTTTGAAGAAGAATCGAAACGCCTTGGCCCCTTTGACTTCCTTGCTCAAGGGACACTTTACCCCGATGTCATTGAGTCAGCTGATACCAATGCTGATCCTGTCACTGGCAAGCGAGTAGCCGTCAAAATTAAGAGTCATCACAATGTCGGTGGTTTGCCTGAAGATCTTAGATTTACGCTCGTTGAACCATTGCGGAAGCTCTTTAAAGATGAAGTCCGCAAGTTGGGTACTGCCCTCGGTCTGCCAGAAGAAATCGTCAAACGGCAACCTTTCCCCGGACCTGGGTTAGCGATTCGGATTATTGGTGACATTACCAGTGAGCGCCTAAATACACTGAGAGATGCCGACTTGATTGTTCGTCAAGAAATCAACCGAGCAGGTCAGTACAACAATCTCTGGCAAGCTTTTGCCGTTCTATTACCCACCGTTCGCAGCGTTGGCGTAATGGGAGATAAACGCACCTATTCCCATCCTGTAGTTTTGCGTTTAGTCACTAGCGAAGATGGTATGACCGCAGATTGGGCAAGGGTTCCCTATGACCTTTTAGAAACTATTTCTAATCGGATCGTCAATGAAGTGGAAGGTGTCAATCGCGTGGTGTTGGATATTACATCCAAGCCCCCTGGCACGATTGAATGGGAATAAAACCCATCCATTCAAGTTAACAATTAAATAGCTAGGCATAATTAAACCACTAAGCTAAAACCTGTGGCGCACGCACAGCGTGTGCCACAGGTTTTAGGGTTTCATATATTGTATTGAGGATGATAGAGATGGGGATTCAAGACATTGCGAGCAAAGACTCCACTTCCGAAAACTCAAATTCTGAAAATTTCTATGCCGATCTACCTGTTATGCAAGATCTGGTGGAGATTACCCATCCCCAAAACTTTTATACAGTCCCCCATGATTGGACAGTGATTATTACTGATGTTGTCGAGTCCACCAATGCGATCGCCACGGGACGATACAAAGATGTGAATATTTTAGGTGCTTGCTCTATTATTGTCCTGTTAAATTTAGTGGGCAATCTTGATATTCCATTTGTCTTTGGTGGCGATGGCGCTTCTATATTAATCCCTTCGCGATTTGTCATTGATGCTGAACAGGCACTAAGCGCTGTCCAAAAATTAGCCATCGATGAATTTAATTTGATTTTACGGGTTGGCATCGTTCCTATGACCGCTATCATCACCAGTCATGAAATTAGAATCGCTAAACTAAGAATCTCTGACAACTATGTTCAGTCGATCATCAGAGGTGGCGGCATTGCCTACGCCACAGAATTAATCAAAAATCAAGCCACCACAGAGTTATACAGTCCTAATTTTCAAGGCAAAAATGCGATCGCAGATTTCTCAGGGCTAGAATGTCGCTGGCAAGATATTCCCACCCGTCACGAAGAGATTTTGAGTTTAATTGTCCTTGTCACTGCACCCAGCCAAAGTCAAACAAACATCACCTACCGCGCCGTGATCGAACAGATTGATCGTATCTATGGCAAAGGTACAGAATGTCATCCTGTCGCCAAGGAAAACTTACATCTTTCGTTTCGGAAGAAAAACCTATCCACCGAGATGCGCGTCTTTGTGAATTCTCAGAAATGGATACAAAGATTCTTGCATCTATGGAAGCTCCGCTTGATTAACTTACTCGGGCTAGTTTTGATGCAATTTAATATCAAACTGGCGGGCTTTAATTGGGGTGACTACAAGCAAATTGTGGCAGAGGCAACGGACTTTAAGAAGTTTGACGATTCACTGAAAATGGTAATTTCAGGTACAACCAAACAACGCCAGAAATTAACTAATTACCTAGAAAATCAATTTCGGGAAGGTCGCCTAGTCTACGGCTGTCATGTTTCCGATCGTGTCTTGATGACTTGCTTAGTTTTTGAGCGCAATGGTCGTCAAGTTCATTTTGTAGATGGAGCTGATGGCGGCTATGCCTTGGCAGCAAAGGAAATGAAAGAACGGATAAAAAATTAAAATTTAGTTGAGCTTCACCCCGATTTACAATGCTCAATACCATCACTTTGGTGGGTATTCTAAGCGGTCATTGCAAGGTACGCTAGTAATAATGACTATAGCAAAAGGAAACCTCCCGTGCTTTTATCCAAAGGCTTTGAAGTGGAAATCTATACCTCTACACCGACGGGGGATGTAGTGGGCTTTTCCGATCGCATTGTGGCGAATCTGCATGGATTTGTCCGCGAACCCGATAGCCGTAATGTTGAGTACATCACTCCACCCTTTCATAAGTATGAGCCATTGCTAATGGCATTGGTGGAGCCTCGCCAAAAACTACGCAGCTATTTGCGATCGCTAGGCGATTACACACTCATGCCAGGGAGTACATTAGCCTTGGGGGGAGTTGATCATTTCTATCGTTCTGATCCACAAAATCCATACCATACCTACATCGAACAAACCTATGGTACGGATGTTGTGACTGCAAGCATTCATATCAATGTTGGTATTCCCGATTTAGAGTCACTCATTGCCGCTTGCCGCCTCATTCGCCTCGAAGCGCCACTTTACCTAGCCCTCAGTGCTGCCTCACCATTTCTAGATGGCAAAGTTACAGGCTTCCATTCTTCCCGTTGGCAGATGTTTCCCAAAACACCAAAGCTAGTTCCCTTATTCCGTGATCATCATCATTTTGTGGAATGGACAGAGCAGCAGTTACAATTGGGAACGATGCAAAATGTGCGCCATCTATGGTCATCGGTACGCCCCAATGGTGATAATCGTCCCTACAATCTTAACCGTTTAGAATTGCGAATTTCTGATTTAGTCATTGATCCTGTGGCGTTACTAGCAATTACTGCACTTTTAGAAATGCGCTTAAATCAATTTCTAGAAGCAGGAATTGGCTCAGCTCTTGATCCTCTTGCCCCTCATGCTAGTAAATTCACCCCTGATGAACTTGCTGAACTTGCCGATCAAAATGAAATAGCGGCGGCCACCAGTAGCCTTGATGCGATGTTGACCCATTGGCAAACAGGTGAACAGATCACTGCAAGGGCATGGATTAGCAATCTCTACGAAGAATTGCGATCGCGAGCAAAGGACAATGGCGTATGGTGCTTCCTGTCACCATTACAAAAAATTCTGGAGCAGGGTAATGAAGCTCAACGTTGGCTCTCGGCATATCACAATGGGCTTAGTCCGCGTCAAATTATGACCGATGCCATCGCCAGTGCCGAGCAAATGGATAAGGAACTAGCCGAAGCTCTATTACTGATTTAATGCGATCATTTCCAACATTCTCTATTCCTGTTCCCAAAATCGATAATTGAGCATAGTCTCTATTTCCTGATCAAATTGCCATTGATCAGGAAAATCCACTTGCCGATATTCTTCCCGTACAGTTTTGAGGGCAATCTCCCAAGCATCAGCAAAGCTTTCATGCCACCGAGTTTTCAGGCTTGGAACTTGTTTCAGCAAAACCTGAAGACCATTACGCTGATTACGGATTGTACGTTCCCAGCCATTATAGTCATAGGGTAGATCAACATATAGACGCTTTAGCAAATGTTCCAATAATGTAATCAATCGACTAATCAACTCTTTTTTCTGAGAAATCCCCAAAGACTCCACCTCTTCAATTAAATTTTCTAAATCTAAATTCTCAAAATCATGGGCTTTGAGCTTAGCGACAGTCTCTTCAACCCACAGCAAAATATCTTGTTCATACAATGACAGGGAATTTTTTGTTTGTGTCATATCTACCTCCAGTGTCGATATATTTAATTCTTCTAGGGGCTAGGGGTGAGGGTCTTGGAAACTTCCACGTAACATCAGTTCCTAATGTAAAACTAAAGATTTAGGGATAGCACTAATTAGCCTTTGGGTATAGGGCTGTTGAGGATTGGTATAAATCGATTCCGCCGTACCTAACTCCACAACTTCACCCCTGTTCATCACCATAATCCGATCGCTCATAAATTTGACCACACCGAGATCATGGGAAATGAAAATATAGGTCAATCCAAATTCCGCTTGGAGTTCTTTTAAAAGATTGAGAACCTGCGCCTGTACCGACACATCAAGCGCCGAGACAGGTTCATCAGCAATGATTAATTTAGGATTGAGAGCTAAAGCTCTAGCAATACAAATACGCTGCCTTTGACCACCCGAAAATTCATGGGGATAGCGACGCATCGCACTTTTGGTTAAGCCAACTCGCTCTAGTAAATAGGCAACCCTTTCCTTGCGAGCTTCAGCTTTACGATAGCGATGAAAGCGCTCTTGGTGACTATGGACAATTAATGGTTCTGCGATCGCATCACCAACACTCATGCGTGGATTGAGTGAACCGTAAGGATCTTGGAATACCACTTGCAAATCACAGCGTAATTTCTGTAAAGCTTCTCCCTTTAATTGCGATATTTCGGTTCCTTCAAATTTAACAGAACCGCTTACGCCATTGGTTAAACCAAGAATCGCCCTACCTGTGGTAGTTTTGCCACATCCTGATTCGCCCACAAGTCCAAGGGTTTCACCACGATAAACATCAAAACTGATGTTATTGACCGCCACAAAATGGCGTTTTTTGAATCCTAGGATGCTCCGAATTGGGAACTCAATTCTCAGGTTCTGTACAGAGAGAATTGGTGCTTGTTTTTGAAGTTCGCTTAAACGAGCAGCAGTTTCTTCGGGCAGCACAACTTCCAAATAACGCGGATCACTCGGTTCTTTTTCCACCAATTGTCCATTTTGCATTTCCATAAAATCACTCACCGTTGGCAATAGGCGCAACTGACGATCGGGCTGCGGACGACAAGCAATTAAGCCCTTGGTGTAAGGGTGTTGAGGCGTTCTAAAAATTGCGGTGGTAGCCCCAGATTCCACGACTTCACCCTGATTCATGACTAGAGCCTGATCGGCAATCTCTGCCAAAATCCCTAAATCATGGGTAATAAAAATCATCGACATTTGTCGCGATCGCTGAATTTCCTTCAACAATTGGAGAATTGTCGCCTGTACCGTCACATCTAGCGCCGTAGTTGGCTCGTCGGCAATAATCAATTGGGGATTGCAAGAAATCGCCATCGCAATCATCACCCGTTGTAACTGTCCTCCCGAAAGCTCATGGGGATAGCGTTCAATCAATTGCTCAGGATTAGGTAATTGCACTTCCTGAAATAGCTGGATCGTGCGGATCTCGGCTTCCTGTTGCGATACCTGCTGATGCAGCCGAATCGCTTCAATTACCTGATAGCCACAGGTAAACAATGGATTGAGGGAGGTCATTGGTTCTTGAAAGATCATCGCCATGCGATCGCCACGATATTTCAGCATCTTCTGCGGTGATACTCGGACTAGATCAAGGGGAACTTCACCACTAGGTCGAAATAGCACCTCACCATTCGTAATTTTGCCCGACTCCCCTAACAAACCCATGATCGCCAAAGCCGTCGCTGATTTACCAGAGCCAGATTCGCCAACAATGCCAAGGGTTTGCCCTTGCGCCAGATCAAAGGAAATATTTTTGACGGCATGGACAATACCTTCATCGCCACGAAAGGCAACCTGTAAATTACGCACCGAGAGTAATAAATTTTCAGGCTGGGCTAGATCTTGGGCAAGCGCAGGAGATTGTGACATAGGTAATTAGCTAGCAAAATTATTCACTATTATAGGAGAGGGTCAAGCGCTCTTCTATTTCATAATCAGTTTTCAAATCAATAATATGCATCTTCCTTATTCCCAACTAGCAACCCCAGATTGCGATCGCGCTGCTTTTATTGCTAAGGATGCCGTGGTGATTGGGGATGTGTATTTAGCCGAACGGGTAAATATTTGGTACAAAGCGGTAATTAGAGCCGATGTCAACCACATGGAGATTGGCTACTGCACAAATATTCAAGATGGGGCAGTTTTGCATGGAGACCCTGACCAGCCCTTAGTGATTGGCGACTATGTGACGATTGGACACCGCGCCGTGATTCACTGTCGGGAAATTGGGCGCGGTTGCCTGATTGGGATGGGCGCAATCCTATTGGAAGGAGTAAAAATTGGTGCAGGCAGTGTGGTCGGTGCAGGGGCAGTGGTGACTAAAGATGTGCCTGCGGGTGTGGTGGTGGCAGGTGTCCCCGCCAAGGTGTTGCGGGAAAATTCTGAGCAGGAACAACAAACTGCGATCGCACATGCCGAAAATTATTATGAGCTAGCACTTCTGCACAAAATCACATAAACAAAAAGGGTTGCGCTGCAACCCTTTTTGTTTATTTAGCGATTGCGATTGTGGTGAGAATCGCTACGCTCGGATTTTGATGATTGTAGGATCGGCTTACCTGTACCTCTAGACGCTTGAGCTTTTTGAGGTTTATTACCCGACTTGGCGGATAGGGCTGGTTTTGCTGAAGAACTTACCGCTGAGCCATTGTCTCTACCACCATCTCTACCGCGACGTGGTTGATGTTTTTGTTGTCTTCCCACTTGGATTGGTTCAGGCTGCACGCGGGGATCAGGCTCAAAACCAGCAATGGTTTCCTTCGGTAGCGATCGCTTAATCAGTTTTTCAATATCCGTCAGGAACTTACGCTCATCGACACAGACCAAAGAAATTGCTTCACCCGATGAACCAGCTCGACCTGTGCGACCGATGCGATGCACATAGTCCTCTGGAACATTGGGCAACTCATAGTTAACCACATGGGGCAGCTCACTAATATCTAACCCCCTTGCGGCAATGTCCGTTGCCACCAATACTTGCAAGCTACCATCTTTAAACTTGCCAAGGGCGCGAGTACGAGCAGCTTGGCTCTTGTTCCCATGAATCGCCATAGCCACAATGTCATCTTGATGTAGTTGTTTGACCAAGCGATCGGCTCCATGCTTGGTGCGTGTAAACACCAATACCTGATACCAATTATTGGTTTTGATCAGGTGAGTCAGTAAATCCCGTTTGCGATCGCGATCGACAGGGAAAATTCTTTGCGTCACCAAATCCGCAGTCGCATTTTGACTAGCAACTTCCACCATCACAGGCTGATTGAGCAATGTACTCGCAAAGGATTTAATCTCATTGGAGAAAGTTGCTGAAAACAACAGGTTTTGGCGTTGCTTCGGTAATAAAGCCAAAATACGGCGAATATCACGAATAAAGCCCATGTCTAACATGCGATCGGCTTCATCAAGCACCAAAATTTCGACCTGAGAAAGATCCAATCTGCCCTGCTGCACATGATCCAGCAATCGACCGGGGGTTGCCACCAAAATCTCGACACCACCTCTAAGGCGATTGATTTGGGGATTAATATTCACACCACCATAGATCACCATTGAGGTAAGCGGCAAATGTCTACCATACATCCGCACACTTTCTTCGACTTGAGCAGCTAGTTCACGGGTTGGTGTGAGAATCAGCGCTCTGATCGGAATTTTACCCGTTGCCGATCGCTTAACTACTTTATTGGACAATTGATGCAAAATTGGCAGCGTAAATCCTGCGGTTTTGCCAGTACCAGTTTGAGCGCCAGCTAAAAGATCGCGTCCAGAAAGAACAACAGGAATTGCCTGCGATTGAATCGGGGTAGGCTGAGTATATCCGCGAGCAGTAACAGCGCGGACAATTTGATCAGACAAGCCCAACGCTGTAAAGCTAAGTGCAGAAGAAGACATAGAACTCCAAATTTTATAGTTCAGTCTGTCGCTGTTAGCGAGGCTATTTAATAAGCGATGCCATTTATAGTCGTACCAAGTCTCAGGATTTTTGAAAATTCCTAAGAATCTAAAACCTTACCCAGAGGGATTTTAAAGCTTCATCAATGGGTGAACCCATGCGTGAAATTGGTGTAAGACGGCTCAGAGACAGAAACCTTGTGTAACGTGTCAACAGTATCAATGACTGGGAGCAGACACTGTAGGTTTAGATTTTAGCAGAGGTTAATGATTATGGCTAGGGTTGTTGCCCGCCGAAGACGGGTAAGCAACCCTTGGTCGCTCTAGCGCACACTTGGCAGTTCGATATCAATTGCCTGTTGTTGCATTTTTTTGAAGACGTTATAAAAGCCGTTGGCTCTTGAAGGCGTAAGACTAGCCACTAAGCCAGTGTCTTTAATAAAATCAGGCGTAAGTAACTCAATCTCTTTTTGAGTCAGTCCACTCATGCACACCGACAGTAAACCCAAAAAACCTTTGCTAATCAAAGCATCCGAGTCTCCTGAAAAGACGACATGCTCATTTTCATCTAGCTCGGCAACCACAAATACCTGTGATACACATCCCTGTACTTTGTTGGCGGGTGTTTTCAATTCTTCAGGAAATTCGGCTAATTTCTTCCCATACAAAATCAGTTGTTCGTAGCGTTGTTTAGGATCGGTAAGCCTTTGAAATCGCTGGACAATGCGACTAACGGCTTCGGGTAAATGGGTCGGACTTGGCATTAGCTTTGGAAATATTTTGAAAAAAATAGAAAATCTTAGATTTATTCCAGTTTAAAGGATCGCAAGGCATCTTGTGCTGCGATCGCCTATATCCATCATCACGACGTAGCATTGCGATCGCAGTTTTTCGAGTTAAAATCAGAACCTACAAGCTGTTTAGTCTATAGTTATAGTTAATGTTCAAAAGCGATGCAAGTTACTATTGAAGTATCCGATGAAGTTGCATTACAGGCAAATCGAACAGGTTGTTCTGTGCAGGAATTTATCATGCAAGCAATTCAAAGATATATACATCAGGAAGTTCCTCTAGTTCATACCGAAACTTGGCAAATGTGCGGTGCATTGCAAGTGAAGAATAATCTGGATATGCCGATTCATAGCGATCTAGATGTGGTTACTAACTATGCTGAAAGTATTGATGATGTTCTTTATGGCAGTCTGTAATGGCAGAAGTTCTAGTTGATACATCAGCACTGATTGCTTTTTTTGTTGGCTCTGAGAAGCACCATTTATCTAATCGTAATAAAGAATAAATTAACACTCAAATCTGAGAAATTCATAATATGATGAAAATTAGAAATTTCTGGGTGGGTGGTAATGTCTGAAGATTCTAATCGCAATTCTAGTTTTAATGCAGCAGCTAACAGTCGTGTTCACCATGTCACATTGGAGGACGTTGCACAGTTCACCCCTGAAAAAGTAAATCATATTTATAGGGGTGGTATCAGACAAGGTGCTGGCAGAACTGATGTCCAAGCACAGCAGATGGTTGATAAAATTCCTGCGTCACAACGGGCTGGAGTTGATGGTCAATCGGCGGCGGCTAGAACTAAGGAATATCTATCTAACAAAGATGCTAGTCATATTCATCCTCACAGTAAAGGTGGATCAACTCATCCAGATAATATGAAATGGGAAGATCGTATTCCTAACCGAACAAGAGGTGATAAGCCGATGACTCCAAAGGAGCAGAAGGCTATAGATGCTAAGGCTAATGTTGATAATTTGACGGGTGCTGTGCAGAGGGGAATGGAGGCAGGTTTAAAAGGTGCAGTGATTGGGGCGGTTACGACTTTACCTTTTTCATTTTTGAGAAATGCTTTGCGGGTTTCGCGTGGTGAAATGACTAGCCAAGAAGCAGCAATAGAGACTGGCAAAGAAACTTTGATAGGTGGTGCTGTGGGTGGTGTGACCGCTTTTACTGTGACCGCAGTTGCTTCTGCATTTCCACCAATTGCGATCGCGCTTACAGCAGTTTCTCCTGTTTTATTAGTTGCTGGCGGCGCAGGTATGGTTTATGAGTTTTTCAAAATTCTTGAGGATCATAAACAAGAGGTTAGAGATTATTACAATGCTTTGACTGAGCAACAATTGAGCTACTTGCAGCAAGTCGAAGATGAAATGACCTATGAACATAAAAAGAATCTTAGATTCCTAGATGAGCAAAGTGCATTGAGTGAAGAGATCGTAAATCGCCCTCGTAGGTCTGGCATCGAAGGAGCTTTTGAGCGTTTACAGCAATCAATGGCGATCGCTGAAATCATGGGACTGACTAGCAAAGATAGTAAGCTTCTTGCCAATTCTAAGCAACGTTACTTATCTGCAAACAGTTAACTTAAGATCAGGTCGAGAGAATGATATTTATAATTCCCTTCATAATTGGGGCGATAGGTGTTGCTGTTGGTGCTGTCGGTGGAGCATTTGCCGCTCATGCAGCAGGAGAGAAAGATAGACAAGAATCAAAAAGTCATCGCAAGGTTGCTAACGAACTTTGTAACAAATATTCTAAACTCCAAAAGCAATATTATGACTTAGCAGATAAAAGCAAGGCTGAAAATAAACGTTTACTTAACAAGCTTGCTATAGCTGAAGTTGAGAAAGATACTTTACATTTAGTCGTTGAGTTACAGCAAGCAATTATCGGACTCATGTTAAGTATTGATGAAAGTCCTAGCTATGAAGCTCTGTCTCAAACAAATAATGCTGTTAAAGCAACTAATCAGGTTCTATTAAAATTGGGCAAAAATCCTCTTGAGATTGATTCTAATTACTTTGATCGCAATTTTAAACGTGTAATTGCTATTGAGGGATCAAACGTTCGGGAACTCATAGCCAAAGATCCAAATATTCCTCCTGCAATGTTGGAAAAACTTTCAAAAGATATATTTTGGATTCGTGAAGCTGTAGCAGACAATCCATCTACACCCAGAAATATACTGACACTTCTAAAAGAAGATAAATACCCCGAAGTTAGTAATGCTGCTCAGAAAAATCTTGATTATCAGCAAAGACAGCATCTCTATGTTAAATATGGCAGCCAAATTAGCTTAAAAGCTTGTAATGATAAATATATTATGTCTTGGTTAAACCGTCGTGGCAAGCTTGCTGCAAGGGCAGATCGTATTAATGATTGGGAAAAATTTGAAATCGTTAATGCTGAAGAACCTTTTTCAGAAAATAAAAATAGACCAGTACGCTATGGAGAAAAGATTGCATTGCGTTCAATTGCTAATAATAAATTTGTGTCTTCAAATCACGGAAAACTGGTTGCTAGGGCGAATAAACCAATGGAATATGAAACATTTACCCTGTTATCGCTAGAAAACTATAAAAAATCAGGCAAAAATATAGAATATGGGGAGCAGTTTTCATTGCAAGCTCATAATACAAAGCAAGTTTACTGTAGAGTCAGAGATGATGGACGTATATGTATTGATTCATATAGAAATGATGGTTCAGAAGTTTTTACTTTTATCCAACCGAGTAATTAAGAGTAAGATTACCAAAATTAAATTTACAAATAATTCTTCTGCGAGAACCAAACTATGAAAACGATCGCTATCCAAATAGATGAAGACATTGCCAAATCATTTCAATCTTCACAACCAGAGCAACAACAACAGATTTAAGCATGGCTCAATCAATGCATGAGACAAGCCTTGAAAATCAGTAAGTTACAAAACACAATGGATAGACTGAGTGATGAAGCTGTGGCTAATGGATTAACTCCAGAAATTTTACAGGTAATCATTTAGAGAGGTTATTAACATGGGAACGATCACAATTCAAGTCGATGCTGAAGTTGCGAAGGCATATCAGGGAATCAATTCTACCAACCGTAAAAAAATAGAAATGCTATTTAACATTTTGTTGCAACAAGAGTTAAAAGAAATATCCCTCATGCAAATCATGGATGATATTGGCTATCAAGCTGAAAAGAATGGGTTAACCCCTGAAATTTTAGAGTCAATACTTGCTGATGAAGACTGATCGGATTGTCTTTGATACCAATGTCATTGTCAGCGCTTTAATGTTCCCTCGTTCTGCGCCAAGACAAGCCTTTAACATTGCCTATTCCACAGGCAAGATCTTAGTATCTACAGTAACTATTCTAGAATTAGAAGAGGTTCTCAGCCGCAAGAAATTCGAGAAATATTTCTCAATCGAAGAACGTATCCAATTTGTTGCTAGATTTTTTGCCGATGCAGAAATCATTGAAATCAACGAAAAAATTATAGCTTGTCGCGATCGCAAAGATGACAAGTTCTTAGAACTAGCTGTTAATGGCAAAGCTAATTACATCATCACAGGCGATCAAGATCTACTTGTGCTAAATCCGTTTCAAGATATTGCAATTATTTCTGTATCAGATTATTTGAGCTTGTAGTGAATAGGCGATCGCATCTTTAGCTTTTTATAATTACCTCAACCTATCATCGTAATAGAGCAAAACGAGGATAAGTCCTATAATTTAGAAAACTGAAGAAGCACAGTAGGAGTTCTCAGAAATTATTAAGGTGTCTATAGCAACCCTAAATGAGTTGTGGAAAAAAGCCATACTTAAAAATCTTCTCAAAGCAAAAGACTTGAAGATGAGTGACTAACTCAAATAACCTCTTCACA
>NZ_JACJQB010000041.1 GCF_014696385.1 Pseudanabaena mucicola FACHB-723
AGAGAGTATGAACTTTTACCTGAAACTTCTGAGGCTTTTTTCTATGTCGGCATGATTCACATTCTTCTCAAACGCCTCGCTTAACTTCTCAAACACGCTCTTAGCAGCAGATTCCAATTCCAATCCGTTCTAGTGGAAAACTACCCCGTTCTAGATAACTTTCAAACTTAACGTCTTTTATAAATACCTTTTAACAACCTGCACCACCAACTACTTCTAGTTGCTGAAAACTACCATCTACTTTAACCAACATCACACCTGTATTGATATCCAAGGATTCAATTTCGCCAGTCGCTCCCTGTACTACAGCGACTCTAACCTCTACTGCTTGATCTTCACTAATAAAGGTTTGGAAATTTTTCTGACCGTAGAAATCGTTGCCTGTTGCTTCAACTAGCTTGAATTTCGTCATTTTGCCATTGATTTTCATCACCATGGAGTTAGGGGAAATGCCATTAAAAAATACAAAGTTGCGAGTTCCTTTGGCAGTTTTTTCCTGCAAGCTCATGCCACAACCACCACTATCCGCAGTAAACAGCTCATCAATGGTGAAGGTGTCAACACCTCTAAAGGCTGAGGTAACGGTCTGTGCTGTTTTCTTGGCAGGACTTGGTTAATTTTCTGACTTGGTTGCGATAACTGGAGAGATTACAGGCGTACTTGCGGTGCTAGCTTGATTCCCTTTATCGGAATTGATCAAGGCACAGCCGAGGATCACAACGGGTAGCAGTAGCAACGAGAATATCTTTCTTGCCATGTTTTCACCATATTTTTATCATGTTTTATATCCTACAGTTAGAGTGGGTTAGATTGAAAATGTTTTATCAAAATAGCCGAATTTGGCCCTGGACAGTTAAAGCGTGATCGATGTATTTGCGTCTTTTTAGTCATCATGAAATGGGCGTTTCAGCACATATCCCTGATTAGCTGACCAATGCCGTAACTGACATTCCGCAATTCTTAACATACTTGCAAACTTCTTAATATAGGCAAGATCTTTTTACGAAAATCTGTCATTCTAGGACTCTAATCCGAAAAATATTTTCAATTGTTAACCCCTATTGAGAAAATTGAATTGAATAACATTAATAATTTATCGAGCATCTTGTTCCGTTCTCAATCAATTAAAGTTGTGAAAAAGTAGTTTTCGCGATCGCACAGAGGATTTTTAACCTCAACAAATCACTGTAAATATTTACCCCCGTTCTAGTGGAAATGCTAATTTTAGTTTTTCCACTAGAACCATGATTGCCCAACATACAAACTAATTCCCAAAATCCCCTACTGCGATCGCGATCTGATAGCGCCCAGAGTTTTTACATAGTGTAATCAGGAGCCGCCCCATGATTATCTTGAAGAGTATTTTAGTCTGGCTAGTGTTTATCCTTGCCGAAAGTCTAAATGGAACTGCACGAATATTCTGGTTAATCCCATTACTGGGGGAAAGCCTTGCCCATCAAATCTCATTTGCGATTGGCTCTTTGTTGATTGTGACAATCGCCACGTTATTCATACGTTGGCTTCAAGTTAGTAAATTTATGCAATTACTGAGTATTGGTTTAATTTGGCTATTGCTGACAGTGTTGTTTGAGATCGGGTTGGGAAGATTTGTATTGGCTTATTCATGGGAACAAATTGCTGCTGACTATAATTTGTTACAGGGTGGCTTAATGCCCATTGGTTTAGTATTACTAGTGTTATCCCCATTTATCGCTGCAAAAATTCGGAGGGTGTCACTCCAAATTTCAAGCTGAGGGTTTGCTGATGCTGAGCCGCAGGCAAATTGTTTTAGGTCTTACTGCACTAACAGGAGGAACAATGGCATACGCAATTGGCACTACTAATCAGGCGAATATTCGATATAACAATGCCGTTCGTGATACTTGGCGACATACACCAGACAACTCAAAGCTTGACCTTTTAGCAGTAAATCGTGAACTGGTAAGGTACGCGACCTTAGCTGCATCAAGTCATAACACGCAATGTTGGAAATTTGCGATCGCAGATGAAACCATTGCAATTTTGCCAGACTGGACAAGGAAATGCCCTGCGGTTGATCCCGATGACCATCATCTGTTTGTGAGTTTAGGTTGTGCAGCCGAAAATCTAGTTCAAGCTGCACAAGCATTTGGTAAGTATGGAGTCGTCAATTTTGATACTGTCAATGACTGGGTACAAGTCAATCTAGAACCCGCAAAAGTAATCGATTCTGACCTCTTTAATGCAATTCCACAACGTCAATGCAGTCGAATCGAGTACGACGGTAGAACATTAAGCAACACTGATTTAGCATCCCTTGAAGAGGCAGGACAGGGGAATGGGGTCAGGATACTGATGCTCACCGACAAAGAACGAATTGAGAATGTGCTGGAGTATGTTGTGCAGGGAAATACAGCCCAGATGAATGATCGAGCCTTTATCGAAGAACTAAAATCTTGGATTAGATTTAGCTACGACGAGGTTTTGATTAAAAGGGATGGACTGTTTGCTGGTTCATCAGGCAACCCTATTGTTCCTCGTTGGCTAGGGATGAATTTGTTAAATCTATTTTTTACAGCCAAGGGTGAAAACGACAAATATGCTAAACATATTCGCAGTTCTGCGGGGATTGCTGTATTTATGTCAGAGCAAAACGACAAAGAGCATTGGGTTGAAACAGGACGATGTTATGAGCGTTTTGCATTACAAGCAACGGCGCTAGGCATCAAAAACGCCTTTTTAAATCAGCCAGTTGAGGTTGCATCATTGCGTCCACAATTGGCTAATTATCTCGGCATTGGCGATCTCAGACCAGATCTAGTTGTCCGTTTTGGATATGGCGTTGAAACTCCACGATCACTGCGGCGACACATTGAAGCAGTTTTACTGTGAAACCTCCTTAAGTAAAGAGTGATTAGACATCTAAGCGGGTCTACTTTTCAGAGATCCGTTCCAGCCGATTGTTAGTTACCGATCCCTTAACTTCGATTCCAGTCAAAACCTAGAGATGGTTTTACTGAAAGCATTTCTTCATGCCGATCTCAGGACAACCAGTAAAAGCAATATCACCGATGGTAACAAGTTTCCAAGCCTGAGCATCTAATTGATTCAAAATTAGCGGCAACTGCGGTTCCAAGGGCTGATTCATGCTGGTCGTCAGTAACCACACGACACCGCCTAAAACATTAGGCTCGTCGCGACCCGTAAGTTATTGAATGGTAAGCATTGACGGTGATGCCTAATGCTCGAGTTAAGTGGGTTCTCAATCTCGCGGTTTGCTTTAGTGAAGAGTCAGTTCTTAGCAAAATGCACGTCACTCAACTAGCGACAGGTGGAACTTACCACCTCTTGATGCTGAAGCATTGAGAATTGAGATGCAATCGTCAAGTTCCTCAATGAGTGCTTGAAGTTCGTCAGCATCAAACCCATGAAACCCATCCTCTGCGATCCTGTTTCGCACTGCTTGCAAGGATATTAGACCATCGGAGGCATCAAACCAAGTCATATCATCAATTCCATATGCCAGATCAGTTTCTGAGTCCAATTCTGGCTCATTGTCGTCATCATCGAAGTCATTGTAGTTGAACTGTTGATCCGTGCAGTCCACATACTCACTGAGCTTTAGGACTTTCGCTTCCATGCATAGCGCATCGAGAGAGTCTAAGCACTGGTTCATCAGACTGTGATCGTCACTTTCCTTCAAATAGTCTCGACCTTCAAGTGTATGTATCCAAAGTGTCATTCCCATCATGTACTCCCTGTGACATGAAAAAAAGTGCAGTTTTCACTCAATTGAATCGCTGATTTAACATCGGGTAAAGACGATCAAGATCCTCTTCTTGCCATTTTTCACCAATTGGATCATTGCTTAGGTTCTCAGATGACCAAGCAGGAAATGCAGAGTCTTTTTGACCAGTCTTTCTGCACCAAGCCTCGACTGCGATTGACTGCCAACCCTCGACTTGACAGTCAATTTCTGCATCACCATCGTTGATCATGGATGCTAGCTGATCAGGCTCTCTAAGTGCCGTCGTGAAAACCTTTTCTCCGCGCGAAATCAGCCAACCTCGGAAGTAGTCAAATGCGTCGTCGGAACAGCCACCATTAATCACATAAGCAGCACCCCAAAGTTCCCATGTATATGACTTGTAAAAAAGAGAATAAAAGATATAGTGAAAGTCCACAATCTCTTCTGCCGATAGCTTGTCGAGAAGCAGTGAAAGTTCTGCTAGTTGTTGTTCGGGATCACTCTCTGATGTGTGACGCGCCTCATCAATCAATTTCCAAAATATTGTTGTATCCATATGGCATTCGAGGAGTTTAGAATAACGAAAAAGCTCGTTCGCTTACACACCAACTAGACTAAACCACGATAGCACAGCAATTTGTAAACCTCTACGCCCCGACTAAGTTCTCACAACATGCGCTCCAGCAGGAACGTTAGCTGACTGGCACGTACTCATTGTCCATCATAAGACCATAATTTTTTGCAGACTCTACCGAGATATCTGGAAGATTATGAAGCATTTCATCCCACTTAGCCTGTGCTTGTAGCGCTTCTACAACAATCTGAAGCGGTTCAGCAAGAATCGACTGAAAATCTGCTTCTTCAGAGAACTGGGTCTTAAACGCTAAACGTTCTTGGGGCGGAGAAAATTGAGCGTTAATTCCTTCTTTATTTCCTCTTGCATCAACTCGATACCACCCAATTTCTGGTAAATGGAGTGCATTAAAACCATGTAAACTATACGGCGCACCTTTATCATCAATACTCAATCGCTGATAACAAAATCCTGTTGGAATCTGGTTCGCTCGAAGCAATGCTGCCAGTAAATGGCTTTTGGCATAGCAGTAACCTGTCTTATATTTAAGGACATCAGAGGCACGGCAAGTCACAGGATTCATTTGATAGTCAAAGCTGTGACAAATTTCATCGCGCACCCACTCAAAACAGGCTTGAGCGATCGTCATTGGTGTCTCAAATTCCAAGGCGATCAGTTTGGCACGCTCCATAATTTCTGGATGCAGCCAGTCAATGACTTCACTAACCTTCAAATACTTCTCCATATCAACTAACCAACACGAGTAGTAAAACTTCAATTGTAAGCGCCTTACCAGTAATTCTAAACTACTGCCACCACCTGCAACTGAAGCCAGCTAACGGCTAAAATTATCGGCAGCAGATGTTTTTAGGTCATAGTACCCACGGCTTTCGTCTGTCCGCTGCATTTGATTTGTTATGCGGCATCCTCAATCACCTTGTATTTGCTCTGTACCAAGCCGTTTTCAAACTGTCGCGTCTCAAGGTGATGTAATCTGACATCGTGAGGAAGCGAACTAAAAAGTGGAATTCCTGCACCTATGAGGATTGGCACTTTAGTAATAATTAATTGCTTAATTAAGCCTTCACTAAGAAACCCTTGAATCGTCTTTCCGCCATCAATGTATAAATGCTGGAATCCACGCTCTGATAGACGACAAACGATTTCTCGTGGAGGCGCGCACATAGACTCGACTGTTTTTGTAATGTCGTCAGGGATGTCAATTTTCCGACTACTTAGAACAAATACTGGCTTTTCACCATAAGGCCATGAATCGAAGGACAATGCTAACTCATAAGTATTCCGCCCCATGACAAGCGCATCTACTGAATCAATGAATTCCTGATACCCGTAGTCTTCACTGCCATCTGTATCTCCTCCACTAGGTAGCCAATCAATACCACCATTATTACGTGCAATGAAACCATCAACACTTGTTGCAATATATACAGTAGCTTTCATGTCTTTCTCAATCATGCTGTTGCTGCGTAACTATGTATTAGACAAAAAAATTCCGCCTAATTTGACTATAAGATGATTAAGCTGAAAGTCAAGATTCTGCCTAATTAATCATTTTATACGGCATGCCATAGTCATCTAAAGCGAGATCGACTTATGTGCAGTGCCTCTGTGGTGTCAAGCAATACACATACCAGAACAGAGACTTTACTTAATAGAACACTGCTAGTCAGTCCCACTAGCGCTACAATCTTGGCAAATTCGCCCCCAGAACTAATGCTTGACAATCGCCAATATGCCCCCGCAACCCAGCGTAACCGAGAAGTAATCCTAGAAGTACTTTCACAAGTATTGCCCCCACAAGGAACAGTACTAGAAATCGCCAGTGGGACAGGCGAACATTCAGTATATTTCGCCCCACACCTACAACCTCGCCAGTGGATACCCACCGATCCAAACCCATTAGCGATCGCCAGTATTACCGACTGGCAAAAGCACCATCCATCGGACAATTTAGCTTCACCGCAATTGATTGACGTAACCGCAACAGATTGGCATCAGCAGATAGCCAATCAAGACATACAGGCGATCGTTAACATCAACATGATTCATATTGCGCCATGGCAAGCCTGCTTAGGTTTAATGTCAGGAGCCAAAAAACTATTACCAGTCAAAGGGATTTTATATTTATACGGGCCATTCAAACAAAATGGTAAACACACCAGTGAAAGTAACGCTGAGTTTGATGCAAGTTTGCGCTATCAAAATCCTGAATGGGGAGTACGCGATATTGAGGAGGTGATTGCTGTCGCCGCCAATCAAAATCTAATTCTCAAAGAAATCAAACCGATGCCAGCTAACAACCTATCTGTCATTTTTGAGGTAGTGGCTTAGTCAATCGCTATCTGTTTGAGATATCGTCCCCTGATGCAAAAAGCTTAAATTACAATGGCAGCAATCTTATTCGATCTCGACGGCACTCTCACCGATCCGAAAGTTGGGATTACGACCTGTATTCAATATGCAATGTCCGAACTTAGTCATCAACCACCAATTACTGATGAATTGCTGTGGTGTATTGGACTACCTCTAAGTCTAAGTTTTGCAAACCTGCTACAAACTGAAGATCAAGCTGTAATTAATCGTGCTATTTCTTTGTATCGCGATCGCTTCTCAACCATTGGCTTATTTGAAAATGAGCTTTATCCCGAAATTCCCAAAGCACTTGCATCTATTCGTGCAGATGGCTATCAAACCTATGTAGCAACCTCTAAACCCCATGTGTACGCGAAGCAGATTATCGAGCATTTTGAATTGTCGGCGTTCTTTGATGGCATCTATGGCAGTGAATTAGATGGTACACGCAGTATTAAAGGTGAATTAATTAAGCATATCTTACTCACAGAAAGTCTTGATCCTCAATCAACCGTGATGATTGGCGATCGCTCCCATGATGTGATTGGTGCAAAGCAAAATCAAGTCTTTGCGATCGGAGTCACCTATGGGTATGGCTCACCAGAAGAATTAAACAGTCATGGTGCTGACGTTATTGTTCATTCCCCGAATGAAATTCCTCCATTGATTGCAATGAAATTCTGAATCCTTGAAAATCCCGCGAGGTTTAATGGCTTTTGCCACCAATCAAAATCTAAGTCTCAAAGAAATCAAACCGATGCCAGCTAATAACCTCTCTGTCATTTTTCATATGGCGGATTAATAGCCTTTCCCTGAGCCGCCGAAAGCATCGCACACTTTTTACACTTTTCGGGGATACCTTTAGCCATCAGAATTCTTTTGGCAACAATTACCCAAACAATTACGTGAACTGCGAATACAGCCAGACGCAGCAAACCTACGCCCATGCTTCTCCACCGTTGGTTTAGCCAACCAAAACAGAGGAATCCCCGTTAACTTCCAAGTTAAACGCCCAAACGAATGTAAAACATCCCAAGCCTCATCTTGAGAAGGTTCAGCAAAGAACTCACACAATTCAGAATAAAACGCATCCCAAAGAGATCTCACAGTTGGGGCATGGCAAAGATCATAGATCCGCATCCCCTGCTTATAAGCCTCAGTTAGATTGCCACTCATTAGTAAAACTTCGTAAACGATATTAAAAAACTAACACAACAGACTAACTTGTCACAGAAATATCTTACAACAGATAATGTTTAATTATCTGTTGTAAGATTTATGCGAATGAGTATTTATGCTTAATGTTTTTGATGTGTTTTCTAGGTTTCAGGGCTTTGCTTGGCGCGTTGCGATATATTGAAGGGGTATCTCTGCCCGTTAGTTGTCGTTATGCAAAAATGGTTTAATACTGCTGGTCCCTGCAAGCCTGACATTCACTACATGCTGTCAGCTACAGAGCGCTTGCCTGAAATCAAACAACTAATTGCTCAGGAAAACTATTTTGTGATTCACGCGCCGAGGCAGACAGGTAAAACTACAGCAATGCTTACCCTAGCGCAGGAACTCACGGCGAGTGGCACATATACATCGATAATGTTATCGGCAGAGGTGGGTTCAACCTTTCCCGATGAACCTGAAAAAGCAGAGCAGATAATTTTAGCAGCATGGCGAGATGCTGCGGATTTCTGGCTGCCCGACGAACTGAAACCACCCACCCACGATCTAAATCAGCCGCCCCAGCGTATTGGTAACTTTTTAAAGGTATGGGCGGAGGCTTCACCAAGATCGCTAGTAATATTCATTGATGAAATAGATTCTCTACAAAATCAAACTTTGATGACCGTGTTACGACAGCTAAGGGATGGATTTCCACGTCGCCCGCAGGGATTTCCACAGTCAGTTGCCTTGGTGGGGATGCGCGACGTACGGGATTATAAATATGCTTCGGGGGGGAGCGATCGCCTGAATACTTCCAGTCCTTTCAATATCAAAGTGCGCTCGTTTACATTGAGTAACTTTACCCTTGAGGATGTGAGGAATCTCTATCAGCAACATACAGATGCGACTGGTCAAGTGTTTACGCCTGAAGCGGTGGATTTAGCTTTTCATTTGACGCAGGGACAGCCTTGGTTAGTCAATGCGATCGCTAAGGAGATTGTGGAATATCTTACGAAAGATCCTGCAATTCCGATTACGCCTGATTTGGTGAATGAGGCTAAGGAGATTCTGATTAAAAGACAGGATACACATTTGGATAGTCTTGCCGAAAGATTGCGGGAAGATAGAGTTAGGGCGATTATCCAACCAATTCTATCTGGGCAAGAACTAGTCAATATGCCCGAAGATGACTTACGCTTCGTACTTGATTTAGGTTTGTGTAGCCGAGATAGTCGCGGCGGTATTCAGATTGCTAATCCAATTTATCGAGAAATCATTCCGAAGGTATTAGCTTCGATAACGATCGCATCTTTAACTTCAATTGCTCCAACATGGTTAGATAATGATGGGAACCTCAATCCTCAAGCGCTGTTAGATTCGTTTATATTATTCTGGCGGCAGCATGGAGAGCCTTTATTTAACAGTACGCCCTATCCAGAGATTGCGCCTCATATTGTATTGATGGCTTTTCTGCATCGGGTAGTTAATGGTGGTGGCACGTTAGAGAGAGAATATGCGATTGGTTCGGGAAGAATGGATATCTGTTTGCGCTATGGCAAGATCACTTTGGCGATGGAGTTGAAGGTTTGGGCGGATAAAAGACCAGACCCACTTAAGGAAGGTTTGCCACAGATCGATAAGTATTTGTCGGGGTTGAGTTTGAATACGGGTTGGTTGGTAATATTCGATCGCCGTTCTGGTTTGCCTCCTCTTAGCGATCGCACTACTACTGAGAATGTGATCAGTCCAGCAGGGCGAGAAATCATCGTCATTCGGGGATAGATAATTAATTCGATTTAAGGTGACACAGTTTAAAACTTTTTTACTAAAGGGATGTGACATGATTTGCCTGTTTCAAACTAGCTGTAGCTCTATTTACGAACAGTAAATAAGCACAGGGAATGAAGTACAACGCCAGCATCGTCGCGCCAAATACGCCACCCGCAATCACGACAGAAAGTGGTGGCCAGAAGCCGCCTCCCGAGAGAATCAAGGGTAAAAAACCTGCCATCGTCGTGAAGGTAGTAGTGAGAACATGGCGAGTGGTGTGGAGAACCACATCGATCATTGCCTTGCGATCGCCTGTTTGTGAATGGAGATCGGTTTTGAGCGCAGTCAGTACGGTAATGGAATCATTCACGGCAACACCAACTAGACCGACTGTGCCAATGATTGGGTTGAAGCCGAAGGGATAGTTAAATAACCAAAGGGATAGTCCGCCTAATCCCACGGAAAGAATTGCCACAATGCCGATTAAGCCCGCCAATGCAAAGGAATCCATCGATAAAACTAAAGTAACCACAAGGGCGATACCTAAAACGATGCCATAACCTAGTAGTCCGCCTGTGGCGCTAGTCCGTTCGGCTTCTTCACCTCCAAATTCCAAACTATAGCCCTGTGGTAGTTGGAATTCCTTCGCTAAAATGGGACGGAACTCAGCTAAAGCTTGACTGGGAATGGTTCCTGCTGTGAGATAACCTTGGACGGTACTAACTCTGCGCCCATCTTTGCGGGTAATTGCCGCGTTTTTGGCTTCGAGAGTGAGTTTACTAATCGACTCTAGGGGAATGTAGCCATTCCGATCGCTTGGCAAAATACTGGTCGATTGCAGTTGATTGAGGTCAGCCCGTTCGCGATCGCTAAACCTGACCCGCACAGGAATTTCTTCTGTATCTTCAAGAATCGTACCGCCACGGATGCCCTCGGTGGCGCTGTTTAACTGTTGAGCGATGTCGCGGCGACTCAGACCCCGAGATCGCGCTTCTGGTTCATCAATTTGTAAAGCGAGTTGGGGAAAGCGATCGGTCAGGCGAGTTCGCACATGGGTAATTGATGGTAACTGTACCAATAGCGATCGCAATTGCTCACTGATATTTTGGAGAACATCGACATCATTGCCATAAACCCTCAATTCAATCGGCGCTTCAAAGGGAGGTCCCTGCTCAAATTGACGCACTAACACCCGCGCCGCAGGAAATGCGGCATCCATTTCTATTTGGATATCGTGAATTAATTGATTAGGAGCAACGCCTTTAGTTTGTAAGATGGCATTGGCAAAGCTACTTTCATTCTCACGTCCCGTCAGTTGGTTATAGTAAACCTTAGGAGCGCTCCGTCCCAACATCCAATGCACTTGTTGAATTTCAGAATGCGTTCGCAATTGCTTTTCTACTTCTTGAGTCAGGTTTTGAATTTGATTGAGAGAACTGGCGGACGGCATCTCTAGCTCTAGGGTAAGCTGTTCGCGATCGGCAGGGGGAAAGAACTGTAAACTAAGGGTGGTCATCAGGGCAAAGCCGATAAAAGAGGGAATGAGAGTGAGGGCGATCGCTGTTTTCGGATGGTTAAGCGACCAATTGAGCGATCGCCGATACCATTGAGTTAAGCCTTGATTAGAGAATCCAGTCTGTAACCATCGGCGATTACCGATCGCCTGATAGATGATGCCATTGGTTGTAAAAGAGCGTTGATGACTCCATCGATAAACAATTGCGGCGATCGCTGGTGTAATCGTCAGGGCGACTACGAGGGAAGCCATCACTGCCAAAATCACATTCAAGCCAATTGTCCCCACAAATTCACCCACTGCTCCCGGAAGCAGAGCGATCGGCGCAAATGAGAATACCGTGGTTAATGTACCGCCAAAAAGTGGCGCTCGCAAATACTGCACTGTATCCAGAATGGCTTCTTCAAGGGGCATTCCTTCTTTAAGTCGCATATTCATTTCATCAACTAAAATAATCGCGTTATCAATGAGAATGCCTAAAGCGACAATTAGCCCTGTAACTGACATTTGATGTAATGGAATACCCAAAAGCCCCATGCCAATTAAGGCGATCGCCACACAAAGAGGTAATGCAATTTGCACCACGATCGCCTGTTGCCAACCCATCATCAAGATACAGATTAGAAATAGAATTAGCGAACCCGATAAAAGATTACTAATTAAATTATTTAATCGTGCTGTCACATAACGACTTTGATCAAAGACAGTTTCTAAACTGAGTCCCTTTGGTAAATCTGCTTGAAATTTTGTAAGAACTTTTTGAGCATCTACTGACCAGCGATCGAGGCGATATTGTGGCTGTACATAGACTCCAAGCATGATCGCGGTTTTTCCTTGGGCGATCGCTAATTCTGTCGGCGGCATGGCAATCCCTTTGCTGACAGTGGCAATGTCACCCAATAGACGAAAATCACGATTAGATTGGCAGGACGGACATCGGATTGGAATCTGTTGCAGACGGCTCAATGTATCCAGTTCACCCTTAACTTCATACAGCAAATTATTGTCACCCCGAAACTGTCCTGCTGAGGTTTTGGCATCGCTCTGTTGGATTTGGTTGGCGAGTTCGGCTGCGGTAATTCCCAAACTAGCGAGATTACTGGTATTCACTTCTACGGCAATCTCTTCATCGGGCGCACCAAAAATCCTCACTTCATCGGTTCCCGATATCGCCTTGAGCGCATTTTCTAATACTTCTGCTCTACGTCGCAAAATCGCATAGTTAGGAGGACTATCTTGATCCCAATTGATTGAAGTTAGTAACGCATAGCCCCGCACTTCACCCTCATCTAGTTCTGGCTCTGTCGCTTCGGCGGGGAGAGTGGCGCGGACATCACGCAATTTATCACGCACTCGTGACCAAACTAGCGGCACTTGACTTCTACTAACACTATCTAGAAGATCCACAGAAATCGCTGATACACCTGTCCTTGAAGTTGATTCATAGGTCTTAATTTCGGAGATCTCGGCAATCTTCTCTTCGATGGGAGCCGTGACCAAGGTTTCGGTGCGCTCAGCAGTTCCCCCTGGCAGGAAAGTAGTAATCAGTGCGAAACGAGATGTCAATTCAGGATCTTCCAATCGCGGTAAAGATTCATAGTTGACAGTTCCCCAAGCCACGATCAAGAAGATGACCAAGGCTAGTAAGCGGAGATTGCGAAAGAATAGTTGTGCCATTAGTTCTATAACGCTCTTTATTTAGTTACCGTTTGTCCATTAACTAAGCGCTGTGTACCACTGCTGACAACTTCTTCATTTGCAGAAATAGTACCTCTCACAAGAACGCGATCGCCTTCTGTATGCAGAATTTCCACATCGCGTTTTTCTACTCGGTAAACATCACCATCACGGGCGATCGCAAAGCATGACCACAACCCACGTTCACCTCTAGAGAGAGCCGTGGTCGGCAGCCAAAAGCCTTGTATTTGCTCAGTTTGTGATACTTTGAGTCTTGCGATTTCGCCCGATTTCGGCATAGCAAGATTAGTTGTTTTGTTATTTGATTTATTTGTCGCTTGACTGGAGTTTTGCAATTTCAGAACTACTGTACTGGTTCGAGTTTGCAAATTAGTTTCAGGCTTAATGGCGATTATGGTCGCCCTGTAAGCGCGATCGCCAATCTCCACAGTCTGATTACTGCCAATTGCCAGAGTTGCGGCAACTGAAAAAGGTACACCGATTTCTAGCTCTGGATTTACTGCTTCCACCAGTCGCACGATCGCTTGTCCAGCCTGTGTGACACTGCCTTCATCAAGATTGCGCTCACCGATGACACCTCGGAAGGGAGCCGTTAAATTACTCTTGGCGATCGTGATTTCTAAATCCAGAATACTGGCTTCGATCTGAGCAACCGCCGCCGCTTGAGCATTGATTTGTTCAATTCTCGCGCCATTTTGGACTTCTTCTAGTTGACTTTGCGCCGCCGCTAAGCGATCGGATAAAGCATCACGATTAAAGGCAACTTCTTCAAATTGCTCTTTGCTCACTGCACCTTCTTTGTATAGCGATTCTCTGCGCTGGCTCCGAGTATTGGCTAAACGCAACTGATTTTCCAAATCAGAAACCTGCGATCGCGCCGATGCAATTACCTCCCGCCGCGATCCATTCTGCAATTCCTGTAATTGTGCTAAGGCTCGTAACCTCTGCGCCTCCAACTGCGATAATTGCGCCTGTAGATTTTGCGTATCTAATCTGGCAATTACGGCTCCTGCTTCGACAACCTGTCCGCGATCATACAGAACTTCAATTACTTTGCCAGCACGCTCAAATCCCAGATCAGTGCGCCTTGTTGCCACAACTTCGCCTGTGTAATAGCGAGTAATGTTGTAAGAGCTTACAGGAGTGAGATTAATCACAGATACTGTCAATGGTTTTGTAATTGCTAGCTGCTCTGGGAGCGCAAAACGTTGATAAAGAATAACTCCTGTACCTAATACAACCAAACCACTCGCAACAATACCAATCCAATAGTTGCGCTGCCAACCGATGCTGCTGATTTTCTCTATATTCATAATCTGCTGTATGTAATTTGCTCTGCGGCAGTTGTGAGGGATAATCTGCTAAAACATCCCTAAAACTCAACGTGATTATTAATGTGATTAATTACCAAAACTAGGTAGCCTTATAAAACCAACTTTATAAAGCCAGTTTTATACAACAAGTTGTATATGTCAAGTAAAATTAAATACAAAGTCAAACAAAACTAAAACCTATGACCCTATCCCATGCGATCGCCACGATTTTGCTGCAAGCACCTCATACTGGCTATGATGTCGGCAAAGAATTTGATGAAAAAGTAAGTTGCTACTGGCAAGCCACATCGCAGCAGATTTATCGCGAACTAGCGAAAATGCAGGAAAAAGGTCTGGTCGAAGTTGAAAATGTGCCGCAGTTAAATCGACCTGATAAAAAGCTCTATTCCTTAACCGAGTCAGGTAAACAAGAGTTAATGGCATGGATTACTGAACCATCGGAGCCAACGGCAATTCGAGAGAGCTTACTAGTCAAAGTCAGGGCTGGATATATTGTGCCTGATGAGGTTTTAATCGAAGAAATCAAGCGCCGCAAAAAGCTACATCAACAAAAATTAGCTCATTATCACTCGGTAGAAGCGGAAATTAATACCGCAGAGTTAACTCGTCCTCAACGCCATATGTATCTCACTCTCCGTTGTGGTATTCGTTACGAAACATCGTGGATTGAATGGTGTGATGAGGCGATCGATCAGTTACAGCAAGAATAAAAACACGCAATTTGTCTAGTTGCTACTTGCCCCTTGATAATGAGCTTTATCTCCTTGTTCATTAAATAACCTAAGTTGCTACCCATAGATTAACGCTAAGAGCAAGGACAAAGAGCATGACTTTAAGCTCAAAGCCCTTGGCAGTGACCGCATGAATAGATTTAGGTAAAAGCTGGGATATCAAACTACCCGTAGTTTCGATTACTTTACACTCACTGGGTTAAACAAAAAGGTGAAAAGTTATCCGATTCTATTGCATCTGAGATTGTCCCAGATGTTGGTGAGTTAGATGAACTGGAAACTTTTGTTGGTTCAAAAAAACAAGATATGGTTATGGACAGCAGTAGACCACTTTCGCAAAGGTATCCTTGCATTGACTCTTGGCGATCACAGTGCTGAGACTTTTGCACCATTATGGGCAATCGTTGGTGCGTGGCAAGTTATTTCTATGTCACTGATGGTTGGACTGTGTATCCTAGTTTTATCCCTGATGATGATTCAGATTATTAGCAAGACTTACATGACGCGAGTTGAGGGAGAAAACTCTCGGTTACGACACTACTTGGCAAGATTGCACCGTAAAACCTTCTGTTATTCCAAGTCATTGGATATGCTGCGTTATTCTGTGCGATTGCTGATTCACTATCTTCATGACCCTTCTATTCTTTCTTCTCTCTAATTCATCCCTTTGTCTGCAACGCTGGATTTGCTGAAGGCGATCGCTATTTTCTGAATTGTCTTTTGACAAAATCCAATTGGTGAAGTAATTTTGGATTTTCTTGTGCAGTCGTTTGTTAGGCTTTCACAATAACATATGCTCCAGCACCTATCAATAAGCCACCAGCGATTTTTCTGGTTCCTAAATGAACTCTCTGAGAATTCCATCGAGATAAAATCTTCTTTGCTGCATAAGCATAAGTTAACTTCACTCCCCCAACTGTAACAATCGTTATGGAGACGATGATTATGACATCAAAGATGGAGAGTAAACGCAAGTCAAAAAGCGTTGGGAAAAGGCTCGCATAGAAAAAGATCGCCTTAATATCTCCAAAAGTGAGAAGAAGCCCTGATACAAAGCTAGTGAAAATAGCTGATGGTCTATCATAGTGCAAACTTTGCAGCATATTTGCTTTAGAGAATAGCAAACTGAACCCTATCCAGATAAGATATGCACCTGCCATGAAACGAACAATGAAGAAAAGACTACCCATCGTTTCTGCAAGGCTACTCATACCGAAAATCGACAAGGCAACTAATATCAGATCTCCGAGGACGATCCCTGCTGCAACTGCTGCACCATTGCGGAACCCAAAGGTCGCCGATCTGGATACTACAAGCGCAACGCTTGCACTCGGCATGGCTGCTAAGGTCAGCATGATTGAGAAAAACATTAATGTGGATAGAAGATTCATATGTTTGACTAAACAGTTACATTAAGAGCTTTGATGTTTAAGGGACTAAATGCATCATAAAGTCGCGCTTACCTATTGGTACTCCTGCCATACGCAGGATATTGTACGCCGTTGTTATATGGAAATAGAAGTTAGGCATCAGAAAATCATCTACATAGGAAAGACCAGATAATTCTGCGTACAGCCCTTGCCCAAGATCGAGCCGATTGATTTCTGACAGCTTAGAATCAGCAACATTGATACTTTCCAACAATTCCTTAGTCGATGAAATATGACCACGTAACTGAATTAGAGATGCGGCATCGGGGTTCAAGTTGTTTGCTGGTTGTCCTAAGCACCACAATGCGAAGTTTCGGGGTTGATTGCACACAAATAGTATTTGTGTGCTGAACATATCAGGTGCTAAGCGTCGCTGCAATAGAGACTCTACATCGTCTGCGAAATGATTCTCTGCTACTTCTAAGAGATGACTTAACGTATCGAGCCTAGAACTGAAGATATTTTGTATCGAAATGATCTTCTGGTTTTCCATGCGATTTTTAGAAACACAAGTTTTAAATCATAGTGTCTGAATTGAGCGGCAGGAAATTTATTCCACTTGCGACAAAAATATCACAGTTCTGTCCGCTCCAATGATTTGTTATGAATTTCTTAAATACGGCAACTAAGAAGCATCTCGACGCACAACTTCAATGTAGAAACCCTCATCGACAGATGGTGGTTGAAAAAAGCTGGTTACATGATGGAAAACATCTTCGGTATCAAACTTTGCCCGCTCTGGATTAGTCTCCCTCCGCTTTTCAATTCCTTTTAGGCAAGTCTTTTCATCAACATCAAGGTATATCAACTTATGAGGTATGCTTGCAGATAAAAATATCTCTTTGAACCATGCTCTTTGATTTATCGTGTTTGCTGGAAAATCCATTACTACAGAAAGTCCAGCATTAAGAATATCTATTACATGATTCTTTAACAATAGTTTTAGGCGCTTTGAATATTTCAAGTAGTCATCAAAATTCTGTATTTCTTCAGGATAAATAGTTGATAACCACTTGTCTTCCGACAATAAGATGGCGTTTAGTTCTTCAGCAATCTTACAGGACAGAGTAGATTTACCAGAACCCATTTTTCCACAGAAGAATATTAAAGTTCCCTTCTGATTCATCACTTCTTTCTCTGCATAACTATATATTAGACGGGCTTTGTTGCATGATTCGGCTGAAATCCTTGCTACATAGGCTTTTCTCAATAAGGCTCCTAATTGCTAAACCTTGACTAAATAAGGCTTCTGGGATATTCATGCAACAAAGCCTATTAGACGGAAAAATTCTGTCTAGTCATACTATATGGCATGTTAGGCAGAAAATTTCGGGTTATTTGCATATGGTACGTTATACGGAGAAATTCTGCCTAATCACCTATTTGGCGTGTTAGCCCGACAACATAAAAATATTAATGTTTTTGATTAAGATGTCTGACTAGTCTCCAATCGCTTACTTATCACTTATTATTTAACTTTGCGATCGCCATTAATTAATGACCAGCTTCAGAATTTGGCATCAATTTACCATCTTCCATATAGACAATGCGATCGGCGATGTCGAGAATGCGATTGTCGTGAGTGATGAGGAGAATTGTGCAACCTTTTTGTTTGGCGAGGGTTTGCATGAGTTCCACAACTTCGCGACCCGATTTTTTATCGAGGGCAGCTGTAGGTTCATCGGCTAGGACAATTTTGGGTTGCGAAACTAGCGCACGGGCGATCGCCACCCGTTGTTTTTGCCCACCAGAGAGACTATCAGGAAAATAATCGAGGCGATGACCAAGCCCAAACGCTTCGAGCATGGCGGTAGCAGTACCATCTAGATCAGAAGTTCCATCCTCATCGTGAAGTTCTAGAGACATTCGCACATTCTGTTTGGCGGTGAGAAATGTCATTAAATTATGGGCTTGAAAGATATAGCCAATATTACGGCGGATTTGCATGAGAGAGATTTTATCAGCGCCCCGAATTTCTCGATCCAAGATGGTAAGGCTGCCCTCCTGCGCCGATCGCAAACCGCCCATAAGCGTTAGAAGTGTCGTTTTACCTGAGCCAGAAGGTCCCGTCATGATGATGATTTCGCCAGCATGGATATCGAGATTGATATCAAAAAGCGCCTGTTTGCGTAAGTCACCTTCACCAAAATAATGATTGAGATTTTGGGCAGAGATTACGGGCGTGGTAGTAATGGAAGTTAAGGCTGACATAAAGTTCAAAAAATAATTAGAAAATATCAGCAGGATCAGCGGTTTGGAGTTTTCGCATAGCGATCGCTCCTGAAACTGTACACATGACTACGGTCATCACAAATACGGAAGTGGCGCGTTCTAGCGTCATTTTTATCGGTAACATGGTGGCAGCGTAGGTAACTTGGTATAGTCCTACGGAAAGCAGGAAACTAGGTAGAAATCCTAAGCAAGCTAACAAAAGAGCCTCTTGGAAAAGGATACTTAAGAGAAAGCGATCGCTGTAGCCCATCGCCTTGAGAGTGGCATATTCTGCAAGGTGATCGGAGACATCAGAATAGAGAATTTGATAGACAATCACAATGCCGACAATAAAACCCATCGCCACACCCAAGCCGAAGATAAATCCGATGCCTGTCCCTGATTCCCAATAGTTCTTTTCCACACCTGCCCATTCTTCGGGAGTTAGAACCCGCACATCATTAGATAGCAGCTTAGCTAGTTCCATTTTGACTTGCTGAACGTCAGATCCTTCTTTCAAATGAATTAATCCCATCTCAAGGCGATCGCTGCTTCGTTCGGGAAATAAACGTAAAAAAGTCGCATCGCTGGTAATGATATTGCCATCGGCGGCAAAGGAAGACCCAACTTCAAAAAGTCCACTTACTTGTACTAACTTATTATTTAGCTGAGCTTCCAATTCACCCTTTTGCATAAACATATTCGCAACATCGCCATATTCGGGACGACCAGCGCGATCAAATAACACGCGATCGAGTTGTTGGATTTGGGGAATCTGCTGAGCAGGATCAGGCAGCTTGACACTAGGATTACCCGCATCTACACCCCAAATGAGAATCGCTCGATTTTGGCGAGTTTCAGGATTGCGCCACTGACCAGCAACAGATATATACAGAGGAGAAACAGATTTAACTTGAGGATGGGCAAGGCTTTGATAAAGGCGATCGCGTTGAAAACTTGGTGTAGAAATGAGAGTCTGAAATTGCGTACTAGCGATCACCAAATCCGCCTGAATGAGTTCGCGATAGGGTTTCCTTGCCGAATCATAGAGCGCTCCTTCAAAACCCATCTGCACAAACATCAAGATGTCAGCAAAGGCAATGCCTGATAGCGCCACGGTAAAGCGAACTTTATTGCGAGTCAGTTGTAGCCAAGCAAGGGGCGTTTTTCGCAGTAATTTACGGAACATATAGTATTAATTTGTAGATGAAAGCTGAATTTTGCCTTGAACTTGTAAATTTGTAAAAGCAGCAACACGACGGCTATCTTCGGGGGTTAAGCGCACTTTGACTTCAATCACACGGCGATCGAGATTCTCTCCTGGTTGATTTCCTGCAATGTTTTGCCGCTCTACCTGCAAGCCGATCTGTGATACAGTGCCTTTAACTTCTCCCTGAAAAGATTGACCAGTAATTTGTACAGTTTGTCCAACCTTCACCCGATCAATATCGGTTTGATAAATCTCTAGGACTGCCACCATTTGATCGGTTGCTCCTAGTTCCACCACTCCATCATTGCTGATTTTTTCACCCACTCGCGTATGGATTTTCAGAACTTGCCCTGCTCTGGGAGCGCGGATATATGCTTGGGCGAGGTTAGTTTCTGCACGCTTGAGAGATGCGATCGCACTGTCTACTTCTCTTGCTTTGGTAGCAATATCCACAGGTCTAACTTCGGCAATGCGATCGCGAGTACTACTTGCCTCAAGAATTTGAGCTTGGAGAGTATTGGCAAAGCGATCACGGTTACTCAGAGCTTCTTGCAATTGGGCGCGAGTTGTTTCCGCCGCCAGACGTTTAGTATCTAAGACCGAAGCAGAAACTGCGCCTTGTGCATAGAGTTGTTGAAAACGCACCAACTCTGTTTCGGCAGTACGAACTTCCGATTGCCAACGGGAAATTGTTGCCGATTGGGAAGCTTCACTACCGCGCAAATCTGCTTGCAGTCGTAAGATCGATGCTTCTTGTGCCTGAATTTCCGATTGTTTCGTGCCAGCACTAACTCTTGCGAATTCCGCTTGAGCAATCTCCACCTGAGCCTTAGCTTGCGCCACTTCATCAGCAAAGCGATCGCTAGCATCTAAGACAGCAATAATCTGCCCTGCTTTCACCCGATCGCCTACTTGGACGCGCAACTCTTTTAAGCGATCGCCATCTAGAGCTACAGGAGCCGCTAAACGCATGACTTCTCCTTCGGGTTCCAATCGACCGAGCGCCGAAACAGTTAAAGTCGTGCTAGCGATCGCTGAGGTATTACTTGTAGCATTGGGCTTACTAAAAGAGACAACGCTAAATATAGAAATTCCTGTGGCTAAAGTCGCGAGGAAAATTCCCCCAAGCCAAAGATGGCGGGAGTTAAAAAAAGATTGAGATGTCATGTTTTACTAATCCATTTCAAAAAACTTAGCGAACTTCATTCATCGGTATAAGTCATCCGAATTAGTTCCTCGATCAGTTGCGATCGCCGATCATCAGAAATGCAGTTAAGCCCTAGTAACTGATTCCAAGAAAGCCCATCCGCAGCTAAGAGAATTACTCCTACCTTGAGTGGATCAAGACCACAATTGCAGGCTTGCTGATGCCACCGTGTAGCAACTTCTTGGTATGGTTGCAGGAGTTTACTATCCTTAGTGAACGCCGCCAACAATCCAGACTGAATTGCAGCATTTTGACGATCAAATATATCTCCAGCCCTGATGTAAGCCCGCAACCAAGCACCCTTGACGGTGAGATCGCCTTCGCGAACAAGTTCTATCTCTAATAATTGCTCGAACTCGGCGATCAGGTTTGCCACCATCCCTATCAGCAGAGCTTCTTTATTAGGGAAATGATAGAGCAATCCGCCTTTACTTACGCCTGCTTCTTTGGAAACTGCATCAAGGGTCAGAGCGTCAGCCCCAAGGCGCAAAACGACTTCACCCGCTGCATTGAGCAGTGATTCTCGCGTCGCCGATCGCGATCGCTTACCTACCTCCAAAGCCTCTGTCATACCTCCACTCTGCTCAGTAACCATAACTTTTGGCTCGAATACTAAAAAACTAAGACAATCAACTTGTCTTGAAAAAAACTATACCGTCCAGACTGTTTAGTGTCAATAGGCAGATTAGATTTTTTGATTTTGGCTATCTCATTTTGCTCTTTTCTCTCATTTGGTTAAAGCTCTTGCTTGGCAAGCATTGGAGGATTACCAGTAAATTGTTCAGAAATGTGTGCGTTTGCCCTGATTAAGGTTTTCACTTCATAGTTGAGCAATATAGGTTTGACTTACAACTGTTTGATTGGAAATTTGTTTCGAGTGTGAGCGCCTGCTAGATAACATTACGTTCAATTTGTGATTTGGATAATTGCAATGCTTCACACATATAATTGCGCCATAGTAAATTGGTAATCAACCAAAGTATTGGAAAAGCTAAAAAAGATCGTGCATGGAATGTATAACGCCACTTGATATGGGTCTGCCCCGAAGAGCCACCACTAAACCACCACTCACCATTAGCAGAAGTTGCAAGAAATCGAAGCGAACCAGTAAAGCAGCTAACTGTATAACTGAAGTAATATGGATGCTCATATTTTGTCAGCATTTCTTGTACAGAGCTATTATCTGATAGATGCACAGTGCGCGTTTGACCTTCCGCATCCCAAGAGCCAATCTGATTTTGAATGCCGACGACAGAGGGAAGCAGTCCATAACCTTTGAATATGGAGGTGAGGTCAATTGGTACGACATGTTCAAAGACTTTAACTTGATCAGCGTTAACCTTAGTTTTAATAGATGCTGAAAGTAAACGCATACAAAGAACTCCTTTTTGATGCTATAGATCCTAATTTAAGTCAAACAAAATCGCCTCAATCATCTTTTAGAGAGTGTGCTGAAAGCAATCGCATAGCATCTGAATCACGCAGCGACCGACAAACCCAGAACCACCCGTTCCAAAGGTTTTCATTGAATACTCCTACTTACTCTTTTCCTAGCATCATGGTTTCGACCAGAGCTCGCCAGACACGATCGGGAAGCAGTGTGTGCAACCAGAAAAAAGCTTCTCCATGAGGAGAATAACGCAGTCTACCTGAGCGATCGATCGCGGCACGGTAAATGCTTCTGGCAACTCCTTCAGGTCCAGGCAAAGATGCATCCACTCTCTGATTAAAGCGTTTCACTCGATCCACCATCACAGTGTAATCGGGATGACTAACCCAGTTAGTACTGCGATCAATAAAATCGGTTTTAACGCCACCTGGTTCAATAATTTTCACCTGAATGCCAAAGCGTCGTAGCTCATAGCGTAATGACTCAGATAGCCCTTCTACCGCCCATTTCGTCGCGTGGTAAGGCGAGACCAAGGGAAAGGCAAGACGACCGCCGATCGATGCCACATTGACGATCGTACCTCCGCCCTGCTGACGCAAAATGGGCAGAATGGTTTGAATCGCGGTGACTAGTCCGAAAAAATTAGTCTGAAACTGAAGATGCAACTGCTCAGGGGTCACTCCTTCCAGGGGTCCCATCAATGCATATCCAGCGTTATTTACTAGCACATCAATTCGCCCAAACCTCTCAAGCGTTTCATGGATCGCCGCCTCGATCGTGTCTGTCTTTGTGAGATCCAGTAGGGGACAAATAACATTTTCAGAGTTTGCCCAATCGCCTGCCTTTTGAGGCGATCGCATTGTTGCTGCAACATTCCATCCCTTTTGCAGAAAATATTTAGCAGTTGCTTCACCAATTCCACTAGAAGCTCCCGTAATTAGAACTGTCTGACTCATGAATGATTTCCAAGAAGTTTTAAATTATTCATTCGCAAGCATAAACTGTGGACTATACTCCACAGTCAAGAGTAAATTTTAGATTTGAGGAAATATCATGCTAATAGGTGAATTGGCGAAGAAAACAGGTTTGACTAAGGACACCATTCGCTTTTATGAAAAAAAAGGCTTGATTGAGTCTCAAGAGCGTCAAGCAGGGACGAGATCTTATATGGACTTTAGCCCAGAAATGCTAGATCGAGTTGCCATAATTACCCAAGGTAAATCCTTAGGATTTACGCTCAGTGAGATGAAGCATCTAATAGATACTTGGGGAAATATGGAGATGCCGATCGCTGAAAAATTGAAAATAATCGATAGTAAACTGGAGCAGATCGATGAAAAGATGCGCCACCTTGAGGAAGTTAAGCTTTACCTGACTGCGAAGCGTAATCGAGTTACTGGATAATCAAAGCGATTGCTGTTACTGTAAGTCGTGATTTCTGGGCGATCGCACTAACATTCACTCTTGGTGTATATAGATGTGCATGAGCATTATTAGCATACGTCACATTCATAAGTGCTTACCTACCTATACACAACGCGAAAATATTCGCATACTAAAAGCATCTCAGGGGTTGGCTGCTTACCAATATCAGGCAATACTCGCGAGAAATACCTCCAATGGCTCCTTCTCCAAGAGTCTAGAGATCGGTCATCCTCACCCTCTTCGTAGGCGAACTGTGTGTCCACTTTACAAAATGCTCGAATCTCTACATCTACAGTTTCAATAATACAAAGTGGGTTATTGTCCCCATCCAAAACAATTGTTTTAGATCCCACTTTAGGGAGAGCGATTTCCTCTGCTTCCCATTCCCATAAAGCTGAACAAGTTGCCGTCTTAACTCCCTTTAGAATTAAGGCTCTAAGTTTATCTGCCAAAGCAGAAGAATCACCAAATTGATGAGCCTCATAACTCTCAGAAGTAGATGAAATATTCGGACACTTTTCTATATATGACTGCCAATATTGTTCTAATTTTTTCATTGTTCACCGAGTTTTTTGAAGTAATTGATCTTTTCTGTCTAATTCAAAAGTTTGCTCAATGCATAACTCACCTTTGAACTCTACTTCATCTGATCGCAATAATTTCATACCCAAACGTCTAAGCAGATTGACGGATGGTTCATTTCGTATGTCAGTTACACCGACAATCTTGTGGATATTTTCAAGTTCAAACAGCGAATCAATTAGAGCTTGAACAGCTTCTTTAGCATATCCTTTACCTTGCTCATTACGATTCAAAGTAAACCCAATTTCCACAATTGATGGATCTTCAGCATAAATCAGCATCCCGATATCACCAAGGAGTAAGTTGGATTGCTTGTGTGCGATCGCAATTTGAAACCATTCTCCTAGCTTCCCAATTTCTTCAGTATGCATTTCTCTAATAAAAGATTGCGCTTCACTATGGGAGAACCCTGACCAACCCTGAAATTGAGCAACTTGTGGATCTTGACGATAATCAAGAAACCGTTCTAGATCCTGATCGATAAGTCTACGCAGAATTAGTCTTTGCGTAGATTTAGGGAGAAACCTTTGCGTAAACATTGAAAGCTATTTCAAAGACTATCAATTTAAAATTTACAATACAATTACAGATTGTTTTTGGCGTTTAAGAACAAATCACTACAAATTTTACTTTAATTCAGTTACGATCGCATCAACAATCTATATTCTAAAGGCGATCGCCATTCCTGTGAGTCATGATTTCTAGGCGATCGCTCAATAAATGTTGTTCTTTGCGGCGGGACGCATCCTGAAAGGAATCGCCAATAGCTTTTAAGAACTCAACGATATTGGCGATCGCGCTTAGACTTCTTCGTCTGTTGAATACTTCTCATAATTTCTTTTCCCAGAATAATGCTTTTCCCATTTTTGGATCTAGCTCATAGCCACTGAATCCAAAAGCCTTGTACGCTGCTTGAGCAACATGATTCCCTTCAAGTACTTCTAGAGTAAGTTTACAGCAGCCCAAATCGATTGCGATATCCTCTGCTTTCTGTAACAGAAGTTTTGACAAACCTTGTCCACGGTAAGGTAAAGCAACAATGGCATCATGGATATTTAGTAATGGCTTGCAAGCAAACGTAGAGAATCCTTCAAAGCAAATAACAAGACCTGCGGGTCGAGAATCAACAAACGCAAGAATAACATGAGCCGATTTTCGCTTTGCTAACTCTGCAGGGAGATTTAATTTAACTTGATTGGATAGACCTTGACCACCGCCCATTGGGTCAAGTGCATACTCATCCATTAATTGGATCATCGCTTTCACATGAGCAGATAAACTGAGATCCGCTTTTATGATACTTATCATCTATCTGTTAATCTTTGAATCTTCTAGGATAACAATACCTCACGTCAGATATTTTTTAACGTACCTATACTATGTAAGGTTTAGCCCTCCGTCTGAAATTATAATTTCTCCCGTGAGATAGTGACTTGCAACGATCATAGAAGCTATCTGTGCTATCTCTTCGGGTTGTGCTCCTCGTCCCATCGGAGATCGTTCCTCCCAGAGCTTTCGTGCATCTGTCCAATCTTTGCTCATGGGGGTGTCAACCAAACCAGGAGCGATCGCATTCACACGAATCAAGGGTGACAGACTCACCGCAAGGAGCTTTGTCATATGATTTAGAGCGGCTTTGCTAGCAGAGTATGGGATTGAAGCTCCCTTAGGACGGATGCCAGCATGAGAACTAATATTGAGAATACAGCTAGGGCGTTCACGACTTGATGACTGACGTAAAGCAGTTTCAGCCTCTGTAATGAGTGTCCAAGGAGCGATAACGTTGACTTCATAAAGGTCTCGCCAAATCTCTGGTGAGGCTTCCTTTAGAGAGGTATGTGGAATCGTTGCACTCACACCTGCATTGTTAACCAATACATCTAGCCGACCATAATGTGATAGAACCTCAGAAATCAAATAACGAGATTGCTGTTGGTCGGAGAAATCAGCCTGAAAGTATGATGCACTAGGATAAGCTTCCGCTAATGTCTGTCCAACTATTACTGAAGACTTGGAATGAAAAGCAATCATAAAGCCATCATCAGCAAGCCGCTTTGCGATCGCCATCCCAATGCCAGAGGTCGAACCAGTCACAAGGGCAACTCTCTTTCTATCTCTATCTTCAGTCATAATCTTACTCTTCTCATTTTCCTTAAATCTAATTCTGTCTAACTTATAGTTTTAACGCAATTGCGATTTAGTTACTCTACTGGGTGACAAAATACCGCAGGTTTCTACTTTAAGTCAAATGCGATCGCATCAACAATCTACCTTCTCAAAGCGATCGCTATTACTGTAAAGAGAAGCTATAGCTAGTTTTAATGTTTGAAAAGCCAATGTTTTACTTAGTTAAAGAGTAATAATGCAATTCACTTATTTGTGCCAGAAAATACACATTCCTTTTGCACTCAAGGATTCGTGCTGCACCGTTAATCCTTGAGTGCAAAAGGAGTAAATGCTAGTTCTTTGTTTCAATGGCATGAATAGTAAATGGCTTACCATTTAACTCAATACATTTCTGCCACACATTTTTTCTATTTGGAACGGGATTAAATTCGCCTCGATAAGCTATTTCTATAAGCTGCTTTTTGAGACTTGAATTAAAGCCTTTGAGCGCATTATCAGGCATTTCAGAACACCAAGCATTTACAAAGCCTCTGAAATTGCTATGGTTTCCTTGACCTACATAATTAGAATCTTCGTAAGTAACAATGTATGTATAAAGTGGCATAGTTTTGGATTTCGATTGCACATAAAGTTGTTGTTCATCGGCTGCAAATGACATCTGTGTCAATATCATTGGTTTTCGACAGCCCGCTGCAACAGCGTTGTTATACTTTTTTAGGACATCGACGTACACAATTCAATCAAAGTTTCATCTGGACACCTAACATATGAAGCAATCTGACCCCAAGGCTTAAAGATAACGCCATTTCCCCATTATCAACCTCTTCCTAATCTCCTGACAGGTCTATGAATTTCTTGCTGAGTCCAAAAGCTGTTTTAAAAAAAGTCAATGACTTCAATACGTCAGTAACGTAAATAATCGTATATCCAAATTTCATTGACTTTCTTCTTTTAAGTAATTTGCAAGAAGCATTCGACGCTCGCTAGTATAACTCCACCAAGGCTTAGCAGCTTCTCCCTCAAGAAATCTTTTAGCAGAAATGAGTACATCAAGTAAACATGGATCGTGACGATGACCCATTACATCAGCAAGTTCATTGAAAACCTCCAATGGCTCTCGGATTTTGAGCTGATCGGGAAGTTCAATGCCAATGCTACGTAGATCGGTAGCGATTGCCTTACCGATATTTGGAAGGTGTTCAAGTTCCTTTACTTCGTCTAAAGATTTTTTCATCCTCTTTTTACTCTAAATTAGAAATATAACCATAATACTTGCATAGAAAGTTTCTATCTAATCACTATGCAAGTTGAGCCACAAACGTGCAAGTTTTTAGACCTGATGCCAACACAGATCATTTTTGCGATGCCGGCTCCAACGCAGTGTTAGAATGCTTTTGACTGGTTAGCAACAAAGTCTGACAAGTCTCTGACTACCACAAATCTGCCCTCAATTGTGTCTATAGCATTGCTATCCATGATGACATTCTGTCTTTATCTACCTCCGAACCAAAGCCTAATTCTTTTCGGATAGCGTTTCTAAGATCAACAATGGAATCGGCAGTAATATTTCTTACTGGTTCGCCTGTTGGTCGTACCGCAAGACAGTGTTTGTAATGATCCAAAACTTCAGTTGATTCACAAGTTATGGCAAGCTTATTGTAACAAGCCCTTGCCTTAGCAACATCCACAGGTTCTTGTGAAGCAGGTTTGAACCCTCCCCAATCCAAGTTTGCAAAAAAGATATCAACAATTTCAAGTGCCTCCAAACACGAGGTTCGCTTAATTTCCCATTTTGACTGATTAACTATTTCTTGCGCCTTTACTTCACTTTTGTGAAGTTCCAACTTGTGATCAAATTCTGATTTGATATCGGCTTTAAGTCTTTCAAGTTTCTCTTGATATTGGTGCCTGATGTTTTGCTGAATCCTCTCAGTCAACCATGTCTTTAAAAGCCAACCAACAATAGCTGCAGATATGCTTGATGACGCAATTATTGTAAGAATATTTTCGAGCATAAACTATCTTTGGCATTTCATGGATTTAACATAAAATTCTAACGCAATTGCGGTTTAATTACTCTATCGAGGAAAAAATAACGCAGATTTCTACTTTAAGTCAAGTGAGATCGCTTCAACAATCTATCTCACAAAGCCGATCGCTATTACTGTGAGTCGTGATTTCTAGCCGATCGCTCCAATAACTTATCTGTCGAAAACTTGCCATAAGCGATCGCTTACGACATTTTGCACTTTCTTAAAACTTTTGGCTGTCTAATTTGCAGCTTTCACTTCTGCACTAAGAATCGTATTAATCAAATTATCAACTAAATAATCACGATCAATGGGAATAATATCTTTCCCACCCATCATTTCACTGGTCATCAAAAAGAAAATCAGCGTACCCATAAACATTCGAGCCGCCACATCGGGCGCAGATACACCTTGGCTTGCAAAATATCCTGAGAGAGAATTAATAATCGGCTTATCCATATTCCTAATAAAAGATTTGCTTAATTCAGGAAAACGTCCTGACTCTCCAATTACTAACCTTAGAAAAGTCATTTGTTCAGAAGAATCAGTACAGTTATCTAAGACTTCGTTAGCTATACGCTTCAAGACAATGTGGGCTGGTTCTGAAGAAAAATTTTGTAAATCTGAAGGACATTTTGCCCATTCCTTCTCAAGTACTAATTTCTCTAACAGGGCATTAAATAACTCTTCTTTATCTTGGAAGTGATTGTATATCGTTGGTTTTGATACCCCCGCCGCCGAAGCAACCTTATCCATTGTCGTGCCAGCGTATCCCTGCTCTAAAAAAATCTGCATAGCTCCATCTAAAATAGCAGCTGTTTTTTCGGGGCGATTGGGATGCGAAGGCTTAGAGGATTGCATGAATAAAAAAATATAGAAAAGTGCTTGACATAATTTTACTACATAGTTTAGTTTATTGACAAATTAACTTTACTAAACGGTTTAGTTAAATAGCCAAAGTCCAGTATGGAGCTTGTAATATGCAGATAGCAAACGCCCCTAAAATCCCAAAAAAGTTTATTATTGTCGTGCCTCTCATTCTCCTTGGAACATTTGGTACGTTCACTCTATGGCGATCGCTATCTCCTAGTTCTCAAGCTCAACCAACAGAAAATGTCGCACCCAAAGTTAAGACCGTCACAGCTTTAGGTTATCTAGAGCCACAGGGCAAAGTCATCAAACTTGCTGCACCCTCATCATCAATTGGTGGCAATAGTCGCGTAGAAAAGCTTTTGGTAAAACAAGGCGATCAGGTTAAAGCAGGGCAAGTAATAGCAATTCTGGATAGTCGCGATCGCCTTGAAGCATCTTTACTTGAAGCGGAAGAGCAAGTCAATGTGGCTTTAGCTAATTTGGAAGTGGTGAAATCAGGTGCAAAGCGGGGGGAGATTAATTCCCAACAAGCAGCGATCGCTCGTATTGCTGCCCAACGCGAAGGCGATATTCAAGCTCAACGGGCAGCGATCGCCAGACTTCAGATGGAAGTGCAAAATGCTCAAACCGAGTCTCAACGGTATGAAATACTTTACAAAGAGGGTGCAACCAATGCCTCGCTCCGAGATAGTAAGCGATTGGCTTTGGCGGTAGCCCAAAGGAATTTACAAGAAGCTGAAGCTGTCATTAATCGCATTCAAACTACGCGATCGCCTGAGTTAAATGAAGCTCAATCGACATTGGATCGTATTTCTGAAGTTCGGGCGGTGGATGTCATGGCATCTCAAGCACAGGTGGATCGCGCGATCGCTTCATTGCAACAGGCAAAGGCGCAACTAGATCTAGCCTATGTACGAACACCTCAAGCAGGTGTAGTCCTTGAGGTAAATACCCGTGCGGGAGAATTGGTTTCCAGTAATGGCATTGTGGAAATCGGTAAAACCGATCAGATGCTGGCAGTTCTGGAGGTGTTTGAAGGCGATATTGTCAAAGTGGAAAAAGGAAAAACAGTAAAACTCTTTGGTGATAGTCTGCCCAAGGCTTTGACAGGTGAAGTGGTCGAAATTGGCGAAAGGGTGCAACGTCAGAATGTGGTGAACTCGGATACGACGGCAAATATTGATGCGCGAGTTGTGGAAGTCAGAGTAAAACTTGATCCTGATTCCGCTAGTCAAGTGAGATCCTTAACCAATCTTCAGGTAACAGGAGAAATTCAACTATGACTTTAATTTTGCCTGAGCAAGAAGAGAAAGTTCTATTCAAACAAGAAATAGAAAAGCCTAAGCATAAATTTTGGCAGAGCTTTACTCAACGCACCCCGATTGGTTGGAAGCAGCTAACCAAGAACAAAGGTAGACTATTCGTAGCGATCGCGGGAATCGGTTTTGCTGACTTACTCATGTTTGCTCAATTGGGAATCCAAGCGGCACTTTTTGATGGTAATGTCCTACTTCATCGCAGCATTGATGCAGATATTGTGATTCGTAGCGCTCAATATCGAGATTTGTCCCTCGCAAACACCTTACCGCGCCGCCGTATTTATCAAATTCAAGATATCCCTAACGTCTCATCTGCGGATGCAGTCTATATCTCGACGGTGGTCTGGAAAAATCCTGAGACACGCTTAAAGACCCAACTTACTCTAGTCGGTCAGAGCGTAGAAAGACCAGCTTTTAATTTTCCTGAGGTGAATAAAAACCTTGATAAACTGAAGCAGCCAGACACTTTTCTATTTGACCGCAAAGCCAGAGGTAAGTATGACAAGGTGGTTGCCGCAGTGGAAGATGGCAAGACAGTTGCCACCGAAATCGATCGCCGTTCTATCCAAGTTGCAGGATTATTTTCCCTAGGAGCTTCTTTTGCAACGGATGGCACTCTGATTACTAGCCAAGAGAACTTTCTCAGATTTTTTCCTGAACGAACAGCAGGGCAAATCACTCTGGGATTAGTCAAGGTCAAGGAAGGAGAAGATGTTCAACAAGTCCTAGCAGACCTTAGAGCGGTTCTGCCCAAAGATGCGATCGCTTCCACTAAGCAAGAATTTATCGATTTTGAATTAGCCTACTGGGGCGAAACAACTCCCATCGGTTTAGTCTTTGGCTTTGGTACAGCCATGGCTTTTGTGGTGGGGATTGTGATTGTGTTTCAGATTCTCTCTACTGATGTCAACGATCACCTTGCGGAATATGCCACTTTTAAGGCGATGGGATATGGCGATCGCTTTATAGAACCCATTTGGTATCTTAGGAAGAGTAATGAAAGGGATCAAACATGGGATATATCAGTAGCCTAAGCGATAAAGAGTGGGAGATTATTGAACCTCTGTTGCCGAGAAAAAAGAAAACTTGCCCACCAAAATGGATAAAACGTCAAATATTAGATG
>NZ_JACJQB010000042.1 GCF_014696385.1 Pseudanabaena mucicola FACHB-723
ATGCACTTAGTATCCGTTCTCGTAAATCTAGCGAATAGGGGGCTGCCATTTTTTCCTTTTATTCTAAATTGCTGTGGTGCGTTTGGTCTCAATTTGCTGTAATGGACACTTCCGTTGTGCTTCAATAAATAAACACATTATTCATTGTTTTAAAGAACTTGCACTTGTGGAAGTTCTTGATGTTTTTCGTTCCTCATTAGATACCTCTGGCACAGGATCATAACCACCTATATGCCAAGGATGACAGGATAAAATCCGCTTAGTTGCCATTGCCCCGCCAGTAGCTAAGCCAAATCTTTCGATGGCGGTGAGTGCATATTGTGAACAAGTTGGCTGAAATCTACATCTCGGTGGGAAAAGCGGAGAAATAAATAGCCGATAAAATTGAATTAACAAAATCACAATTTTTTTCATTTTTTTCATTGACTTACATCTGATGTAAGTTTTTGTGACTGCGTTAGGCTCAGGCTAAAGTTATAGTCTCATCGTATTACTTTCTATTCTATTTCCATTTCTCTATTCAATTCATCTATTTAACTGATGTCACCTTCTAACACTATTGCGATCGCAGTTATTCAGGCTGCTCTGAATGCTGATGTTGCCACTAACGTTGCCAAAATTTCAGAATTAGTGCGTAAAGCTGCCCACCAAGGAGCGCAGGTAATTTTACCGCCAGAGCTATTTGAGGGAGCATATTTTTGTCGAGAAGAGCGAGATCATTTTTTTGACTGGGCGCAACCTGTTGCCAATCATCCGACGATTGCCCATTTTCAGAAACTAGCACAGGAACTACGTGTGGTCATTCCTGTATCATTTTTTGAGCGGGCGGGACAGGTCTATTACAATAGCTTGGCGATGATTAATGCGGATGGTTCACTGTTAGGTGTTTATCGTAAAAGCCATATTCCTGACGGTCCTGGCTATGAAGAAAAGTTTTATTTTCGCAACGGAGACACAGGCTTTAAGGTATGGGATACGACCTTTGGCAAAATTGGGGTGGGTATTTGTTGGGATCAATGGTTTCCTGAATGCGCTAGGGCAATGGTGCTGATGGGGGCAGAAATATTGCTATACCCAACTGCGATCGGTTCTGAACCCGAGGAACCTAATCTGAATACTAAAGATCCTTGGCAAAGAGCAATGATTGGTCATGCTGTCAGCAATGTCATTCCTGTAGCGGCTGCAAATAGGATTGGGCTAGAAGGTAACCAAACTTTTTATGGTCATTCTTTTATTGCTAACCAACGTGGCGATAAGGTTGCTGAAATGGGTGACACAGAGGAGGGAGTCATTATGGCGACTTTTGATCTTGACCAAGTTCGACTCAATCGTGCCTCATTTGGTTTTTTCCGCGATCGTCGTCCTGATTTATATCAAGTTTTACTGACCACTTAGGCATACAAGCTCCATTCGCGAGATGCGTCGAGAAGCGACGCATCTCGTCTTTCAATTTGCCATAGCGAGACCTAAGGCTTACCAAGCCCAAAGTTTTTTAGGTTTGGCTTTTGCAAATTCTATTCTTTGCATTCTTGTTGGGATTGGCTCAATCACAGTTGCGATATCAGGCAAATCATTGACCCTTAACTCGTGGGTAAAAGTGTTGCATTGATAAACGGTCGATGTGTCTAAGTCTAAAGCTGATAACCAGCCACTTTTAGGGTGATACGCGCCTGTCTCAATTCCTAACCAACCTCTGCCCAATACTAAATTGCCTGGTATGACATTGGGAAAAACAAAGGTAATCGTATGGCCACTGATGATGATCTTGTCTGCAAAAAACGGTTTGGTCATGCTGTGAAATTCTTCTCTGATCCAACAGAATTCAGCAGCACCTTGTAATTCAATCGGTAAGCGAGGATTTACGCCTGCATGAACTAACCATGCATCACCCAGATCGAGATAGAGTGGCAATTGTCTCATCCATTCTAGATGCTCTGCGGGAAGTTTATGATCTCCGTAGCTTGCTAGGGTGTTGCGCCCCCCACTTTGCATCCAACCTTGCCACGCAGGAGAATCCTCATTACTATCAAAAGCATCTAGACACATTTGCTCATGGTTGCCTTTGAGGCAGGTATGTCCATTTTCCATTACCCATCTGACCACATCAGCACTACGCTCACCACGATCAATCAAATCGCCAAGGAAAAACAATTGATCGTCACGACCACAGTTAATGAAGTCAACTAGCTTCATTAAACCGTCGTATTGTCCATGAACGTCGCCGAATACAATTCGAGTCAATTTGGTTAACTCCTCATCATAGAATCAAGAAGTGCTATGTGATGACTATTTTATGACGAATTTATTTACATTTTGTTGCACTGACATTATAGAAGACTACTAGTAAATGTCAGATTACGTTTGATTTAACTGCTCTTTTTTCACTAACCTGACTTAAAAAATATATTTAGCTGCTCTCTATGTTCAATGGATTTATTAGTATTGACAAGCCGCCACAAATTACTGCCCATGATTGTGTGAGTAAGCTGCGTAAGTTGCTGAAGCAAAAGAAAATTGGACATGGTGGTACTCTTGACCCAATGGCAACGGGGGTTTTGCCGATCGCAGTTGGGAATGCGACGAGACTATTACGATTCTTGCCAGAGGGCAAAGCCTATGATGCCAAAATTCGCTTTGGGGTGACGACTAATACCGATGACATTACAGGTGAAGTGATTTGCGATCGCAGTTGTCCTGATTTAACTATTGACCGAGTGCAAAAATATTTGCCCCTTTTTCAAGGCACAATTACGCAGCGTCCACCTGCCTTTAGTGCCATTCAAGTCAATGGTAAGCGACTTTATGATCTGGCTCGGAGAGGAGAAATTAGTGAGGCAGACATCCCGATGCGATCGGTGGAAATTTCTGAAATTCGCATTTTGGGATGGACTTCAGGGGATTACCCCGAACTAGATGTGGCAATCACTTGCGGCTCAGGGACATATATTCGTTCAATTGCCCGTGACCTTGGCGAAAAGTTGGGTTGTGGGGCAACCCTGTCAGGACTGAGAAGAACCCATAGTAATGGTTTTGATTTGGATTCTAGTTTGACCTTTGACCAAGTTGCAGAACGATTGCGATCGCAAGATCTACATGTGCTTGCTCCTGATCATGGTTTACATTTTTTGCCAATGGTATTACTCAATGAAGATGAGACAAGGCGTTGGTGCATGGGGCAGGCTTTGTCTAGAAGCTTAGGATCGGAGACAGGAGACTCTCTGGTTAATGGCTATGTGCGGATGTGTGACCCTGACCGCAATTTTTTGGGGGTTAGTGAGGTCAATGACGATGGGATTCAGCCAGTTGTGGTTTTAAACCCCATCAATTAGGTGAGCTTAGCTTATTTCTAAGTTGGAACTAGTTCGCCCGGACGCAATCTCATCCATTTACCCATTTCTGCGACAAAGCTTTCGCAACCGACAACATCCCATTCCATTTGAATGTTGTTTTGATCAGTTTTGATATTGATATTTACGGTCGGCGAAATAGCTTCAAAATCAGGATGATCGCTCAGATGTGGCTGAAGATGTTGCGCCTCGACAGCATGGTAGGTAATACAGCGATCGACATAGGTACAGTTGATGCAGATACACATAACAGTTATCCCTACTAATTCATGCCGCTATCCTAACAAAAAAAATTAAAACAAAACCCAAAAAGCTAGGGGCGACTCAAAGCGTCGCCCCTAGCTTTTTGGGTTTTATGTACTAGCGCACTCTTGTATTGCTATACAATACCTAAGTAGCAATTTTTACTCTTAATAATTGGTTGCATCAAAAAATATGGCACTTAAGAAAGGCACACTTGTCCGCGCAATTCGCGAAAAATTAGAAAATAGCGCTGAAGCAACTGCCAATGATACGCGCTGGTCTCCCTACCTCTTTGAGACTTGGGGTGAAGTGCTAGATTTTCGTGGTGACTATGTTCAAATTAAGTTTAGTAAAGTGCCAACCCCTGTAATTTGGCTACATAAAGATCAGCTAGAAGAACAAGCTGCCTAGTTTTATCAGAAATCAGTGAAAGCGCCGCTTTGCGGCGCTTTCACTGTATGGGAGATTTTATGACAATTATTTTGACTAATGATGATGGTATTGATGCGGCAGGCATTAATGCTTTGCAAAGAGCCACGGAATTAGCATTGGGGACAAGGGGAGCAATCGCCGCACCATCACGTCAATATTCGGGTTGTGGGCATCAAGTTACTACTGATGAGCCAATCACAATTCAGCAAAGGGATGAGCATAGCTATGCGATCGCAGGTTCGCCAGCCGATTGTGTGCGTATAGCGATCGCCCATTTATACAGCGATGTGAAGTTGGTGCTGTCGGGGATTAACCATGGGGGCAATATGGGCGTGGATGTCTATATGTCAGGCACAGTGGCAGCAGTCCGCGAGGCAGCTTTTCATAATATTCCTGCGATCGCAATTTCCCATTACCAAGATCGCCGCCGCGAATTTGACTGGGACTGGGCAGCTCAAACTACAGCCATAATCATTAAGCAATTATTAGAGATTAAATTGCCGCCGCAGTCCTATTGGAATGTAAATTTACCGCATCTTGATGTTGCCGCTCTGGATGGCAAAATTCCTGAAATTGTCTTTTGTGAAAAAGCACAACAGCCTCTGCCCCTAGGCTTTAAGGTGGCGGGAAATCAAGTGACCTATGCAGGGCAATATCATCTCCGCGATCGCACCCCTGACACAGATGTTGATGTTTGCTTCTCTGGCAAAATTGCGGTGACACAGATGATTGTCTAAGAGCTATGCAGGCATTCTTAGAGCATAGATCGCATTTGTTTGGCAATTAGGTGAGGGTGCTCAGACTGCATAATGGATCGAACTACGGCAACTCGCTTTGCCCCTGCATTAACTGTAGCCATGAGATTCTGAGTATCAATGCCACCGATAGCAAACCAAGGAATACTAATATTTTGGGCTGCGTAGTTGACATATTCATGTCCAGCCGTCTCCTTGTTTGGTTTTGTCGGCGTGGCATGGACTGGACCAACCCCAACATAATCAACTTGGTTATTCATGGCGATCGCTAATTCTTGGGGATTAGTCGTTGATTGCCCAATGATGTAGTCTGTAGACTTGCCACCATTTGTATTTAGAATGTGACGCACCACAGGAACAGGCAGATCGGTCTGCCCGACATGAATCCCATCTGCCCCCACTGCGATCGCAATATCAACACGATCATTGATTAAAAACAGAGCATCGTATTTGTGGCAAATTTCGCAAAGTTGTTTTGCGATCGCAAATCTTGTACTGTCTTCTCCATCTTTTTGCCGATACTGCACAATCTGCACCCCACCTTGCAAAGCCGACTCAACCACCTCGGCAATATTATCTACAGGCATTGTGACCAGATACAACTGGGCATCCTGTAGTTTTTGCCGACGCACTTGACCAATACTGCGCGACTCATTGGATAACAACTGGCTCTCAAGGGTATAGACCTGATAGCGCATCTGCTTCATAACTGCGCCCATATTAGGATCAATCACCTTGGCATATTCCTCAAGCACCCTTAGCGCCTCTTGCAACCTGCCCATATTTGCCCTAAGCACCGATTGGATATCAGCACGACTAACTTCATTGGCATGGCTCAGCCCTGTGGCAGGATCATCGGGTGTATTGCGGGCGCGGCGAAATTCCTCTTTGTGCCATTGTGCAAGTTCTTGACGCATGTGCTTACAGCGATCGCAAAGCTCGACATCTTCCAAACCAAAGCGACACCATTCTTCAATGGTGCGGAGGGCTTCACGAGCGCGATCGAGATTGGCATCAAGGATGCGATAAATAATTTGTTGAGACATAGCTAAAAATCACGGCTAAAAATCAAATTCAAAGGCAGGTTCTGCCAATAATTTCCCTAAACCTAGTTCTTTATCATCAATTAGTTTGATTTCGTAATAGCCCAAAATATGTTGAGATGTGGGGTTACCGCGAGAAGCGCCAGTGATACCCATCGCAATGATCACACAAACATTACCTTTGGTATTTTTGGCACGTTGTTTCCAGCGTTTGTGATGATCACCATTGAGGGTCACTTTGTCAAACTCACCAAACAGGTGCAGTTCATCATTGCCCATTACCACCAAACCTAGTTGACAGCTATTACCAAAGATATCTTCGGCAGGGTTAAAACAAAGGGACTGGATACCATCAAAGCTATTAATTTGCTTAATTAAATCCAAAGCTTTGGGGCGCGAAGTCTGAATCATTAACCCCGGTAAACCTTCACCTTTTTTGGCAGCCAAAACTGGTGGGATCGTGTTAGAAATTTGACGATGGATAGAGGCAGTGCGTAAAAACTCCACCTGCTCCCAAGGTATCGTCATCATGTGAATCAACGAATGCTCTGGCCAAAGATCTTCACGAATAAGAGGCGCATCATCTTCATCTTCTTCGGCAACCAGTTGATGCAACTCTGCCGCCAAATCGGGCATGGTTTGCACCAATACCTCAATTGTCTCTTCCACGTCGCTGTCAACGCTCGGCGCATAGATGGTGTAGGTGCTGGAAATCGCCGAAAAGTCTTTGGCTAATTGATTTTGATGCTGTTCCCAAAATCTATTGACTGCCTCTAAGGCTACGGTCAGTGCGATCGCTTCTTCGTCATATAGATAGGGTCTACCACCCTCAAGGGGATGCAAAGTGCCATAGATCGGCTTCATCGCTACAGGCTCAGGCACAGCCCGCATTTTTCCGCGCTTGGAGATAAATGCCGAAAAATCCTCTTCTACATCCAGTTCAGGGGTCTCAAATAGATTGAATAAGCAATCTTGGTGTAGAAAGGTTTCTTCGATTTCATCATCAGAGGAACTACCTGAAATAATCTGGTGTCGAAACTTCACCAGTGATTCCTCAGAGCGATAAAAAATTATGCCCTGTTCTAAGCCCATCTTGCCCATGACGATCGCATACAGCGTATCAATATCCCAATTGTCGAGCTTAATCGAAATGACTTGGTGATCCCAGAGAGTATTCCAAGGTGCGTTGTGCCATATTTGCTCAGATTGCCGATGTAGCGATGCGGCAAATCGCTCTGGCACAACGGGAGGATTGGCGGTAAAGCTTTCTAAAATATGCGAAAAGATTTCATCAATTAGGGGGAGTCGCTCCACATATTCGACGGATATGCCTAAGTCTTGGAGGACACCACGCAAATAAAATTGTAATTCGCGATCGCAAACTAATATTTTCTGCGGTAGCGATGGTTGGGCTGGGCTTTGGGGATGCTCGATCGCCTGTAACAGCGCACGAACAAAAGCTTCTTGCCCCACAACCGAGTCCACTACGTCCATGGAACGCACCATCCCCATCGAGCCATCTACCCACAAAATGCAATGGGGCTTAGATTCTTCCTCATGGTTATGGAGCTGAATAATATTGGACGAGTCTTGGGTTTGACGCATCTTGGCTGGTAAGGCACGTCGGTCGCCTTCCCAAACCGCAGATGACTGCTTTAGTTTTAGAAGGCGACGGAGAGTGGATCGGTTTAGCGTGGTCATCGAAAATTTTCTCTAGATTAGCCACTCTTTAATAAATTGCCCCAATTGGGTCAATTTATTAAAGAGTGCATTGATCGATTTAACTATGATATGGCGAGAAATTGCTAGATGTGATCAGAAATTATCAGTTTTATAGCTGTCACCTCTGGCTAATAAAACAAATCAAAATCCCAGAAGACGAGTTTCGGCTCTCTGCACCAAAACTCGTCTTCTGGGATTGCAATCTAGCAAGACTAGCGACAGGCATAGGACGGAAAACGACGATAAATTCCTGCTCTCACCTAATTTTTGTTTTTTGGCGATACAATGATTTTCAGTGCTGCCTAAGTCTATTAATAACTTATTTGTAGACTTAAGTACATTAAATATTTAGGAATGTATCTAAGTAATGCCCAGATCATCCTAGTTTTATTTCCGTAATTATTTTGTATTTATCTGTATTTATGAACGAGCTACAACCGATTCTCAATGAGTTCTTAGGTCAACCCGTTGCATTTTTTGGTGGACTCGTTTCGGGCTTTCTCAAGCTCGATCTCCAACAAGATCCTTTAAAGGGTTGGCTAGAAAAGCAAGGAGCAACACCGACTACGGGGTCTTCTGGCGGCAATGGTGGCAAAAATAACGATGGGCCACAGTCTATTTCGATTGATTAAATTAGTGCTTTAGCATAAGTAGCTAGTAAAACCTGTGGCGCACGCTGCGCGTGCGCCACAGGTTTTACTAGCTATCTCTGACAAGTAAATAAATTTTAAGGCTCGGTAAGCAAGCCTTAAAATTTATTTACTTGTTAAATTATTTCTACGGCTTATGTGGTTTCCCTATCTCTTGCTTGCGATCGCCTATTTTTTAGGGTCTTTCCCCACAGGTTATTTAGTGGGAAAAATAGCTGGTATTGATATTCGTGAGCATGGCTCAGGCTCAACAGGAGCAACGAATGTCTGGCGCAACGTAGGCAAGGTGGCTGGTATCAGTGTTTTTGTGACCGATTTTGCCAAAGGTGCGATCGCAATTTATATGATGCAATCAGCAAATTGGTTGCAAACTAGTTTAGGTTTAGGAACTGTCGAGGTTGAGCAGCTCTCCCTATTTGTCATTGGTGCAGGGATGCTTGCCCTGATTGGACACAGTCGCCCTGTGTGGTTGGGCTTTAAGGGTGGTAAGTCCGTAGCGACAGGTGTTGGTATTTTATTTATGTTGAATTGGATTGTGGCGCTATCTGCCTTTAGCATTTGGTTAGCAACGATGGCAATTTGGCGCACTGTATCGATTAGCTCCATAGCCGCCGCCGCATCGGCTCCCGTCCTGATGTGGGCATTGCAAGGAAATGTGATTTACTCTAGCTTTGTCACCGTTGGCTGCATCTTTGTAATCTGGCTACATCGTTCTAATATTGAACGCATCCTCAATGGTACAGAGTTGAGCTTTAAATCAGAATCAAAATCATCATAAATGCATAAAAAAGGCTCCAAATGGAGACTGTAAATTTCTTAGTGTTTAATTGACAAATTTAACGAAAAACCAATGTTTTCAGCCTGAATTTACACAAAAAATTTTACAGTCTCCCCAAATGGGAGCCTTTTTTATGCGTTAGTTAAATAATATTATTATTTAACTAACGCGAACGGGAAGTCTCGCACTCTATCCGTTTACAGGATGAGTGACGGGATGAAAGTGAGCCAGAAAACAAATTGAGCGACAGCGAATCAATATAAATTGCCTGTGATATAATTAGCTTATCAGTATTCGATATTCTTGATAAATGTATAAGGCATACAAATACAGAATCTATCCCACAAGTGAGCAAGAAGCCTTGCTTGCAAAGTCTTTTGGCTGTGTGCGATGGTTTTACAACTATGCCTTGAATCTATGTCAAGAAACTTATAAAACTACTGGTAAGGGATTGACTAGAGGATATATACAAGGCTTGCTTCCTGCACTCAAGAAAGAATATGAATGGCTAACTGAACCGTATTCTCAATGTTTGCAAGTAGTAGCTTTGAACTTATCCACTGCGTACAAAAACTTCTTTGATAAACGGGCTATGTTGCCTAAGTTCAAATCAAAGCATGGTCGGCAGTCAATTAGCTATCCCCAAAATGTCAAGTTTGATGGTGACAAGATCAATCTACCCAAGATCGGCTTAGTCCACTGTCAGCGTCATCGTGATTTTGAGGGAACGATCAAAACTGTTACGGTTTCTCGCAATCCTGACGGTAAGCACTTTGTCTCTGTCTTGGTTGACGATGGTAAAGCTAATCCTGAATTAGTGCCAGTGGACAAAGCTATTGGCATTGATGTTGGGCTAACCCATTTTGCAATTACCAGTGATGGTTCTAAGTTTGGCAATCCTAAATTCTTTGTTAAACATCAACGAAACTTAAAGCGCAAACAACAAAAGCTATCCAAGAAAAAGAAAGATAGTCAAAATCGTAAAAAGGCAAGATTGGCAGTGGCGAAAGTTCACTCCAAAATTGCGAGATGTCGCGAAGATTTTCTGCACAAGCTATCCCGCAAGATAGTCAACGAAAACCAAGTTATTGCGGTGGAAAATCTCAACATCAAGGGCATGGTCAAGAATCATAATCTAGCCAAAGCGATTAGCGATGTTGGCTGGGGTATGTTCTGCACAATGCTCAAGTACAAGGCTGAAAGTGAAGGAAGGCAATACATCGAGATTGATCGATGGGTTCCTAGCTCTAAGACTTGTCATGTCTGCCTAAATCAAGTTGAGCGTCTCAGTCTTGATGTTAGGGCATGGACTTGTAAGCATTGTGGTACTCACCATGACCGTGATGTAAATGCAGCGATCAATATTAGAAATGAAGCCTTGCGGATTATCTCGTTAGGAACTAGCGAGTCTGCCTGTGGAGGGGATGTAAGTCGATCTGGTAAAACTTCGGTTTTGTTGGACGCTATCCCCATTGAATCAGGAAGCCAGCGCTGTACCGCCTAAGCGGTCAGCGTCTGGTAGTTCACGCTTCTTCTTTCTCTTCGCCTTGTAGCTTTAGCAAGAAGTACCCAAAGGCAATACCGACAGGAATCAATACCATCGACAAGACCATTGCATTACCAATTTCTCCCATGATTTTTCTCCAAATAATTTAAGTAATATTTTTCTAGTATTGTTAAGAATCTTACAACGACTCGGCAACTACCTCCACATCGATTGCATCGGCATATTCGGAATAATCTGCCTGATCGAGATCTTCTTGCTTGTTGTTAGACCTTGACGACTGCTCCGAATTTTGATCATTACCATGCATTTCTGCCTCATCTAGCCAGATGGGGCGTACTTCATAATGTACTCGCAAATTAGGAGGGGCGCTACGTTCCGCTTCCCGTACAAATCGATTTGCTTCCCATTCCGCTTGAAATGTATTTAGCAATTTCAGCGTTTTCACGCGCTGGCGTTCTAAATATGTCCACACTTCCCAAGCATTATATTCTGGCTCCTTGGCTGGTTCTGTTTCTGGTATAGGTGTTTCTTCAACGGATTCCGTCGATGGCTGCGGAATTTCTTGATCGTGGTGATCGCTATGGTCTTGATCAACTGTTGCCGTAGCTGTAGTTTCGTCACTAGGTGGACTACTTTGCTGAGCAGACACCTCAGCAGTCGAATTTGCTTCCTCCCGTGGAATTTCACCATTGCCAAGTGATCTGGACAAGCTAGTGATTTCCCGCGCTCGAATTTGTTTTACTGAGGCGTTATCATCGGCGATCGCTTTCACCTCAATCGCAGTCTGAGATTGATCAACCCATCCTTTAAAAATAACTTCTTCTCCATTAATTAAAAGGAGATCGCCCACATCTAGGGCAAAACCTGCCAAGGACTTAAACAATGGTTTGGCATCGGGCGCAGCGCTAAATCCATGATTGATATTGCGATCGCGATTTGGGACATGATTATCTGCCTGATTAGATTTCCCTTGATCAATCAGGCTTTGGACTCCCCCAATTGCGTCCTCAACTCACCAATTTGTGAATGTAATGGTGCAAGGCAGCTCTCAACATATGCCAATAGATCGGGATGTAACACAAATGGAGCAGATGCAGATTCCTGTTCTGATGATGGTGCAACATCAGGTTTCGGGTCAAACTCGCGACTGACCACAGCCACGATCCAATCTGCGATCGCCTGTTGTTTTGCATCCGCTTGAGATTTGATTTGGCTTAATAAAGGCAGGGGAAAACGAAGATTTACCTGTTTTGTCCTGTGAGGAGTCGCCATTATTTGCCCTTATTTAAAATTTTGAAAACTTATTTGAGAATTTAATTATAGCAATCGCTATTACCAAAACTTATAAAGATCAAGAGATAGCGGTATACCGCTATCTCTTGATCTCATATGCCTATTTCTGCGGCGGTAAGGGAATATCTAGCAAATTATAAAAACTTTGAAATATTGACGAGCAATGGAAATTACTTAAATTGTAAAGGTAACTTTCCCATTGACAGGGTCAGCATTAGCCATAAAACTAAGCTGGAGCAGGCGAACGCAGAAACAACTCCTAAAAAAAAGCTATTCCAGACAATGCTCATTCTGCCTTTCTCCTAAATGCAAGTACATACTCTCTGATCGTAATACCTTTTATAAATTATTGCCATGATTTATGACAAAAAATTAACAACTAATTAACAGCAAATCTTAGACGAATCAAGCAAGTAATTTGTTCCCTATTTGTGTCGTGACATCGCCAATGATAAAATTAGCCCCTGTACTTATTTTTGCTCAAAATCATGACCGAATGGCAGCTCGCCGCCGAATTTGAAGACATTCTCTATCACAAAGCTGATGGAATGGCAAAAATTACGATCAATCGTCCCCATGTGCGGAATGCTTTCCGCCCGAAAACAATTACGGAGATGATTGCCGCTTTTGCGGACGCGCGCGAAGATGTCGAGATTGGCGTGGTGTTGTTGACGGGAGCAGGGCCTGCGCCCGACGGTAAATATGCATTTTGTGCAGGGGGCGATCAGAAAGTTCGTGGTGATGGTGGCTATATATCGGATACGGGTGTCCCACGACTAAATGTATTAGATTTACAGCGATTGATTCGCACCATGCCGCAGCCTGTGATTGCGCTAGTTGCTGGCTATGCGATTGGTGGCGGTCATGTGCTGCATGTTGTTTGTGACCTAACGATCGCCGCCGACAATGCCATCTTTGGGCAAACAGGACCGATGGTCGGCAGTTTTGACGGGGGGTTTGGTGCTTCCTATTTAGCAAGATTGGTTGGACAGAAGAAGGCTCGCGAAATTTGGTATCTCTGCCGTCAATATGATGCTCAAGAAGCTTTGGAAATGGGATTAGTCAATAAAGTAGTTCCCGTTGAGCAATTGGAAGCAGAAGGTATTCAATGGGCGCAAGAAATTTTGGATAAGAGTCCCTTAGCAATTCGTTGCCTCAAATCCGCATTTAATGCTGATTGCGACGGACAAGCAGGGATTCAGGAATTGGCGGGTAATGCGACGCTGTTGTTTTACATGACGCAAGAAGCTCAGGAGGGAAAGCAAGCCTTTTTAGAAAAACGCAAACCCAATTTTCGCCAATACCCCAAACTGCCTTAGCTTTTCATACAGCGCTTTGTGGCTGTGATACGATCAATAAGTAGGCTCAAAACCATACTGAGAGACATGAATGCTCTGACAATCAGTCTAGAGTCTGTAATTGAACTTACTGATGAACAGTTCTTTCAACTTTGTTACAAAAATAGCGCCCTACGACTCGAGCGCAATGCTCAAGGAGATATTACGGTCATGGCTCCCGTCGGTAGTGAAACAAGCGCCCGCAGCTCCGATTTAAGGTGAGCCTATGCACCAGTATTTGGGCGAATCAACACAATCGGGGTTTGTTCGGCGGCATTGCCCGCAGGATTCATGATGAGCGCCTGATTGAGTAATTTTTCAGAGACCCCTGAAGTTGCGGCCAAAACCTTGACACGACGTAAATCATTGACATCGACGATCGCAGCCTCTAGCCCTGTTGCTGTCTTGATTTCATCCACTACAGCTTGGGGATTTTTGGGGCCTAACACAATAAATTGATCATAGGGAGGCAAAGTACCTGTGACATCATCAATTAGTCGGGCTTGATCTCCAGCCAGCATGTAAAACACCCCAGGCACGCGCAAAAATGCTTTAGCCAATGCACCAATGACAAAGGCAAATCCAACACGCCATGCTCCAGATTCATTAATTAATGATTGCAATCCGCAGGCTGTGGCGAGACTAGAAGTGCTTTTGAAGTAATAGCAGAGGCGTTTGGCTAGCCACTTAGGCTGAATATCACTAGGATGATAGAAATTGCCCTGCATAATTGCGATCGGAGTTTCGGCGATCGTAACAATATCTCCAGTTTGAGCATGGCTCATTACATAGCGCTGCAAAACTTCCACAGGGTTGTCGCCTGCGGAAAGAATATGGGTACGGATTGGTAAAACATCGGCATCGGGTGTCGGTCTCCAGCGCTCTCTGCCTTGATCTGTGGCGGGAAACTGAAGAGGAATAATGCAATGCTTAACTTTCTGCTCGCGACCTGCTGGCCCGTAAATGGTGTAATGCACGCGCACCCAAACGGTTTTTAGAGATTCAAGATTTTTACCACTGATGTCAATTTGAATCTCGGCACCTGTGCTGTGGCGCGGGGTAACAATGTATGACTCCCAATAGTTGTCACGACGGCTGGGGAGGTTGGGATGACGCGATCGCAATTCGACTTTGGTAGTAATGTCATCGAGGCTATCACTCGACAGGAGTGATATTTGAGGATCGACTTCAACTAAGAAAACATCGAGTTTACGGGTTTTGTTGGTGGCATTGAGCAGTAGCTCCAATCGATAATGCTCTGGCTCATAGGTCAAAAATTGCCAAGTACCATTATCAAATTCCAATAAGTTGCCTTGACGAGTTTTGTACTGCCATTCAAATAGCAGCCACAAAAGCAAGATGATGCCGCCCAAAATTGCGATCGCAATACCTATACCGATCAAAATATTCATGATGATTAGTCCCTACGAATAGCTTGCTTAAGGGTTTTACAAAGTTCAGCGACCGCATGAACACCACCATCTGGCTCGGCAAGTTTCTTGACCATCGCACTACCAACAATCGCCCCATCCGCATTCCAATCAATGACTTGCTTCGCATGTTCAGGCTGCGAGATGCCAAATCCAACCGCAATCGGCTTATCGGTAATCACCCGCAACTGCTCGATCATCGTTTTGACACCCTTGGCAACCTGTGTGCGTACCCCCGTTACACCCGTAGCACTAACTACATAAATAAAGCCCTGTGACTTTTCGGCGATCGCTGCTACCCTTTCAGGGGGACTAGTTGGCGCAATCAACAAAATCACTTCAATTCCCGCTTTTTCGGCAGGCTCTAGCAAAACATGGGATTCTTCTAGGGGCAGATCAGGCACAACTAAACCACGTACCCCTGACTCATAAATAGTTTGTAAAAACTTCTCCACACCCATGTTCAAAATTGGGTTGTAATAAGTGAACAAAATAATTGGCGATCGCAATTCTGGAGCGACTGTCCGCACCACATCTAAAACTTTTTCTAAGGTTGTGCCATTTTGCAAAGCCCTTGTCGCGGCCGCCTGAATTACAGGGCCATCTGCTAAGGGATCTGAATAAGGCACTCCTAACTCAATCATGTCCGCGCCGTTTTGATCCAAGACCCGCAGAGCCTTTGCTGTTGCTTCTAAACTAGGATCACCAGCCGTAATAAATGGAATAAGCGCGGCTTGACCTTTAGCTCGCAGTTCCTCAAATCGAGCGGAAACGGATATCATGACTTAAAAACTCTCGCAAATGTAGTCCCGTATTATAGTAGCGCCTCATGGCAACTATGATTTGGTGGGTTGCGCCGCGTCCCTAAACATAGTAAAAGAAAGCATAGGTTTATTAAGTATTTCTAAAATATTTAAAATCCTAAAAAATCCCAATCAATACCCAAATATTAAAAAGTATCGATAACCATGGCGCAAGTCTTTGGCAAATTCACAGAAGACTTTTCGGACAGAAGCGAATTTCTAGTTGTAGGATTTTCGCCATCGTCGCTACCAATTCAACTACGTTGGAAGACCAATGGACTTTCGGCAGATTTTCTTGGGGACTATGTAAAAAACTTTTTCCCCGGAGATACTAGCGCCGCCCTAAATAGACAAACGGAAATTAGATCTGCGGTTAGTTTTATTGCCAATGAACTGCTAGAAAATGCGATGAAATATAGCAATAAAGATGCAGGGCAGCCAATCAATCTAGAAGTACACTTATTTAGCGATCATCTCATCTTCATCTCAAAAAATAGTTTGTATTCAGAGGCTATCGCTGATTTTCAAGCATATCTACAGGAAATCATTTCTGGAGATGTCAGCGAAATGTATATCAATCAAGTTGAGAAGAGTGTTGAAAATGATGCAGCCGAAAGTGCTGGGCTGGGCTATCTGACTATGATGATGGACTACGATGCTTCCCTAGGATGGAAGTTTGACTCAGTGCCAGATAACCAAGATATTCAGGTGGTGACGACCATGGTGCAGCTACCACTCTAGTGATTAATCATCATAAGTATTTCATTACAACAGCCCAATCATTTATCAGGAGTTTTGAGAGAATGGAAGTTATTGGAGATGATTATCGTGTCTGGTATGAATCATCAGACACCAGCATCTATTGCCAAGGATCATTGCGTTTGGCAGGCACTGAGGAATATGCGCCAATTGTGAATTTGCTAGAGGATATAATTGCCCAAAATCCCGAAAAGATCTGTCTGAATCTGTGTGAATTGGAATTTTTGAATAGCTCAGGTATTAATGTGCTATCTAAATTTGTGATTAAGGTGCGTCAAAAAGAATCAATAAGTATTACTGTAAGAGGCTCTGAAAATATCCCTTGGCAGGGCAAGTCACTAAAAAATTTGCAAAGGCTAATGCCTGCGCTGAAATTAGAGTGGTTGAGCTAGATGGTGATTTAAATACCGTGTCAGTTTTTAAACCTCTGTTGTTAAACTGCTGCTGTAAATTTGATTATTACTTGACTGCGAATAGTTTCTAGGAGTTGGCTAATTTCGGAGGGAGCAATATGTCCAGAGTCTACTTGACGACCTGAAACCTGTGATAAAAAGCCTAAAATTTGCTTTGGCAACATCAAAGTTAAGCCATTTTTGAGGTGCATTTCTAGTTTTTTAACACCTGTAACCACTGGGTAACTACTGTATTGTTTGAGTCCATTAATTGCTTGTCCACCATCATCAAAGTAACTCAAATTGACATATCGATAGTTAGGTGGTTGGCTGCCATAGCCATTTAGTTCTTGACTGATATATGTCTCAAGGGCATTAAGATTTTGCATTTTGGCAAATGCTAAGCCTTTCTCTAATGCGTGAGTGAGGGGTAATTTCTCGATCGCATCCTCTAGTTCAAGATGCAGATTCAGAGCCGTGATGATATCGGTGAAACTAGGAGCAACGCTGGGTTCAGAAGGTGACATGTCCGCAGAGCGCGAGCGCGACTGTTAAAATGGGGATCAAAATTATTCTTGCACAAAGTTAATGATTAGTTCCGATCGCAATGTTACACAAGAGGCTAGTCCCAAGGCTGTCGTGGACGTACCCAAGCGGGGAATGCCCGTTACGATCATTACAGGTTTTTTGGGTAGTGGCAAAACCACTTTACTCAATCACATTTTACAAAATCAGCAGGATCTGAAGGTTGCAGTTTTAGTCAATGAGTTTGGTGATATCAATATCGATAGCCAGCTCTTAGTTTCTGTCGATGAAAACATGATGGAACTGAGCAATGGTTGCATTTGCTGCACGATTAATGATGGTTTAGTTGATGCTGTTTACAGTGTTTTGGAAAGGGGCGATCGCATTGATTATATGATCGTCGAAACTACTGGTGTGGCTGATCCCTTGCCGATTGCCTTGACGTTTTTAGGCACAGAGCTACAGCATTTGACGCGACTTGATTCGATTTTGACGGTAGTTGATGCTGAAGCCTTTACCTCTGAGCATTTCAATAGTGATGCTGCCTATGCCCAGATCATGTACGGCGACATTATTATTCTCAATAAAACCGATTTGGTTGCCGAAGAGAAACTGCAAGAACTAGAAGCTTATATCAATAAAACCAAGACAAAAGCGAGGATTTTGCGATCGCATCTCGGTGTGGTGCCACTGCCGCTCATTCTTGACATTCAGATAGATCAATCAGCGATTGCGGCTAACCAACAGGTTGATCAGCATAATCACGCTGAGCATGATCATCATGATCATGGCAGCGCCGATGCCCACGAACATAGCCACGACAGCAATTGTCAGCATGATCATCACGACCATGACCATCATCATTCGCATCACCTCGAAAACGACGGGTTTATTTCAATTTCCTTTCAGAGCGATCGGGCTTTCAGTCTTGATAAGTTTCAAAACTTTTTGGATAAGCAATTACCGATTGATGTATTTCGCGCTAAGGGAATTTTGCGCTTTGCCAATATTGACAACTGCTACATTTTTCAGCTTAGCGGTAAGCGTTATGAACTGAAAACAGATGATCGCGGCAAGCCTCTCAATAACCAATTAGTAATCATCGGTCGCAATTTGCAACGGGAGCAACTACTGGCTCAGCTTAATGATTGTCTAATCTAAACAAAATCTAAGTAAAGAAGCACCCCTAGGGGTGCTTCTTTACTTAAACTAGGCGTGAACAGATAAACGTTCGCATAACTTATCAGCTTGAATCACACCCTCAACACGGTCAACGGGTTGACCGTCCTTAAATAGCACCAAGGTGGGCAGTGCATAAACTTTGTATTGAGAGGCAAGATCGGGATAGTTGTCGGTATTGATTTTCACAATCTGGACTTTATCCTTCATCGCTTCACTAACCTTGTCCAAAATGCCTGTCATGAGTTGGCAAGGACCACACCAAGGTGCATAGAAATCTACGAGTACAGGTAATTGGGAACCTTCTAATAGCTCATCAAAACTGCCAAATTGCTTTTTTACGGACATGGGACGATTTTCCTTTGAAAACTAAATTTTACAATACTCTAATCTGGGATATGGGCGTTCTGAAGGTGATCTTTAGTTTTACTCAAAAAATTTGCGATCGCATTTGACATTCAGCCCGATTTGCGAGATTATTGTTAAGCTAATAAATTAGCAAGCGTAAAAATTATCAATTTAACGCAAACTTTGGGGCTATAGCGCAGTTGGTAGCGCATCTCAATGGCATTGAGAGGGCCAGCGGTTCGAATCCGCTTAGCTCCATACTAAAATAGGGAGAGCGCACAACGCTCTCCCTATTTGTTTGCGGCAATTAATCATGGCTAAACTCACTTTTGCGGCAATGTCTGGCACTTTGGCTACGATCGCAATTTTGCTCACAAGTGCTGATGCTCAGGGGCAAATTCCACCAGTCAAAACTTACCAACCTAAAGCCACAGAGCAATCTCGTACGGCACAAGTGATTGACCAGCAGCAAAAATCTGCGCCCAGTCGCTTTGACCTTGGCAAGTACCCGATTAGCGATCGCACTGCCCAGCACTGGCAAGAATCTCTATGGGCAATCGGGGTATTAGGCAAGGATGAGAGCTATGCCCAACAAGCTTTAGAAACCATGCTCGCGATGACAACGGCTTCTAATCTCAGCAATGCTCAGATGGGCGTTGTTGATACAGCGATTCAAGTTAGCCATCAGCTCTATACGCTTAAACCTGAGGTGTATAGCAATCTTAAACCCCATTTCCTCCGCACGATCAATGAGAGTAACGATCCGCAGTGGGTGGCAATTTCCCTCTCGGCATTATCTAAATCCGTAAGTAATCTTAGTCCTAAGGCGATAGATAAGACAGAACTAAACAAATTAATTCGCAAAGTTCAAAAACGCTTTCCCAAATGGCAACAGGATCTTCATCTAAAAACGACCCTGCAAAATATTGATGCTGATTTTGCGATCGCAAATAGTTCTCAAACTCCCGATCTGCAAGAACTATTGCAATGGCAAATTGCTCCACAACAATCGCATCTGTATGTTTTCTGTCGCCCTAATCGCGATCTGATGTGTTTGACGATACTCAAGGATCGCGACGGTAAATTTGTGAAGCAGGGCAAACAACTCTGGTCAGTCCCATTATTACTTCAGTCTTTACATAATTTAGATTGGAACTCTACCAATGGACGCACTCCACAGGGTATTTATCGCATGGAAGGGATCTCGCGCCAGCCTGATGATGAGTTTTTCCATGCCTATGGTCAGTTTTCGCTAGTCAATCTATTTCTTCCCTTTGAGGATGGCGTAACTGCCTTTTTACCAAAACAAAAAGGGAAGTTTACTGGTGATTTGGCGAGCTATCAAGCTTTATTACCCCCAACATGGCGAGACTATGCACCGATGCAGCAAGCCTATTGGGCAGGAAAAATGGGGCGATCGCTATTCCGCATCCATGGCAGTGGTGCAGCCCTTGACTTTTTTAGTAGCAAAGCCTCACTAGTCCATAATCAAAATGCCGATTGGAATCCGACTCTAGGCTGTTTATCTGCCTTAGAGATTTATGGTGAGGATGGCAATTTACTCAAGTCAGATATGCCAAAAATTCTTGATGTTTTGAGTAGAGTTGGTCGAGGCAAGATTGAGGGCTATGTGATTGTGGTGGATCTGCCTAACTCATCGGGGCAACCTGTGACCATGGCGGAACTGAGTCAGTATCTCAAATCTAAAGATTAAAAATGGCGTTGCCATTTTTAATCTTTAATTGACGCTCCCATCTCGAAATACCTGTCCAATGACTTCCTCGATCGCAGGTTCATTTACCGACAAATCGAGAATTTCTAGCTCAGCCAAGATTTGGGAAACGGCTCTAGTCAAGTTCTCGCGGGTGATCAGAAAGCAGACAATTTGTCCATCAATATGCAAAATTTGACCATACTTTTGCAGACTTTCGCGATCGCAAATTGGCTGGGCTAATTCCACCCTCACCTCACGATAGGGCGCGAAGTTATCCTGCAATCCTTCGAGACTGCCATCATAAATCAATCCCCCTTGATGGATCAGCAATACGCGCTTGCATAGGGCAGTAATATCCGCCATGTAGTGACTAGTTAGCAAAATCGTTGCTTGATAGCGCTGATTATATTCCCGCAAAAATTCCCGCACACTTGCTTGAGCATTGACATCCAATCCTAAAGTTGGCTCATCTAAAAACAAGACTTGGGGTTGGTGCAATAAAGCCGCCAATAGCTCCGCCTTCATTCTTTCGCCAAGGGATAATTTGCGAATTGCTTGGGTGAGCTTTCCTTGCAGCGATAACATCTCCGTTAACTCACCGAGACGTTGCTTAAAAATCTTGTCAGGGATGTCATATACCGCAGCATTCATTTTTAAAGAATCAATAGCTGGTAAATCCCAAATTAATTGTTGTTTCTGTCCCATGACTAAGGTGATTTTTTGCAAAAATCCTGTGTCACGCTGAAAGGGAATATGCCCCGCAACCTGCACATGCCCTGACGATGGATGAATTAAACCCGTAAGCATTTTCAGAGTTGTGGTTTTGCCTGCTCCGTTTGCCCCCAAAAAACCAACCATTTCTCCAGTTGCGATCGCAAAGGAGACATCCTTGACAGCCGCAACAGTTCGATATTGCCGATGCCAAAAATGTTTAATTGTGCCAGCGATACCAGCATCTTTGACGGCAATATTATAGACTTTGCTTAATCCTTCAACCGTAATCATTGCCATGTCAAGTTAACCCAGATGCATTCTGATATACTGTCAACAATATAGATATTTTGCATTGATTCGCTAGACTTAGGATAGCAATTCTGTAAAAATGCAAATAAGACACAGATAATAATGTTGACGACACAATATTCATAACCCTATTACACATATAAGGTTCTGGAAATTTGATGATTGCATTAGCGATTAGGATCTCTAAATTAGCTCAGTTATCTCAAAAATTGAGCGCCCACGATGATTGGCGCTAGCGCACAACAGGAAAAGCAGGAAGGCAAGTTATGGTAAAAGTCCTCGTAGTGGACGATAGTTCAATGGTTCTAGAGATGGTTGCGGCCAACTTAAGACAACATGGCATGGAGGTCATAGAAGCTAATGACGGCGCTGAAGCAGTAGAAAAGCTAAAGTCTATAACTCCTGATCTTGTGGTCACTGATGTAGTGATGCCGCGCATGAATGGCTATGAGTTATGCCGTTGGATCAAAAATAATGCCTCCACCAAAAACTTACCCGTAATTATGTGTACGACAAAAAGTGAGGAATTTGATAAATATTGGGGAATGAAACAAGGTGCTGATGCTTATTTAACTAAGCCCTATCACCCACCTGAACTGATCAAAACTATTAAGCAATTACTTAGTCAGGTCAAATAAAAAAGAAAGGAGTGCTATATATACTCCTTTCTTTTTTTTTAGATGAAGGTTGCTACGCAACCTTCATCTTTTTTTGATGCGTAGTGATGCTTTTTGTTCAGGATCGATACCTTCAAAGGTGGGGGGAAGCCAAACTCTTACAATCAAGAGTACTGCTAGCGCCACCAAGAAGGCACAGGTTGCTAAGATCTGTTTCCATTCCACTTCTAGCAAGCCTTGAACAATTACTTCCCGCAATACCGATACGATTGTCACTTCTACAGAAACCCCAATCGACACACGTTGCTCTTGGAGATAAATAATTAATAGCCGAAATAATTCTACTAAGATCAGAATAAATAAAATATCGGCTGTGATTTCGTGAAAGTGTAGAGTGGTTAGGAGTGATAAAAAGATCTCTTTCATTTGCAAGACCATGACGCAAAATAGTCCGATGCATAGAGAGATTGCGATCGCATCTTGGACTAGCTCTAAAGCATGGACAACACGAAAACGCAGGTTTGCACCTTGCTGGGGAGTGGTTAGATCATTATCTTTAGTCGCGTCAATTAACTGTTGCATTTTTGATTTCATCCACTCAAAAACTTTTAAGAAACTGTGGCTTAAGCTAACATAGGTTATATTTATATCGTAATCATTATGTGATTAGTTTTTCTAATATTACTTATACCGATCATCAAAACATCCCAAACATCAAAATCTGACCTAGTGCTTTTTAAGCAAGTGAGTTATAGAGTGAGTTACAGATATTTTTTCGGCACTCTCGGCGGGGAAAAAACTAGACAGGGAAATGCGCTAAAACAATTGAAAATATGGATTCTAGATTTTATTTAGGGTGTGCCGTTTGGGCTTTTAAGGGTTGGGTTGGTGACTTTTATCCGAGGGGGAGTCGTTCAACGGAATTTTTGCTACTTTATAGCGATCGCCTGACTACTGTGGAAGTCAATTCAACTTTTTATGTGATTCCCGATCGGCAAACCATCGAGCGTTGGGCAAAGGACACACCAGCCGATTTTCGATTTTGCCCAAAGTTTCCCAAACAATTAACCCACAATGGCTTGTTACTGCCCTATCTGCCACAGACATTGCAGTTTTTAGATTTGATATCGCATTTTGGTGAGCGGCTCGGCGTGCCATTTATCCAACTGCCACCCAGTTATAGTCCTGCTAATTTCCACGATCTAGCTAATTTTCTCAAGGCTTTGCCAACACAGGACTATCAAATTGCCCTAGAAGTTCGCCATGTTGATTGGTTTAAACCACCCCATGGCGATCGACTCAATGCACTATTACAAAGCCTCGGTATTGGTCGCGTCTTGCTAGATTCTCGCCCTATTTACGATCGCAATTCCCCACTAGTCCAGCAAGAACGCCGCAAACCTAATTTGCCGCTGCAACCCGTCATCACCGCACCCTTTAGTATTGTCCGTTTTATCAGTCATCCCGATCGTGATCTCAATATTCAGTTTTGGCAAGAGTGGCTTACCTATATCGGTGATTGGTTAGCGGCAGATCAACAGATTTATTTTTTCATGCATTGTCCTCTTGAAGAACGCTCCCCTGACAATGCCAAATACTTTCAGGAAATGTTAGAAAAAACCAATGTACCTATACCAAGTTTGCCTTGGGCGCATCTCGCAGTTCCACCACAGCAGTTAACGCTTTTCTGAATATAATCAAGGGTCTCCCGCGTAACGGGAGACCCGATTTTTACTAAATAGCTAGACATAATTAAAAAACAGAGCTAAAACCTATGGCGCACGCGGCGCGTGCGCCATAGGTTTTAGGGTTTTATATTTAATTGCACTTAGCTACTTAAACAAGAAATTGAAGTTCCTTGAATTTCATAGTTGACTCCCTTCTCTGCTGCTGCTTTTTGCTTACAGCAAAAATGCCAAGACTTTGCTATGGTTATGTCTATTGGCGCTCTCCAAAGTATGTCTACATAATATGTTCATAATTTTGGAGATAAAATTTTATATTTGCAAAAATCTTTCCTAGAGGTAATCTAATGGGTGAAATCACCAGAGATGAAATTCGCGAACGCTTAGGCAATATCGATCAGATTCGCGACATCATTTTCGGCGCACATTTGCGCGAGTACACCAGTCGTCTTGACAGGGCGGAATCAGATATTTCAGCTATTCAGCAAGATATAAACGATCGTCTCAACGACTTAAAATTAGTTCTAGCTAGTGAGTTACGCGCCGCAGTTGAGTCCATCGACAAGCGCCTCAAAACAATTAGTGCCTCAGCTCAAGAAGAAGCAGCCGATCTGCGTCAACAATTTGATCGCATTAATCGCAAGTTTACCAATAGTATTGAAACCCTTGACGAAACTGTAGAAGCGCAAAGAGTTGCCCTACGCGATGAAATCACCCAAACTAGAGAGAGTTTGCAAAGTGATACCCGTGAATTGCGATCGCTAGTTTTAGAAGAACTCGATCGTCATTTCTCAATTCTGCGCGAAGATAAAATCTCGAAAGATGATATGGCAGAGCTGTTATTTGAGCTAGGTATGCGTCTCAAGGGTTCAGAGTTTGTCCCTGAATTGCGTGGAGCAGTTGAGGAAAAGGTCGATGAAAAGTACGAACAGGTAAATATTATCGGTTCAAAGACTGATCGCTCAGCATCCGAGGCAAGCAAATCCTCCTCTCGTACTACGAAAAAGCCATCAATTTAACTAACAACTATGGCTCTAATTTCTAATTTGTAGGAGCTTTTGCCCCTACAAATTAGCACCCAAATACCGTCTTTCCCAAAACATCATGTCGGAGCAACAGAGTAACTTCCCAAACCAATCTCTCAATGATGTTGAGAAATTTTTACTCCTGCTCTCCGATCTTAATATTATCAATGCTGAAAAGCCCCAATCTCCTCAGAATCAACAACGGATTGATATTTCAGAGCTGTTAAACATTGATAATAATGAACAGTCTTTATCAACTCAAGTCAGACAGAAATCTCCAGATGAAGATTTTTCAGATATAACGCGATCGCCTTCTGTATATCCTTTTCCTAGTTTACTGGATGAGCTACCTTTTTTAAGAGATATTCCATCTACGAAAAATGGATTTGATCATGATGTTAAAAAGCCGCAAATAGCAGAACAAGCTAAGGAGAATTTAGATCTTACTGACAATACTAAATATGCTCGATCAGAACAAATAGAGCCTTCAAAAAAAGAAGAAATTGAAGCGGTCAGTCTGCTCCAAGAGATTCTCTTAAGTAGTGGAAAGGCACAAATATCCCCACAAATTGCTCAAGGGGACTCTTTGCCGTCCTCTCAATCTCTCTCAGCACCCAATTCTCGATCTCCATTTCAATCACAGTCACAAAGCCCCTATTTAGAAAACTCGTCAGATGATGATGCTTTACATCTTTTACAGGACATTTTGGTTGTGCCAGAGATAGAAGATTTACGGAGCTTTAAAATTGCAGTTGAACAAAAACTAGGGATTGTCGAAAGTCAGGTAAATAATCCTGAAATAATGAACAAAATTGAAGGCTTGGAAAGTCTTCTGCACAGTGCTTCGCGTAGGCTCTCAGCGATAGACGATGAAAAGAGCAATATTCCGATGGAGATTGAGGAGGTTAGAGAGCGTATTGCTCAGTTAGAAAATCAAATTAATCAACCAGCAGAATTAGTCCAGCTTTTGTTGCCAATTATTGCTGAGTTGCTCAGTCTCAAAGCCGATCAAGCTAGAGAAGAAATGTGTCAGGCAATTACCCCAATTATTGCTGAGGTGATTTTTGAGCGATCGCAATTAGATCGCGTATCGATGAGTCATGCGATCGCTGATATTTTGCCCAATGCAATTAGTGAGCAAATCCGTAATAACCCTGAGCAAATTGCAAAGGCTATAGGGCCAGAAGTGGGTGCAGCAATTCGTGAGCAAATCCGTCTTGATCGAGATGCCATTATTGATGCCCTTGCGCCAGAAATGGGATCGGCAATTAAGCGCCAGATTCACCTCGAACGTGATGCTATGGTTGATGCCCTCTATCCTGTAATTGGGAATACGATCGCAAAATATTTTGCGGAAGCAATTCGGTCCATTAATGAAAAGGTCGAGCAAACTTTTAGTGTAGAAGGCATACAGCGCAAATTTCGCGCCAGAATGAAAGGTGTTTCTGAAGCCGAATTGATTCTTAAAGAATCGGTTCCCTTTGAGATTCAAGCCATATTTTTGATCCATAACCTTTCAGGATTAGTAATGATCGATATCCAAAAAAGTGATCTTGATGCTTTAGTTGAGCCAATTGATTCAGATATGTTGGCGGGGATGTTGACGGCGATTCGGAGTTTTGCCAATGAATGTATGTCGCGCTCGGAAAGCACGACGGAGCTAGATGCCATCAACTATAGTGGCTCCAAAATTGTGTTGGAAGTTGCAGGATATTGCTATCTAGCGGTGATTATCCGTGGCGAACCTGACATGAAAATCATCAATAAAATTCGTGATATATTTGGTCAGATTATACAAGTCTATGGTGAGCAGTTGAAAGAATTCGATGGTGACCCTAGTCTTGTACCGATGGAAGCAGAAATTAGTCTCAAGACCTTGATGGAAATTATGCCCCATCCTAGTGCGAAGAAATCACCGAAGACTTTGCTTTTTATGAGTTTGGGGTTACTGACTTTAATTGCTCTGCCGATTGGCTTTTGGCAATATCAATCTCATCGTGAGCAACGATTAGAAGCTCAAGTCTTAGAAGCCTTTGCCAGCACCCCAGAGCTTGCTGTTTATAAACTGCATGTCGAGGCTAACGGCGAACGTCTGCAATTATCGGGTAAGTTACCAAATCAATACCTCCGTAATCGCGCTCTACAAGTTGCTAGCGAAGCTACTAACACCCAAATTGCGATCGCAAATATCAACAATAATATCCATGCAGTCAATGTGCCTCCCGACCCTGAGCTAGTAGCAATCGAAATTCAACGTCTTACTAAAGCCTTGAATTATACTCAAGGGATAAATATTCAAACCCAGTTTAAAGATGGACAGGTAAGCATCACAGGACAAATTGAACAACCACGCATGATACCAAAAATCACCCAAGCCTTTGCCAAAGTCGCGGGAATTAAAACTGTGAGTAATGCCACGACTATTCTTACTCCACAACTTGCCACGAGGATTTACTTCCCATTTGGAATCACTGAATTACAACCAAATGATGTGGAAAAACTCATAGAAGTACAGGCTTTTCTAGAGATGTATCCAGACTACAATATAAAAATCTTGGCAAAAAATGATAGCATTAGCGACCGCACCATCAACAACCAACTAGGCATAAAGCGTGCTCAAAATATCCGCGAAGCATTAATCCGCAGAGGTGTAAAAGCCCAGCGCTTGCAGATTTCTGGGATAATGGATAAAGCTATTCAACAATCCTCTGACCAAATGTTAAGATGGGTGGAGTTTCAACCTGTGTTAAAGCCAATGTCATTACCTAATTAAATGCATTCTCCCGCTAAAATAATTTCTCAAAAGATATGTCTAATTGGTGATTTTGGTGTCGGCAAAACCAGCCTCATTCGACAATTTGTCGATCGTCAATTTAGTGATAAATATTTATCAACTGTTGGTGTAAAAATATCCCGCAGACTAGTGATTGTTGATAAGCCTAACAGTATTTCTCAAATTGAGTCGCACAAATTACAGCTAATGATTTGGGACATTGAAGGTAGTACACGCTTTAAATCAATTTCACCCAGCTATCTCCAAGGAGCGAAAGGTGCACTCATAGTCGGCGATGTCACAAGGTTATCAAGTATTCAAAACTTAAAAGATCATGTTCAGCTTTTTCAGTCAATTAATCCTAAATCTAGTTTAATTATCGCTTTAAATAAAACAGATTTAATCGAAAGCAATGAAAAAGCAAATATTGTAAAATCTATCAATCTTGAATTCTCATCTCTAAACATCCCTGTACAAATGACTTCTGCAAAAACAGGTGAGGGGGTTGATGAGGCATTCCAAAAATTGTCTTGTCAGATGCTAATGCTAGAATAACTGCATATTTGTTGACAATAAAATTTTGGCATAACTCATCCTGAGTAAACATTCATACATTCTTAACTTAGCTGCCATGAAACAGTCAAAATTATTAAAGAAATTACTTACTGCTTCAGAAAGATCCTTTATTACGATTGATCGACAGTTTATCATTACTGATATTTCCCATGGAGCTGAGCGATTTTCTGAACAGCCCTATGAGTCATTATTAAATAAAGATATACGTTGTGCATTTCCAGAAATAGTCGGACTAGAAGAGACTTTTAATAGTATTTGGCTAAATCAAGCTACTAGCTTTGAGATAAAAGGTATCGCTCGTTGTATTGATCCAAAACCTCCGCTTTATTTTAACGTTTATATCATTGGTACTAATGAACTAGAAGATGAAGATAAAAATATTCTCATCTGTATTGAAGATGCAACAGAAGTGATGACAATGGCTCAAGTTTTGCTGCAAAGAGCCAATGAATCAGAATTATTAGCTAATGCTTTATTGCAATCAAAAAAATATATTAGTAAAATCATTTCGGCAATGGCAGATGCATTGATTGTAACTGACCATACAGGCATAATTAAAACTATTAATCCTGCAACTATTAATTTATTTGGTTACGAGCAACTAGAATTAATTAACAAGCCAATTTCTTGTTTATTTAATAATTCACAACAACTTGATTTTATTCGTCAAAAATGTGCTGAATGTATATCCTATGACAACCAAAACGAAGATAATTTTGGATTGAGAGATATTGAAATAAATTGTCTATCAAAGAACAAAGAAGAAATTTTAGTATCTTTTTCTTGTTCTGCAATACGCAACTATAAACAGGGGATTGATCAGGAATCAACTTATGATTTTGTATATGTTGGTCGTGATATTACTGAACTCAAGCGTAAGGAAAATGAATTATTAGCGGCTAGACAATTTGCCGAACAATCTGCTCAGGCAAAAAGCATTTTCTTAGCTAATATGAGCCATGAAATTCGGACACCGATGAATGGAGTATTAGGTATGACAGATTTACTCCTAAGTACTGCGCTTGATGATCATCAAAAGGATTTTGTCGAAAATATTCATCTGAGCGGAAATCTCTTACTTAGCTTAATTAATCGAATTTTGGATCTTTCTAAGCTTGAAGAGGGTTATTTAGAGCTAGAAAGTTTGCCTTTTCATTTGGAGCAATGTATAGAAGAAATTCTTGAGCTATTTGCATTACAGGCTCACAGCCAAGGTTTAGAACTTAATTCTTGGTTTGAAGAAGATTTGCCCATCTTATTAATGGCGGATACCGTTAGGTTTCGGCAAATCATGATGAACTTAATTGGCAATGCGATCAAGTTCACGGCTGAAGGGGAAGTCCTGCTCAAGATTGAACGCGATCGCAATTTTGAAAAAACATTAATAGATGCAGACGCTGATAATGTTTCAAGTGAAGTAAATGATACTTCTCAGCCCGTTTACTTACGCTTCTCGATTATTGATACAGGTATTGGCATTAGTCCTGATAATCAAGCTAAGCTATTTAAGCCATTTTCTCAAGTTGATACTTCCACAACTCGTCGTTTTGGCGGTACTGGTTTAGGCTTAGCGATTTGTCGTCAGTTAGTGGAGCTAATGGATGGCGAGATACAGGTAATTAGTCCAATTGATAATGGAAAAGGTTCTTGTTTTCAATTGAGAATTCCTTTTGCACTACAATCGGAGCAATCTTTAGCAGAGTCCAATAGACAAGCACTAACTAATCGCAAAATTCTTGTGGTTGAGAAGAATCATAATGCCCGTAATGCTATTCGCTATTACCTTCGCAAGTTTGGCGCAGAGATCGCAGAGGCAACGAATATTGCTGAGGCTCTAGAAATTTTGGATGCAAATAAGCCCGTTGTTGACGTGTTGCTTGTAGATTGGAAATTAACAGATTTGGATGGAACTAATTTTGTAAAAGAAGTCCACGCTAGGAATAAATTTGCCAAATTACCAATCCTTGCCATGTTGACAGCCAATCAGCAGGGCGAAATCCCAACCGTTATGCATCAAGGTTTTTGTGGATATATTACTAAGCCTTTTAAGGAACAGAGATTACTCAAGACAATATCTTTTGCAGTCAAAATGGAATCCCCAAGCGCACCTGTTTCTACTTCTACGCGCCACCATGACAAAGTGCATGCAGAAAGAAACCAAAATGTCGGTCTGAATGCTAGCCAAAAGCTTGTCTCAACTGCACTCAGTCATCTTAAAATCTTGCTAGCAGAAGATAACATTGTCAATCAAAAAGTGACCATGGCATATCTATCACAACTTGGCTGTCGCACTGATTTGGCGGAAAATGGCGAACAGGTATTGCAGTTAATGCAAACTCAAGATTACGACATTATCTTAATGGATTGCCAAATGCCTCTGTTGGATGGGTATGCAACTACGCAAGCAATCCGCCACTCGGAGGCGAATGCTCAAATAGGTAAGCATGTAGTAATTATTGCCATGACGGCAAATGCTTTTACTGAAGATCGAGATCGTTGTTTAGCAATAGGTATGGATGATTACCTCAGTAAACCCATTCGCAAACATCAACTCAAGGAGATTCTTGAGCGTTGGATTGCCAAGTAAATTAAGTATAGGACTTACGCAAAAGAACGCAAAGAAGGGGCAATTCATGAATTGCTCATTCTTTGCCATGCGGGTTTCAATTCATTTTTGCGTAATTCCTAAAGTATAGCTATAGCCAGCTACGTTAGGACAAAAATAAAAACCCAAATAGAGTTGCGGCGCTTCGCGCCGCAACTCTATTTGGGTTTTATGTCTTAACTTACTTGGCTATATAGCAACCCTAAATGAGTTGTGGAAAAAAGCCATACTTAAAAATCTTCTCAAAGCAAAAGACTTGAAGATGAGTGACTAACTCAAATAACCTCTTCACA
>NZ_JACJQB010000043.1 GCF_014696385.1 Pseudanabaena mucicola FACHB-723
AAAGTAGCCTCCTCTAGACTCTTAAAACTTGATTGGTAACCCTAATGAGATGCGGCGTTCCAGATACTTTTTGCCTCTACTACGAACTAGTAGTTTGTAGCAAGTACCTTAAGTTGATAATTTGTAGCAATTGTATCGATAATAACATAGACAAGCTGCCCCAAAGCTGCTATGTGCAAAGTCTTGAAAAGATCTTAAACGTGCCTATCCCAGCCCCTACGCAAATATTAATAAATATGTAATGTTTGCCCCACCAAAGAGATCTTTACATTACAGAATACCGACAAGTCGCATTTGAAAATATAATGACTTCGTGTTCTTCTGTCATATATCGTCCATATAAGTTCTCATGAGTGAAAATTCAGATAAGGATATTCCAGTTAATATCTACCGCCCTGCAAATCCATTTACGGCAAAATGCATCTCCAACGATGTGTTGGTTAGAGCCGGTGCTGCTGGCGACACCCGTCATGTAAAGTTTGATATTTCTGGAGGGGATCTTCGTTACTTAGAAGGTCAAAGTATTGGAGTGATCCCTCCAGGTGAAGATAAGAATGGCAAACCCAACAAACTGCGCCTCTACTCGATTGCGTCAACTCGCCTTGGTGACGATCTAGATTCTAAAACTCTGTCACTGAGCGTCAAGCGTTTAGAGTATCAAAATGAAGCAGGAGAAACCGTTAAAGGTGTTTGCTCAAACTTTTTGACCGACCTCAAGCCTGGTGATGAAGTTAAGCTAACTGGCCCCGTTGGCAAGGAAATGTTACTGCCCGATGATCCTAATGCCACGATCATCATGATCGCCACAGGTACAGGTATTGCCCCGTTCCGTGCATTCCTATGGCGCATGTTTAAAGAACAGCATCCCGATTATCAATTCAAGGGTTTGGCTTGGCTCTTCTTTGGTGTTCCCACCGATTCCACTGTTTTATACAAGCCAGATCTAGAATGGTTGGCATATAAGCACAAACGTCACTTCCGTTACGATGTCGCTATTAGCCGTGAGCAGAAAAATGCTCAAGGTGAAAAGATGTACATCCAAAATCGGATGGCTGAGTATGCCGATGAGCTTTGGGAACTACTGCAAAAGCCAACTACTCACACCTATATGTGTGGTCTTCGCGGTATGGAAGATGGCATTGCTGAATTCATGACCAAGACAGCAGCTAAGAGTGACATTGTTTGGAAAGACTTTGAGAAACAAATGAAGCGTGACGGTCGTTGGCACGTTGAAACTTACTAGTTCAGTAATGTAATAACGTTGTAGTTTTTACTAGTAGAGGTAGCTTTTAGATTACTAAAGGCTACCTCTACTAGTAAATAGCTCACGCAGCTTGTGCCACCCAATACGTGGAAGACACAATATAATCATCAGAAAGATAAAATAAAGGTATTTAAAGTGCAGTTGCTCTGGTTGCTTGTCGGAATTAGTATTGGCGCGATCGCAACCAGCGCTTGTTGGTTTAGCTGGAGTTATGCCAAAAAGAGACGTAGCCGTAAATTTAGAACGCGATCGCAAAACCTGCTGAAAGGCAAATCGATCCATAGCCTGAAATCTTGGGCAAAAAGTATTCAACGCATCAGTCAAGACAATCTTGAACAATTTGCGATCGACAAGCCTATTGATGATTTATGGCAAGCAAAAATCGTAGAAGCTGCTCCCATTGGCTATATTCAAGTTGATCAAGACAATCGCCTCATCGTCTGCAATCAACGTGCTGCCACGATGATGGGGATTAGCAATCATCAACAGGGAATGATCCGTAAACCCTTTTTGCTACAACTGATTCGTTCCTATGAGCTAGATTCATTGGTGGAAGAAACGCGATCGCAAAAGTTAAGTTCTCAAGTTGATTGGGTATTTCACCCTGCGATTCCCGATCCTGTTGATCCAATCCCCCAACTAGGTAGACCAATTCGGGCTTTTAGTCTTTATCTAGAAAAGGGACAAGTAGGAATTTTTTTGGAAGATCGACAGGAAGCGGTGGCAATCACTCAACAACGTGATCGCTGGACATCAGATATTGCCCATGAACTGAAAACCCCCCTCACTTCGATCCGTCTAGTTGCTGAAACCATCGAATCTCGCGTTGAACCCAGTGCCAAAATTTGGGTTGAGCGGCTATTGGGAGAAATTGAACGAATTACCAAACTTGTACAGGATTTACTCGAACTAGGACAAATGGATGTGGGGATAGCACCTGTCATTCATATGCAAGAAGTGAGTCTTTCATCTATATTGCAATCGGTCTGGGCAACCCTTGAGCCAATGGCAAAACGAAAACAGGTCGCGCTCCAATATATCGGTGATCCAAAACTAACATGGCAACTCGATGAATCACGTATGTATCGATTATTGCTGAATTTATTAGACAACAGTATCAAGCACAGTCCTGCACTTCAGTCGATTACAATCAAAACTAGCGTGGTAGACTCAGGCTTACAAATAGAAACCATTGATGCGGGAGAGGGATTCCCCGAAGAATCTTTACCACATATATTTGATCGTTTCTATCAAATCGATCCTTCGCGTACAAGATCAGGTATCGATCGAGGGGGCAGTGGATTAGGGCTGGCGATCGCACAGCAAATTGTGACCTTACACAATGGCAAGATCTCGGCTCACAACCATCCTGAGACTGGCGGCGCATGGATTAAAATCATTTTGCCAAAACCAAGTCTTAATGCAGTTCAATCTCTAAAATCTTAAGTATTTCCCAACAAAATTAATGAGTGCCGAAAAACTTATCAAAGATTATGCTTCTGGGCGACGTGACTTTGCCAACTCATCCCTATCCAATGCCAATTTATTTAACAGTGATCTGATTGGCATCAATTTAAGTAAAGCGGATCTGCGGCGGGCTAATCTTGTTTTTGCCTATCTCAATAAGGTCACCTTTAATCATGCGAATTTGGCAGCCGCCAAGATGGGGGGCGCAATCCTCAATCAAGCAATCATGATGAATGCCAACCTCACGGAAGTGGATTTACATGGAGCCATGATGCAGCGAGCAAACTTGTTTGGGGCAAATCTATCACTGGCAAACTTGATGGATGCCAACTTAAGTGAAGCAGATCTACGCAGTGTCAATCTCCGTGGTGCAAATATGCGATGTGCAATTTTGAGTGCGGCTCTCATGCGTGAAGAGCGCGGATATCCACCCACAACCATGCATGGAGCGAATTTACGCAAGGCAGACCTACGGGGGGCAAACTTGAGCGGGGCAGATCTCTCAGGGGTAGATTTACAGGGAGCAAATCTCTGTGAGGCAACTCTCTCAAGGGTTAATCTACAGGGTGCAAATCTGAGTGGGGTCATTGCTAACGGCGCAATTTTTACAGAAGCTAATCTCAGCCGCGCCAATCTGACCGAAGCTAATTTTAAAAATGCCAATATGATCAAGGCAGAGCTAACCAATGCGAATATTTCCCTCTCAAATTTATTTGGAGCGAACCTGAGCAAAGCCAATTTGAGTATGGCCAATTTGAGTCATTCCAGCTTAATTCAGGCGGTGCTGACGGGTAGTGATTTATCGCGATCGCAATTAGACAATGCCAATCTTAGTCAAGCTAGCCTTGTTGATGCCTACCTCGTCAGAGCCAACCTTGACCACGCTGACCTCACCAATGCCGTCTTAACCAGAGCTGAAATGACTGGAATCAGTATGGTGGGGACAGTCTTGACAGGTGCAACCATGCCCGATGGGAAAGCGCATCGTTAATTTAAAGCTCTTAAAAATTTAAAGCTCTCAACAAGCCGACAAATGCATAACCTATAAATATCGTTGCATTTTTAGGATAGCCATAGTAGCCACCTCAAAGGCAGTTACTATCAGTCTTGACTTAGACTGCCTTAATCAATCAATATGACATTGAGCATTGCCGCGTCTAACAAAAATATGGAAGATTCCAATCTTCTAGAGGAAGTTATCGATAGCCTAGAGCAAGACAGCAATGTACTTCGCATCAAACGACTAATCCTCTTTACCTGTCATAACATTTGGTCAAATGATGGCAACGAAATTAAATCGTTGTCCATGCATCAACTTATTCGCGAATTGATGCTAGCTTTTCCTGACTTAAAGCTGCTCAAACAAAAGTTGAGTAACCACATCAAGCAACTTAGCAAACAATCAGAATATTTACTCGCAGCAGACAGCATCATCGATAGCATTGGCTTTCTGTATACATTACGAGATGAAGGAAAACTTCCTAAACATTTTTTAGAGGGAATCGCTACCCCAGAAATATTAGATATATCTACAGAAACCACAGAAATTGATGTTCATCAAATGGCTGTTGAGCCGTCACAACTGGAAATTTACGAAGGTAATACTCAGGACACAATCCCCCACAAGCATAATCTCAAATACCTAACCAACCTCTTCGACCTTCGTGCCGATATTTGTCGCAATATCAGTCCGCTTCATGTCAAAATTTTGTTGTTTTCCAGCTTGCACTATAGTTTCAGTCCACAGGAGCGCGACTGGTCAGCACTTTATGCCTATGATATCGATGATTTAATTCAGGCAATTTTTTTGGCTCACCCAACCCTTGAAGAGCTACAAAGAACACTAGCCTCGGTGAGTGAAACCCTTGATCAGCCTGAAGAATCTAAACGGGCATCTCAAGAAATCATCCAAGCTCTAAGACCATTCTATTAAGCTTTACAGTCTCTTAAGATTGTTTCCCCGCCTTCGGCAGGGAAACAATCATCCGTGCTTCGCTTGGTTGAAAAACGCTAAAATAACCTCGCGATTGTTATACTCATTTGACAAACGCTATCTAAAAAGCAATGGCAGCTAATTCATCTCTTCCCCTAAAAAAACAGCCCAAAATCGTTGTTCTTGATGACGATCCGACAGGCTCGCAAACTGTTCATAGCTGCCTATTGTTGACGAAATGGGATGTAGAAACTTTGCGAACTGGATTGGCGGATGCTTCGCCGATCATGTTTGTACTTACCAATACACGATCGCTAACACCTGAAGATGCCACCAATGTGACCCGTGAAGTGTGCCGCAATCTCAAACCTGCTCTTGCAGCCGAAGGCATTCAAGATTTTATGATCGTGAGTCGCTCTGACTCGACATTGCGTGGACATTATCCTATTGAGACAGATGCGATCGCAGAGGAATTAGGTAATTTTGACGCGCATTTCCTCGTGCCAGCATTTTTTGAAGGTGGTCGCTTTACCAAATCGAGCGTGCATTATTTAGTAGTTAATGGCACACCCACCCCAGTTCATGAGACTGAATTTGCCAAGGACTCAGTATTTGGATACACCCATAGCTATCTACCTGATTATGTTGAAGAAAAAACTAAGGGCAGGATTCCTACAACAAAGGTAGAAAGGTTCCTGTTGAGTGATATTCGGGCGGGCAGTCGTCAGCGCTTAGCAAGATTACACGATAATCAATGTGCGGTTGTGGATGCTGAAAACCAAGCCGACCTAAATCAATTTGCCTCCGATGTTTTAAATGTTGCTGCAACAGGGAAGAGATTTTTATTCCGTAGTGCCGCTAGTTTACTGACAGCTTTAGCAAAGTTGCCACCCCAGCCCATTGCGGCTGAGGAAATGTCGAAATATATGCGATCGCATAAAGCTGGTGTGGCGATCGTTGGTTCCCATGTCAAAAAAACGACAGAGCAGTTGGAGCATTTACTCCAAGCGCCCCAGACTTTTCCTGTAGAAATTGATGTCTCTAGGCTTTTAACTAATCCTGAAACTGAGTCGGAAAAGCTCAAACAAGAGGCTTTAGAAAAGGTCTATCAAGCCCATGCCGCAGGACAAACAGCAGTTGTGTTTACCAGCCGTAAGGAGTTAGAGTTTCCCGATATTGCTACTCGGCTTGCCTTTGGTCAATCGGTTTCCGCCTTATTGATGGCAATTGTCCAAGGATTGCCCACCGATATTGGGTTCTTAATTAGTAAGGGGGGGATTACCTCTAATGATGTTCTGAGTACAGGACTAGAACTACATACAGCAAGGCTCTTAGGGCAAATTCTCGCTGGTTGCTCAGTGGTGCGTACCCCTGAAGATCATCCTCGGTTTCCCGATTTACCCGTGGTGCTATTCCCCGGAAATGTTGGTGATGCCAATGCACTGGCAACTGTTTATAGCAGACTGGCGATCGGTATCGAATAGCTTTTTTCTAAAAATAGAGTTGCGGCGCGAAGCGCCGCAACTCTATTTACTTAATAAATTGCATTATTCATACTAGTTCCATCTAATAGGGCATATTCAAAACTGCTATTTAGCAAATTTGCATAGTCTAGATTTGCTTCTGTTAAGTCAGTATGTTCAAGATTTGCCGAGTCTAGATTACAGCCGTAGCAATTAGCTCCTGTAAGATCTGCACCTCGAAGGTCGGCAAATTCTAAATCAGCATTAACTAGATTCGCTCCTCTGAGGTTCGCATTTTGTAAATTTGCGTGCCTCAAAACTGCCCCACTCAGATCAGATCCCCCTAGGTTAGCTCTGTTTAGATTGGCATGACTCAAATCTGCCCTAGTTAAATTTGTAAAACTCAAGGTTGATTGTTCTAGATTTGCTTCGCGCAGATCGGCTTCACTCAAATCTGTAAGGTCAAGATCAGCATTACGCAGATCGGAACTAGTCAGGCTAATTGCCGATAACTTACAGCAAGATAGCTTTAGCCCTGAAAAATTTTCTGAATCAAAATCCTTGCGCCCCATCTCATACATCTTTTTTAATGCCATTCCCATTGCTAGGGCATTGGTTGTAGGAGAGTGTTGGGCTTTAGAATTTTGAGTAAACATCTTGGCGCTCGCTTTCCATTTTGATCATCAGGATTGCTTGTACAGCAATTAAAGCAACTATAGGTCGCTCAAAGTTGATTGCACTTCACCCTATTGGAGTGGAGTGCAATATATAAAGTTTGTTTACAACAAATTAGCAAATATAATTTTCTGGAACTCATTAGTTAAATTTCACACCTCTGTCCAGCACTCCCGTACCATATGTAGATTGCAAGATTTTTAGGTTATTTAAAACTAAGCTAGAATAGAAGCAATAAGCATTACTAAATACATGTTTATTGTTGCTGTATATTTGCAATTTTATTTGCAATGGAGAAAATAATGTCTAAGGAACAGAAAGGCAACAAAGAGGCTAAAAAGCCGAAAAAAGATCCTTCCGAGAAAAAAGAGAAGAAAGATCCTAAAAGATATAATTAACACTGGTTCTCTTTAGTCAACAATCTAAACAATTCGTATTTTTTTAAGTGCTTTATGTTCTTTTAAAAATCCAGAAAAATTTTTAGAAGAGCGTCTCTGTCGTACTCTTAAAAATTTTTCTGAACTACTTTAAAACTCAACAGGCTATATCTCAAAAGGTTAATGCTGGCTTAGCTTTGCACTGCTAATATTTTCTTGAATATGTCAAAATCTTAGAGAGCATTAAAATTGCTATGCAAGCTGAAAGTATCGATAAAAGTGACGGCAAAAGTTTAGCTACTTTTGAACCCCATATATTGCAAAGGGCAGAGCGAGCTTTACGATGTTCCCCATTTACAGTGAAATTATTTGCGGATATGGCAAAAGAGGGGGTCAATTTGCGAGCGATCGCAGGTGAAGAGGGCATCAAAAATCAATATTTACTCTACTTTGCTAATCTGATCACTACCGAAAATTCTTTATTGTGGCTCATTCAGGTGGGAGTCTTACGTCGGGAAGTAGATGGACAGGGGATTACTGATAGTTTTCGTCTGACACCTCTTGGGCATTTTTTATTAGAGCAATGTCGATCGCAGTCTCGATTTGCGATCGCAAGTTTTAGCGATCATCTCCAAAATTTCTGGGCAAAGATCCAAATATCACGATTTTTGTAAATTTGTGTGAATTTTAGATCGAGAGAACAGAAAAAGATCGGAACAAAAAAGGCATAAATTCGTCTGATGCGGATATGCCTAAGCATTAGCAATGAGATGCAACGCGATTTGCGTTGCATCTCATTTGGTTATCACTGCTAATCTACGCTTCATCTTTAACTGGGAATACATCGCGATGAACATTTTCCGTAAGCATTTTTATCATCAATTGGGTAAAAACATCCAAAAAGCTTCTGTTTCTCTTTTGGCTGTAACCATTAGTACCACGCCTTTTTTACCCGTACTTGATGCCATCGCCGCGCCATCTAGCCCCCAGATAATCGCTCAAGTCCCTCAGAGCTGGCAAACAGGGGTACAGCTCCTCCGCTTGATCGACAACTCTGGCAATCTTTCTAGCATCGGCATTTTACTAGATATTGCCGATAAGCCTGCAACCACCTATGCCAACGCCGTCTATCAACTCTATGTGCGTCGTGGTGGCGAATGGCGCGAAGTTTATACCAATTCAGGCGCGAGATTGATTTCCAAAGGTGTGGGGAGACAGGCTTCTTTTGTGGAAGTAATTTCTCTAAGTAAATTGAGTGAGCGGATTTCCCTTGATGATATTTACAATGGCGATCTCAGAGCCGTTACGAGTGTTCGTTACGATCTTCCCAATGGCGTAAAAGATGCCAGTTTTGCGATCGAAGCAGTTAGGTCTTTTTCTTCAATTGTTACAACTAGAGTTGCTGACGTGGAAGCTGGCAGAATTATTGCGGTTAACTCCAATATCTCTTCTACCAATAGCTCTAGCAATACCAACACAAATACTTCAACAGTCTTTTCTGATGATGATCTAGGGATTACGACATCCCAAGGTACACAATCTAATCAGACTAACCAAAATAGTCAGGTTGTACAGACCACAAATGTCCAGACTACAAATGTGCAAACCACAAATGTCCAGACAAATCAGTCGGTAAAACCGATGAAACCGATTATTGTCTCGACAAGAGATGATGATGACGATGAGGATGATTACTATGAGGGCGATGATGATGAGCGTAATAATCGCCGCAATAACCGCAGAGATCGCAAAGATCAAGATGGTGTAGAGCTATCAAGAGTTAATCCCCATCGCGGACACTTTAGCCTTGCTGTTTTGCAAAGTCAGCCACGTTTCTCTCAAGTAATTGCCCGTATTTCTCTCAAGTCAAAGCGTCCTAAAGGTTTTGTCAGAGAGCGTTTTGTTGGTGATTACCGCTTTAACATCAATGAGCGGGCTACTTTTATTCGGGGACTCAATCCTGGCGATCGATTGATTGTGCGTTTATTTGACTTGAATAACCGTCCCCTAGGCTACAGCGAAGTCCAACTGCTCAAGGATTTCTCCACCATTAGTCTGATTTTGCCTAGCGATCCATCTGCCTACGGCACATTAAGAACTGTTTCAGGTATTGATTCTCGTCGTATTGGCAAGATTGATCGCAATGTCAGGGTCTATGATTACTTCACTCAGCTTCAAACTACCGATCGCAATGTGCGGGTCTATGATCCTAACTCTCCGACCCCCAGTTACGTTACCCTAACGCAAACAGTGGTTAGATTCCTCACCACATCGCAAGGTATCCCGATTAATTTATTTAATGTTGCAGGGCTACCTCCTGTTTCCAATCAATTTACCTATACCAATGCTTTTGCAAAGGGAAATCAAGCCCTGATCAATCGCACAATCAATGTATTTACCAGAGATATGCCTCCCGCAATGCAAGTTCTGCCCGGACAGCTATCAACGGTAATTGCAGTGACAAACTCAACCACGACCTTTGATGTCGTCCGCAAGATGCTCGATTATCGCGACTTACGTCCAAACGGCATTCCAACTCTATTCTAAATTTTAGAATGGCAAACAAAAGGGTATGCGGCACAGTGTGCCGCATACCCTTTTGTTTGTTAAATATCTAGCGTTAAGCATTGTAGCAATCGTTACATTAATAATCACGAAGGTGTCAAGATTAAAATTACTGGGATCATCGGCGGTGTAAAGCATCGTCTATGGTTACTTCGCTTACTTAAAGTTTAAAGACATGAAAAAGATTTTTGTCCTTGATACCAATGTCTTGCTCTATGATCCAACGGCAATGAAACGTTTTGAGGACAATGAAGTTGTCCTGCCAATGACGATTATTGAAGAACTCGACCGTTTTAAAAAGCAACCTGAAATGATTGGTCGCAATGCAAGACAGGTTTCGAGATCCTTAGATGAATTGCGTGGTCAGGGAAATATTATTCAAGGGATTCCACTCGACAATGGTGGTTCATTACGGGTAGCACTTTGCGATCGCGAAACCTTAAAAACCTTACCCGTTGAGTTGGAAGGGGATCGCAATGACAACACAATTTTGGCGGTTGCCCTCGAACTCAAACGCAATTGCCACTGTCGTGTTGTCATGGTCAGCAAAGACACCAACCTTCGCATCAAAGCCGATGCATTAGGGCTGGATGCTCAAGATTATGAAACCAATAAAGTCGATATTTCAGAACTTTACACAGGTATTACCGAATTAACCGTTGATGCAGCTCAAATCGATCAACTTTTCAAACAGGATGCGATCATCATTGATGGAGAATTGTGTCCTAACCAAGCGGTAATGTTGGTTGATCAGTTTAACCCGTCCCATACTGCCCTTGCGATCGCAAAAAGCACTCACCAAAATACAACTAAATTAGTTGCGATCAATAAATTTGCGAATACGGGGGTTTTAGGCATCAATGCTCGCAATCGCGAACAAAAATTTGCCCTTGATCTGCTTTTAAATGACGAAATACCTTTGGTCACACTGGTGGGCAAAGCGGGGACAGGCAAAACTCTACTTGCGATCGCAGTGGGTTTACATAAGGTTGCCGATGAGCGCGTGTATACCAGACTTTTGATTTCGCGTCCCGTCATTCCCATGGGCAAGGATATCGGTTTTTTGCCGGGAGATATCAAGGAAAAGCTCACGCCTTGGATGCAGCCAATTTACGATAATTTCGATTTAATCTTTGGTAATCAAGCACCTAAAGAAAAACGCAGTGTTCATAGTCATACGCGACGGGGGCATGAAGATTTAATGGAGAGGGGATTACTTCAAATTGAGCCACTAACTTATATTCGTGGGCGCACCATTCCTCAGCAATTTTTGATCGTTGACGAAGCTCAAAACCTGACCCCCCATGAGGTAAAAACGATCCTCACCCGTGCTGGAGAAGGCACAAAAGTTGTTCTCACAGGCGATCCTGAACAGATCGATAATCCCTATATCGATGCTGCTAGCAATGGTCTAACCTATGTTGTCGAAAGATTCAAAAATGATCCTTTAGCGGGGCATATCACCCTGAGTAAAGGTGAGCGTTCTAAGCTTGCTGAACGATCTACAGAGCTACTCTAAACACAAAAGCGATGTCAATAACCTAGTTGTTGACATCGCTTTTAGCATTCAAAAATTGCAATTAAAGCCCAGAGCTAAAACCTGTGGCGCAGCATGCGCCACAGGTTTTAGGTTTAGTTACTTACTTGATGAACAGCATTTCTTGGTAAGTTGGCAATGGCCATAGGTCATCAGCCAATTCACCCTCTAGGGTATCAACATAGGTACGGGTTGTATCCATCAAAGGACGGATGGTGTGGGAGATGAACTGCATATGTTCTTCAGGAGAGGCAAAATCATGCTGCCCTAGCGCATCGGTAAGCTTGCTGGCACAATCCATCATCGACTTGGTAAGAGATGAAACCTTCTCAAGGGTTTCCTTATCAAAGTCCATGCCCATTTCCTTAAGGCTAAGAGCTGTATTTGACAGATCAGCTAGGTAGCGAGTTGCTGCAGGATAGATCATGGTCTTGACCATGCTTACAACTAGCTTAGCCTCCACCTCAATCGAGAGAATATATTGCTCAGCGTAAGTTTCAAAGCGGCTAGCTAACTCAACAGGAGATAAAACGCCGAGCTTACTGAACAATTCTTCAACTTCTGGCTCCTTCAGGACAGGCAAAGCATCAGCAGTGGTGCGAAGGTTGCGTAAGCCACGTTGTTCAACAGCTTCCTTGTGCCACTCTTCAGAGTAACCATTGCCATTGAAGATGATCGCGCCATGCAATTCCATGACTTGCTTCAGCACCGTCGCAATGGCATCGTTTAATCCCAAACCTTTGGCAATTTCGGCTTCAAGCTGATCGCCTACCCAGTTTAGCGAGTCCGCCAAGATGGAATTCATCGCCACCAGAGGACCAGATACAGATTGATTAGAACCAACAGCACGGAACTCAAAACGGTTGCCTGTAAAAGCAAAAGGCGAAGTACGGTTGCGATCGCCGGGGTCGGTTGGCAATACGGGCAAGGTGTCTACACCAATGTGCATCTGACCTTTACCAGTCGAACTCTTTAGATCGCCTTGGCGAATTTGCTCAAATACATCCTCAAGCTGTGACCCCAAGTAAACCGAGATAATTGCAGGAGGAGCTTCGTTCGCACCTAAACGGTGGTCATTACCAGCAGTTGCTACAACGGAGCGCAACAAAGGGCCATATTTGTGAATACCGCGAATAACCGCACCACAGAACACTAGGAACTGTGCGTTGGAGTGAGGGGTATCGCCGGGATCGAGCAAGTTACCTTGAGTGGCGTTACCAACAGACCAGTTAACGTGCTTACCAGAACCGTTAATACCAGCGAAGGGTTTTTCGTGGAGTAAGCAAACAAATCCATGCTTCTTCGCAGTAAAGCGCAGCATGGTCATGATCATTTGTTGGTGATCGGTTGCCACGTTTGCTGCTTCAAATACAGGGGCAATTTCAAACTGTCCAGGAGCTACTTCGTTGTGACGAGTCTTCGCAGGAATACCGAGGCGATATAGACGCTCTTCAACATCTTGCATGAATACTTGGACGCGCTCTGGGATTGCGCCAAAGTAATGGTCATCAAATTGCTGCCCCTTAGCCGATGGTCTACCAAAAAGTGTGCGACCTGCCAGTAACAAGTCAGGACGGGCATTAGCAAAATTAGCATCAACCAAGAAATATTCTTGCTCAGCACCACAACTAGAGTTAACAGGGGCAATATCTTTTTCGCCCAAGATTTTTAGAACTCTGGTGGCAGCCTTATTCATTGCCGCATTAGAACGGAGGATAGGAGTCTTTTTGTCTAGAGCTTCTCCAGTCCAAGATACGAAAACCGTAGGAATACAGAGGGTGGAACCATTGTCGGTTTCCATGATGTATGCAGGGCTGGTTACATCCCATGCTGTGTAGCCGCGTGCCTCAAAGGTGGAGCGGATACCACCATTGGGGAAAGAAGAACCATCAGGTTCACCCTGAACTAATAATTTGCCTGCAAATTCGGAAATTGCTGAACCATCACTCTGTACTGAAATAAAGCCATCATGCTTTTCGGCGGTTGCATTGGTCAGAGGATAAAAGACGTGGGCGTAATACAATGCGCCTTTAGAAATTGCCCAATCCTTCATTGCCAATGCGATCGCATCAGCTACTGAGATATCAAGAGGCTCACCAGTCTGAATTGTTTTCTTGATCGACTTGAAGACTGTCTTAGGTAGACACTCTTGCATTTTACTCAGAGTAAACACATCGGTTGCCCACATCTCCTCCAACCGCTTTGGAGCCTTCTTTGGCTGGGGTTCGCGATTGGTGATCTGATAAATAGCTTGAATGCGCGACTCGTTTCCGCTCATGGTTGTTTTAGAGATTATTGTCAGGTTTTTACAATGATACTCAAGATATATTTATCAAATAGATAAAAAAGATACCGATTGGATCGCACTTGATTGGTATAAACGCGCACAAAAAATTATGAGTTACAGATTGTCTGTTTATTTTTAGTTATTGGTAAGGATAATTATGGGCGCGATCGCTATTGACTTTGGTAGTAGCAACACTGTGATTGCGCGATGGAATATTGCCGCGAATCAACCTGAAACCATGATTTTTGGCAACCTCAGTCGTCCTGCACCGTTAAATGCACTTGTGCCATCGTTGGTATATGTGCAGAACGCCCACTTAGAAATAGTCGAAATTGGTCAGCGCGTCATCGATACAGGCAAAGACCGTTCTCAGCCAAGATTATTTAGTCACATCAAGCGGCGAATGTTGGCAAATGTGAATTACATTCCTAACCTTGACGGAGTCAAAGTTTCTCCAGAGTGGTTAGGTAAGCAATTTTTACGGAAATTGGCACAGGAATTGAGATCGCAACAAATCTTTCCCTCCGAGATTATTTTGACTGCGCCTGTGCAAGCCTACGAAAAATATTTGCGTTGGCTCGAAGAATCTAGCAATGATATTTTTGCGCCCAATTTACCAACCTTAGCCACGCCGCAGATGCGCCTGCTCGATGAACCAACGGCCGCCGCTTTAGGTTATGCCGCCATTACACCCAGCGCTTTGGTCTTGGTCATTGACTTTGGTGGGGGTACGTTAGACCTGTCGTTAGTACGCTTGCCAAGGAGCGAAAATATTACGCAATGGGGAACGCGCATTGGCATCAGTTCCGATCAATATCTCGCAAATCAAGCTGAAGTCATCGCCAAAACGGGATATACGATTGGTGGTGAAGATGTCGATCATTGGTTAGTCCAAGACTATTGGCAAAGTCACGATGATCTTAATGGCAAGCTCAATGCACAGCATCCTGAGCAAGAATCAAGTCATAGTATTCTCAGATTGTTGATGGAACGGATCAAAATTAAACTTTCTGAGTCAGAAATAGCCTCAGAAATATTCTTTGACCCACAACTGCAAACTGCGATCGCAATTGAATATAGCCGCCAACAATTAGAAAAATTATTAGATCGCAAAGGTTTTTATCAACTCCTCAAATCTGCGATCGACGAGTTGGTCAATCGGGCTTTTAACAAGGGCATTCTCAAAGGTGACATCAAAACTATCCTTTTAGTTGGTGGTTGTACGCTGATTCCATCGGTACGAACCTTTATCGAAAACTATTTTCAAATGGGCAAGGTTTATAGTCATAAGCCCTTTGAAGCAGTTGCCCATGGTGCATTGATGCTCAGCCAAGGGGCAATACTTCAAGATTATCTTTTCCATTCCTATGCCATCCGTTACTGGGATCGCCTGACTGCCCAATGGAAATATCAACCACTATTTCGGCGTGGGCAGGTTTATCCCACCCAACGCCCTGTCGAGCTATTACTAAGGGCAACGCACCCTAATCAGACCGAAATTGCCCTGACCATTGGCGAGCTAGAAAGCCGTCCCGCAGGCGGCGCAGAAATTAGCTTTGATGGAGATCGCATTGTGATGCACTTCGAACAAAAGGCTCAAGAAACTTTTCGACCTTTACAAACAGATATTTATGGGGAAGGGATTCCCCAAGCCCTAGCAACCCTCGATCCGCTCGGTCAACCTGACCATGATCGCCTCAAGGTTTTATTTGACATTAGCGAAAATCGCGAACTATTAGTCACAGCGATCGATTTACTCACGCAGCAAAAACTGCTGGATGATTATCCTGTGGCTAAGTTACGGTAAATAAATTTATAACGCTAACTCCAGAGAAAATCCCACCCGACTGTCATAGATCAATGGTGAGCGTCGCCATTCGATCTTGGTTCCTAGATACAGCTTTTTGGTAATGGCATAGCTAGTCGAAAGTGTAGTTTTACTCATCTCCAGATTGCCGTTGGGATTTGTAAAGGTATGACTCAAGCGTAAATCTGCGCTATGGGGTGACAATACTAAAATCCCCTGTATCCCTACATCTAAACCTGAAATTTGGGATTGGTCGCGTTGATTAAACTGACGATAACCAACGATTGGCGCAACGTTATAGTAAGAACCTAATGGCAAGAGATAGTAACGTAGATGGGCATTGATCTCACTTTCTCTACCACTAAATTCTGTTTGATAGCTACTACTGAGCGTCAGTGGTGAATTACCAATAAATAAATCTTCAACTCCCGCCTCAACCCCCAAGGAATTATTGCGCGACGTAATTCCTACCCTCAGCCTAGTATCAAAGCTAGGCAAGTTATAAATATCGTTTAATAGATCAGGGGGACTGCTTAACCAACGCTGTAACACAGGGCTACTCTCAATTAGTTGCTGATCAATTTCCAGATCATTAGCCTGTTTCAAAATTTTGACATCACCATAGGCTGCGGAGATGAAACTGAGGTAAGAAAATGCAGCTATTGCGATCGCAAAATTTTGGTTCATACATTTGTCATGTTAAAGCCGAGATAATTTGATTATCCTATTGATATAGGTGAGTGATCCACCTTACGAACAGAAATTAACGGAAATTCAAGATGCGTAGGTTAGATTGGCTCGTTGGTGGAATTTTACTAAGCATGGCTAGTCTTACTACTAGCTCAGATATATGGGCATTAGAAAAATCTGTTGATCGCCAAGGTATTGATGCCCGCATCCTCCAAAAACCTCCCTACAATCTAACGGGCAGAAATGTATTTATCGGTCAAGTCGAACTAAGCCGTCCTACCCGCTTTGCTGTAGATAAGTTATCTAACAAACTGCTGCAACTCGATCGTGTAATTGTGCAGCCCTACGAAGTATTTTTTCGCGATCGCCAAGCTGTACCCAATCGCAATATCGATGATCATTCTGCGCAAGTCGCCGCCGTGATCATTAGCCAACATAAAATCCATCGTGGGATTGCTCCCAATGCCAAGCTGCTCTCTTCAGCATACTCACAACGTCGCCAAGACGGACAACCCGAAGCCTGTCTCGCCGCCCAGCACATCGCACGTCAATACAACAGTACCGTCCGCGCCATCAACTTTAGTTTTGGCGAATTGCTATCCGAAGATCCACGCCCCAATGCCAAATTAGACGGCAATGCTCTGCTCACCCTGTGCGTTGATTGGCTTGCCAACAATCATGACACCATCCCCATCATTGCAGGTAACCAAGGCAAAGGCGGAATACCCATTCCCACCGACCTCTACAATGGCTTTACCGTAGGCTTTACCCGTGAAATTGATGGGGTTTATCGGCAACTGGATCGCGGCAACCTCATTGATGAACCATATCTCGATCGCAATGACAATGGTAAATACGATCGCGGCGAGGTATTCTCAGATTTCAATAAAGATGGCATTTGGACTCAAGGCGTAGAAAGCCCCACCAACAATAGGCGTTCCCTCGCCCTACTTGCCCCTGGCAATAATCTCCAATTGCCTACCCTACAAACCAAGTTTAAAAACACCAATGGTTCTAGCTTTGCCGCTCCCCATGTGGTGGGGGCAATCGCCCTATTACATGAATATGCCGATCGCCAAATTGCCAAAGGCAATTGGCGCAATGATTCACGTCGCCATGAACTGATCAAAGCCGTATTAATTAACTCCGCCGATAAACTCCAAGATCAGGGAGATGGCAAAATTTTAGGCATGTCGAAAACAATTCTTGATGCCTTTGGTAAGACATGGATTGACACCGAAGCCTACACCAATCGCCAAATCCCCCTCAGTCGTAATCTTGGTGCAGGACAAATCAACGCCTATCGAGCATTTCAGCAATATCAAGCAGGTCAACAGTCACCCATCCAAGGCATTGCTCAAATATCGGCAATCGGCTGGGACACCAATCTAGTCGAGGTCGATCAACATCAAGACTATGTGTTTAGTAAGCCCCTAGAGGCTGATAGCTTCGTTGCTGCAACCTTAACTTGGGATCGGCAAGTCAAACTCAATGACAAAAATAAGAATGGACTCTTCGACATTGGCGAGGATTTTACCGACCAAGGCTTTAACAAAGTTGAACTGTACTTAATGCGATCGCAAGACAACGATATTGCCAATAACGTATGGTCATCCGTTAGTCAAATTGACAATGTGCAGCATATTTTTATGCGTGTCCCGAAAACAGATAACTACAAAATCAGAGTTGTCTTTAAATCGCCAAAAACCAATTCCTCTAGTCAACGCTATGGAATCGCTTGGTGGGCAAAGAATCAATAAAAAAGCCGCGCTAAGCGCGGCTTTTTTATTGATTCTTGATTCTTGAGATTATTTAGGAGCAGCCGCATTAGGACGTACATACTGAGCATCCACAAAACCTAGCTCAAACAATTGCTGATATGCCTGTTGACCAAGATCGCGAGTGGGCGCTTGGCTACGGATTAACTGCACCAACAAAGGTACAGCCAGCTCAGGTTGATTTTTAGCACGATAAACTACCGCCAGTTGGTAAGTAGCTTCATCGCGGAGTTGCGCTGACTGCAAGGCTTTACGGCGATGACTATCAGAAATACGATTATCAATTCCTGAAAAGCTAGTGGTCAGATCTTGATAAAAATTGGAAAGTTGGTTAAATACCTGACGAGCATCTTGCAGCTTAGAAACTGCTTGATCATAATTTTGCTGGCTAATTGCTGTCATCGACTCCGCCATCAATCGCTGACCACCCGTAATGCTAAAAACACTACTTTCAAGGGAATTGGGCTTAGTCTCGAGTGGCTGAGCTTGAGAAGAATCGATAGACTGTGCTTGAAGTTGCTGCGCCGACACAGCATTGGGTGCAATCGCTCCTACAGGCAGCATAATAGCAGCAGCAAAAGATAAAACTGCGGCTGGAAAAGCATTGGACAGGCGAGGCTTAGCGAAAGATGTGGACATAGGTTGCAAATTCTGGATGCTCACAAACATTAAATGAGATTTAGATAGATATTCCAGTCTTGCGAAAATCAAAAAAACTAGAAAAAAACTAGAGTTTAATTTTTGAAAACTTTTGAAGACTTATCTAAAACTTTTTGATATGGTATCACTCCAAGATAGACGAAATATCTCCTGTAAAGTGTCTGCCCAAAAATATAGACAAGGTATAAACACAGTGTAAATGGTTGAAAAGTAAGCCATAGGCAGACGATGAAGACAAATTTTTTTAACAAATCGCATTTATTTACCAAAGACTTGTAAAGCAAATGTGACATTCGGCGTGATATGCTTAGCAACGGTGTAGGTAGCTACATCCAAGTTTTTGGACACCCATTTTGGTTACTCTTCGCAGTACCATTTCTTCACTCAAATCAATCAAATAATCAGCAAATTTCGCTAAAACTCAACAGTGAAGATCATTCCCGCAAAAGGCAGTACAGTTCCACAGTCGGTTGTAAAAACCTCATCCACATCAGTTTCTGATGGCATGGAAGAGTACAGCCGCCTCAAATTTAGGCTGCTAATCCTAACCCTTGCGTCTGGAGTCATTATTGGCTTGTGCGTCTGGGCTTGGTACGGGTGGAAAATCGCCCTCAGTTACGCTGTTGGTGCATTGGTTGGCTCGGTTTATTTCAGAATGCTAACCAAGAGTGTAGACCGTTTAGGTGGTGAGTCAAATCGCCTTGGTTTTTCACGTCTTGGCTTGTTTGTACTTTTGATTGCGATCGCAGCCAAATCTGATCAACTGGAAATCTTGCCCGCATTCTTCGGCTTTATGACCTATAAAGTAGCTGTTTTAGTGACTCTTGCCCAAGATTTGAGTAAATCTTGAGTTTGTGGTTCCATTCTCGCTGATTAAACCTCCTACAGGTTGTAACATATCGAACATGATCGATCCAGTATCTTTTGGCTATTCAGTTAGTCACCAAACCAGTCTTGCCGCACTAGAAGTGGGCAAACACTTTTATTGGCAGTTCGGTAATCTAGCGGTACATGGTCAAGTCTTAATCGTAAGTTGGATTGTCATGGGAGCAGTTCTCGTTGCTGCACTCATCGGCTCTAGCACCGCCAAAGCTGACCAACGTGTCCCCGCAGGTTTTCAAAATTTCATGGAATACGCTCTGGAATATGTTCAGGGCATCGCAAAAGACCAGATTGGCGAAAAGCACTACAGAGAATGGGTACCATTTGTTGGTAGTCTATTCTTGTTTATCTTCGTATCGAACTGGTTAGGAGCGCTAGTTCCTTGGAAATTGATCGAATTGCCCGAGGGCGAACTTGCCGCCCCGACAAGCGACATCAATACCACAATCGCCCTAGCATTATTAGTCTCCTTAGCCTATTTCTATGCTGGATTGAGCAAGCGCGGTTTGGAATACTTCACTAGATATATCCAAGCTTCTCCCTTCCTCCTTCCTTTATGGGTTCTTGAAGATTTCACAAAGCCCCTTTCGCTAAGCTTCCGTCTTTTCGGAAACATCCTCGCGGATGAGCTAGTTGTGGGGGTTATGGTTCTCCTCGTGCCTTTGTTTGTACCTCTGCCATTGATGGTTTTGGGACTATTTACCAGTGCCATCCAAGCATTGATTTTTTCGACCTTGGCAGCGTCATACATTGGTGAAGCGATGGAAGGACATGGGGATGAAGGACATGAGCATTAAGCTTATCTAATTCACCCAATTCAATTCGGGAATTTTAATTCCCATATATGTAAACACTTAAAAATAATCTAAGAAGGAAAAAGAACGTGATTGATCCATTAGTAGCCTCAGCATCCGTAATCGCCGCTAGCGTAGCCGTTGGTCTTGGTGCAGTTGGACCTGGTATTGGTCAAGGTACTGCTGCTAGCCGCGCTGTAGAAGGTATCGCTCGTCAGCCTGAAGCTGAAGGCAAAATCCGTGGCACATTGCTGTTGAGCTTGGCTTTCATGGAAGCTCTCACAATTTACGGTCTAGTTGTCGCACTCGTATTGCTATTCGCTAACCCCTTCGCCTAAGCGTTTTTGATTCTATAAGAAATAGACAAGGGGCTTAAGCCCCTTGTTACCAAACATACCTATGACAATTTGGAACCTTTTTTCAACTGTTCTCATGGCTGCGGAAGCAGTAGAACATAAAGGCGGCTTGTTTGATATCAATGCCACACTTCCAATTATGGCGGTGCAGTTTGTTGTTTTTGTAGCGCTTCTTAACGTTATTTTCTTTAAGCCTCTAACCAAAGCGATCGATGATCGCGATGATTATGTTAGAGAGCAGATTATCGGTTCAAAGGAGCGTCTCGAAAAGGCTGAGTTAGTTGTTAAGCAATATGAGCAAGAGCTCGCTACTGCTCGTAAAGAAACTCAAAACATCTTAACGACAGCTCAAGCCGAAGCAAATAAAATTCGTAAAGAACGTATTGATGCAGCGATGGCCGAAGCTCAAGCAAAAGTTGCTAGTGCTAAAGCAGAAATCGAAAAGCAAAAGCAAGATGCAACAGCATCTCTGGACGCGGAAGTAGAGTCACTCAGTCGCCAAGTTCTAGAAAAACTACTAGGTAACTTAGTTAGATCCTAGTTTTGATAAATCTAGATAGTTTCTATCTGGATTCTGGCTGGTATTGAGTAATAGAAACAACCTTTATGATTAGAAATTTCGTCTTACTTGCAAGTGAAGCAGGCGAACATTCAGGTTTCGGAATTAACTCCGATATTCTGGAAACTAACCTGATCAACTTAGTGATCGTTATCGGTCTTTTGATCTATGCAGGTCGCGGTTTCTTAGGCAAAATTCTCTCGGCTCGTTTGGAGTCAATCCAATCGGCTATTGCTGATGCAGAAAAGCGCCAAAAAGATGCCTCAGATAAGCTTGCCGTGCAGCAGGGCAAATTAGCTCAGGCAAAAACTGAAGCTGACAACTTGCGTAAACAAGCTGAAGCTGATGCAAAACATGCGGCTGATGTGATTTTGGCAACGGTTGATGCAGATATCGCTCGTTTGCGAGAGGCTGCTGATCAAGAGATTTCCACAGAGCAGGAGCGCGTCGTTGTGCAACTGCGTCAGCAAGTCGCTGAAAAAGCCCTTGCGAGTGTGCAGTCTTATTTTGATCGCGGTTTGAGTGAGTCCACTCAAGTCGAATTGATCGACCGTAGCATTGCCCTTTTGAGTTCTGACTAGGAGAAAACATGAAATCTAGTTCTGTTAGTCAAGCAGTCGTTGCTCCTTATGCTGAAGCTTTAATGTCTTTAGCTCAAGAGCAAAATAATTTAGATGCGATCGCAAAAGATGTTCGTCTAATTGGCGATACTCTGGCTGATTCAGTTGAGTTAAGTCAACTGTTTGCTAGTCCTTTAATTGGAGCAAACGTCAAAAAAGGCGTAATTGAAAGTGTATTTGGTTCACAAGTTAATGCTGTTACCAAAAGCTTTTTACTCCTATTAGTCGATCGCAAACGGATTGCCTTCTTACGCGAAATCGTCAATGAGTTTAAAGCCCTATTGCGTGTGATCGATCAAGTATCTCTTGCTGAAATCACCACTGCTTTGAAACTAAGCAGAGCGCAAGAAGATAGTATTTGCGATCGCGTTAAAGCAATGACCAAAGCCAAGAGTGTTGAACTTGATGTGACCGTTAACCCCGACTTAATCGGTGGTGTGATCATTAAGGTTGGCTCTCAAGTTGTAGATGCTAGTATTCGCGGACAACTACGCCGTTTGAAGAGCAGCCTTACTGCTGGCGTTTAGTCTGAAGTCAAGTAAAAAGGTAAAAGGAAAAGGGAAAAAGTAATTACCAATTCCCTAGAGCCAATTACCAAAAGCTAATAGCTAATTGCTAATAGCTACATCCCCAAAATATTAAAAACAAATCGATCGCTGATAACTGGTAAAACACAACTATGGTTAGCATCAGACCTGACGAAATAAGCAATATTATCAAGCAGCAAATTGCTAATTATAACCAAGAGCTGCAAGTTTCCAACGTTGGTACTGTCCTGCAAGTCGGTGACGGTATCGCTCGTGTCTATGGCTTGGAACAGTGCATGGCTGGCGAGTTGCTGGAATTTGAAGATGGTACTGTCGGCATTGCGCTGAACCTTGAAGAAGACAACGTTGGTGTTGTGTTGATGGGTGAAGGTCGTAAAATCGCTGAAGGTAGCTCTGTAAAAGCAACTGGCAGAATTGCACAGATTCCCGTAGGCGAAGCATTCATTGGTCGCGTTGTTGACGGTTTGGCTCAACCTATTGATGGTAAGGGCGAAATCAAGGCAAGCGAAACTCGTTTAATTGAATCTCCTGCCCCTGGCATTATTGCTCGTAAATCCGTATTTGAACCTCTGCAAACTGGCATTACCGCGATCGACGCGATGATTCCTGTTGGTCGTGGTCAACGCGAATTGATCATTGGTGACCGTCAAACAGGTAAGACCTCGGTTGCAGTAGACACAATCATCAACCAAAAAGGTTTGGATTGTATCTGCGTATATGTAGCGATCGGGCAGAAAGCTTCCACCGTTGCGAACGTTGTTAACAAACTCCGTGAAAGCGGTGCAATGGAATACACGATCGTCGTTATGGCAAGCGCCAACGATCCTGCGACCTTGCAATACCTCGCTCCTTACACTGGCGCAGCTTTGGCTGAGTACTTCATGTACAAAGGCAAAGGCACTTTGATCGTATACGATGATTTGTCTAAGCAAGCCCAAGCTTATCGCCAAATGGCTCTCTTGCTTCGTCGTCCACCAGGTCGTGAAGCATATCCTGGAGACGTGTTCTACTTACACTCTCGCTTGCTCGAACGTGCAGCGAAGTTGAGTGATGAACTCGGCGGTGGCTCGATGACCGCATTGCCAATCATCGAAACCCAAGCGGGTGACGTATCGGCATACATTCCTACCAACGTAATTTCAATTACTGATGGTCAAATCTTCTTGTCTTCTGACCTCTTCAACGCTGGTATTCGTCCTGCGATCAACCCTGGTATCTCGGTATCCCGCGTTGGTTCCGCAGCACAAATCAAGGCAATGAAACAGGTTGCAGGTAAGATCAAACTAGAACTAGCTCAGTACGATGACCTCGTAGCTTTCGCTCAGTTCGCATCTGACTTAGACAAAACCACTCAAGCTCAACTAGCTCGTGGTCAGCGTCTCCGTGAAATTCTCAAGCAACCACAATACTCTCCATTACCTGTATGGGATCAAGTTGCGATTATCTACACCGCAATTAATGGTTACTTAGACGATCTCGAAGTTGATCAAGTTGGTGCATTCAACAAGGGGCTGCGTAACTACTTGGCAACCAGCAAGCCTAAGTATTCTGAAATCGTTAAGTCTGAGAAGACCTTGACTAAGGATGCTGAAGCAATCTTGAAGGAAGCAATCGCTGAATACAAGAAAACATTTTTGGCTTCTGTCTAATCCACAAATAAGCTAATAAAAAAGAGGGCAAATAATGCCCTCTTTTTTATTGGAATTTTGAGACTGATTCGATATTGCCATCACTTAGCCACCATGTCGAACTGAATCAAATTTAGCTAATCTTTCTGCAAGGGTTAATGGCTTATCTACAGGTTTAATAACGACTTGATTATCGACAACAGATAGTTTTACTCGTTGGTTGACGTGGAGATGGGCAGCACGAACTATCGCTGCGGGTAGCCGAACACCTAAGTTATTGCCCCATGTTTTGATATCGAGTATTACTTCAGCCATAGTAGTATTTCACAAGAGAAATGTTTAAACACTAGTATAAACGCATACCTTTTTTGATAGAAATTTTAAGGAGCTAGAAATATAAAACTAGATACTTTGCAGATACTGATACCCTTTACATCGTCTTCTCTCAAAGAATACTTTCAGAAATATGATATTTAGATGACAATACATTATTGGGTTTAGATGAAGATGGTCAACTTTGCAGTATGACGATTAAACACGCGAAAGAAAGGGTAGGTATTCCAGAGATCGGTTATCACAAATTGCAGCTTAAAAGTTGTTGCTATCAATCAAGACACTTGAATATAATTAAATCTCACAGGCAAAAAATAAGTAAATATTGAATGAATCTTGAAAGTTGTAACACTTGGCAATGTGTAAATAGTTTTGCTCCTTGGATATCTGCATTGGGGACTACAGCTATTTCTGGACTCGCACTTTGGTTATCTGTAAGAGATAAGATAATTCGGTTAGACTCTAGATTAAGTATTGTTCAAATACCAGGGGAAGATCCTAAAGTACTGGATCGCTGGGCTTATATGATTAGTTTTATCAATGTAGGAGCAAGACCTGTAACTATTAATAATTTTGAGTGGCGACTTAAATCATATCCATTTGGAAAGATTCAAATAAAAGTAACTTTTCCTCATATGGATCAAAGGTTTTCTCTCTTATGCACAAAATTTCCAGCTAAGCTAACCGATGGAGAACAAGGTCAGGTACTTCATCCTATAGATTTCTTTAAAAGAATCGATAAAAGTGCTGACTTCTTATTTGCGGAGAATGCGTTTATAACATTTTACCGAATAAGTACATTCAATATTTTTATAACAACAAGTGTTGGAGAAACCAAAAAAGTTAAAATTGCAAGAGGATTAAGGAATGAAATTTGGAAACAATACAAGGGGATTTCGCCTATTTCAATATAGTATCCGCATGATCTTTGAACAATTTACTGATATGGAGATCGCCTTATTTTAATTTTTGGTGAATAGGCGATAATGGAAGCTAATGAAATCAGAAATCAATTACGCAGTTGGGTTAGATTATTCGAGCTTAATCCTGAAGATATTCTTCTGATTTAAGATCAAGCAGCAAAGGAATTCTCCTCACATGAATATTACTGTCAAGCTTCGTCGCCAAAATTCGCGCACAAGTGCACCCAAATATCAAACCGTGCAGATTGAAGTTGATCCAACACGCACAACTGTACTTGATGCATTAATCAAAATTCAGAGCGAACAGGATGGTTCGATTGGTTTTCGGCGGAACTGTCGTAATGCAATTTGTGGATCTTGTGCGATGCGGGTGAATGGCAGATCAGGCCTAGCTTGTCAGAAACATATTAGTGAAGTAATGGGTGAGCATGATACAGAATTGGTAATAGAGCCAATGCAAAACCTGCCCGTGATTAAAGACCTGATCGTGGATATGACCAAGTTTTGGAATAATCTCGAAAAAGTCGATCCCTATGTTTCTACAGCATCACGACAAATTAGCAAAACTGAATATCTACAAACTCCAGCCCAAAGAGCCAAACTGCAAGCAGCAGCTAATTGTATTCTCTGTGGTTCTTGCTATTCAGAATGTAACTCGGCAGCAGTTAATGATCGCTTTGTTGGCCCCCACGCTCTAGCTAAGGCATATCGGGTTATAGCAGACAATCGGGATGATCGCACAGAAGCGCGAGTCGAGAAATATAATGAGTCGGGATTTGTCTGGGATTGCACTCGTTGCTATAACTGCAACGAAGTTTGTCCAGTAGAAGTACAACCTCTCGATCGCATTTCGCAAATCAAGCATGAGATTTTGGATAATACGGCTCTGCCTAAGTCAATGCCACAGCGCCATCGTCATACTTTGCTTGATTTAGTCAAAGAGGATGGTTGGATTGATGAGAGTAAGTTTGCAGTTAGGCTGATGACCAATGACTTTAAGGAGTTTAAAGCCCTACTTAGCATTTTCCCTGTCGGTATTCGCATGGTTTTAAGTGGCAAAATTCCTTACCCTTGGCAATTCCAAAAATCAGAGGGAGCATCGGAAGTTAAGGCTTTAATTGAGGCGATCGCTGCGAAAAAAGATCATCAGAAGAACATTCAGAAAAATGAAGATCTGTAAGATTCTCACCCATTACTTTTCGATAAACATGGCATCGCCAAAGGAATAAAACCGATATTCTTTGGCGATGGCAGTTTGATAGGCTGACATTAAAAATTCTCGGCCATCTTTACCTAAAAATGATGACACCATCATTAATAGGGTGGATTTGGGCAGATGAAAGTTAGTTACTAATCCATCTAGCACTTTCCATTCAAAGCCTGGGTAGATCATCAGATTAGTCTTGCCTTTAAACGCTTGAAAATTAGCACTTTCTAAAGATCGCGCCACAGTGCTACCAACACCGATCACTCTGCCACCATTAGCTTTAGTCTCTTTGATTTTGGCATTGGTTGCCTCTGACACTTCGCACCACTCGTTATGCATCACATGCTGAGTGATATCTTCGGTTTCGACAGGGCGGAATGTGCCAATACCAACATGGAGAGTGACAAAAGCCTTGTCAACGCCCTGATTAGCTAGTTTGCTAAATAGTTCTTCCGTAAAGTGTAAACCTGCGGTGGGTGCAGCAATTGCCCCCGAAATATCAGCATAGATAGTTTGATAACGATCAGGATCAACGTGGGAATCGGTGACATAGGGGGGGAGTGGCAGTTTACCCAATTGTTCAATAATTTTGTCAAGATCAGCATCAATGGGAATGTGAAACTGGAGTTCCCGCGCTCTAGTTGTAGTTTCGATTCCTTCGACGGTGGCGGTTACATTTTCGGCAAAGATGATGGTACTGCCAATAGGTAGACGTTTCCCCGGTTTAACTAGGGCTAACCAGCGATCTAATCCAATGGGTTCCATCAACAAAATTTCGACTGGCACTCCCGATTGTTTATGCCCGTACATTCTGGCAGGGATTACTTTGGTGTTGTTAAAAACTAATAAGTCCCCCGATCGCAAAAAATTTGGTAGATCATAAAAATGCTGATGGTGCAAAATGCGTTCAGAATCAATTATTAGCAGTTTTGAGGCATCCCTCGGTGTAACGGGATCTTGAGCAATGCGATCGCTTGGCAGTTCGTAATCATAGGCGCTCAACGCATAATCAGACTCAAGTTCGGTTACAGGCTGTGAAGTCATAGAAGAAGCAAGTTTGAGGACATTAGCACTACTCAAAATTTTGCAGTGTTAATCTAAGTGTTTGTCAAAAAGTGACTATTTGACAAAAAAATATAAGAAATTTTATATACCAAGTGTAAAAACAGTGGTATACAGGTGGCATAAGTAATATCAACTTGTCCAGAGTGTTTTCCAAACATATTCAAGTTTTGGGTTATTTCACTTGGACTATTTCACAATGAGGAGTTTATGCAGTATTTAATGACCGATCTTCACCAACGTTTCATCGGTTCTCTGAACTATAATCAGCCTCTTGCTGTCGGCGATGTATTTCGCGCTGACAATACTAAGACTTATACAGTTGTTAGCATTAATGACACTCGCAACAAAGCCAAGGATGTCAAGTCAGTTACCGTGATTCCTGTCCGCGAACCCGCAAGTGTTGGCTAAACTCAGTAGTTATTTTCTTGACTATGGTTAAAAGACAAAAGAGAGAGAGGCGAGTCTCGCCTCTCTCTCTTTTAAAGAACTTGTTTATCTGACTTGGCGGGTAAATAACTCCGCGCTTCAAGATGGTTAAATGTTTATGCGATCGCAAGTACAAATCGAGAACTACGACATTAGTTACTATGCTGAGGGGAATCGTAATTGCCCTGTAATTTTGTTTTTACATGGATTTATGGGGGATTGCTTTGAATTTCAAACTGCGATCGCAACATTATCAAAACAGTTTTATTGTATGGCAATTGATCTGCTAGGGCATGGACAAACTCAAGAGATTAATCGGTCTACCGAGCAGGAGCGTCCATATACATTCGAGTCTGTTGCTACTTTGATCATTAAGTTTATAGAAGCTTTGGGGTTGGTAGATCATAAGCGCATCTTTCTAGTTGGCTATTCTATGGGTGGACGCATCGCCCTCTATTTAGCGATCCATTTCCCCCAATATTTTTCTAAAGTTGTTCTCGAATCTGCATCCGCAGGTTTAGCTAGCGAGCAAGCCAAACAAGATCGGCTCGCTCAAGATTTGCAAATTGCTACCAAGTTAGAAACTATAGATTTGCGACTATTTTTAGAAAATTGGTATCAACAGCCAATTTTTGGAAATTTGCAATCGCATCCCCAGTTTCCCCAAATGCTGAAACATCGGCTCACCAACTCAGTGAAAAATTTAGCCAAATCCTTACGTAATCTCAGCACAGGTAAACAGCCATCCCTATGGCAAGAGCTTTGTGACAATCAAGTGCCATTGCTGCTTTTGGTAGGCGAACTAGATCGCAAATTTGTCCAAATCAATTGGCAAATGCACCAACAATGTTTGCGATCGCAATTAGAAATTGCGCCTAAGTGCAGTCATAATATTCATTTTGAAAATCCGCAGCTATTTGCAGAAAAGATCTTGCAATTTTTTTCATGAAAACTAATAGCGACGCAAAGCGCCGCTATTAGTTTTGACTTAGCTACGGGCAATATTTCGTAAGTCTGGACGGATCGCAGGAATGAAAAACAACGTCTCAAAGGAGGCATCTCGCTGACCTAGAGTCTCATAGAAAAAGAAAGAAACTCCATCAAGGGAAAGCTCACGGGCAACACGGACTTGATTCTTAATCTGGCGCATATCCACATTTTGAATGCGTAATCCTGTCAAAATCCCCACAGCTACAGGAATTTTTTGGCGAACTTCTTTTAGCTCAGGACGTTCTAATTCTCTTCTAAAATCATCAATATTATTGCGATATACCTGCACCACTAACTCATCAAGGAAACCTGAATATACCCAGCTATACCAATCTTGTAGGTATTTAGTGTAAGAAAATTCGCGAGGATTTGGCGATAAAGATACTAAGCAGTTAGGTTTGATTTCTTTAACTGATCGGGATATTTTTGCCATTAAACTTGTGACAAAGCGAGAGCGCCATCTTACCCATTCAGGATCATTATGGTCTTCGGGAGGCAGCCTGCCACCGTGAGTTTTTTGATAAAGGGCGAGCGTGTAGTCATCGTAGCCAAGTTCCACAGGCATCCCGAAGTGATCATCGAGTTGAATGCCATCGATATCGTATTTGCTGACGACTTCAACGATTAAGTCGATTAACAACTTCTGCACTTCAGGACGGGCAGGATTGAGCCAAGCTAGACGATGTTGATTGTTCTCGCCATGTAAAAACAGTGAAGAACCATCTTTACGCAGGGTTAACCAATCGGGGTGCTTCAGAGCTAAATCTGAATCGGCATCTGTCATCAGACCATACTCAAACCAAGGAATGACCGCAAAATTTTGCTCATGGCCAAATCTTACAGCCTCTTCCAGCATGTCCCGATTTCGCAGCTCATCCATGGGCAGAACAGCCTCGCCAAAGGCTTTCTTGGCAACTTTGCTGGGATAGAGCGTATAGCCACGATTCCAAACCGTGGGATAGATTGTATTAAAGTTTAAGCGCTTGAGTCTTTTGGTGGCTCGCTCAAGTCGAGTGGTCGAAAATAAAACATCGCTATCAACATTCGTTAACCAAATACCCCGCAGTTCATTACTGTGGGGTCTAATGATGGTTTGGTTAGTTGTCGGATCAATGATGTTGCTAGCCGTATTAACGCTAGGAGTCTGAGCTAAAGCCCAAAAGGGAAAATTGATCATCAATGCGATCGCAAATCCTAAAAAAGTAAGTAATAGGAAACGAAGCCGCGCTTGCCAAGAAATAGAATTAATTTTCCCCATAATTCATGAGCTAATTAAGCCCCAACTCCTTACATTTAAGCTTCAAATTTGTTGCAAATATTATTGTATAACAAGAAAAAACATAGAAAGCAGAAGTGTTGAACGATAAGAAATAACTAGAAAAAATCGCTTCTAATTTAGTAAACTAGAAACGACAAATTAAAAAATATTGTTAATGATGCTATCTAACT
>NZ_JACJQB010000044.1 GCF_014696385.1 Pseudanabaena mucicola FACHB-723
TTCCCTATGCTTGGCAAGAGAAAGGGACGGGTTTAAGCTTACCCAGTCAACGCAGTAAGAGGTTAAATGTCGTGGGTTTGATGAATCGAAACAATGACTTATCTGCTTATGTTTTTGAACGCAGTATCACCAGTGCAGTCATTCTCGCTTGTATCGATGACTTTGCTCGTCAATCTACCAAGCCAACAGTGATTGTTATGGATAAAGCCTCTATTCATACCAGTCAACTGATTCAAGAGAAATTAGAGCAGTGGAAGAACCAGCAAGTTGAGATTTTCCAGTTACCCCCTTATAGTCCCCAGTTGAACTTGATTGAAATTTTGTGGCGTTTCATGAAGTATGAGTGGATTGAACTCAATGCATATGAATCTTGGGAAAGTTTAGTCTCTTATGTTGAAAAAGTTCTTCGAGACTTTGGTTCAACTTATGTAATTAATTTTGCTTAGCTACTTAAATAGGTGGTAACCTCTTGGGTAAATATAGAGGAATATTATTTATCGACTAACCATGCTTTAGCTAGTTGATCTTCATGCAGAAACCTAAACTCCCTAAAAATGAAAGCGATCGCCTAGAAGCTCTCAATCGCTACCATATTCTTGATACCTTACCAGAACAAGAATATGACGACTTGACGCGACTAGCTGCGGAGATTTGTGGCACACCAATCGCCTTAATATCATTGGTTGATCGTGATCGACAATGGTTTAAGTCAAAAGTGGGTTTGGATGTGTCGGAAACACCACGCGATATCTCCTTTTGTGGTCATGCAGTTGCCGATAGTGCCTTCTTAAATGTTCCTGACACAACCCAAGATGTTCGTTTTGCTGACAATCCTCTGGTGGCAAAAGACCCGAGTATTCGCTTTTATGCGGGTATGCCCTTAAAGACATCAGATAATTTTACTCTAGGGACTTTGTGTGTTATCGATCACCAGCCTAGAAATCTGACCGAAAAACAAATTCGACAATTAGAATCTCTCAGTCGGCTAGCGATTAGCCAGTTTGAATTGCGCCGCAGTAATGCAACTCGCAAAGCAGCAGAAGATGCGTTAGATGAACAATATAAACGGGAAGTCTTACTTGCAGAAATCACCCAAAGAATTAGGCAATCTCTTAATTTAGAAGCTATTTTCCAAATTTCCGCTCAAGAACTTCGCCAATCTATGAATGCCGATCGCATCGCGATATTTAAGTTCGATCCAGATTCTAACTGCTGCAACGGAGAATTCGTATCTGAATCTGTAATAGCAGGATTTGATTCGGTAATCGCATTGAAGATCCATGATCATTGCTTTGGCGATCAATATGCTTCGTATTATAAAGAAGGTCGCATACAGGTTATAAATAACGTTAACGAAGCCGGACTCACAGACTGTCATCGAGATATTTTACAGCGATTTCAAGTTGTTTCTAATTTAGTAGTCCCCCTCATACAGATAGAAAATTTGTGGGGTTTGCTCTGTATTCATCAATGTTCAGCACCACGTCATTGGCAAGACTCCGAGATTAATTTTGCAAGGCGAATTGCTAGCCAGTTAGAGATAGCCATTAAACAAGCCAGCTTATTTGAACTGTTAGAACAAGAGCTATTAGAACGAGAAAAAGAAGCCGACGCTAGAAAAATTCTACTGACAGAACTTCAAGAAAGTGAATCCCGATATCGTTCAGTCATTACCAGTATGTCTGAAGGTATCGTATTGCAACAGGCAGACGGGCAAATTACTGCTTGTAATGAAAGCGCGGAAAAGATCTTGGGGTTATCCGCAGATCAGATGCGAGGGCTTAAGTCTGTTGATTTTGAAAGATCGACAATTCGAGAGGATGGCTCGATTTTTTTGAGTGAAGATCATCCCGCTATGGTTACGCTCAGGACTGGACAACCACAAACTAATGTAATTATGGGAATTTGTAAGGAAGACCATCCAACAAGATGGATATCGATTAATTCCCAACCCTTATATCATCCCGATCAGTCAGCCCCTTATGCTGTAGTAGCATCTTTTACAGATATCACAGAGCAAAAATTAGCTCAAGAAATGCTAAAAATGAAAGCGGAGTTAGATTATGTTAGATCTCTAACTGATGGATTAACCCAAGTTGCTAATCGGCGCTGTTTTGATGATCGCTTACAAGCAGAATGGCAACGTTCAGTAAGAGAAAAACAAAGTCTTTCTCTAATCTTCTTAGATATTGATTATTTCAAACTCTACAATGATTGCTATGGACATCAAGCAGGAGATACTTGCTTAATTCAAGTCGCACAAACTGCCGCTAATCAGCTCAAACGACCTGCGGATCTTTTTGCCCGTTATGGAGGCGAAGAATTTGTAGTGATTTTACCCAATACGGATATGGAAGGCGCGATCACAGTTGTCGAATTAATCCAACATGCTATTCATGATTTAAAAATTCCCCACGATGCATCTAAAGTCAGTCCTAATGTGACAATTAGCTTAGGTATTGCCAGTATCATTCCCACACAAGAACAATCTCTTGAAGATCTCATCGCAATCGCCGACAAAAATCTCTATCAGGCAAAACAACAAGGACGTGATCGTTTTTATTGTTAAGCAAGTTAAGAAAGTAGACGATGTTTTTTTGTGAACGATCTACTTTTTGTTTTTTTAATATAGACGTAAGCGGTATATTTGTTGCAATCTCAAAAACCTGCTTGCATCTAAGCTGTTAAATTATGAGCTTTGACTCGAAACTCAGGAATGCGATCGCAATCAATCAGAGCATTTTGTGTTTAGGGCTAGACCCTAACCCTGAAGTAATGCCCGCCAAGTATCGAGAAGCCTATGACTTGGAAAGTAAGTCAGAGGCGCATCATGAGCGGATGGTTGATTGCCTATGGGAATGGATGAATTTTATAATTCAATCGACTGCGGATCTCGTCTGTGCCTACAAGCCAACCTTGGGTTTCTATACGGCAATGGGAGCGGCGGGACTAGAATTGTTGACCAAAACCCTAGCTGCCATTCCTCCCGAAATTCCGATCATCCTTGATGCCAAGCACGCTGACCTGAATAGCAGTACGGTCATGGCAAAGACAGCTTTTGAGCAATGGGGTGTTGATGCAATTACGCTCAGTCCATACTTAGGGCAAGATTTAGCGGCGCGTTTTTTGATGTATCCCGATAAGGCAATTTTTGTAAGTTGCTATTCATCTAACAGCACTGCTCAAGATTTTCAAGCATATCCGAGTCGAGAGCAGCCACTATACCTAAATGTTGTCCAAAATTGCCAAGTTTGGGCGGGTACAGAAAATTTAGCCCTAGAGGTGGGTTCGGCAAATCCTGACGCTTTAGCAAAAGTGAGATCGCTAGCACCTGAGCGACTGATTTTGGCAAGGAGTATATGGGCAAATAGCCAAGCTACTGGACAAAAAATTGATAATTTGACAGAAATCCTCAATGCAGGCTTAGATGCTAATGGGGGCGGCTTGATTTTGCCAGTCAATCAAGATGCTTTGACCATCGGCGACCCCGCGCAATTAGTGCGATCGCTCAGGGATGAAGTAAATCAAGCCATTGTCGCTACAGCCCATCAAAGCCCTGTTTGTGAGCAATGGATTCCCAATGTCTGTCTGATTGATCAAAGTGGACATCCCCATGCCAATTTAATTTTGCAATTGTTTGATATTGGTTGCATTACCTTTGAGGAAACCTTGCAAGCCTCTGGGCAAATTTTCCCCTATTACATTGATTTACGGCGGATTATTTCCAATCCCCAAGTATTTGATGCGGTGATTGGTACCTATGCCGAAATTCTGCGCGAATTGAAATTTGATCGAATTGCGGGGATTCCCTATGGCTCATTACCCACCGCATCGGGATTAGCATTACGCCTCAATTTTCCATTAATCTTTCCACGCAAAGAGGTCAAAGCCTATGGGGCGCGGCGCTTGATTGAGGGTAACTATGAGGCTGGCGAAACCATTGTTGTCGTCGATGACATTTTGATTTCAGGCAAAAGTGCGATCGAGGGCGCACAAAAAATTGAAAGTTGTGGTCTCAAAGTCCAAGATATCGTTGTATTTATTGATCATGAGGCGGGGGTTTGCGATCGCATTCACCAAAGTGGATATTCACCCCATGCAGTGTTAAAAATTTCGGAAATAAATGAGACACTATATCAATCAGGGCGTATAACTGAGAAACAATTTCTCACTTTGTCCCATCTTTAAATACCGTTACAGGTCTTCGACTAGGGTTACGCATGTTCCAACGAATCACTCTATTACTCATCTCTGCGGCAATGGCTACGATCTCCCCGATCGCAAATTCAGCGATCGCCGCCCAATCGGCTAAGCCTGCTCCTGCTGAACTCGCAAATGTCGTAACTGCTCTAGACAAAGCCGCTAGTAAACAAGATCTTGAATCGGTGATTAAGTATTACGCACCGACCTTCAACCACTCCGATGGACTAAATCGAGATCGCTATAAGCAGGTACTTGGTGAACTCTGGAAAGGGTACAAAGATATTAGCTATAACACCGAGATCTCGAAGTGGGAAAAGAAAGATGGCTTGATTACGGCGGAAACAATTACGACTGTCAAAGGGACAAAGAACAACGAGAACGATAATTTCAAGCTAGATGCAAGATTGATCTCGCAGCAGACCTATCAAACTGTCAATGGTCAGCTCCAGATTGTTTCTCAGCAAGTCATCTCCGAGCAATCCTCACTCACCAGTGGAGAAGCACCGCCACCTGTAAAGCTCAAAATCCCTGAATTGATTGGAGTTGGTCGTCAATATGTTCTCGATGCAATCGTCACCGAACCACTGGGTACGGGCTTGTTATTGGGCGCAGCGATCGAAGAGCCTGTAGATGCCAAAAATCTCACTAATCAAAGCACGGTCAATCTGGAACCTCTACGGGCAGGTGGGTTATTTAAGATCGGGCAAGCGCCATTCTCTTCGGGCGATCGCTGGATCTCCGTGGTGTTAGTCCGTGAATCTGGTATAACCATCGCCAGTCAACGCTTACGAGTCAGCAAGGATTTTGTCGGCAATCAATATATGCCTCTGCCTGAGCCAGATACAACTCCTAGCCGCGTGCGTCCGCGCCCTGATAATAATCAGACACTTTAAGCAATACAGCGCTTTGCGCTGATTATAGCTATAGTCACTTTTCCAAAAAAGAGATGCGGCACGAAGCGCCGCATCTCTTTTATTCTTGAAATCGAGGAGGTTTTGGAGGAGCTTTAAAAATTGATTTCCAAGCTTCTACTGTTCCTGCACCAATGGGAAAATCTGTAGTCTGTTCATTATCCCAAACCGCTCGAATTGTGGTGTTTCCTGCGGGTAAACTTGCCAAAACCGCAGCTAGCTCTGGGTCAACTTCACCACTGGTATACCGATAGATTTTGCCTTGAGAAGCAATTAGTAACGCTTGGGGAGATTGCGATCGCGATCGCAATTCGTAGATAGGCTGGTAATCGAGATATCGGTCATTGATATATCGATCTCGATGCCAGACTCGACGAGTTTTCCAAGTACGGCGACTTCCCACTTGCTCAGAACTATATTCGGTATAGGTGGCTCTAATGCCCTGTGATGACCAACTGGTAACAAATGCAAAATCATCGCCGAAGTGCTTGTCATAAACAATTTTGCCATCAAAGGGATTTTCGACAATGCTTGACCAAGGCACATTGCCATCGCGATCGACCGATGCAGGTGGCACAGCCCAAACCGTCGATGGCAATGCTAACAATAAGCCTAGACTAATCCCCCAAGATAGAGTTTGGGAACTGTGTTTGCGTTCCATAATTAAATCACCTTGCCTAGCGAACTCGTTTAACGGTGAGATTGTAAGCACCCTTGCCTGTGCGGTCAAAGGCATTAACAATCGTGCGATATGTGCCAGTTATAGGTAGCTCTAGTGTGATCCTTGCTTGCTTGCGACTGGGCAGACCGTTGTTTTCTTGAACAACTTGGCTATTGGGGGCAAACAGCACTAGATAGGGGTGAAAATCTGGACTAATCAGATCGATCTGCACGACCTGCCCCGCTTGGCCATTAAAGCTAAAAGTCTCGAAACGGCTACCATCCCTAGCCAGAATACGGCTCTGATTTCCTAAAAAGCCATTTTTTTGTAAGAGAATCTGCCGATCGGTTACTGTTGGAGATAGGGGCAGTGCTTGCGATGTGAGGTTATTAGTGGGGTTATTATTCAATCGTCCTGCGATCGTGAAAGAACCTGTTTGTCCGACCTCGTAAGAATTGGCATAGAGAGTATATCGACCTGTGCTGGGTAAAGTTAGCGCAAGTCGCGCATTTTTACCGCCAGCCCCATCATCATCCTCGGCAATTTTGCGACCTGTGGAGTCAAATAGCACGAGGTAAGGATCAATATCATTGCCGCGCATTTCAATCACCACCGATTGCCCTGCTTTGCCTTCAAATTGATAGACCTTGTAGTAGCTGCCATCGGGCAAGGTCTTGTCTGCTTCGGTCAAGGTGGCGTTGAGAGTTCTGCCATCCATGGCGATCGCCACAGGCGGAGCTACGGAGCGAGGCGTGATGGCGATTGCCCCTTGGCGTGATGCGTTGAGCGCAATAAATTGCTTGACCGTATCAACTTCAATCGCCAAGCCAATGCCGCTACTACTGCTATTGTTGGTGAAAATAGCGGTATTCACGCCCACCAACTCACCACGACTATTCAGTAATGGCCCCCCAGAATTTCCGGGATTTAGGGCAGCATCGGTTTGCAATAATTTGCGATCGCGATCGATGCGGCTGATGATGCCTGTGGTAAGTGTCCCCGCAAAACGACCAAAGGGATTGCCGATCGCAAAGGCTCGCTGACCGACTTGGACTGCCCCTGAAGCGGCAATCGGGACAGTCGGCAAATTGGTGGTTACGTCCTCTAGCCGAATCAGCGCCAGATCAGGGTTACTACTGCTAGCGATGACCACGCCGCGAAATTGGCGCTTATCGCTGAGAATCACATTCACTACATTTGCACCGCGCACCACATGGGCGTTGGTCAAAACTAAGCCTTTGGCATCAATAATCGAGCCACTGCCGTTACCACTGCGCGATTGAATTGAGACAACAGCAGGGCTAGCTAATTTGTAAACGCGAATATTCGTATCTTCGTCGGATTGGGCATAGGCAGTAGTAGGTGTGAGCAATGGAAGAGTTGTGAGCACACCCATACCACTGCATAAAACCATGCTAGAGGCTAAAAACTTGCTAGTAAACTCTTTAATAAACTCTTTTTTCACAGAACTATCCTCGGTCTCGATCAATTATTGCGGTTGTAGTCAATCCTGTAAAATCAAATCAAACCCATGCAATATTAGAAGTAATTTAGTTGAATAATGTTGCTGAATTATTGAATTTGACTATTATTGCCAACTTTGGCGCTCATCACATCACCTGAATTAACGAAAATTGCTACATTCTATGCAAAATCCCATCCAGAAAATTGGAAATTTAATGCAGGTAGATGGAGATGGATATCTAGTTAATGAATGCCGTTGGGATGCAATCAAAGCGCCTTGGCTAGAGCTTGTCGAATCATTGCGAAGTCTTTGCGTAGAAAATTGCGATCGCATTCATAGCATTTATCTGCGTGGCTCTGTCCCGCGAGGACAGTCGATTTTAAATATTTCTGATCTCGATAGTGTTGTGATTATCCAAGGGGAAACTACTCCAGATTTAGGGGCTGACATGCTTGCCATTGAAGAACAACTAGAAAAGCAATATCCATTTTGTCAAAAAGTCGAAATTAGTATTGCTAGCGATGACGAGGTGCAAATTTCAGGCTCTCATTGGCAAGCACTTTTGCAAACACAGGGTTTATGTATTTATGGCGAAGATTTGCGATCGCAATTTCCCCGATTTGCGCCCAGTCACGCGATGATGAGTCATGCTTTTGACCTTGCCGATGACCTTGCCGAAGCAAAAATAATTTTGCGTCAACTTTCGCCAACCCAGCTTGATTTTGAGTCAACCATCCAACAAAAATGTCGCTGGATCTGTAAACGTCTAGTCCGCACTGGCTTTGAATTAGTGATGCTTCGCGATCGCACTTTCACCCGCGATCTCTATCCTTGTTATGCGCGATTTGTCCATTATTACCCTGACCAAGCCCAGCTCATGTACAAAGCTTTGGAATTAGCAATTCAGCCATCAAGTAACCGTGATGGATTGCTTCTGTTTCTCAATCATTTAGGAACTTGGCTAGTGGAAAGAGTGGAAATGGATATAGATTTAAACTAACTAGTAGCGTGAGTCGCCCGCGAAGCGGGCGACTCACATTTAGATACTTAATCAACCAATAAAATCCCTTCTGTAACTAAACGAGTCAATAATGGAACTACTTCGGTTTCTAAATCAAGATCGGGCGCAAAATCGGCAAGGTCTAAAATACTAAAATGTGTCAGTTGAAATAACTGCTGGATAAAATCAATCGGCAAGCCCTTAATTGAAATTTGCTTAGAGCCACAGGTGATCTCTTGGTGTTGATCATCAAAAATGGCAATTTCTATCTGTTGATGTGGCACAAAGGTAAATGCCGATTCTAAACCACGATCGAAGATATTAAAGCCTAGCTGTGTGGGTAAGGAAAAGGGAGCAACATCTTGATTTTGAATTGGGAGATCACGCAAATATTTTTTAAACAGGTCAGGCTGTTGAAGATGCTTAATCAGTTGTTGGCGCAGATCCTCCAAATGCTGTTCCAAATCTTGACTATCACCATTCATGACTAGGGGCAAATTTTGCCGCCATCCAGTTTGTTCCTGCAAATCTAAATTTAACCAATTCAGCCAATGCAATCCCGTAAAGCAATCAATCCCAACTGTGAGATGGAGCGACGGACAATCACCTGCGATCGCATAATGCCAATGTCCACGGGGAATATACAGCAAGTCTCCTTGTTGGAGATTGCATTGCAGATAGGGTGGTGCGTCGGGTGGTTGGCGATCTGATGATCGCATTTCTGCAGTAGGAAAACTGACCGTCTCAGGAAAGACAAACCACTGCTTATCCCCCTCAATCTGCAAAATCATCACATCGTGGGTATCGTAATGACAGCTAAATCCACGCTGCATGGCAGGTGAGCAATAGAGATTAGTCTGAACTCGATGCCCAATTTCTTGGCTCAGTCCCCTTGCTAGTTGCTGTACCTCTGGCACACGTTCATCAATGCCATTAATTACCAAGGTCGCACCCTGTTGCAGATAGTCTCGCCAATGCTTGCGGCTCATATCTGAAAAAGATTTTCCATCTAGGGAAAAATGAATATTAGGGTCGCCAAGTTGATGGAAGTTCAGCAAATGATTGAGCGATCGCCACGAAAAAACATCAGCAAATTTATGGCGATCGCAAGCGGGAATATGTACGGCAAGGCGAGTCCAGTTTTCTTGTAAAAACTGCTCAACCTTGTAAGGAAAGAGAAGATGCTCAAGCATATCAAGTACGGTCTATTGAAGCTTCAATTAATCCCAACAAGCTATAAACAGCGACGTAAAGCGTCGCTGTTTATAGCTTGTTGGGGATTTCCAGCAGTTAACGTCCAATGTTGATGTTAATCAATGAAGTTGGCTGCGATGGTCTAGGTCTAATGATCACGGGCTGAACAGATCTTTCAATAATCACGGTCTGATGCACAGGTCTAGATTGAATCACCTGTACTGGTTGGTTATATCTAACGGGTTGACGATAAATAATTTGTCGAGAATTACGATTGTCTGAATCTTTGTTTTTGCCACCTTTTTTATCACTATTGCCTCGACCATCACTGTTCCGTCCTGCAATCAGTGCAGGTTTCGACTCTTGATTGAGTTCAGTTATTTCTAACTGAAGTGCCGACTGACGGTTAGCTGGTGAAATATTTACCTCGGAAATTGCAGCAAAGGATGGGGAAATTGCTAAAAACAGAGATGCCTTGACACCCAGAAATAGACCCATGATTAGTTTGGGATTCATGCTTTTCTCCTAAAGATAAACAGAAAAATGAATAGATAGAACATAGCCACCCAAGTCAGACCCACTTAAATAATCTTTTGTTCCCTTAATTTTTAGAGAGAGCTGCTCACCATTATTGAGACAAGCTCGTACTGACAAGCTATAGCTTAGGATGAGTTGCGACGCTTCGCGTTGCAACTCATCTTTTGTGTCCTCATAAGGCTAGCAGCAGCTATAGGCTAAAATCAAAGCTGAAGGTAATACCATTTGGCGTGACGTGTTTCAACAAATCCGATTTCAGATTAACCAAATTTGGCGGCATCAGGTAGTGGCTCTCCTTGCCAATCTTAAAGTTGCGATCGCATTATTATTATTGATTGCCCTATTCAGCATCCTCGGCACAGTCATTGAGCAAGGACAAACCCTTGATTTTTATCGCGAAAACTATCCCGAACATCCTGCCCTATTTGGCTTTTTGTCCTATAAGGTGATTTTTGCGATCGGGCTAGAGCATGTCTACGCAAGCTGGTGGTTTCTGATGTTATTGATTTTGTTTGGCACGAGCCTCACTGCCTGTACCTTCAATCGCCAACTGCCAATTCTCAAAGCTTCGCGTCGTTGGTTTTACTACACCAAGCCCCAAAGTTTTGCCAAGTTACCCCTCGCGACCGAAATCGTCGGCGGCAATCTCAATCAACTCGCGCAATCCCTCCAACGCAAAAACTATAAGGTATATCAAGCCGACGATCGACTCTATGCCCGTAAAGGGCTGATTGGCAGAATTGGTCCAATTGTTGTCCATGCCAGTATGTTACTGGTTTTAATTGGTTCAATTTGGGGTTCTCTCACAGGTTTTGTGGCTCAGGAAATGGTTCCTAGTGGTGAGACATTTCAAATCAAAAATATTACGGAAGCTGGTGCTTGGTCAGAGCGTCAAGTCCCCAAAGATTGGTCTGTTCGAGTCAATCGCTTTTGGATTGATTACACGCTCAAGGGCAACATCGATCAGTTCTATTCCGATTTATCAGTTCTCGATCAAGATGGAAAAGAAGTCGATCGCCAAACTATCCATGTCAATAAACCGCTCAAATATAAGGGTGTCACCCTATATCAAGCTAATTGGGATATTCATGCAATAAGATTCACACTCAACAATAGCCCAATTCTCCAATTGCCTGTCAATAAGTTGGAGTCGCAAACGGGTGGTCGTCAAGTTTGGGGAACATGGATTCCCACTAAGCCCGATCTCAGTGCAGGGATTACGTTAATTACACCAGATTTACAAGGCACGTTCTTAATCTATGACGAGCAGGGCAATCTGCTCACCACTTTACGCACCAATGGCTCTACGCAAGTTAATGGCATCACCTTTACTTTAAAGGAAGCGATTGGCAGCACGGGTTTGCAAATTAAAGCCGATCCCGGTATTCCGATTGTCTATGCAGGATTTGGGTTGCTGATGTTAGGCGTAATCATGAGCTATGTCAGTCATTCGCAGGTATGGGCTTTGCAGGTGGGTGATCGACTCTATATCGGTGGTAAAACCAATCGCGCTCAAGTCAGCTTTGAGTCGGAATTAATTGATGTAACGAATGTGGTTGATCAAGGTAGTGGAACTGCGATCGCGGTTTGAATCAAATTTGTGAGTTAGCTACACCTGACCGCAAATTTTTCTTATGGCTTTCATATTCTCGATAATCCATAGTATGTTTAGTACATCAGATGCTTTTAAGCATAGGAGCTATCTATGTTGTTACAAGAAATCAAAGAACAGATTTTCAAGCTACCATCTAGTGACCGCCTTGTACTAGTCATCGCTATCGGGTCACTGCAAAATCAGTCAGGTCGGGGCTGATCGTTCTGCTGCGATTCATCGGATGCGTGGTTTATTAAAAACAGATCAACCCGCAACAACAGATGTTCCAATCGATCACAAAGTCGAATAATTATGAAGCAATTGTTGTATAACAAGGCATTAAAACTAATAATATTAAAAAATTTTGGGCTTGATTGGGGGAGCAATCACTTGTATCACAATTTAAATGTCATACAATTCTATGCTTTGGGGCGGAATGTAGTTTGAGTTTCATAAGATCTCAGTCCCATTCTATCTATGCTGAAATATTTCACCTAATTAATACAATCAATGACGATTAAAGCATACAGAACACAACCTTACACAACAACACATGAAAATCGCATATTCGATGCGTTATTAAGCAAACTAGAAGAAGTTTGGGGTAGCTCAGAGGAGCTTGTTCTTATTCTGGGCAATTTTTATTGTCAAGGTTCTGAGATTGATGCAGCAATTTTTAAGAAGGACAGCATTACTGTTATTGACTTTAAGGATTATGGGGGAACTATTAAATTTTCGGAAAATGGCAAGTGGTTCGTAGATACGGTTGAAATTAGAGGTGGGAGCAAGCCAAATCCGTATATTCAAATCAGAGATAACAAGTTTGCGCTACTTGAGAAGCTAGAAAAAATTAGTTTTTCTTCTAGCAATAAACCAAATTTTGGTCATATATCTGGATTAGCTCTTTTTCATAAATCCATTATATTTGAAGAGAGTCAGCTACCTCCCAAACTGGAAAGATGGTTTCATGTAGTTGATTTTGATCATGTAATAGAACGGCTATCACAAATTACCAGTCGCGGAATAAGTTTATCAAATCAAGATTTAGAGTATATTGCGAAGACTTTAGCTGTTCCTGAGTATCAACCAATAGAATCAAGGACTAAAGCAGTTAGCTCTTTGACAAAAGTAGTTGATACAAATTTACAGGAACTGCCCGACTCTTTTAAAGATGTACTGCCCAAAATTGAAAATTTTCTAGAGTCATCAGAAAGAATTTTAACCATTTCTGGAATGATTGGTACTGGTTTAGAGAAATTAATTGATGTTGTTGCTTCTAAAGCATTAGAAAAAAGTCTGTACTATTCTGTTCTTGCACCTAATCGCCGTCTAGCCTTACATTATCCAGTTGAAACAGATAGTATTTATACTTATATTTATTCGCGAAATCCAAAACTTGACAACGAAAAATTTGTCTATGTACTAACTGATAACAAGGATACTGAAAAACAGCTTTATATTATTGGTGATGCCCATCTTATTTCGGACTCAAAGTTTGAGACAGATGATTCGCGCTACGGCAGTGGTCAAATCCTTACAGATATTCTTAGTTTTGTTAATCTCAAAGGGTCGGAAAGAAAAATAATTTTTCTTGGTGATCCATTTCAAATAACAAGAGGGAAAGCGGATGAGTCAGCACTATGTAAAGAGCGTTTACATTCTATTACTGGACTTTATGTAAATGAAGTTGTCCTTGATTATATTATTCCTGAGAAAGAAAATGATTTGTTTGTTTGTAATTGCTTAAAGTTAGCAGAGAGCATAAATCAGAATGTATTCAATCAAATGAGTATTGTCACAAATGACACAAAAATCATTGAAGTTTCATCTAATAAGGAGTTTAAATATCAATTAATCCAAGACGTATTTCTTAAAGATTCAACATCTACAAAGTTTATTGCCTTCTCCAATTCAGAAGTTAATCAGTTTAATAGTTGGTTAAGGCAAAATATTTTTAAACGTAGTAATAGCATTAGTTCAGGCGACATTGTACATATTCACAACAGTTGTTCTGTAGAAAATAATGATGATTTTGAGCGTTCTAATATATCAAATGATTCTTTTGCTGAGGTAATAGAAGTTAATGAAAATGTTGAGCCATTGGTGCAAAGTCTTAAAGGACGAGAGAATCCTATTACAATTCATTTTTTGAAACTTAAAGTAAAATTGCTGGAAACTCAAAAAGAAGTTTCTCTCCTTTGTCTAAAGAGCTATCTCTATGCTGACAAACCAGAGCTTGATAAAGATTCTTTCTTAGCACTATTTGTTTCAGCAAAAGCAAGGTTTGATACAAAGTCAAAAAATGGTAAATTAGGTAACATTGATGAATCAAACTATCGCTTTGAATTATCCAAATTTCTTCGCAATGATCCCTATTTTAATGCCGCTCGGTTACGATTTGGATATGCGCTAACTTTACATCGTTCTCAAGGACAGCAATTCAAAACTGTCTTTGCGAATATGGATATTGATCTAGGTAAAACCAGTGAGTCTTATTTTCGGTGGATTTACACATTGTTTTCAATACCTCAAGAAACAATCATATTATCTAACATTCCTAATATTACGCCCTTATGTAAAGCTAGTTGGAATATCAGTCAAAGTAGCCTTGAATCAGTTCGTTCTTCTAATTTGATAGGCTTTGATCCTAATCTTGAAGTAGATAATCAAACTGTTTTTGAATTTCCTATTTCTGATCCATCTCTTAAAAGCCTTTATCTACACATTAAAGAAAATATAAAACTTGATGGGATTAAAGTTTCTTCGTACAAGCATAACAATTATCAAGAAATTTATGGATTTGAGGATTTGCTAAATAAAGCTTACTGCTCCCTCAGATTGTACTACAACGGTAGATATCAGGTTACAAAAATTGACACAATTAACTCAGAACCGATTGAATTTGCATCTATAGTTCGATCTCTAATTACATCAAGCGTTCGCTTAGAAACAGATTTCCAGAAGCAAGTTTACAATTTGATCAAAGGGAAACTAGCTACACAAAATATATTGATTCAAAGTATCGAGCATCATAGCTTTCAGGAAATTTACTATCTTAAGTTAGAAGATGACTACTTAAAGCTGAGAATCAATTATGACGGTGATGGATTCATCACAAAAGTCGCTCCTTTAGGATATACCAACATTAAAATCGTCGAAGCAGTTCATCTAGCATTGGAGTTATAAATATGTCAGTAGCTCAGGAAATTACAGCCTTAAGAAGAGAAGGAAAATTACAAGAGGCATATATCAAAGGATATGCATTTCTCAAGGAAAACCCTGAAGACAAATATGTCGCAAATGCTATTGGATGGGTACTTTATGAAAAAGTTAAAAATTTAGTTGTTGAGACTAAGAAATCCCAGTCCGTAAACGAGGGATTGTCACAAGATCTCAGGAAAATACTTTTAGAGTATGCAAAACTTAATGTTAATCGCCCCGATCTTCTTTTTAGCCTTCTATTGTCTCAAGTTCTTCAATTTCCAAATGAGCTTAAGTTTCTGCCCAAATTTATGATGTGGTCTGGAGTTAATAGCTTCAGAGCAGAAGACTTTCAGACTCAGACGGGTAATGACGATAAAGTATTTGAATCATTAGTTGAAAAGACAGCTAGAACTACTGGTAAGATTGCTCGTGATTTAACTTCACAAGACTACGATAATTTTAAAGAAGTACAAGATTTTGCTATTACACTGATAGACTTTGCTCTTGAAAAAGCTCAGATTCAAAAATCAGAATGGCTTCACTATCACAAGGCTTTGCTACTTCATCAATTAGGAAGGTCAGAAAATTCTCAGAAACTCTTGACCTCTTTCGTTCAACAGAAAAGAAGTGACTATTGGACTTGGCACGCTTTAGCTAAGGTTGTTGAAGCTTCTGACACGAAACTTGCTCTAGCTTTATGTGCAAAGGCTTGTTTAACCTGTAAGGACGAAAACTTTGGGGTTAATGTTTTTGAGGATCTAAGCCGTTTGGCACATCAACAGAACGAAATCCAAATTGCGAAATGGTCTGCAAAACAAGCTTTCGATATTCGTAATAGAAATGAATGGAAAATTCCTCAGTCACTGCGTAATTTAATAAATAGTGCTTGGTATGTTCATGATGAGAGGATGCCTAATGTAAAAGAAGCTTTATCCCACTTAGCTGTTGATGCAGAAGCAATTATTTGGTCGCAATGTCCAAAATATGACGCTAACTATCTGGATACCTTTTTAACTCCAAAAGGATCAAAAATGGTTAAATTTGCTATCAAGTCTAATGGCGATGCCCAAGAGCTTGCCAGTCCTGAACGAGGTATGTTAAACAATTTAGTTCTTGCCTTTGGAGAGCCAGTAATAGTGACTGTTGATGAAAGTGGCGATCGCCCAACGGTTGTTACCGTTAAAAAACGCGAATCTGGTCAACCCTTTGATATTATGCCTTGCCGATCTGGTCAGTTTAAGCTCAAGCCAGCAGGATTTGGCTTTGTAGATAATGTTTATGTTCCACATGAACTAGCTAGCCAACTGAAAGATAATCAAATAGTCAATCTTGCTACTGCGAAAAGATTTGATAAAAAGAAAAACAAGTTGAGTTTAAATGCGATCGCTATACTTTAGCACTAGTGAGATTAACGTTATCATGCGGGATCTCGCTAGTATTAAGCTGGTGCAACAAGCAATATATTTTTATCACAACAACTGATAACACTTGATTAAGTCATAATTATTATTTCATCCCAATCTTTAGGAGTAAAAACTTGAAATTGCCGAATTATGATCAAGCAATTGTTCCAGAATCTAAAATCACTAAATATCTACTATCACCTACTCATGAAGATGGAAAAAGCAAAGAAGAATTTTTTACATCATTTGGATTCTCAATCTCAGAATGGAAAACAATGGCAAATTCTCTCTGTCTTCATGCGGCTTTACACGAAGTATCCGAGATCAAAGAAACTACTTTTGGCACTAAATATATTATAGAAGGGGAAATAAAAACACCTGATAGCAGAAATCCATACATACGTGCTGTTTGGATAATTGAAGATAGCGAAAGTATTCCAAGTTTTGTTACTGCACATAAATTAAGGAGACGTAGACAATGATTAAAGAATTAGACCGTGTTGTATTAGCCGATCGCATTGATGAAGCAGACTTAGAAATTGGTGACATTGGCACTGTGGTATTTGTTTACAAACAACAGAAAGGCTATGAAGTCGAGTTTATGACCCTCACAGGTGAGACTGTTGCTGTTGTCTCTGTGTTGCCATCACAAATCAGGAGCATACGCGATCGCGAAATTGCTCATGTGAGGGCGATCGCCTAAAGCATGTTCAGCCTAAATACAGATGAATACAAATTAATTGATGTAACTAATGTGGTTGATCAAGGTAGTACGACTGCGATCGCAGTTTGAATCAAATTTGTGAGTCAGATATCACTGATCGCAAAGTTAAATAATAATTTTGCGATCCCGCATTTTTCCCATGGCTTTCAAATTCTCGATAATCCATAGTATGTTTAGTACATCAAATGCTTGAAGGCATAGGAGCTATCTATAGTTGTTACAAGAAATTAAAGAGCAGATTTTCAAGCTACCATCTAACGATCGCCTTGCATTAGTGAGTGCCATAATCAATTCGTTGCAAAATCAGCCAGTTTTAGAAGTTGATCGTTCTGATGCAATTCGTCGGATGCGTGGTTTATTAAAGACAGATCAAGATACGAAACATGCTCCATGTCTGTTGTCAGAATCGACTAAAGTTCAGTTATGTATTAGCCGATAGTTGGTTTAGCAACAAAGAAAATATGCAATAAACTACGAGTCAAAAAAAACTTCATCATTGCTCTTAAAGGAAATCGTTTGGTTGCATTATCTCCAGACGATAAATGTCAGGGACATTTCGTTAATCTTGAGTCAATTGAGTTAAACCCAGATTCTTGTTGCAAGGTGTTTTCGAATGGACTTGATTTTTCCTGTCTCGATCACTAAGCAGGTTTTTAGAACCAAAAATCAGTCTACAGGGATTTTGTATTTAGCTTGCAGTAATCTCGATCCAACCCCAACTGACATCAACAAAATCTATCAAAAACGATGGGAAGTCGAAGAATTTCACAAGTCTTTAAAATTTAATCTCGCTCTTGCTAAGTCTCTTACAGGGATTGCTCATTCTCAGAAAAATTACGTCTTGGCTTGTTTTTTGCTTTTGTTAAGTTAGAGCACCTTCGTATCAATACGAAACTCAATCATTTTGTTCTCAAGGCTAAACTCTACTTCAATGCTATTAGGGTTAGTTTCTCTCTTCTTCAAAAACTAACTGTTCCTTCCACGTAACTTCAATCAATAACCTCAAACAGCTTGTAGCGATCGCGTTTTTAATGAGTGATTGGGCGATCGCGTCAATTGATGTCCGAAAAGATCATCAAGCAGATAGCATCGCAGCAACAGATTCCTTAGCCATAAAGCAGCGAAAGTCTAGAATCTCAACTAAAACTAGTTTGTCATCTGGTGAATGTGGCAACTGGTAAACACTACTATAGTGAAATAGTAGGAACCTCACATGGTTAAATACGATCATAATTTTCTACGCTAAGCGTAGAAAATTGTAATCGTATCTACTTCAAATTGACATTATGTGTGGAATTGTTGGCTACATCGGACATCGCTCAGCAAATGAAGTTTTAATTTCAGGATTGCGAAAACTCGAATATCGCGGCTATGACTCCGCAGGCGTTGCCACAATTCCCTTGGGTGAGGGCAATTTACATCGGGTTAGAGCCAAGGGTAAGCTAATCCAACTCGAAGAAAAGTTAAATGCGGATACAGCTCCTCAAGCACCGATTGGCATTGGTCATACACGCTGGGCAACCCATGGCAAACCTGAAGAACATAATGCCCACCCACATACCAACACGATGGGTAACCTTGCCGTAGTCCAGAATGGCATCGTCGAGAACTATCACATTTTACGCACTGATTTAAAAGAACTGGGGCATGTGTTCGTCAGCGAAACAGACACGGAAGTAATCCCCCACATGATCGCTGAGTTTCTTGCCCAACTGGAAAAGCAGGATAACACTATCCCCAAAAACTCGCCTTCGGTATTATTTGAGGCGGTTCGTTTAGCCGTAGAGAAGTTTCAAGGTGCTTTTGCGATCGCAGTTATTCATGCCGATTACCCCGACGAGTTAATCGTCGTGCGGCAACAGGCTCCCCTTGTGATTGGGATTGGCAAGGATGAAAATTTCTGTGCCTCTGATACACCCGCATTGGTTGCCTATACGCGGACTGTCATTCCCTTGGAAAATGGCGAAATTGCCAGACTGACTAAGGAATCGGTGCAGGTTTATAACGCTAAAGGAGATCGTCTGCGCCGTGCGCCCCAAACTCTCAACTGGAATCCGACTATGGTTGAGAAGCAAGGATTTAAGCACTATATGCTTAAGGAGATTTATGAGCAACCGGGTGTATTTAGAGCAGGTTTGGCTAGTTACATTACGGAAGCCAATCAAATTCATTTAGATCTGCCCACGGATTTTCTTAATCAAGTTGAGAGAGTAGAAATTATTGCCTGTGGTACAAGTTGGCACGCTTCATTAGTTGGCAAATATCTGCTAGAGCAGATTGCAGGAGTTCCCACCAGTGTGCAATATGCTTCAGAATATCGCTATTCACCACCACCTTCTTTAAAAAATACGCTAGTGATTGGGGTGACCCAATCGGGGGAAACTGCGGATACATTAGCTGCGTTGGAATTGGCTAAGTCTAGGGGAGATCGCTGTCTTGGCATTACCAATCGGGTGGAAAGTTCAATTGGGCGGATTTCTGATGCAGTGATCGATACTCAGGCAGGGATTGAGATTGGTGTGGCGGCAACCAAAACCTTTGTGGCGCAGTTGTTAATGTTCTATTTACTAGCGATTGAATTTGGTATTACCAAAGGCAAGCTGTCGGAATCGAGAAGCCAAGAACTGATTGAAGGGCTGCGCCAACTTCCTGCCTATATGGAAAGGATTTTGGAAAGTCAGGAGCGTTATATTGAGGATCTGTCGCGTCAATTTACCCATACAAAAGATTTTATTTTCTTAGGGCGTGGGATTAACTTTCCGATCGCCCTTGAAGGTGCGCTCAAGCTCAAGGAAATTAGCTATATTCACGCGGAGGGCTATCCCGCAGGGGAGATGAAGCATGGCCCCATTGCTTTGTTGGATGAGGATGTGCCTGTAATTGCGATCGCAACTCCTGGTGCGGTGTATGAAAAAGTGCTTTCTAATTCCCAAGAAGCCAAGGCGCGAGATGCCAAGTTGATCGGTGTTGCTCCCCTTGATGATCCTGCTGCTCATGAAGTTTTTGACTATATTTTGCCGATCCCTGTGGTTGACGAGATTTTCTCACCAATTTTGACGGTAATTCCTCTGCAATTGCTGTCATATCATGTGGCAGCGCACCGTGGCTTAGATGTCGATCAGCCCCGAAATTTGGCAAAATCGGTGACAGTGGAATAGTTTAGTAAAGGTTATCGCTAAGCGATAACCTTTACTAAACTTGCTATAATCGCGCCATCATCACCGTGTTTCTATGGGCTACGAGCCATTACATCACAAGTATCGACCACAGACTTTTGCTGACCTAGTAGGGCAAGAGGCAATTGCTCATACCTTATCAAATGCGCTAAATACAAAGCGGATCGCCCCTGCATATCTATTTACTGGCGCTAGGGGAACTGGCAAAACATCAAGCGCTCGAATTATGGCAAAGTCGCTTAATTGCCTTAGTTTTGATAACCCCACGCCCACCCCCTGCGGCAAGTGTGAACTCTGCCACAGTATCGCCAATGGCAATGCCCTAGATATTACGGAAATTGACGCGGCAAGTAATACGGGTGTTGATAATATTCGCGAGTTAATTGAACGCGCCCAGTTTGCGCCTGTAAAGGCAAGATTCAAGATTTATATTATTGACGAATGCTTGACAGGCGATACGCTTGTACAGACTGATACAGGTTTAATGCGTATTGACGATCAAGATTTATTAGGTAAACAAGTCCTTAGTTATAACGAAAAATTATCTAAATGGGAATATAAGAAGGTTTTACGCTGGTTAGATCGTGGCGTAAAACCCACATTGATTATTAAAACTAATCAGCGATCAATCCAATGTACAGGTAATCATTTAATCAGGACAGAATCAGGATGGACACCAGCAAGCAATATCAAAATTGGGATGAACATATTGTCTCCTGTAGTTGCGGATGCGGAGAAAAGCTTGAAGTCCCTCAATTCTTACTTCAAAAAGGTAGAGGATTACAAAGCATCTTGTCCTACTGGAAGCGACATCCTTACAAAAAAAATCATGGTATTTGGGAAAGACGCACAGAAAACTATCTTGCAGCCGCAGGAAATATTTCACCCGAATTACTTGGACTTATCTACGGCACATTATTGGGAGATGCTGCCATTACCTACCCCAACAAACACAGCCGATTTCCAAGAATTGCTTGGACACATGGATATAAACAAAAAGAATGGCTGGAATACAAAATTAACAGATTATCGGAATTACGCCCCAATTTCCGTATTGCCAAGAATGATGGCTATGGAGAACTCTCTGTCTGTAGCAGTACCATGTGTCATCCCCAACTCAATACAGTATTTGACGTGGTTAAGCCTACAGGAATCTCCAAAAACGTTTCTATGGAATGGCTTGATCAAGTTACTCCTGAAGGCTTGGCATGGTGGTATATGGATGATGGAACGCTTATGCTCACCCCAGAAGGTAGTCCCACCATTCACTTATCTACGGAAGGATATTCTTGGGAAGACAATCAACTTATTGAATCTTGGTTACAGTCAATGGGATATACAGCCAAATTACAATCCTACAAAAGAGGAGATAAAACCTACAACTACATTTGTATGGGAGCAAATGCTAGTAGAAAGTGGCTATCAGAATTGCAGCAATACTCTATTCCCTCAATGGCATACAAGTTTGGAGAGGGTAGAGTCTGTAACAGTCGTTGGTGATGAGCCAGTTTATGACATTGAAGTAGAAGACAATCATAATTTTGTCGCTAATGGTTTGCTAGTTCATAACTGCCATATGCTCAGCACCGCCGCATTTAATGCGTTGCTGAAAACCCTAGAAGAGCCACCCGATCGCGTTACTTTTATTCTCGCAACTACTGACCCACAGCGCGTATTACCGACAATTATTTCCCGTTGTCAGCGCTTTGACTTTCGGCGGATTCCCCTTGATGCAATGGTTAAGCATTTAGGGAAGATCGCCGCAAATGAGAACATTAATATTCATATTGAAGCTTTAACTCTAGTCGCCCAAATCGCACAGGGGGGACTGCGGGATGCGGAATCTCTGCTCGACCAATTGAGCTTATTAGATGGAGAAATTACGGTTGAGGCGGTTTGGGACTTGGTGGGTTCAGTTCCAGAACAGGACTTACTATCACTGGTGGAAGCGATCGCAAATGATCATGCTACGCAATTAATCGATTACGTAAGGCGGATTATGGATCGGGGGCGAGAGCCTTTGATCGTACTGCAAAACTTGGCGAATGTATATCGGGATTTGTTAATTGCTAAGACCGCTAGCGATCGCAGTGACTTGGTTGCCATGACTAGCTCTGGGTGGGAGCGTTTGAGTCAACTGGCTCAAACGCTAACCATTTCGAGTATTTTGCTGGGTCAACAACATTTGAGATCGGCAGAGTTGCAAATTCGTAATTCTACCCAACCGCGCTTGTGGTTAGAGGTTACGCTGATGGGTTTACTTCCTTCCGCACAGGGGGCAAGCGCTCAATCGCAATCTCCTCAATCATTGCCAACACCAGTATTTATTCCCAATCGTCCACCGATCGCGGCAACGCAAACGTCAACTTACCAACCTTCTCAGCAAGTAAAAAGCGAGCCAGTTGTCCAACCAATTCCCCAAGTTCCATCGCCAGCCCAAACAGAAGTTTCACCAACTTCTCAAACCCCAGCAACACCCGATCATTCTGTAACTATTTCTCCTGTCATAGAGACACCGATCGCAAGTAGTAATGATGATTTAGAGCATATTCCCTCTGTTGGTTATGACCTTGATCAACTATGGCAGCAAGTTCTCTCAATGTTGACAACACCTAGCCGCTCCGTCTTCATTCAGATACAGGCGCATATTCTCACCCTCGATAGTGCTAGCGTCAAAGTGGGATTGGCAGGAAAAAGGGACGAGACCACCAAAAATATTGTCGTCCAGAAACGTAGTGAGTTAGAAGCCGCTTTTGCCAAGACCTTACAACGTCCTACCAAGGTAATGTTTACCTTTGTCTCTTCCCCAAGTTCCACGGAATCAGTTCAAGTTGCTACACCTCTGCCCGCTAGTCCTGCGATCGCAAATCCTGTAATTACTGCTCCGACACCCATTACTAAGCCTGTCGCGTCACCACCCGTAGTACCTCCTACCGTTGCGCCTATCCCTGCTTTTCCTGTAAGTATTGCCGCCGATGCCGATGCTAATGTATCAACACCACAAACGCCACAGCAAACAGGATATGTGCCGATGTCAGATGATGATCGGGTAATTCGGAATTTGGCAGAACTGTTTAATGGACAAATTGTTGACCTTGATGAAGAACCTGCGAGATAGATGTGCTGCTAGGGACATCAAGGGGCATGGCATCTCTATGACGCTAAGACACTTTTAACAAATCTGTAGGTTCTTCATTTAATAACTTTTCAATATAAGCATCTAAATGAACCAGTTTTACGACACTTAATTGATGAAGCTTTTCTAATATCTCCATTTCTTTTTGCCATTGCTCTACAGAGGTAACTTGAGATTCATCGACTTCAACTGTCACATTTGGCACGTTAAATCCTTCAAGGCTATAACCATATTGTTTCTCAGTTACAGCATATTGTTCTACAACGATCGCAACTGAACCACGTTTCAGGTCGTGAGTCGGGATGTCATGCAATAAAACGACTTCAGAGAATAAAGGATATTTAGGTTTCATAGTAATAACTACTCCCGATCGCTAGAACGTTTAGGAACTAATGTAACAAATTTTGCTTGTTGATTTTTAATCATCCAAATGGTAGTAACTTCAATCTCTATGCCATTTATACCTTTAAGTTTTGCTTCAATTTTATATTTGTCTCCGTATGTTGTTTTTTCTAAAAATTGGGCAGGCTGGGGCAAAATTTGCGATCGCAAATCAGCTTCTAACTGTTGCCAATTGTCTAAGGTATATCCTGCTTTCTGAAGAAATTGTGATTTGTCATCTTTGGGCAGAAGTATTAACAGATATTTGGTGAGTTTTTCTTCAGCGATCGCGGTATCAACAGGAAGTAACATGGTTGATCTGGACTCCTATTTCTAAATTTTGCCACTATAGCGGGATCGCTTTCACTACCAGCTAGGGGAAAGTTTAGCTGTTGCCTAAATTTAGCTAGTTCTAGAAATTTTCCTAACAGTAGTTTCGGAGTATTTTAAAGTTCTGTTTTTGATTTTTTATCCTGTACTTAGAGAACTCCTATAAAAACCTTTGAGGAGAGAGTAAAGCAACGATCTCGTCGGACTTGCCCTTTATATTCTCTGCAAACCGTTTAGATAGAGTTGGTACATAAACAGTTGGACTGGTAAATCCAGAGAATAGATGTAAGTTTTCGTATTTTTTTAATGAGCCAATTAGGGGCAAACCGTCACTACTAAAAGCAACCAGACAATTACGCCACTTGCCCGCTAATTCTCCAACTTTAGGCAATACTTTACTAACATAATTACGAATAGCAGCTTCACTTTCAATCGGATCGACGACTGCGTAGGGATCGGTTAACACCCGACTGAGTTGCCCAAACCTGATACTGCGATCGCAATATTGAATTGCCCCCGCATCCACCGAAGGCGGTAACAGTTCATGCCCAGCGACATCCCATCGCGATTCTTGATCAAGACTTGTAGTTTCTGTTTCCAATTGATAGCGCTTGGTATCGGCAGGCATCACCATTGCTCGTAATTCCAGATCGACGGGTGACGTGTCAATGGCTTCCGCATGGGTGAAGTAGATTCTGGCATGGATATCTGATGCTTTCAGAAGAGCGCGAGACATGGCTCCTGCGCAAATAACCACTTGTGAGCTATGGAAATCACCCTGTTCTGTCGATACACCCGTGATGCGCTCATCTTTAATCAATAAATGATCAACTTTGGTGTAGATAGTCTGCCCACCGAGATTCTGAAATGCTTGACTATGGGCGTTTACAAAACAATTGAGATTGATATGAGCATGGGGAAATAGTAGCGCACCGCCAATGCTTTGAGCATTGAGAAGCGGTTCGCGATCGCAAGCAGATTGGGCATCGAGAACCATTGGCGCAATCCAGCAATTAGCATATTGCGACAGAATATCCTGTGGATTTGCCTCAGGCTCAAGGGTTAGCAGCAAATCAATTTCTCGAAATTCTGTACTAAGCCCTAATTCATTGGATAGTTCCCTTTGTCTAGCAATGCCTTCCTGACAAAGCTGTTGCGTGATTGGAGTGCTGCCAGACCAGTAAGAGATTCCACCATAGCCAAGGCTGCTACCACCTTGCAATTTTTGATGTTGCTCAATAAGTAATGTCGAAAAGCCCGCCTTTTGTAACTCATAACTCAGCGATATCCCCGTAATACCGCCACCAATCACAATCCAATCATGCATTACTTTCTATCTCTTGCAGTTCGATTTCTTCTAAAATATTGCCATTTTCACCCGTACCTTGGTGCAAAGTCTTCACCCATTTGAGGCGCTTAGGCAAGATACACATTCTCAGGGTGACACTAGCAATTACAGGAATCCAATGCAGCATATAGATCATTCCCGAAACAGTCTTCCAAATTGCTTGACTCCAAGGCAACTTATAGGAACGTCTTAGCCCGAATGCCATCGTGACAGCACTGAGAAAGAGCGAAAATCCTGCAATCGGTGGCAGCATGGGGCTATGTCTCAATACAATTGCGGCGATCGTATCAGGAATAAAGGCAACGGTAAGCAGGTATTGATTGATATAAAACAGCCCTGCATCAAAGGTTTTTAAGAAGCCCATTTTGCCACTGAGCAGTAGAGATGCATAGTCGAGATAGCGCTGAAAACCTCCTTCTGCCCAACGATTGCGTTGATGCCACAGTTGTTTGAGTGTCAATACACCTTCTTCTTGCACCGCAGGGAAGTTTAAACAGGCGATATCCCATTGACATAAATGCAGACGAATCGTTAAATCAAGGTCATCCGTAATCGTCTGCTCATTCCAGCCGCCACAATCATCAAGGGCAGTACGACGGACAAATTGACCATTCCCCCGCAGTTCGCCTACGCCGCCGACACGAATTCGCAAATCTTGCAAACATAAATCTAGAGCCATTTCTGCCGATTGTCCTGCTGTCCACCAATTTTCGGAAGCATTGGCGATCGCTTTGCGTAACTGCACTGCGCCGATTTTGGATTGTTGGAATACAGGAATTAGCGATCGCAAAATATCGTGAGGCACTTGAGCATCGGCATCAAACACGCCAATAATGTCGCCTTTGGTTAGCTCTAAAACCTGATTTAATGCGCCCGACTTCCCACCTTGGGCATCATCGTCACGCCGCAAAGTCTTTAATTGGGGATATTTTTGCTTGAGTAAATTGAGAACCTCAGAAGTGCGATCGCTACTATTGTCATCGACGATCCACACTTCAAAGCGATCGGTAGGGTAATCGATCTGGCAAAGATTTTTGACTAAGTTGCCAATTACCGCTTCTTCATTTTTGGCGGAGGCTAAGAGGGAGAAAAAGGGCAAGTCCTGATTGTTTTCTGGAGAATTATTGGTAATTGCGATCGCAGGTAAAGGCGGCGCAAAAATTAATCGCAAAGCCTGAATGCTGAATAACCCTAACAGCAGCCAGCGACTCCAAGGGGCGAAGTGCATACCAACTGTCGCTGTGTAGACAATGGCAAGTGCAATGATCGTTTTTAGTCTGCGGCGATCGCCTCCAGTCTGAAGGCTGCTACGAAAGTCCGTCTCGTGCATTGGGCGTTTTATATTGCGAAATGTTTAGCTTGAATATATTCAGGATACCGCTTTTCATTGTTTGTTTTCAGCAATTCTCAAAACTGACCAAAACCTAAGAAGAGAGTGGCGGCGCGAAGCACCGCCACTCTCTTTTGATTTAAAAATGCCGCGTGGCAAGGCTAATACGGTTGAGGTTTTGAGCGACTAAAATAGTAAAAGTCCATCCCAAAATAAACACTGTAACTGAATGTTTGGTTTTCTAAAACGCAAGTTTCGCAAAAAAATCGCACGCATTGAAATCACGGGCGCAATCGGTGCAAGTACCCGCACTCGTGTTCTTGAAGCTCTTGAGTTTGTCGAGGAGCAAAAATTTCCTGCCTTGTTATTGCGTATCGATAGCCCTGGGGGAACCGTTGGCGACTCGCAGGAAATCTATGCTGCACTCAAAAGAATTCGCGAGAAAGTAAAAGTAGTTGCCAGTTTTGGCAATATTTCCGCCAGTGGGGGCGTGTATATCGGCGTTGGGGCAGACTACATCATCGCTAATGCGGGTTGTATTACTGGCAGCATTGGCGTAATTTTGCGCGGTAATAATATCGAAAAATTACTCGATAAAGTCGGTGTTTCTTTCAAAGTTGTCAAATCTGGCACGTATAAAGATATTCTCTCCTTTGATCGCGAAATTACTTCCGAAGAAAGAGTGATTTTACAGTCATTAATCGATAGCAGCTATCACCAATTTGTAGAAACCGTTGCCGAAGGTCGCAACCTCAGCCCCGCCACAGTGCGCTCGTTTGCCGATGGTCGCGTGTTTACGGGTGAGCAAGCTGTGCAATTAGGTTTAGTCGATCGCATCGGCACGGAAGAAGATGCAAGGCGCTATGCGGCAGAATTGGTGGGACTTGATCCGAAAACAACTAAGGTGTTTACGATTCAGCCACCCAAATCCTTTGCTAGCAAGTTTTTACCCAATGGTGCAGAGTTAACTCTCAATCGATTGCAATTTGAGATGGAAACCAGTGGAATACCCCTGTGGATGTGGAAATAATCGCAGAGAAGCTTAGGCAGACCGCTGCGCGGTCTGCCTAAGCTTTAATTTTGAGCTGACTGATAAATTTTGTGGCAGAATCGCGAATAGCCTGTTTTTCAACTTCAGTCTTCTTGTTATAAGAATTCACCTAGAGAGTGTTTGAGAAGTTAAGCGAGGCGTTGCAAAAGTACGCTCAACCACCCACCGCTTTTGTTGAACAACAAAACCTTTTTGCCCCGCAGGTTGTTTCCATGCTTGTCTTAGACACTCAAACAACATCAATAGCATCGATTCAACCCTATACAGTCTGCGATTGAATCGACTCCGACTCAGCATTTTTGGGATGTATTGCGGCTTTGAGAGATCTTTTCTTGCTTTCTCAAAATTTCTACCAAAATACAGAACTGCAACTATGGCTGTGGTCATTACTTCGGCATCACTCATCTGTTGCTGGCGATCACCTTGGTGATTCATCGCTCGCAGAATGTCGTCACATAGGCAATATAGCTATAGCCAGCTACGTTAGGACAAAAATAAAAACCCAAATAGAGTTGCGGCGCTTCGCGCCGCAACTCTATTTGGGTTTTATGTCTTAACTTACTT
>NZ_JACJQB010000045.1 GCF_014696385.1 Pseudanabaena mucicola FACHB-723
TTCCCTATGCTTGGCAAGAGAAAGGGACGGGTTTAAGCTTACCCAGTCAACGCAGTAAGAGGTTAAATGTCGTGGGTTTGATGAATCGAAACAATGACTTATCTGCTTATGTTTTTGAACGCAGTATCACCAGTGCAGTCATTCTCGCTTGTATCGATGACTTTGCTCGTCAATCTACCAAGCCAACAGTGATTGTTATGGATAAAGCCTCTATTCATACCAGTCAACTGATTCAAGAGAAATTAGAGCAGTGGAAGAACCAGCAAGTTGAGATTTTCCAGTTACCCCCTTATAGTCCCCAGTTGAACTTGATTGAAATTTTGTGGCGTTTCATGAAGTATGAGTGGATTGAACTCAATGCATATGAATCTTGGGAAAGTTTAGTCTCTTATGTTGAAAAAGTTCTTCGAGACTTTGGTTCAACTTATGTAATTAATTTTGCTTAGCTACTTAGTAATGCTTTTGACCAACTTGGAACTCAACTTGGCACCCAGCTAGCCACCATTGGCAATGTGAGCGACTTGCCGCCCATGACCAATCCCCATATGCTCGCGGCTATCAACATTTTGGCAAATATGGCTTCGGCGGCTTATATTGGCGCACCTGATCTTTATCCCTTGATTGTACTTAAGCAAATTGAACTCTCTTTAAACTATGGAACTACCCCCGAAACTGCCTATGCGTTTTCGACCTATGGATTGATTTTATGTATCACTGGCGATATTCCTAAAGGTAATGCCTCGGCGGATGTGGCGATTGCGCTGCTAGATAAATTTAAGGCTCTAAAGTTCAAGACTAAAATCTTTAATCTGGTTTATCACTTTGTGCGTCCTTGGCAACATCATATTGGCAAGACCTTAGCGCCACTGTTAGAAGGATATCAGTCGGGATTAGAATCGGGGGATACGGAATTTGCGGCTTATTGTGCTTTCAATTATTGCCAACTACTCTATTTTTCGGGTGCGAATTTAGAGAAAGTCAATCAAGAGATGCAAACCTATGCCGATGCGATCGCAAAACTCAATCAAACCACCGCTTTAAATTTTCAACAGATTGGTCAACAAGCGGCGTTAAATTGGACGCTAGAACCTAATCATCCTGACTATGCACCATGGAAACTGATTGGGGACAGGTACAACATCGATGAGTGCTTGCCCCAACATCAGTTGGCAGGGGATCAATATGCAACGGGTTCAGCCAATACGCATCAGTTGATGCTGTCCTATCACTTTGGCAGTGCGGAAGATGCGATCGCAATTGCTCGCCGTACAGAAACTAGCAATTCGGGTTTGGGTGGGACATTTTTACTTGCTCTTTCCCATTTTTATCATGCACTGGCACTGCTAGGGAGCGGCGAAGATGCCACCATGAGCGATGAGTCGTCACTAGATCTTGTCAAACAGGATCTTGCCAAATTGGAGGCATGGGCAGACCATGCACCCCAAAATTTTGTCCATAAGTGCGCCCTCATTAAAGCGGAACAAGCCAGATTGCAAGGTGATCAACAGTTGGCTAGTGATTTCTATGATCGTGCCATCACCTTATCCAAATCCCACGGCTATCTCCATGAAGCAGCTCTAGCCAATGAACTCGCTGCCAAATTTTACCTGCAACTAGGCAAAGTTTTTATTGCCAAAGCCTATATGCAAGAAGCGCGTTATTGCTATTTAGAATGGGGTGCTACGGCTAAAGTCCAACACATCGAAAACCAATATCCGCAGCTTTTAGAACCGCTCTCCGAGCAAAATCCCCGTCTTGCCATTTCCATCCATTCATCCTCATCCAATAGTCTCCATAGCATCGACCTCGAAGCAGTCATCAAGGCATCATTTGCGATCGCCAATGAGATTCAGCTTGATCGACTGCTGTCCACCTTGATGAATATTTTGATTGAAAATGCAGGGGCGCAAACGGGCTATTTGCTTTTGCCAAATGGTCTCAGTAATGACGAAGATCCAGATACTTTCCCGCAAGATTTGACCAATCTAGAGAAATGGTCGATTGAAGCCATCAAAACCATTAATCATGATCATGTGATCGTGATGCAATCCTTACCAATTGCCCCCATCCATCCAGATGGCAATACCTATCTGCCACTATCCCTCGTCCATTATGTTGCCCGTACGCAAGAGAGCATCGTTCTCAATCATGCTACAGAAGTTGGGGGGGTTCAAAACGATCCGTGGATTGTGCTGCACCAGTCTAAATCACTTCTATGTATGCCTCTAGTCAATCAGGGGCGTATCACGGCAATCGTGATCTTAGAAAATAACCTTGTCACCGATGCCTTTACGCCTCAGAGAATTGCCATTCTCAATTTACTTTCTACGCAGGCGGCAATTTCTATCCTCAAAGCTAGACTATTGAAACAACAGGCTGAACTTAATCAATCTCTGCAAGCAGAAATTTGCGATCGCAAATTAGCCGAACAAGCGCGGGAGTCTGCCAATGAAGCTCTATATCAACTCAATCAATCTCTAGAATCTAAGGTTACCGAACGCACTGCCCAACTAGAAGCCGCTAATAAAGAACTAGAATCATTTTCCTATTCGGTCTCCCATGATCTCCGCGCTCCATTACGCGCAATCAATGGATTTTCTAAAATTTTGCAAGAAGATTATGGTGATCGCCTAGATGCTGAAGGGGTACGCTATCTCCAAATCGTCCGCGACAATGCTAATCGCATGGGAGAACTCATTGATGATCTCTTGTCCCTATCCCGACTAACCCGCAAAGATTTATTACGCAAACCAGTTGATGTCCACAGCCTTATTCACAAAATCCTCAATGACTTTGCCGCAGAGATTCAAGACCGTCAAATTGAGATTGCGATCGCAGATCTTCCTGACTGTGATGCGGATTACTCGTTATTAACTCAAGTATGGCTCAACTTAATTTCCAACGCAGTTAAATATACAGGCAAAACTATCAATCCCCGCATTGAAATCGGATCTCAGAGAATTATTAATCAAGAAACTGAAGAAATTGTTTATTTTATTCGTGACAATGGGGCAGGATTTGATATGCAATATGCCGACAAATTATTTGGTGTATTTCAAAGAATGCATCTAGAATCAGATTTTGAAGGCACTGGGATCGGCTTAGCAATTGTCCAACGCATTATTCAACGCCATGGGGGGACAGTTTGGGCAGAAGCTGCGATCGATCAAGGTGCAACTTTTTATTTCAAAATACCTGATCGATCTTTAAATATCTTGTAATATCTATAACTAGATTCCTCCACATTCTAATTATATGAAAATCTCTAAGATATAGATATTTTTCATATACATACAATTAGCGAAATGCTATTAAATATTAAATCCTCAAACCTGTAGCACATACTACCTATGTGCCACAGGTTTGTCCATGACTTAATAATTCTATAAATTTATATAAAAACAATGGACTTACAGCCAATTGTTCGTGAAGATTTAAATTCTATGATTTGTATCCATAAATGTTTAAGTCTTGCCATAAATTCCAAATAAATTATCGCCATCTTTAAAATGTCTTTAAAAATAGGCTTCACTCAAATATTTGGTTCAAAAGTACGTTCCTCACGTCAGTTTTGGGGTCTACTCATCCTATTGCTAGCAGGAATTGTCGGCAACTATTTGCGATGGACATTATTTTTTGATATTGACTTTTTGTTTGGCTCGATCGCAGTTTGGATAGTTGTTTGCTTATACGGCATCCGTTGGGGAACTTTTGCAGGATTTCTCTCTGGACTATGCACCTATTTTCTTTGGAAACATCCCTATACGGCAATTACCTTTACCCTAGAAGCAATATTTGTGGGTTGGCTATTTCATCGACAACAGCAGCCACAAGCCCGTCAATCCCATTCACAAAATAATATTGTTCTGCTCGATTTTCTGTTTTGGTTAGTAATAGGAATGCCCCTAGTTTGGTTTTTCTATGCGATTTTATTGCGAGTAGACCATACCCAAGCCTTGATTATTCTAATGAAGCAGCCTGTCAACGGCATTTTTAATGCCTTGATCGCTAGTTTATTACTCACCCATTTACCAATTTATCGGTGGGTAAAACGTCCCCCTGCTATCAATAGTCTATCCCTCGGACAAACTCTATTTAACTTGTTGTTTGCGTTTGTCTCAGTTCCTACATTGATATTGATTGTTTTGGGTAGTCATCAAGTCGTTGATGATATTAAACGCACCGTTAGCTTAGATCTCAACAACTCAGCTCGTTATCTCAGTGTCGAGGTTAGGGGATGGTACGATCGCCGCTTTAATGCGATGCGTCAACTTGCGAATCTCGCTCAGGTCAGTGATTTTAAAAGTGATGCATTTCAGCAGAATGCACGATTTATCAGTCAAATCTTCCCTGATTTGCGACATATTCATATTTTGGATAGCGATGGTACAACTGTTTTAGATCTGCACAGTGGTGATATCGAGACTAAATATTCCTTCAATCAAGCCGATGTTTTTGCACGAATCCAACGCTCCCCTCAAGCTTTTTTATCGCCAGTATTGATCGATCACCATACAACTTCACCGAATGTATTGATGGGTGTGCCAATTTTGAAAGATGGCAAACTGGGCGGCGCAATTTTTGCCGAGATTAATTTAAAGGGCATTACTGATCTTTTATTGTCGAATGTTGAGGGTGCGTTACTGAATATCACCATCGTTGATCAGCAGCAAACCATTGCCGCCAGTACCAATATTGAGTCTATTGGCTATCAGGAATTTGACTGGCGCGAAAACGGTACGGTCACTGAACTGGGCAACCAAAACTATCACTGGTTGCCGATGGGTGGCAGTCGGCTCGTCATGGTGAAGTGGCAAAATTCACTATTTGTAAAGGCGTTAGAGATTCGTGACGATATTCCATGGACATTGATCATCCAAATTGCGGCAACTCCCCATGTCAAGCAGATTGAGACCGTACATACCCGCTATATGGCAATTCTGTTGCTTATTTCTGGTATTGCTCTGATTTCTGCAAACCTAGTCAGTCGCCAAGTGGTGCGCCCCTTGAAACAGTTGGCAGAAGTAACCACGAATCTCCCTGACAAATTACTGCTAGAGCGCGAACCGATCGCTTGGATTCATAGCCATGTCACGGAGTTGTCATTATTGATTCGCAATTTTCGGATGATGTCGATGAGCTTGCAACAAAAATTTCGCGAAATTCGCCAAGCTAATGAGTTTTTAGAGGAACGGGTACAGGATCGGACTCAAGCTCTGCAACAAACCAATACAGAGCTAGCTGCCGAGATTGCCGAAAGACAGAAGTTGGAGACAGATCGCGATCATTTAATTGAGAGTCTACAAATATCTGAAGCACAAATCCGTCAGCTTAATGTTGAACTAGAGGAGCGGGTGATGCGGCGGACTGCCCAACTAGAAATGGCAAATCAGGAATTAGAGTCTTTTTCCTATTCGGTTTCCCATGATTTACGCGCACCGCTCAGGGCAATCGATGGTTTTACGCAGATGTTGCAGGAAGACTATAGCCATAACTTTGATGCGGAAGCCAATCGTTATTTAAGGGTAGTGCGCGATAATGCCAAACGGATGGGAGTTTTGATCGATGATTTGCTGAATCTAGCGCGACTAAACCGTAAAGAGCTATCAAGGCAAACAATTTTTCCGACGGTATTAGTCAATAAATTGATTAATGAGCTACGTCCAACTTGGATTGGTCGCCAAATTGAATTTGCGATCGCAGATTTACCGCCGCACCAAGCCGATCTGTCATTGTTAACTCAAGTCTGGATCAATCTGTTGAGCAATGCCATCAAATACACTAGCAAGGTGGATCAGGCGCGAATTGAAGTTGGTTATATAGCCCACGATGCAGAAATCGTGTACTTTATTCGCGATAATGGTGCTGGTTTCGATATGCAGTATGCCACGAAATTGTTTGGGGTATTCCAACGAATGCACCTCGACAATGAATTTGAAGGTAACGGCATCGGGCTGGCAATCGCCCAACGGATTATTCATCGACATGATGGCAAAATCTGGGCGGAAGCGGCGATCAATCAAGGGGCAACCTTTTACTTTACAATCCCTGAGGCAAAAAGTGCCTGAGAGCAGAACTCTTAGCGATTTACTAACTAATGACAGAACCATCTGAAGAACAAATTTCTGAGCAAAGTGTGTTTATTTTGCTAGTGGAAGACAACCCTGCGGACTCAGAGCTAGCGATTCGTGCCTTACGCCGTGGCAGGATTAGTAATCAAATTCAACTATTACAGGATGGTGCAGAAGCTCTTGATTTTCTCTTCTGTCGTGGTAGCTATGCCCATCGCCAAATTACCGATCATCCGAAGATGATTCTGCTAGATTTGAAGTTGCCGAAGGTCAGTGGGTTAGAGGTGCTACAACAACTCAAGGCAGATCCGCGCACCCAATCAATCCCTATCGTTGTTTTAACCTCTTCTGCTCAAGATAGTGACGTAATCGAGAGTTATAAATTGGGGGTGAATAGTTATATTGTCAAGCCTGTTGATTTTGAGCAATTTAATAAAGCGGTGGAGCAATTAGGTTTTTATTGGGTTTTAATCAATCGCACCCCTCACAATTAAGCGCCCAAAAACAAAAGTGCCGCTTCGCGGCACTTTTAGGCTAGAGCCAATTGCCAATTAGGGTAAAGGAAGACCAAAAATAAGGATGTTTGAGATTAATTTTATTTGAGGTCGTTGTAAAGGGAATATTCGACATTCCTTGGATACCCAGAATTTGATTGTTTTTAATCGTCACTTCACCACGCAAAAATGCTAGTTGAGCCTCCTGTAAAGCGATCGCTTTACTAGGTGCATTGGGCAAACCACGATAAAACCGAATCATTAAGGGCGCTGTACCCGCATCACTGACTGGCCATAGCGATGCCAACACACTCTTTGCACCTGAATCAACTGCCACACCTGCCAAGCCCAAATGTTCGCCCACGGCTGTTTCACAAGCGCTGAGGGTGAGCAGATCTGTCACTAAATTCATTTTCGAGATTTGATTCATTTGCAAGCGATCATCCCAAAATTGAATAAAGGAATCCTGCGGTGACTGTTTCACAAATTTGGCATGGGTTGCTAAATGGATGATGCCAAAGTTTTGACTGTTAATTTGCGATCGCAAATTGTCCTTAGTAAAAGCATTATTCAGAAAGTTCTTGCCCACTAGCACCTGTGAGGAAATGGTCTCGACCTCTAATTTGGTGGCGGGCAAAGGTGACCAGCCTTGCACAGAATCGGATAAACCCATCGCAAGGATTTGGGGAATCAAAGCCCGATCAGGACGATTGGGCTGCGTCAACTGCCATGAAGGAATCGAAGTCACTGCATATTTTTCAATCAGATAGCGCTCACCATCATGAAACGCCGCAGGTGGCACAACTCGCAAGTTCCCATTCATCACAAAAACAAGAGTTTTCACCTTTGCCTTGGCTAGTTCAGGCTCCATGGGGCGCACGACCCAATCATAAAGCTGTTGTGATTGCTCTAAAAAATCATCGGAGTCAGTATCCAGCAAATTATTGCGGAATTCTAGAATGACGCGATCAACTTGCTCGGTAGTTGCCCTGTACTCCACCTTTCGAAATGGTGAGCCATTGTTTTGACTGGTCTGCACAATGGGCAAGCCGATCTTTTCCTGCAAAGATTTATTACCAATGCGTGTCTCTGAAAGCAAGCTCACAGGTTGGCTATTGAATGGAGTAGAGGGAGGAACGCCAATCAGTTCTAAACCATCTTTAGATGTATTTACATAAATTAGCGCCGTGGGGCTACCCGTTAACTTCGAGATGCGATTGACTTCTGCGGCGTAACAGTCATCACTATCAGCTTGAAGTGGTTGTAACCGTTTACGTAAATATGCCTCTAGCTCAGCGCCATAGCCTTTTTCGAGGGCATTACAGGCTTGAGGTAACTGATTTTGGACTGCATATTGTCTTGCCAACAGGAAATATAAACGCCCAATTTGTCCACGGATTTCGGCAAGATCGGGAGATAAATCGACCTGTTGCGGGTCGTTGCGACTAGATCCGCTCAAAGCATTGATCAGACTGAGGATTACAAAGGGATCTAACCCAATGCCAGAGGGTCTTGAAGGGCTATCAGGATATTGGGATGGAGATTGCGATCGCACAGGTTTAGGAGCAACCAACGATAGCAATGCAAATACTGAGGCCAGAAACCATAACAGAAAATATCGCATAGGACTTTGCTCCTAAATACCTGTTTATTTGTGTTGGGGATTGGTGGTGCAAAGCGCCACCAATCTGATTGATGATTATCTTAAAATCATCCTAATGCCGCCCGCAGGGGCAAGGGTAACGCCACGACGTTGGGGTTTTACAGATTTGCGATCGCACAAATCCACATCATAATTAGCTAAAATCGTCGCCAAGACTATCTTCATCTCAAACTGCGCCAAAGCCTCACCCACACAGCGCCGCACGCCACCACCAAAGGGCATAAACTCATAGGAAGAATATTGGCGATCAAGAAAACGTTCTGGTTTAAATTGGCTAGGTTCTGGATATAGATCTTGACGCTGATGCAAGAGATAAATGCAGCCCACTACAATCGTTTTCGGCTCGATTTGATGTCCCAAAATATTGACAGATTCTTCGGCAACGCGAGGAAAGGTCAACATACCGACGGGATGGATTCGCAGAGTTTCATTACAAACGGCAGTGAGATAGGGCAGTCGGAAAATACTCATCCAGTCATGGGGATTACTGAGAGTTTTGAGTTCCTGCAAGATTTTGGCTTTGACCTCTGGCAAATGATGCACCCAATACAAAGCCCAAGACATGGCTGTTGCCGTAGTCTCATGCCCTGCAAACAAAAGGGCAAGCAGTTCATCATGGAGTTCGAGATCACTCATGCCATTGCCTTCTTCATCGATTGCCGATAGCAACATTGTCAAGATATCAGTGCGTTCAGGATCGTGATTAGCCCGACGCTCGGATATTTCTTGATAAATTAATTGATCAAGCTGCTCTTTTTGACGGATGAAATTGCCCCAAGGACTCCATGCGCCCAAATCTTTTTGTAAAACTTTAAAAAACAACGCCGCCGAGGTAAATGGGGAATTAAATAGCGCTGTCATCTGTGTCATCAAATATCGAAGTTGCTCACTTCGTTTTCCCTCATACAAACCAAATACTGCTTGCAAGATAATTTGCATCGAAATTTCCTGCATCGCCTCACGGGCAAGAAAATTTACGCTAGCTTGATTTTCTTTTTTTTGAGCTAGTAAGCCCTGAAACACCTTGTTCGTAATATCAAAAATAATTTGTCCATAGTTTTGCATCCTTGCCCCATGGAATGATGGCATCACCACCTGTCTACGCTTGCGATGACGCTCACCATCAATCATGATCACCGAGTTACCACCCAGCACTGGCTTTAAAATTTCGTTTAGTTCTCCAGGCGCACAAAATTGTTTGCGATCGTTGGTGAGAATTTGTTGAATTGCCTGCGGTTCGTTCACAAACAGCAATGAGTTACCAAAGCCAATTATTTCTGCCGTAAAAATATCAGGATATTGTGTGACTGCCTTGCCCATATAGCCGACAGGATCAACAACCCATTGCATTTGTTGCCAGAATGGAGAAATGTTGATTTTGTTAATTAGATGAGACATATTTTCGTCAGAAGGTTTCGTTGATTCTAAGTGAGTAGGACTTGGCAACTATCGTAACTGAAAAAACAAGATTGATTTTTGAAAGCACGCCGTTGGCGTGCTTTCAAAAATCGGTGTTTATCGCTATAGCTAGATTGCGATCGCAAATTTTGTTAAAAATTACGTTTGATGCTACCCAAACAAATTGCCAGAGTGCAATGATAGAGTTTGTCTGTTAATACAAAAGTTAATAAATACCTATGGATAGTACATTAGCGATCGCATATCTTGGAGCGCTGGTCTTGCTCCTCGCAGGGGTTAGCTGGTTGGTTATCCGCCAGATTTTAAAAGCAAGGAGTCTCGAAAACGTAATTTCTGACCTCCAACCAAAATTACAAAAGGAAAAAGGTACACCCGAAGACTACTACCAACTCGGCAGTGTGTATTTACGCAAAAAGCTTTATTCTCAAGCCATTGCTCTCTTCAACAAAGCTCTCAAAGAAGGCGGCGACAATATTCCTGAAGTTTACAACGCTCTCGGCTTTTCCTATTTCTCCCAAGAGCAGTATGACTTAGCAATTAAAAACTATAAAGAAGCAATTGCCCTGCAAGATGGCTATGTCACAGCCATCAACAATCTTGCCCATGCCTATGAGAAGAAAAAACTATTACCTCAATCGATTGAGATGTATGAGCAAGTTTTAAAACTAGATGAAAAAAATGAAATCGCCAAGCGCCGCTTAACGTCTTTACGCAAGCAAGTTGTCCCCACTGCATAGCCAAATAAAATAAAAAAAGGAGTCGCATTGCGACTCCTTTTTTTATGCCTTAACTTCGATTAATCCGCCACCTAGCAACAAATCATCGCGATAAAATACCGCCGCTTGACCGGGGGTAATGCTAAATTGCGGCTCATCAAATACAATTCTGGCGCGATCGCCTGCTAAGGGAATCACCGTCGCTGGTGCAGGCACAGTCCGATAGCGCACTTGTACTTCGGCATGGAAAGGTACATCAGTCGGCGCAATCGATACCCAATTAACTTGATTGATCGTGCATTCCTTCTCATGGGCTTCACTGCGATCGCCAACGACCACTTCATTTTTGACAGGATCAAGGGCAATTACATAGAGCGGATTGGCGGCCGCAACCCCCAAACCTTTGCGCTGGCCGATAGTGTAGTGATATGTACCATCATGCTCACCCAAGACATTGCCTTGAGTATCGACAATTTTGCCTTGGACTGGGGTGAGATATTTATCAAGGAATGCCTTCATCGAACCATTGGCTTCCACGAGGCAAAGATCCATACTTTCAGGCTTTTCCGCTGTCGCCAATCCAAATTCCGCCGCGATTTTGCGGGTTTCCACCTTTGTAGTTTCCCCTAGCGGAAACACACAGCAACTTAGTTCTTCCTGCCCAACCTCATATAGGAAATAGGACTGATCCTTAGTATCATCAACGGCGCGGCGCAATTCATACCGTCCCGAATCAGGATTAAATTTCAGCTTGGCATAATGCCCTGTGGCAATTTTGTTGATGCCCAACTTCTCACGAGCATAGGTCATCATCGGCATAAACTTTACGGCTTTGTTGCACCGTGAGCAGGGCAGAGGTGTAGATCCTGCGGCATAGCCTGTCACTAGGTAATTAATAATGCTTTCTTCAAATACATCACGGCTATCAACAATTTCATGGTGAATACCTAGCTCCTCACAGAGACGAGCCGCATCGACCATCCCCTCAGAACAGCATTGTCCTTTGCCACGCATTAACCATAGCGTTAACCCAGTCACGTCGTATCCTGCGCGGTGCAATAGGGCGGCCGCCACGGAGCTATCAACTCCGCCCGATAAACCGACAACGACTTTTTCTTTAACTTGCTCTACGGTTGTGTTTGACATTTACTGCGATCGAACCATTCAAACTAAATTGTATCGTAATTGCTTAGGCAATCGCTCAGTGAAGCCAGAGTCGTCCGCGTAGCGGACGACTCTAGTTCTAGGTTTTAGTAGTCGTAGGGATTTTTGGGTTCTGCGATCGCAGTAATATTACTTGCCACGATCACAACCTGACGTTTGCCGTCAGTGTTGTCTACATCGGCTTGACCTTCGATTTGCAGCCAGCGATCGGGAGGATAGTTTTTGCGACTTTCCGTAATTTTGACGGGTAGACTAACAGGATAAACATCCGCCGCACAGCAGGTAATCACAAATTTTGTAATTAAAAACATGTTGTCAGGCTGATCGGGGGCATGGACAACAAAGCCCGTGAGGTTTACCTTCTGTCCCTTATATGCGTCGGGTTCAGGATAGGCACTGATTGTGCGTACCCACTCAACCAGAGTCCGCTCTTCGGGGCGATTGCTAGCGCGAAATGATTGGGGAATGGTTCTGGCATCGGCAATATTTTCAATAACACCACGGTGAATCGCTTTTTCACTGGTGAAGGGACGGGGGCTGACAAATAAAGCGACAATTGCCACGAATAATAACAAACTACTGCTCAGGGATGGTTTGATTAAATTAACGTGCTGTTGATTATTGGGACTATTTTGATTGTTTTTATGATTTTTGCGCCGTTGGGCAACGCGCCAAGCCTCGGCAGCGCCAACAATAGTTAGTCCAATGCCTGCAATCACGGTCAGGGGAATGTAATTGGGGTGAATCAGCAAAAATAATTGTCCTGATAGCCATAGCCGCAGGAGTGTAATCCCCCAAGCGGCGATCGCACAGGATTCTAACCAAGGCACACATTTTTGCCAGTAGATTTGAATGCGTGAAGAGTTAGCGGATCTAGATGCCATGGGGAAAGATGACTAAATTAATGAGAACCTGTGGCGCACGCGCAGCGTGCGCCACAGGTTCTCATTATACCTAAGCGTTTATGCACTCAGAAGAATGATCTGTTGCTTTTGGAGCGATCGCACATCCTCAAGGCTTGCAGCTACGGATTCTAAGATCTGAGCAACTGTTTGCTTTTTGTTCTGATTATCATTGCAAGCGAGCAAAAACTTCCATTCCAAGTCACTAATTCTGACTAATTGATAGTTATAGTCAAAGAAATTGGGGCTATCTTGCCAGCCATAGATACAAGGGCTAGGCTCAGGGATTGCCGCGAGAAGTTCGGCATCAACTTGCCAAGTTTGTTTGGCGATCGGGGGACGTGCCAAAAAGAACTCGTAATGGGAAATTGTATGGGGATCGAGAACTTCAATTAGGCGGTAACGTTGGCGTTCTGTGAGGTGCTTTGCTCTGTCGAGTAAATCAGGCACTTTCCCAATTAAGCGATTTAAATCCCAAACCTGTGGATTGGAAAAGCCGAGAAAATCTAGCCCTGATGCATCAATTAATTCAAATAATGTATTTACGTTGTAATTTAGCTCTTGGGGATGAACATACATATCGGCAAAACAAGCATCCTGCTTATTTTCCAGTTCCCAACGTTCCTTTTCGCGACGGCGCAAGGCGTTATTTTCAGGAAGATTGGCAAACAGTTCGCGACCAATTTTTACGCCATCGACATAATCGCCGCGCTTGTCACCTTGCAATATTGCGATCGCTTCTTGCATGAGGCGAATTTCCCATCGACCTAATTCACCATAGACAAAAATATGCAGCAATCCCCCGGGAGCAAGTTTATTGGCGAGGGTTTGGATACCACGGATCGGATCGGCGGTATGGTGCAATACTCCCACGGAGTTGATCAGATCAAATTCGCCCTCCAATTGATCGGCATCAAATAGGCTGAGATGATGGAAATTGACTCTGGTTGCCCCTGATCTTTTACAGCGTTCTTGGGCAACGGCAAGCGTTCCTTCGCTGAGGTCAATACCGACGACAGAGGCTTCAGGGTTTAAATGCACGAGGTATTCTGTACTGACACCCGATCCACAACCAGCATCAAGAATGCGAATGTTATCTCTAGCAGGTTTTTGTCCAGTGCAGAAGCTATAGGCGGCTTGCCAATTCCAACGCCAGTTATATCCTGGTGGTGGCTCATCCAAGATTGGCTCTGGGGGAAAGGGGTAAGTATTGTAGAGACTGGCAACGGCAGCACTAACTTTGGGATCGGACATGGGCGTAATGATTAGTAATTTTTTCTAAAAAGAGCTTGTTAGCATAATGCTATCATCTGGCATTGGAGCTAGCTGCTTGAAAATTTTGCCAAACTTTTGATGTTTTTTTGACGGTTTTTATGTCAGCGCAAAGCGCTGTAATCTTAAAGAAGAGATACTAAGTAGTTAGGCATAATTAAAACCAAAAGGTTTGAGCTTTGGCACACGTGCAGCGTGCGCCAAAGGTTTGAGGGTTTTATATTTAATTGCGCTCAATTACTTAACAGCATCTTTTCTGTAAAGTTTAGATTTTTAGGATACTTGGCAATGGCTCCCGTGCGTTTGTGTGGTGTTACCAAAAAGTTTGGACAAAATATCGTGCTTCGGGATATTGATCTAGAAGTTGCCGATCGCGAATTTATGGTTTTAGTTGGCCCCTCAGGTTGTGGCAAAAGTACCCTGTTGCGGCTGATCGCAGGTTTAGAAGAAGTTAGTGATGGCTCAATCTATTTAGGGGATCGCCAAATCAACCATTTACCACCAAAAGTGCGCGATATTGCCATGGTATTTCAGAGTTATGCGCTCTATCCACATATGACGGTCTATAACAACATCGCCTTTGGACTACGCCGACAGCGATCGCAAAAGTTATCGACATTATCGAAACTCGCTTGGTTTGGGACAGCTAACCAAAAACAACGTGCCGAGGTTGATCAAAGAGTGCAGCAGGTCGCTGCATCTTTGCAAATTTCCCATTTACTAACACGCAAGCCCAAAGAACTATCGGGCGGACAAAAACAACGGGTTGCCCTTGGTCGAGCAATTGCGCGTAATCCCCAAGTTTTTTTGATGGATGAGCCATTGTCCAATCTGGATGCTCAGTTACGCAGCGATACGCGATCGCAAATCGTGCAGTTGCAAAAGCAGTTACAAGTGACTACGATCTATGTCACCCATGATCAAGTTGAAGCAATGACTATGGGCGATCGGATTGTGGTTTTAAACAAGGGTGATATTCAGCAAGTCGATACCCCCTTAAATATTTATCGGCAACCTGCTAACCAATTTGTGGCAGGCTTTATGGGTTCACCACCGATGAATTTTTTGGCTGTCCACATCGATTCGCAGGGCAATCTCAGCAGTGATAGCTTGGCTAGAACAATTAATCTAGATGAAGTTTCACTCAAAGAAGTTGGTTGCGACCGCAATTTTACACTGGGCTTCCGTCCTGAAGATTTGCAACCCACCACTGCCGACAATGCTCATTTTGTCGGCATCGTCGAGCTTGTCGAAGCCCTCGGCTCAGAAACAATTGTTTTACTCAAGGTCAACGATACCGAAATCAGAGCGAGAGTATCCGCCGATATTGGCCTAGAGCAGCATTGGCAAATTGGCGATCGCAGTTTTTGGCGTTTTGATCTGCACAAGTTGTACGGATTTGATGCCCAAACAGGGTTAACTTTGCATCATCCTTATAAAAAAAGGTAGGACTACTAAAATATGATTGAATTTGCCGTCAATGGAACTCTAATGCGCGGTTTAGAGTTAAATGGAAACTTGCAAAAAGTGGGTGCAACCTTTGTCAGAGAGGCAGAAACCGCACCAATTTATCGACTTTGGACAATCAACGATCGCCATCCTGCCATGCTTCGAGTCAATGAGAATGGCGCGGCGATCGCTTTAGAAATTTGGTCAATTAGCCCTGCGGCGCTCGGTGAAGTCTTAATGGCTGAACCTGCGGGACTTGCGATCGGTAAAGTTGTGTTGTCAGATATGCAGGAAGTTTTAGGAGTGCTGGGTGAGCCATTTCTCTGTGAAGGACAAAAGGAAATTACTGAATATGGTGGTTGGCGAGCTTACACCAAAAACACCAAAAACCTGTAACAGTCGCTACGCGACTGTTACAGGTTTTTATAAAATACTGATTTTTAAATGGGAAGGATATTCGGCACTATAAAAAATCTGCTGGGTTGCTTCCACCAAATCAATGACCCTCGCCGTTGATGGTAACTGCTGCGTATTAGAATGGCGCTCGATCAATGGAAAAGCCGCACTAGAAATTGCCACACCAATTCGATGTCCCTGAGCAAAATTTTGGCAAGTGGGGCGCAGCTTGATGCGATATTCATGCACCACATCGGATTCAGCCCATTCAGGTTCAGTCCATGACTTACGAAATCTTGCCCGTAACACCCCCATCGATACCAACATTTGCTTACCGTCAGGATAAATATCCAACAGCTTCACCACCCAATCGGTATCAGGGGCAGTCGTTGCCGCATAGAGCATAAATTCAGGAATTCCTGCGATCGCAAAATCTGCATCTAGTTCCTCACTCTCATAAATCAGCACATCCCAACGCTGATGCACATGGCGCTGATCATAAAATCCGTAAGCAGTGGCAGGATTGGGATTGCGGGGATCGTAAACGTAAATATCAGGAGCTGGCTGGCTGACAATGGGTAAATGCGCCGCTAACTGCCGTTGTGGATGTAAATAAAGCCTATGGGTTTTATCTGGAGATTGCACTGGCGGGAAATCAGTCTGCTCAAGCCATTGATTTTTGTCCATCAAAAAAATTTGTACAGGATTGCGATCGCAAATGCCATTATCAATTCCCTTCAGCCAAAAATCAAACCAATCAATTTGCAACTGATCGACATGTGAAATGGCGGCTTCACCAAAATCAATTTCGCCCACCTTTGGCAACCAAGGTAAATGTTGCCATGGCCCCACAACCAAATGTTGCGGCTTGTTTGTCGCCGCCTTTGCCTGTCGATAGGTATTAATCGTCGCCTCGATAAAAATATCCGCCCACCCCGCAATATGCAAAGCAGGCAGATCAAATCGATCAAAATAACTGAGGGGATTTAGTTGTTGCCAATATTCGGCATCTGCTTGCTGATTACCAATCCAATCAAAAAAGAACTTCCCAAATTGCCCGCCCAACGTTTCGTTCTTGAACAGTTCTATTTCATCCAATGGTAAATTTTCTGACCATTTACCCACCTGTTTCTGAGCCGCAAAAAGATGGCTAGCCTGTGGCTCTTGTTTTAAATACCATGCTCGATTTTGAGCTAACTGTAATGCCCAACCTAAGTCAAAATCTAAACAAACCGCTCCCCCAAAATAAAACCAGCCGTGATACAAATCTGCGGTTGCCATGCTGGGACAGATTGTCACTAGTCCCTGTGGTTGCTGTACAGCCGCTTGAAACTGCGTGATCCCCTGATAGGAAAAACCATACATGCCCACTTTGCCATTACTACCCTCTAGCTCCTTGGCACACCATTCCACTGTGTCATATCCATCCTCATACTCATGTTTAAATGGATAGAACTCCCCCTCAGCAGTGCCACAACCGCGCACATCCTGAATAACCACAATATAGCCTTGCTTGGCATACCAACTGGGGTGGGCATAGGTGCAGGTCGAAGCAATCGCCCGACCATAGGGCAAGCGCATTAGCAATACAGGTAACGGTGTACTGACACCCCTAGGGCGATAGATATCCGCCGTCAAGTTAATGCGATCGCGCATCGGGATTTTGACTTGACGCTGGACATTCACCTGAGCATGGAAAGCCGTGAGTTTTGGGGGCATGAATTTACGCTAGTCGATTTGCCAATCGGGGAAAATCTTTCTAATTTCAATAAGCAAATCATCAAGTTCTTCTAAAGCTTGAATGACATCGATAGTCAAGCTGCCCAAATTATTTTTGAGTGATAATTCCACCAATAATTCACGCTTGCTAGCGATCGCAACAAATCTTTGTTTTAAGCTTTCAGGGGTTGACATATGCAGTTTTAGGAAATTATTTAGATTTAGAGAGTAATGCCCAAAGCACAACACCCTTAACACTTTAACGCAAAAGCCAAGCACATTAAAATAGGATGAGCAACGCTTCGCGTTGCTCATCCTATTCTGCAAAGGTTTATTTACCCTGTAATTGAGCTAAACGCGCCTTGAGAATCTCCTGCTGTTTGAGAGATTCTTCCAATTCTGCACGCGCAGTTGCCACTACTTCAGGTGGTGCTTTTTTGACATAGCCCTCATTATTTAAGCGTCCTTGAGTCGATGCGATCGCAGATTCTAGTTTCTTGAGGGTGCGATCTAGCTTGGCAACCAATTGAGCAATATCCACAACTCCAACCAAAGAAACAATAGTCTGGACAGTACCAACCACACCTGCGATCGCCTCTTCCGTTGCCGACTCATCCACAGTTGCCACAACTGCCAAATCCTCAACCCTTGCCAAGTCGAGAATATAGCTTTGTCCCGATTCTAGTAATGCTCTTTCGCGATCGCTGTCGGATTGTAAAATCACCTTCACTTTCAGACTAGGCTTAATCTCAGCTTCAGCACGAAGATTGCGAATCGTGCGGATTGTGCCGATGATTAACTTGAACTGCTCTTCTAGTTCCTCATTAATGTGAGTAGTATCGATTTCGGGATAGGGTTGAATCGCGAGCACTGGGTGATCGCTTGATGGTTCATTAGTACCATAGGTGAGCAGTTGCCAGATCTCTTCAGTAACATGGGGCATAAATGGATGCAACAGACGCAAAATTCCATCAAGGACAAAGGCAAGAGTTTGCTGCACCGTAGCGCGAGAAGTCGGATCGGCGGTTTCCTGTAAGCGTGATTTGACTAATTCAATATACCAATCACAGAAATCTCCCCAGAAGAATTCATACAGACTCTTGGTAGCTTCACCCATGCTATAGGCATCAAGTTGTTCACGTACCTGTAAAACTGTCTGATAGTAACGCGACAAAATCCAGCGATCGGCAAGTTCTAGATTTTCGATTTGAATCGTGGCGGAGCCACGATTCAAATCAAGGTTCATCATCACAAATCGCGAAGCATTCCAGAGCTTATTGGCAAAATTCCGTGCTGTCTCCACCGTTGTCGATTCATCGGTTTTGCGATTGTAATCGAGGCGAATATCCTGCCCTGCGCCCGTTACTTCTTTAACAAGGGAATAACGCAACGCATCGGTTCCATACTTATTAATCAGAACTAATGGATCGATGCCATTGTTTTTGGATTTAGACATCTTCTGATTATTTTCATCGCGCACCAATCCATGAATATAGACCGTATGGAAAGGCATCTTGCCCGTGAAGTATCCCGCCATCATCGTCATTCGGGCAACCCAGAAGAAGATAATGTCAAAGCCAGTAACTAGAACACTCGTAGGATAGAAAGTTTCCAAATCTTGAGTTTGCTCTGGCCAACCTAAAGTCGAGAATGGCCATAAACCCGATGAGAACCATGTATCCAGCACATCTGGATCGCGCTCTAAAGTGACATCCGTACCAAATTTTGCCTTAGCTTGGGCGATCGCCTCCGCTTCAGTCCGTGCCACAAAAATTGTGCCATCGGGCGCATACCAAGCAGGGATCTGATGTCCCCACCACAATTGCCGGGAAATACACCAATCCTTGAGACGAATTAGCCAATCGCGATATACCTTACCCCAGCGATCGGGGACGAAGGTGGGCGAATTTTGTTTGTCAAACTGTTCCAGAGCAAAGTCTGATAGCGGCTTAATATTCACAAACCACTGAATTGAGAGCAATGGCTCCACAGGCACTTTGCCACGTTCTGAATAGGGAACAGTGTGAGTATAGTCTTCAATTTTTTCGAGTAAGCCCAATTGATCCAGCTTGGCGACGACATTTTTACGCGCTACAAACCGATCTTGTCCTTGGAATTCACCACCATTCTCATTGATTGAGCCATCTTTATTGAGAATATTGATTAATGGAAGTTGATGGCGCTTACCCATCTCAAAGTCATTCGGATCATGGGCAGGGGTAATCTTGACACAGCCACTACCAAACTTGGGATCGACATATTGATCGGCAATAATCGGAATTTCACGATTCATGATTGGCAGCATGATCGTTTTACCAATTAAATGCTTGTAGCGATTGTCATCAGGATTAACCGCAACCGCAGTATCACCCAACATGGTTTCGGGGCGAGTGGTGGCGACAACTAAATGACCAGAGCCATCAGCTAAGGGATAGCGGAAATTCCAAAGATGACCATTAACTTCTTTATTGTCAACTTCAAGATCTGATACAGCAGATTGCGAGTCGGGACACCAGTTAACCAGATATTCGCCGCGATAAATTAAACCTGCTTCATAGAGCTTGACAAAGGCTTCTGTTACTGAATTCGATAAACCTTCATCCATGGTGAAGCGTTCGCGTGTCCAGTCTGCCGACACCCCTAAACGCCGTAACTGCGAAACAATCGTACCACCAGATTCCGCTTTCCATTCCCAAGCCCGCTCTAAAAATTTTTCGCGCCCAATCTCTTGATTAGTTTTGCCTTCAGCCTTGATTTGTTTATCAAGGATCGTTTGGACGGCAATACTAGCGTGATCAGTACCCGGTAACCACAGCGTATTAAACCCACGCATACGGTGATAGCGAATTAAGATGTCAATTAATACCTCTTGAAAAGCATGACCCATATGTAAGCTGCCCGTGACATTGGGCGGCGGAATCATTATGCAGTATGGCTCTTTTTCGCTTTGGCTTTCTGCTACAAATACGCCACTTTCCTCCCAATATTTTTGCCACTTGGCTTCAGATTCGAGAGGGTTATATTGTTTGGGAAGTTCGGTCGTACTCATAGCGGGTTACTTAGGAAATTTTGTTACTTAAATATTAAGGTCTTTGTGCAGTCTATTATCTTATAGCGTTTTCTCGACTGGGATCCAGCAGAATTGAGAACTAGGGTCTTTGAGTTTAATAAAATTTAAAAAAAATTCACCTGATTTTTGTTGAAATAAACTGCCTAAAATAAGTTAGACTCATACCTCAAACCGAAATTCTAGAATTTCGTGAGCCTTTGGGAATGTAGGATTTATTGATTAGGAGTAGCCACCTTGGAAGTCTCGAAATTATTAGAACTATACAAACAAGGAGAGCGTAATTTCGCTAATATCGATCTCAGTCATGCCCAATTACGCAGTGCTAATTTAATTGGCATTGATCTCCGTGGCGCAACTTTAGATAAGGCAGATTTGAGTAGTGCTAATTTGATTGACGCTAACTTAACAGGGGCTAAACTGATTGATACTAATCTCAGAGGTGCGTTATTGCGTGGCGCAAATTTTGCGAATGCTGACTTGACAGGCGCAAACTTCACTTGGTCAAATTCATCAGAGAGCAAGTTTACACGCGCCAATCTGCATATTACTAATTTCAGTGGCGCAAATTTAATTGAGGCAGATTTTACAGGCGCAATTATGAATGGTTGCAATTTGCGTGGTACAAATCTGCGGGGTGCGATCTTAAAAAGATTACACACCTGCTTAGATATTGATTTCTCAGGTGTGCGTCATTTGGATGATCAGACTCGGTTATATCTTTGTGCGATCGCAAGTGGTACACACCCATTCACAAAAAATGATAGCCGTCAAACTTTAGAATGTCCTAATTAGTGTTTGATTATGGCTGCTCGGACAGTTCTAGTAGATAGGGAAAAGAAGCATTTTCTTCATAAGAGCCAATCCAAACCTCATAGGTTCCCTCTAGCCAATCGCCTGCTATTTCAGGATTGCGATCGCGAACATCGTCACTACACCAACTCCCACCGGGACCACGTACTAACAAAACTGTATCACCAGAGCTTCTAACTTGCATTTTGAGATAGTTAAATGGCTGAGTGAGGGTGATTTTATGATCAGGCTCTGCGTCAATAAAACCAATACATTCGCCAGTTTCCGTCACTTTGCGTCCTGATTTTGCCTGAGTCTCAGTGCCACCACCGCTAATACCTCGTAGTTCAACAACCGTTGGCACAAAATTCGGTGCGATCGCAATATCTTCAAACATTTTGACAACACTAGTTTTTTTGCCTGAAGAAATTTCTGGTTGCTGTGGTCGCGAAATCTCGACTGATGTTCTTGTATTTGTTGTTTTGTTTGGCGTTGAGCTTGGTCTTGACTGCGATCGCACAGGCATTGTAATGCCGAGTATAGTAGTTACGGCAACAAGGGCAAATAGCGATCGCAGTGAAAAATTTCTCATGACACAAAGGAATGAATCTCAGGAGTAGATTTTAGCATTAGCCAAGCTCAGCCTGTAGAAGTAATTGCTTTCTCCAGCAAAGGTGGGGAAACAAGTTTGTAGGCGCTATATAATCACATTGAATGAGATTGGTTAGAAAAAACATGGCAGCAATTGGCATCATGACCGCACAGGTGCGTCCCGAACGTGAGATCGGACAAATCCATGTTTATGACGGAATGGGTAAAGGCAAATCACAGGCAGCCCTAGGTGTGGTATTGCGATCGCTAGGACTAGGTATGTCTGACAGCTCACCCTTTGGCACAAGGATTTTATTACTGCGATTTCTCAAAGGGGCAGAGCGGGAATATGCAGAAGATGCAGCAATTTCCGCATTACAACAAGGATTTCCCCACTTAATCGACCATGTGCGGACAGGTCGCGCCGAATTTTTTGATGCCGAACATGTCACACCTTTTGATCGCCAAGAAGCAGAACGTGGTTGGGCGATCGCCAAAGGTGCAATGGCATCAGGGCTGTATTCGGTAGTAGTTTTAGATGAGATTAATCCCGTCCTCGATCTCGGTTTAATTCCAGTTGATCGCGTCGTCAAAGACTTAAAAAATAAACTACCGCACCTCGAAGTTATTTGTACAGGTCGCGGCGCACCACAAGCATTGATTGATATTGCGGATCTACACTCAGAAATGCGATCGCATGATGATGCCCATGCCGAAAAATATGGAGTCACAGGTATTGAAATTTATACAGGTGCGGGCAAAGGTAAGAGCACCTCAGCCTTAGGTAGATCCTTAAAAGCAATTGGCACTGGCATCAGTCGCGATTTATCCCACCGTGTTTTAATCATGCAATGGCTCAAGGGTGGTACAGGCTATACCGAAGACGCAGCAATCGCTGCCCTCAAACGTGGTTATCCCCATGTGATTGATCATCAACGTTGCGGACGTGACGCAATTGTCTGGCGTGGTCAACAGCAGGAAATGGACTGCATCGAGGCTCAACGTGGCTGGGAAATTGCTCAAGCTGCGATCGCATCAGGACTTTATAAAACAATCATTCTTGATGAATTGAATCCCACCGTTGATCTGGACTTATTACCTGTTGAGCCCATCTGCGAAGCCCTACTCAAAAAATCACGAGATACAGAAGTAATCATCACAGGTCGTTGCCTCAATCAGCCAGCCTATTTCGACCTAGCTTCTATCCACTCAGAAATGGTCTGTCACAAACACTATGCCGAAAAAGGCGTAGACCTGAAACGTGGTGTCGATTTCTAGGGTCAACTTAGTACACTTCAAAGCCCAAAAAATGAGTTGCAGCACTTTGTGACGCAACTCATTTTTTGGGTTTGAGCCTAAATTTATTTTTCACTTGATTCTACTGTCGATACAGAAACTTCCTCTGCTTGCTCTTTTTCCGATGGCAAGTAATAGCCATTGTAGTATTTGTAATAATACTCACCATCAGATGTGCCAATCATATTAATTAATAACCCAGCAACATTTGCCTTTGCCATTTCTAGTAACTCCAAAGCACGAGAAATTCCACTTCGGGTAGAGCGATCAATCGCTGCCACCAAAATAAAAGTATCCACTTTAGGAGTCAAACATTGAGCATCACTGATACCAATCACGGGGGGCGTGTCAACTAGTACATAGTCATACTCTTGGCGCAACTCCTGTAAAAGGTTAGTCATTTTATTGGAATCTAGCAACAACATAGGATTGGGAGGAAGAGAGCCAGAGGTCAAAATGTGTAAATTACCAAGTTCATCTCCCTGTTGAATTAATTCTTGCCAAGGTTTAGTGGTTGCTAAAGCAGTAGACAAACCAACGGTATTACTTAGTTTAGCTAACTTATGAATAGTTGGTTTTCGCATATCTGCATCTACTAACATCACTCTGTATCCCAGAGAAGCTAAGATATTGGCGATGTTATAGCTTAATGTACTCTTGCCTTCAGAAGGGACAGACGATGTGAATGCAATTACTTTCATCGTGTTATCTGTACCCAAATAACGCAAATTAAGCGCCAGCGAACTTAGGGATTCTTTAAAAGCGTAGTAATTATTACTAGGATGTCTACCATCGACACTGGCGAGTAAAGAATTGGCATTCATCATTGGAATTGAAGCAAGCAGAGGGATATCAATCATTTCCCTTACTTCTTCGACTTCACGAATACGCTGGTCTAATTTATTTTGGAGCAGTGCTAATAGAACTCCTAAACCCAAACTGAGGATAGTGCCAGTGAGCAAATTTCTCTCAATATTTGGAGAAAAGGGCTTGCTGGGAGTTAAAGGTGGTTCTAAGATCTTCCATGATGAAATTTCTTGAGCTTCTGCAATTCTTAACTCTTCTAATTTTTCACTGAGCTTATTGTAGGTTGAGCTATCAAGGGCAAGCTGTCTTTGGATTTCTACATATCGCTGCTGAATTTGGGGAATATTAGAAAAAGCAGCAGTAACTTCCTCTTGAGCCTTTCTAATACTTTCTAGCTGCGCTTGACTGACCGCAAGATCTGTTTGTGCCGCAAATAATTGAGTGGCTAAGTTTTGTTGAATAGGACTGTTTGGCTCTTTCGTAATATTTGCTGTAGCAGTATTCCTTACACCTACTACTGATTGAGCGCGATTTTCTAATAATCTATACAGTTCATCTCGGCGATCTTTAAGAGCAACAACGTTGGGATGATCTTCGCGAAAGCGTGTGAGTTCCAAGAAATAATTAGTTTCTACTTCTTGGAATTGTTTAACCAATGACTGATACGATTCATCCTGTTGCAGAATAGCATTGCCGATCGCTTCATCAGCCGATTTACCTACTTGACTACTTAGGGATTCGTATTGTTGTTGTGACTGCGCGATTTTGATTTGTAAGTTTTGAGCTTGAGTCTCCAGAGCCTCGCGCATGGTATAAACCGAGGCAGCATAGGTATCAGGATCGACGATATTATACCGCTTCCGAAATTGTGTAACCGCTAGCGCCGACTTGTCAAGCTGTTGCTTTACCTGTGGAAGTTTATCTTCAATAAACTGAATCGCTGTGGTGGATTTGGTTTGACGATCTTTTAGGCTATATTCAACATAGGTTTGCGATAAAGCAGCTAAGACATCACGGGCTCTTTTTGCGTCAGTATCTGTGTAGCTAAGTCGCAAAACCATAGCATCTTTTTCAGGACGTATGTCTAATCCCTCTATGATCATTGCTGAATTTAGAGAGCTATATGTCTTGCCTGCTTCAGATTTTTGTAACCTAGTCAGAGCATTTTCAATCAAAGGGTAGCTCTTGAGAATAGAAATTTCTGTGCTTAGGCTAGCCGCCGAATTACTAGGCAATCCAGGAAGTTGAATATCTGATACGGCAACTGTGGAGTTAACTAGAAGAGAAGCGCTTGCACGGTATTGAGGAATTCTGGTAAATGTATAGTAGACGTTGCCAGCAAATACCGTCACAGAGACTGCCGCGATGGTAATCCAACGTTTGCGTAATATTCGCAGAAATTTGGATAATTTAAAGGAATCATCAACGTACTTGCCGACATAGGTAGCTGTAGGATATTCAGTCATTTCTATATTTTACCTAGGTAGCTTTTAGCACTACTTCTTATATTCGTTAATACTTATATCAAAAGCAAGAAGATATATCAAACCGAAAATGAGTAATCATGAAATTACTGAAGGTTACTATTTATAATAGTTAGTAGTTTTCTTTAGACTATATCTTAGCCATCTCATCATAACCGAAGTAGCGAATGCCTGTAACTGTTCCAGTCATATATTCCACCCTCTTATTAACGCTCTTGCTATTTTGGGGTTTAGTTTCTTTTTTACGAGGATCAATTCGCGATCGCACAACTGATGTTGTATTTACAAAAAATAATCAGATCACGGACGATCAGATGCTAATGCAGGTACGTGATCACTTTCGGCAAAGGGCATATCAGGTTGTTGAAATTGATCGTGATCGAGAAGTTGCGAATTTATCGGGGCAAGTCAAGCCCAATCTATTTTTAGCAATATTTATGACCGTCCTAGCGGCAATTGGCATGATTTGTCTAGGCTTAGTGCTAGGTATTTTAATCCCAGATCTAGAAAATATTTGGATTTGGCTCACAGCTCTATCGCCGATCGCAGGGATATTTTATTGGCGTGGCACACCCCGTGAGCGCAGAGTCAGCTTGCGACTACTGCCTGACTCTCAGCTTAAAGTTCGCGCCCACAAAGATGAGATCGAGCAGTTACAGCGAGCGCTAAATCTTGAAAAACTAGAAACTTAGTTAAAATAGCTTGACTATAAAAGTTGAATATAAGTAGCTAAGCAAAATTAATTACATAAGTTGAACCAAAGTCTCGAAGAACTTTTTCAACATAAGAGACTAAACTTTCCCAAGATTCATATGCATTGAGTTCAATCCACTCATACTTCATGAAACGCCACAAAATTTCAATCAAGTTCAACTGGGGACTATAAGGGGGTAACTGGAAAATCTCAACTTGCTGGTTCTTCCACTGCTCTAATTTCTCTTGAATCAGTTGACTGGTATGAATAGAGGCTTTATCCATAACAATCACTGTTGGCTTGGTAGATTGACGAGCAAAGTCATCGATACAAGCGAGAATGACTGCACTGGTGATACTGCGTTCAAAAACATAAGCAGATAAGTCATTGTTTCGATTCATCAAACCCACGACATTTAACCTCTTACTGCGTTGACTGGGTAAGCTTAAACCCGTCCCTTTCTCTTGCCAAGCATAGGGAA
>NZ_JACJQB010000046.1 GCF_014696385.1 Pseudanabaena mucicola FACHB-723
AAGTGGCTCAATTAGTCTCACAGTAATTAGTTCGGATATGGTGATTCTTAGAATCTTCCCATTAGTTCGGATATGTGTAAATAATTCTGCATGGCTACTTATCTCGTAGCTTTTCATGGATTTCTTCGATGATTCCTTTGCGCTGCCATCGGCGAAAGTACATATACACTGTGTCTGATGGCGGGAAATCATGCGGGAGCATATCCCATGCACAACCACTTCTTGTCCAATACAAAATGGCATTGACTACTTCTCGTAAATTAGTGGTGCGTTTTCTCCCTTGAGCTACTTCAGATTTTGCCGCAGGAAACATATCTTTGATAATCTCCCACTGCTGATCCGTTAGATCGGTTGGGTATTTTTTCCTAGACATTTTGTCATTTTGCTTTTTTTCTACTTTCTCCCCTGAGTTTTATTTTGTTCTCTTCCTTAATATTTATTTTACAAATACCTTCTAAGAGTATCTTTCGGCTTGGCTTTGATTTTCTTCGGCATATTATCTTTGACCTTCATCTCAATTCTCAAGCCTTCTTTAACTCTATTAAATTTTTGTCCTGTACTTAGACACCATAGTTAAAAATATCGAACAAGTAACTAAATTTGACCGCATACAAAGCTTGACTTTCAGAGTGCGTTAATAAAATGTAACGGAACCAATCTATTCGGAGTTTTTATCGCAACAACAGCAGTTAAGCAAGTTTTCTTGTTGCTTGTTTTTCCGTATCCCATGGGATACACTTAAAGCATGATTGAAATTCGGGAGACTGAAATTTATTCTCGGTGGTTTAAATCACTGCGCGATCGGGAAGCTAGGGCGCGCATCGACATTCGTATTCGGCGGTTGTCTATGGGCAATCCTGGTGACGTAAAACCGATAGGAAAAGGTGTGTCAGAACTCCGTATTGATTATGGTGCAGGATATCGAGTTTATTTCATACAACAAGGGAATACGTTAATCGTGTTGCTTGCAGGAGGCGACAAACGCACCCAAGATCGCGACATCAAAACAGCCTTAGACTTATCACAAAACCTATAGGAGATCTCATGAACAAAGTTCCAACTCATCTTTGGGATGCAGCAGAGCATCTGGAAACGAAAGAAGATATGGCAGCTTATCTTGAAGCCGCTCTTGAAGATGGCGATCCTAATTTAGTGGTAGCCGCATTAGGAGATATTGCTCGATCTAAAGGAATGACAAATGTTGCGCGTGAAACAGGCTTAGGACGTGAAAGCCTCTATAAATCTTTGTCAATTGACGGTAATCCAGAATTTGCCACTGTTCTAAGAGTTATACAGTCACTTGGCATTCGTTTGCGAGCTACTCCTGTATAAGCACACAGCCTAAAACTGCACTTTATCAAAATTTAAAAGCTGAAGATTCTCTGCGGCGGCTCAACTAGACCGTTATACCGAAACCGATATGCTCGTTAAAGTTGTCTATTTTTAGCCAAGTTTAAGTGGGCGGAAATGGTTGGCTCCATTGATGAGTTCTGAGAAGTTATTGGCGATTCCTTTCAGGATGCGCTCCGCCGCAAAGACAAAAAATTGATAAGCAATCGCTCAAGCAAAGATTTAGTTATTTGCGATCGCAAATAAAGCATCTAAAGAGATCGTCACATCAGGAAAAGCTTGCATTGTAGTATTAGCATCGCTATTCAAAATTAATTCTTCACGATAGCTTCCATCCTCTGGGTGGCGAAAAATATAAACTTGTCGCTTTTGTAAATCGAGAATCCAATATTCTAAAACTTGATTTTTGCCATAAATACGTGCTTTTTGCTTGCGATCTTTTGAGATAGTCCAATCAGCAACTTCTATCAACAAATAAATATCAGGGGCTTCAGGATGCCTAAAAGAATATTCATTCTCATCAAACCTAACAACCGCAATATCTGGTTCTGGCTCAGAATCATTGCCTAATGTAACTGGTAACTGTATGCGAATTTCGGCGCGATCGCCTAGCAATTTAAATAGCAATCTGCTACTACGTTGCACACTTGCCGCGTGAAATGGTCGTTGTGGACTCATACAAACAATTTTTCCTTCCAACAGTTCTACGCGATCATCCTCATCCAAAACTCCCGCCTCAATCATTTGGTGATAGTCCGCGATCGACCAAAGATGAATTTGAGGCTCTTGTTCCTGTTCTATTTCAATCACAGTTGCTTGCATGATATTCCTGCTCACAGCTTAGTTATGTAAATTTTAGCAAATAGTAATTAGTAAAGTGGTGCGATTAATAAAGCCTTGCGATCGTAGTAAATCGTGTAAGAATCTTTAATAAAAAATGTAATATCCCTCATTTTAACTCTCTAGTACCGCAATCTAATTCATTCGTTTCGTTCACGTCTTCTTTCCATTAAACGCACCAATATTTCCGTGTGTACCTCACGGGTAATGGGATAGAAGTATGCTAAACCTAAGCCAATCACAAGCGCAATCGTCGGTAAGGGGCCAATCGCAACTCTAATTGCAAATAGAGCTGAATCTGGTTGAATTGGCATCGCTTGGCAGGGGATTCGCTCTTGAAAGTTTGCCCATGACAACCCAATCCCCAGTAAAAACAACCCCGCCGCTAGTCCAAATTTCTGTAATAGCACCATGAAAGCATAGAAAATTCCCTCACGACGTTGTCCTGTCTCTAACTCATCGAGATCGGTGACATCGGGAATCATTGACCAAGGAATGAGATAGGCAGTAGATACTCCACACCCAGCCATAATCGCTAGCACATAGAGCATGATGACCTGTCCTTGTTGCAAGAAAAACAGTCCTGCTTGAGCAATAATCCAAACGCCTGAACCCATAAAATAGGTTGCTTTTTTGCCGAATCTTTTGCTAATGGCACTCCAAACAGATAGCATAATCAGTGCTGTACCTTGAACGGCAATCGTCACGAGGATGAAATCACTCTCCTCCATTCGCATCCAATTGACCACAAAATAGGGAATGATTGAAGCCGTGATTTGTAACGCTAACCATGAACAGAAGTAGATGCCAATCACAAACAGAAATGGACGATTGTTGAAGACTATTTTGAGTTGTTCCCAAAAGCTTAGTTCTTCAGTATCAGCATCAAGGGATTCATTGTGAAGTCGATGCCGATCACTGGCGATCGCTCTTTTTTTAATGCCCCAAATACACCAATAAATCGAGATGCTGGAAATAATTGCACAGACTGCACCCAGCACAATATATTGCATTCCTCCCGTATTACAACTACCTGTCTGGCGAGCGGGATCTTTGAAAAAAGCAAAGATTAACTGAGCAATAAACAGAGAGACAATACTGCCACCAATCGAGAAGGTAAAACGGAACGTATTAAGGCTAGTCCGCTCGTTATAGTCTTGGGTAATTTCGGGAGTGAGGGCAGTGTAGGGAAGGTTAACGGCGGTGAAGAAGAGATTAAACACAATACCGATGACCACGTAGTACCAAAAGAGCGTCATTTTATCGGTACTTGGTACTAACCATTGTGCGAAAAATGTTAACCCAAAAGGAATTGCCGCGTAGAGCATCCAAGGTAATCGTCTTCCCATTTTTGATTTGGTGCGATCGCTCAGTACCCCCACAATCGGATCGTTAATCGCATCAAAAATCTTCCCGACGAGTAAAACTAATCCTGCGAGGATGGGATCAAGCCCTGCAACATTGGTAAAGAAAAACAGGAGAAAAAATGACAGGATATTTGTGGTAATGGCAGTACCGAGATCACCAGCACCATAGGCTAATTTTTCCTTAAATGTTAGCTTGGCTTGAGTGAGGTCATATTCGGAGGCATCAAAGGAGTTTGCAGAATTACTCATAATTGATTGTGTAATTTCATTGTTATTCAGGGGACTTAAACCATCAACCAGTCTTTCGTTAATCATTTAGAATTGCTTTAGCATAGAGCAAACCTTGCTCGGCATAATGGGAATAGTCATTTTTGTAAGTTATTGTTATGAATCCAGAAAATCAAATCAGTCCAACATCTACCAACGCAAATCAGTTGCGAAATTTATTAGTTGCGATCGCAGCGATTGTATTAACCGCAGCATTATTTCTCGGATTGCAAGCCCAGCGTAGCAGTACCTCCCTCGATGCTGTGGCGGCTGCCGCAATTCCTATTGATGAAGCTTTGGTAAATGGTAAACCGACTACGATTGAGTTTTATGCGGATTGGTGTACAAGTTGTCAGTCGATGGCGGCGGATAATTTATCACTGGAACAGGAATATAGCGATCGCATGAACTTTGTGATGCTGAATGTGGACAATAACAAATGGCTCCCAGAGGTAACTAAATATCGTGTTGATGGTATTCCCCGCTTTATTTTCTTGGATCGTGCTAATCAGTCAATTGGTGATGCGACAGGGGTAATTCCTCGCGATATTATGGCTGCCAATATTGAAGCGGCAATCGACGATCAACCTTTGCCCCACAATAGTATTAGTAACAATCGCACTTCTCCCATATCTGAGCCTCAAGCTGCCGATATTTCTCAACCAAGGGATCATTTTTAATTAAGTAGCTCAGCATAGTTATCAGCACACTCAATAAAGGCGGCGCAAAGCGTCGCCTTTATTGGTTATGGATCTGTGTTCTGCTCTCGGTTTGGTTGAGATGTATTTGGCAAAGGAATGACAATATTTTCGATGGTGCTAGTTCCACTATCACTAGGGTTAGCTGTGTCAGGGCTACCTTGCTCAGATGAATTAGTTTCTGGCAATTTGCCGCCATTAATAAAATAGTCATAGGTTGTCCGCGAAATTTGGCGAATTAGCTCATTAGCCCTTTGATCATTGTGGGGGCGCGTGACCATCACTGCGATCGCATAACGCTTACCGTTAGGCATATCGACAATGCCTGCATCACCAACTGCTGAGCCAATATCTCCTGTCTTGTGAATGATGCGTGCATCTTCGTCAATACCTCTGGGCAGAAGGGTATTGGTCACAGGGCGGCGCATGATATCCATAAATCGATCGCGACTGCGTGGTGCTAATAAATTCCCTTTATCGATCATGGATAGCAATGACACCATATCCCTTGTGCTGATCGTATTTGTGCCTTCGAGGTCAGGAAGTTGATTCTTCACAACGATGTTATTTAATCCCCAAGACTTAAAGCGAGCATTGACTGCGGCAATTCCGCCAAGGCGTTTAATGATCATGTTGGTTGCCGTATTGTCACTGATGATAATCATCTGGGTGGCAACTTCTAGCGCTGAGATTTTTGTGCCTTCAGGCAATGATTGAAAATCTCCTGCCTCACCAACAATGACATCCTTAGTCATCGTAAGTAACTCATCTAGCTTGATTTTACCTGCATCGACATCTTGCAAGAAAGCAACCAATAAGGGAGTTTTAATCGTACTAGCCGCAGCAATGGGTTTATCTGCACCCACCTGAACATACGCGCCAGAGTCCAACTCAACCACCATCATCTGCATACCAAGGTCGGCTTCGGTCGCCGCCAAGGATTTGATTTTGGTGAGTAATGCGGATTCTTCGTTTTTTAGATTGATGGGAGCAATATCTGGGCTATCTGCCTTTTTGTCTTCCTTAGCAACGGTTTCGCTAGGATCTTTCTTGGTTGCAGAGGATTGCTGACCTTGCCAAGATATAAAAGTACCTGCAATCACGCTCAAACCAATCGCGGCAATCCCTAAACGTAGCAATTGCCAACCGAATACTTTGACAGGGGATTTAGTGGCAGGACGAATGGGGATCGGGCGATTAGGATTATTTTTGCTACTAACTTGACTATTACTTCTACGGCGGCTGCCTAACTCTGTTTTGGCGTTACCACGGAGATTCGATACATTGTCAGGACGATTTTCAGAGCGTGATTCAAGGCGATTTTGACGACTAGGTAATGGTTTGAGCCTGTTCTCAGATGTCCTTTTCTCAGGACGAGCATACTGAGCATCGTCGCTAAATCTTGGATCTCCCAGTGGTTCGTTCATACGCATCTTCGTCGCAGCATTGATTTCAGCATTAGTTGTACGAATAGCAGCATCACTATTGCTTGTCACAGCCTTGGTGCGACGCTCTCGCAACTTACTTAAACGCGCTTCACGGCTCTTGTCGGTAGCGTCAGGCGATGAAAAGTTTTTTGGTTCCACTGCTGTTTATAACTCCGATATGAAAATGTCTCTGGATAATCAATCTAAAAATTAATCAAGATGAGCAGTTGCCCAGTTGACCTGCCTTAAAATTCCTCGCAACATCGCCACTTCTGACGGACTCAGGTTAGCGCGATCAAAGATATTCCGAAATTTTCGTAGTCGATGGGTGGCGGTATGTGGATAAACATAACCGATCTTCAACAACACGGCTTCAAGTTGCTGATAGCAAGCTTCTAAGTCGTTACGGTTAGCAAGGTCTATGGGTGCTGACTCTATCAAATCTTGTGCGATTTGGCTAGTTAAATTTACGACATTTGGCGTATTTTCTTTTGATAGTTGGAGCTGATAGCAGCAAATCCCTACCGCCTGAGCCAGATTTAGGGATGGATATTCAGGATTAACGGGAATTCGCATTACCTGCTGACAATGTTGAATTTCAACATTGCTCAAACCGCGATCCTCTGCACCAAACACGATCGCACTAGTTTTTGCTTGCCTGAGCCAGTGCATACCCTGAGAAGGGGTAGTTACTTTCATTTCCCCTTGATCAATGCGACCCGCGGTGGCAATCGCTCTCTGGCAGTCAATTAATGCGGCAGGCAAATTGTCTACCACCTTGGCATTGTCTAAAATATCTGGGGCATGAACTGCCATTTGTCGCGCTTCATCACCATGTCGATCGCATTTTGGGTTGACTAGCCACAACTCGGATAACCCAAAGTTTTTCATCACCCTCGCCACCGAGCCAAGGTTTCTAGATCCCGCCGTTTCGACTAGTACAATTCTGATATTTTTTGGGGTGTTTGACTCTGTGGTGTTTGACATGGTAGCGATCGTAAAGCAATTTTAGCTCTGTGACACTACTTTTTCCATTTGGTAATCCATGAGGACTAATGCACAGATTAAAAAATCTACAAACAACAGGGAAACTGTTCTAGCATGGACCACTTTTTGGGGATTGACTTTGGGACTTCGGGTGTAAGGGCGATCGCAATTAATTGCGATCGCAAAATCATCGACATGACGAGGGCTGATTACGATATTCGTGATTGCCAAACATGGCAATTTGCTTTACAGGATGTGATTTCCCAGTTATCCCTAGAGATTCGCCAAAACATAAAAAGCATTGCCATTGATGGTACTTCGGCAACGGTTGTACTTTGCGATCGCAATGGCACTGTGATGAAACCGCCGATGATTTATAGCGATATTTGTGCAGCCGAGTTGCTAGATCAGGTGAACCAAATTGCGCCGCCGCAACATATCGTTTGTAGCGCGACTTCCAGTTTTGCCAAGTTAATTGCGATCGCACAGGATATAAAGCCAGCAACAGAAACCGATCAAAAGCTTTATTTATTGCATCAAGCCGATTATTTAGGCTACCTCCTGCATGGAAACTTAGGTATTAGTGACTATCACAATGCCCTCAAATTAGGGTATGACCCGATCCTGCTTACATATCCTGATTGGCTCCAAAATTGGGCTGCCCAAAATCCTGCGGTAACTTTGCCCAAGGTACTCGCACCTAGTACCCCTGTGGGCATGATTCAGCCAGAGATCGCCCACAAACTTGATTTGCCTAAAGATTGCATGATCGTAGCGGGAACAACGGATAGTAATGCCGCATTTTTGGCGAGTGTCGGCTGTGCCGCCCCTGCGATCGGCACAGCGGTGACATCCCTTGGCTCAACGATGGTGCTGAAAGTCCTCAGCGATCGCCCCATTAATGACTCGCGTTACGGTATTTATAGCCATCGATTTGAGCATCCTCAGCATGGTTGTTTGTGGTTAGTTGGTGGTGCTTCTAATGTCGGTGGTGCAGTATTGCGGCAATTTTTTAGTGATCAGCAACTATCAGAACTTTGCGATCGCATTAATCCTGAAATACCCAGCCCCCTCGACTATTACCCATTGCCAAAAACAGGTGACCGCTTTCCGATTAATGATCCCCATTTAACGCCACGCCTTGAGCCACGTCCCAATGATCCCGCCGAGTTTTTGCATGGTTTGCTAGAGAGCATGGCAAGGATCGAGGCGCAGGGCTATGCGTTGCTCAGGGACTTGGGGGCTTCGCCAGTGCAGCAGCTTTATACGGCGGGTGGCGGTGCAAATAATCCTGTCTGGACAAAAATTCGCAATCGCAATTTACAAATTCCCATGGCAAAATCATCACAAATGGAAGCTGCGTATGGTGCAGCTCTATTAGCTTTGAATTAATGATAGGCTGTGCTTAGAAGCGAGAACTTCAATTGGTTTTATGATCATTCCCCTCAAACGTCGAAATTTTGATGAGCTAATTCCTGCTGTACCCACCGCTGAGCAGTATCAGTATTATTGGGGCGATGGGCAGAGTGTATTCCGCCGTGTGGCGATTTCCATCGCCAGTGTGATTGTATTTACGATCCTCTATAACCGCGTTCACGAAAATAACCCTAGTAGCTTTGCCGCCCTTGTAATGTTTGTCTGCGCTGCCCTCGGTGGACTGTACTGGATGCTAGAGCCTGTAGCCATGGCAAGCATTCGCAATGCCAAGTTGCGGCGATTTGCCCATTGCGGATATTGGCAAGCAGAAGTGCTAGATGTTTATGTCTCGCAGGAAGTATTAGCCCGTGAAGAAAAAGTTAACTCACGGGGACGTATGGACGTTAGCTATGATGCCGAAAGCTTTTTAAATATTGAGTTAGGTGATGAAACCGATTTCGTAACTACTTTGAGACTACCGATGCGACGGGAATTAAAACGCATCCGTCCCGAACAAACTATCTGTATGCTTCTATTTTCTAACGATCGCCGCTTTGGTCGAGTCAGCCGCCAAACATCTGACGCTTATATTCCGCAATATAATCTTTGGGTGGGTGATTATCCCTATTTGCGTCGTGATACTTTCGTTGATCTGACGAAATACTTATCAAAAAAATCGGCTAAGGTCGGTACTCAAAGCGGCTCTAGCCGTGATTTGAGTTAATGCATAAGGCGATCCCAAAGCTTAAGAAACTTGGAATATGTGCGCTATATCACCGTCAGCCGTGAGACGATGCCCTACGCTGGGATCAATAACCAGCAGGTAATCACAGGTTAAGAAAATGTATAATATCAAAGCACAAAAGATCAACTCCAGCGACCTAGAAGCTCAGTTTAATCAACTAACCTGCATCTATCGTAATGAAACTGAAACCGTGCAAATTATTCGCATCTCTGAACCTCGTGCTACTTTCTTAGAAAAATCGTTATTTCCTAATCAATGCATCCAGTTTTCAGCATCGCCAGAGGCCTGCTTAGAAATTTATGAAGGGACAATGTTTAATTTTGTCCAAGCTGACACGATTCCCTGCTCTCGCATTGCGGTTATGGATATAGACCGTAAAGAACTAAGGGTAGCCGTTTTTGCTTAGTTATTGCATCATCGTCAAGATGCCCTGTTGTCCTAGCAACATTTCACGCAATAGACTAAAAATTCCTACCCCAATGACGGGAGAAATATCAATGCCCCCAATTGGCGGAATTAATTTGCGTAATACAAACAGCAGTGGCTCGGTGGGAAAGGTGATCAGACTATAGGGAAACTGATTGAGAGGAATCTGCGGATACCATGTCATGATGATCCGAAAGATATACATCAAGATAAATAGTCCCAAAACAATATTCAGAGCAAGAGAGCTAATTGCGATCGCGTCCATTGTGATATCTAATTTCAAACATTAATCGGGATCGATCCTAACAGTTTTATTTGTTCTTTACCTTAAAAAAATAGAGCCAGTGCTTTGCACTGGCTCTATTTTTTTAAGGTTTTAACTACTTCTTCGCTTCAGGAACTACGGAAACAATCAGTAAGTTGTCGGGCTGGAGCAACTCTTTTGCAGCACGATTGACTTGCTCAAGCGTAACCGCCTGAATGCGTTGGGGGAATTTATAAAAGTCTCCCATCGGTAAACCATAGATCTCATCACTAAGTAAAGAACTAGCAATATTATCGGGATTGGCAAATTCCGTAGAGAAATTATTGATCAAACTTTTTTTCGCACCATCAAACTCAGACTTAGTAATGCCTTGATCGCGGACATTTCGCAGCAAACTGACGGTCGCTGCGATCGCCTTTTCTGTATCTTCACCACTGGTCTGCATCTGCACAATAAAAGCACCCTGTGGTGGTCTGCCAGCTTGGAAGAAGCTATAGATACCGTAGGTTAAGCCAAGACGATCGCGGATTTCTGTCCCCAAACGACTAGCCAAGGTATCACCACCTAAAACCTGATTGAGTAATAGGGCAGGGTAATACTGCGAATCAGAGCGGGAGATACTGGGATGACCGATGATTGTTACGGCTTGGGTTTTACCTGCTAACGTGGCTTGTTTTTCATTGGTTGCCGTGAGGTTAGGAATTTTGGGATATTGGAATTGTGGGGCTTGACCTGATGTTTTCCAGTTACCCAATTTTTCTTCAATCAATTTCCGTACTTCAGTGGGTTCAAAATCGCCCATCAGTGTAAGTGTCGTGGTGTCAGGACGATAATAAGTCCGATAAAAATTGATTAAATCTTCCTGTTTTAACGACTTCAAGGTTTCTTCAGTTCGCATTGGTCTAAAAGGATGTCCTTCAGGATAGAGCGTCGCTTGGAAAATACGACGAACTAAGGAACTGGGGTTATCCAATTCAGATTTAAGAGCCTGAAGATTGCGCTGGAGATTTAGCTCAAATTCTTTGACGGGAAAGGTAGCATTTTGGAGCAAATCCGCTAACTGATCAATTACAAGCGGTAAGTCTTGCGATAGGGCAATTCCTGAGATACCAACACTTTCACGACCTGCGGAAAATCCTAAACCTGCCCCACGATTTTCTAACCGAGATGCAAGTTCTAAAGCCGTTTTAGTAGTTGTGCCGTTGGTCAGATTTTGGGCAGTAATTCCTGCCAGTCCTGCTTTGGCAACTGCATCAAATCCTGAACCTGCGCCAATTTCTCCAACTAAATTTACGGTTGGGGTACTGCTATCTCGCAATAACAACACTTTGAGTCCATTTTTGAGGGTAAATCGATCGGGCTTTACCTGAGGTGGGACTGCGGCTTTGGTAGTTAAGGCGCTGGCAGGTAAATATTTAGCGACTTCCGCAGGGTCAACGGGTTCACTGGGCTTAAATGTATCTGAAGCATGGGCATTGGTAGGCGTTGTACCAGCTTGAGCGGTAATTACCGACGGCTCAAAATAGCCGACTACGCGACGCTCTCTTTGCAGATATTTCTTGGCAACCCGTTTCACATCGCTAGCCGTCACTTGCTCTAATCTGCTCAGATAGCGATCGCTAAACCGATAATCTCCAGCTACAGTCTGGTTATAACCGATTTGGATAGCTTGCGAATTGATATCACGATTACCGAGAATATAACTCGCTCGCATACTATTTTTGGCGCGTTCTAGTTCCTGTTGGGTAATGGGCTGAGTTTGCAACTTATCAATCTCATCTAGCAATAGACGATCCAACTCTTCCAAGGATTTACCCTCAGTCGGTGTCGCACTCATAAAGTACCAACCTGTTTCCATCATCGATGATGAACTGCCACTAACACCGCTAGCTAGCCCTGTCTCAACTAGTGCCTGATTGAGTCTTGAACTTCTACCCGATGTCAGAATGCTGTCCATAACATCAATCGCGACGACATCTTCACCATTAATATTCGGCAAATTGGGATAAACTGCTTGCAAAAATGGCACACTGCCTGGCTCTTTGAGGCGAATTGGCTGTTCGGTAATTACCTCTGGCGGTTTGGGTTTGTTTTTTTGTGCTTCAGCAGTAATTAAAACTTTTGGTTTGGGTGGCGCTGCGATCGCACCGTAGATTTCACGGACTTTTTTGATAGTAGCTTCTGTATCAAAATTACCGACAATTACCAAAGTGGCATTATCAGGGCGATAGAAAGTACGGTAATAATTTTGGATATCCTCAACGGTGTATTTTTCCACGTCGGGGCGATAACCAATTACTGGCCATCGGTAAGAGCTATTAGGCATCGCCGCTAACATCAATTGGCGGTAGAGTCTAGTCCCTGGATTATTATTACCGCCGTCTAGCTCTGATAGCACAACGGTGCGCTCACTCTTCAGCTCATCTTCACCTGCAACCGTATTGATCATCCGATCGGCTTCGAGCTGCAACATTGCTTCTAACTTATCGCTACCTACTGTCCCGAAATAAGCAGTCATGTCGTAGCTGGTAAAGGCATTGGAGTCACTGCCCAAGGCACTAAATAACCGTCCAAATTGGATCGGGCGCTCAGTTGTGCCTTTAAACATTAAATGTTCAAGTTGGTGGGAAATACCTGTAATGCCTGTTGTTTCATTTTGTGAGCCAACACGATACCAAATTTGCACACTGACTACGGGGGCAGTTTTGACCTCTTTAGTCAAGACTGTTAAGCCATTGTCTAAGACTGTTTTGACTACATCATCTGTCAGCAAGTTGGCTGATTGCGCCGAAGCTTGAGCAATCAGATCAGGAGAGGATCTGAGTTGCGAAGCGTTGGCAGCATCGCCTGACAGTTGCGATAGTAGTGGCATGTTGAAAGAAAGATTACCGAGCATCACAGCAGCGATGGCTGCGGCAAAAACACGACTCAAAAAAGAGAGCATAAAGTTACGCTTCACCGAAATCTCCACGGAATACAGATTTTCAGTTTAGCAATAATGGCAAGAAGATATGACGAGAGGTGATCAAACCCTGTATCACTGCCAGTGTCAAAATGTTGTAATTAAGCTAAGCTAGTCACAAAAAACTAGGACAAACAGATCATGAGAGGCGGTATCCGCATTGGTAATATTTTTGGCATTCCCCTATATGTTGATTCATCATGGTTTCTGGTACTCAGCTTCCTAGCTGTTCTTTTGGGGGCTGCCTATACCAAGCTATCGCCATCTTTTTCTTTAGGGTATGGAGCAATTACGGCAGTTTTCTTTTTTCTGTCGATTGCTTTAAATAAAATTGCCCATGCCGTAATCTCTAAAGCCCGTGGCATAGAGGTTAGCGCCATTAACATTCAATTTATGGGTGGCACAGGTACACCTGAGCGAGAAGCCAAAGATCCTTTGTCTGTTTTTAGTATTGCGATCGCAGGCCCGTTAACAAGCCTTGTCCTAAGTGCGTTTGGTTTTGCGATCGTTTGGTTGATTGTTGGCGATTTATCCATTGCCAATGAACCTAAATTGATTGACAGCCTGCCTGATCGCATTGGTACTATTCCTGCTATTTGGGCAATGATTGCCCTGAATATTGCGCGAATCAACCTAATTTTTGGGGTGTTTAGCCTGATTCCTGCATTGCCCTTTGAAGGTGGCCATATGCTCAAGGCAGTGATTTGGAAATTGACAGGCGATCGATTTACAGGAATTCGCTGGGCAGCCCGATCGGGGCAATTTTTTGGGATTCTGATCATGATTTTCGGAGGCTTGATTCTGCTTACCAATTTCGCTGGAATCTTCCTCCTCTTTTTAGGATGGTTTCTCTTTGGTAGTGCAGGCGGCTATCTCTATCTCAATAATTTGCAGCAAGCTCTATTAAATATTAATGCTGAAGCAGCGATGACTCGTGAATTTCGCTTGGTAGATGCGGATATGTCATTGCGTGACTTTGCCGACAAATTTCTATTAATGGAAGATAAAAATGCTAATCCCATTTATGTCGCATCATCAAATGGGCGCGATCGTGGCGTTATCGCCGCAGGTGCAATCCGCAATATCGATCATCATGAGTGGCAATCTAAGTCTCTGCAATCTCTAGTTACACCTTTAGATCAGATTGATACTGTTGAAACAAAAACTCAAATTTCAACAGTGGTGAACTTGCTTGAACAAAAGCAATTGCGCTATGTGATTGTTGTGTCCGCCGTTGGCTCGGTGGCTGGAGTGATTGATCGTGGCGATGTGATTAAAGCGCTAGACAGTAAGTTATTCTGGCGGATTCCTTCAGAATATGTTAAGCAAATCAAGAATGACGGCAAATTCCCTCCTAACTTTCGCTTGGTGGAAATTTGCGAGCAGTTAGTTGACAAATAACCATTGACTTGAAAATCAGTCAGAATCATCACCTAGAAACCAACGGAATTGAGATCTTCGGAAAAGTTTTCTAGAGTAACAAATTTGTTTTTGGATGACGAATTACTACTTTCAAGGGAGATTGTATCCATGTTTCTGAGGATATTCTCTATAGTGTTGGCTCCCATATCAGAGCTTGAGTCTAGAGATGTATTAGAGCTGTCATCATTCTGAAAGAAGCTGCCACCAAATAGGTCGGACTCAGTTTGCTCTTCTGGTTCTGATGTGGATAATGGTGATAGCTCTTGACTTGCAATGGTTGTGGATACGTCGTTGTAATGTTCGTAATGGCTATTTGTATCAGTCACCATAAAGTCATCAAATAATGAATCTGCGAAGTCCATATTTTCCGTCAGATCATTTACCATTATTACGAGCGATGGCGGTGAAGAAGTTTCCACAAAATCATCAAAGAGGGAATTTACTGTAAGCGTATCGGAATTAGGCACAGAGCTATCAATTGTTTGTGGAGAATCATCAAGGTCAGAAGTTGCTGTTGTCTCAAAACTAGTTGTATTTAAAGAAGGTGTTTCCGCAAAGTCGTCAAATAACGAGCCTACGGTCATTGAATCTGCATCGCCAATTCCCATCACCTCTGTTGCAGGAGGCATTGGCTCAGCAATAGCTGTTGGATTTGTGACAGGAACTTCGGCAAAGTCGTCAAATAATGAATTTACAGTAATTGAATTTTCTTGCTCTTCATGAACTTGGATGGCATCTTCTATGGATGCATCTACTTTTTGAAATGTGCTTGATTCTGTGGCGGCGCTTAATTCTGAGGTGATATCGTCTGATAGTGTGGTTGGTTCTTCAGCGTAAATATTTTCAATATGTGGCGGAACAACAATGTTCTCAACAATAGTACGGTTTATCTCTGTATTAAGAATTTGGGCAGGAACTTGGTTGGTAATATTGCTCTGCTTATCGTCAATATTACCAACATCGACAGGAGTCTTGATTACTTCTGGCTCGGAGTCTGCCAAGTCTAGGGTAATTCCCTGATGGGGAACTTCATCTGCTTCAGGTTCGTTATCAGCAGGTTCTAAGAAAATTTTTGTAACTAAACGAATTTTTGCCCTTTGCCATTGTTGTCCTGGTTGCAAAATTGACAGGTTCGTAATTACCTGATCACCATGTTCATCGGTTTTACTAGATTCGGCGATCGTATCAAGCAAGCTGCGTAAACTCGGATTGGAGGCAACTGCTGCAAATAGAAAACTGGGTTGACTAATCACTTGAATTAGCTCTGTCAATGTAGTTAAACAACGCACCGTACCCACATGCTCATCAGTGAAGCGTACAATGATGTCTTGGTATTCTTGCAAGTTTTGCTGAATTTGAGACATTTTCTGCACTAGGATTACCCCTCTAGGATTACTGACCAGATTTGTACTTTGCACTTTGTTGTCCTTAGGATCGACAAGCTGAGAATCTGACGCATCCTCTTTGAGATTATCATCAAGATTAATTTCATGTTGCCAAGCTAGGTAGTTATTATCAGAGCGATAGGTAAAAATTTTGACATGTTTAATTTGCTCAACTTGCAAAATAATCATGCCGCGATGAATAATCGTCACAACTGCTTTTTGGTTGGGAATTTGAGCAGCTCTCAAGGAAATTTTGAGGCATTCTGCTTCTAACTCTGCTTGAGCGTGAATCCCCTTAGATGCTAGTGATCGATTGATCAATGCCGCAATGGCATTTGGATCACCTTGCTTTGCCAAGTCCATAACGCTTAGTTGTGTCATACCTATTCCCTGTTGGCTACCAGTTTTTCTAGCAACTATAAATGTAGCTGACAATATTACAATTTGCAGAATTGAGACAAATTTTGTTATGAGCCGTTATTCTAAGCGCGATCGCAAAATTGAAAATCCTGATCAAATTCCACGGGATTCGACCAAGGAACGTATAGAAATGTTTTTTTGTCTAGTGCCAGTATTTGGTCTAATTCCCTCGGTGATTGCTTTGGTACGGCAAAGAAGTAGTCGTAAGGTCAGGGATGTGAGCCAAGTTGCGATCGCAATGATGTTAATTTGGGCAATTGCCTATGGTGCAATGGGTGGTGTACCAGTTGAAGGGGCAGCATTACAGACTACGGCAGAATTAATCAAGGCTTCGTTTAGTTCGGGATATTTTGCATTTTGCCTGTACTTAATGTATCGACTCTATCGGCATCAGGAGATCGCTTTACCAAGGCTCACTGATGATCAGAAAAATATTAAAGATGATGAATTGCGATCGCAAAAACGTAAGTAAATTAAAAAAATTTTTGACAGAATTTGCCTTGATTTACAATAAAAGACTATTTTTCTACTAGTTGTAAAAACAATCATATTTCAATCATTTTCTTGTTAGTATTAAAAAAATTTAAAGCACCGCTTTGCGGTGCTTTAAATTTTTTATTCGATCGCAGCATATCGCCATGGTACAGGATCGACAGCTTCGCCATTGACATATAAGCCCCAATGCAAATGTGGCCCAGATGATGCACCTGTGGAGCCAACTGCTCCAATTGGTTGCCCCATCTTCACAAAATCACCATCCTTGACATAAATCTTGCTGAGATGCAGGAAAATACTCAGAACGCCTTGTCCATGGTCTAAGCCAATGGTGTTGCCATGCAGTCTAAAGCCCTGCGCCACAGTGCCAACTAAACGCACATAACCAGATGCGGGCGCAACTACTGTAGAGCCAGTTTCACCTGCATAGTCAACCCCACGGTGGTAATAGTCATTGGCAAATTCGCCATTGTAATAGCGTTGCACACCGAAAACCGTGGTGATCTCGCCATCGTTAGGACGAGCAAAAGCGCCATTCCAAAACTTTTGCGGCGTAACCAATTTTTTAAACGCGGAAACTGTGTCCCATTCGTAATCTGTTGGTTCTAGTCCACCACCCGAATCACTGAGCCAAATACTTTGAGTGGGAAATTTGCGATCACCCAATTGCATCGGTAAGATTTGCTCCGAGTCTTCGGTCTTGACCACCACCTTCCGTCCTCCCGCCTTGTCTAATGGCGTTGTGGGAATAAAGGCGCGCCAGCGACTTGGTGCGATCGCAAAGGCAGGAAACTGTTTGCCGTTAACCGATACTGTTGGTGCGGCATCGGGCTTATCCGTCGCAATCCACACCGATACCGTTTCACCCAACTTGGGATTATTGGGTTTTAGCATTACTTGCAATGCGTCTGCTTGGGATATGCCAAATATCACGCTTGCGATCGCAGTTAGCAAGCTCAGGCAGATCAGCAATGGCAGCTTAATCGGAGACTTAATAGAATAGAAAGCCATAGGGTTAGGGGAGGGGGTAAGTAGGGATAATCAACACTACTTCTCCTATCCTAAATCACAAACAAAATCACTGAGGTAGTTACACCGACGATAGGAGAATTAAGCATCAAAAATCGATCGCACGAGGCTCTTAACCACCCATACATCAATTTCATTGGTTTTTACTGCTTCAGCAATGCGTTTCGCACTATCTAAATCTGCTGCGATCGCAAACATCGTTGATCCCGAACCAGACATCATTGCGCCGAGACATTCTTGCTCTAGCAACTTGTTTTCGAGTGCAACCAGCTCAGGATACTCAGGCAATACTGCTCGTTCAAGATCGTTATATAGCAATCTTCCAATTTTGGCAGGAGTTGAAGCGTCACCTGCGGCGATTGCCGCAACCATTTGACTAGAAAGATTTTGGTGTCGTGCTGGATTATTCGCCAGCAACCCATGGGATCGAAAAGTTTGATAAGCCCATGGTGTAGAGATGGCAATCTTGCGGGGTTTACAAATTACAAGCACTAAATCTTTAATATCTGGCAAAGGCGAAAGAATATCGCCACGACCTGTCGCCAAAGCTGTACCACCAACCACACAAAACGGTATGTCAGAGCCTAATTGAGCTGCAAAATCACAAAGTTGTGATTGGGTAAGCCCCAAGTCCCACAGTCGATCTATACCTACTAAAACAGCCGCCGCATTTGCAGAACCACCTGCTAAGCCAGCACCCATCGGAATTTGCTTGTCGATCGCAATTTCCATGCCACCAATTTCGGGATAGACACTCTGCATCAAAGCAGCAGCTTTGTAAGCCAGATTTGTGCGATCGCAAGGTACTTCAGAATTAGTACAGGACACTTGAATTTGATCTGTCCCTATTTTGCGAATATCAACGCGATCGCAAAGATCAATACTCTGCAAAATCATCACCAAGTCATGATAGCCATCAGGACGATTTCCCGTAATCTCTAGATAGAGATTAATCTTTGCCGCAGCTTTAAGAGAAATACGCGATGTCATTGGGAAAAGGTTCGTTTGTAGATATGTTGAAGATTTTTCTGATCAGTATCTGTACCGCTACGACGTAGCGATCGCATCTGATTTTCGACCATCAGCTTAGCATCTGAGCGAGAAACAGGTTCAAACTGGATCCCTTCAGAGCTACTGGTAATTAGGAAAAACAATCTTTGGGCGTAGAGAGTGGTGAACAAACTACGAAACTCATCTACCCTACACAGGCGAGATAGCAAGCCAAAAGTAGGATGATTCAAATAGTGTTCAGACATTGGTCGGACTGGGAAATTTGATTAATTGAAGAGAAAAAGAAACTTTTCTGTATTAAAGACAACAGAAAATTAGCGAAAGTATCATGTTTGTGGATTTATAAAGAAATTTAAAAACCCCTAAGAACTAGACAATACAACCTATTTGACAATATTGCGATTACTATTTTGATATGTTTCGTGCGATTAATCAGGAAATGTTATCAAACCTTAACGACTTTTGCTCAAGCCTAAAAATAAATTATCAGTCTTCCATGCTCTCAATCCTCAAACATGGGTTTAAATTTCAGCGATTTGCCAGACTAGCTATGGTTTTTACTGTCATTTTATTTTTGAGTTTCAGTCCTAAAGCAACCCTTGCTGCTGAGCGTCATCCCGTGCTTCCTGCCAATGGTCAACCGATTCTAGGTGGCAATATGCATGGTACAGACTGGAGAGCTGCCTCTAAAGAATCAAAACAAGCCTATTGTGAGGAAGCTTTCGCGGTTTTTCGTGGCTCCGCAGCTCAGAGCTATATCATTAGCCACAACATTCAAAGCCTTAGCCCAGAAGGTCTTTGCGATCGCATGGATCAATACTACAGCCTCGAAGAATATGCTGACGATCGTCTAGGCTCAGCCGCCGCGATCGCGCCGATCCTATTTGCTGACACCCCGCTTGGCACAAAATACTAAATCAAACATCAAATCGCCGATACGTACAGGGAACAAGGGACTTAACCTGCTTGTCTGTGTATTCAATGACAATTATGATGATTTGAATCCGTATAATTACTCATTAGATATGGTTATGGGTATACAAAAATACACATGACATAGGCTAGAATCTGAGGCATAAATATTTTTTTGATATTTTTGTGGTGTGATCGCAACGTTTTTCAAGCGTTTTAAAAGAAAGTATGAGCAAACAAACTGAATCCCCAACCAAAGAGATTTCCCCATTGAACGTAACCGCTAAAAAGTTATATTCCGAAGAAGTTCAGGCTGAGCTAGCGGAATTGCAATCCGATATTGATGTTCTTTTCCAGCAATTGCAAAGCTTGAGCCGTCAAAGATTGACCACCGTAGGGAGTGCTCAGTAGTGGTTGCCATACAAAACTCTTCACACACTCTTACCTCTGAGACTACTCTCCGCGACATCATTAAAACTATTCCCTCTGAATACTTTGAGAAAAATCCCCTCAGAGCTTGGCTGAGCGTCTTATTTTCTCTAACTGCTGCCGCTCTGGGTTATGCCAGCATCGCATTTGCACCTTGGTATTTATTACCCTTTGCTTGGTTTTTTACTGGCACAGCACTCACAGGTTGGTTTGTCATCGGTCATGACTGTGGACATCGCTCGTTTTCCAATAAGAATTGGATTAATGACCTAGTTGGACATATTGCCTTCTTACCATTGTTATACCCATTTCACGGTTGGCGCTTCAAGCATGATCACCACCATCTGCATACCAATAAGATGGGCGAAGACAATGCTTGGTATCCCTTTACCGTCGAAGAATACGAAAAAGGAAAAGGTCTGATTTCCAATGTATATAGACTAATTCGCACCCGTTTTTGGTGGCTTGGTTCAATTATTCATTGGGCAAACCTACACTTCAATGCCAGTCTTTACCCAGAGCGTCAACAGGAGCAAGTCAAGTTTTCCTACCGTTTGGTAATTGCATTTGCTGTAATTGCCCTTCCTATTCTAATCGTAACGACAGGCTTTGTTGGGTTTATCAATTTCTTTCTGATGCCTTGGTTGGTATATCACTTCTGGATGAGTACCTTTACGATTGTGCACCACACAATGCCAGACATTCAATTCAAAGAAAAGGATAAATGGAATGCTGCAACTGATCAGTTAACAGGAACAGTACATTGCGATTACCCTGCTTGGGTAGAGTGGCTCTGTCACGACATTAACGTGCATGTTCCCCACCACGTTTCCACAGGTATTCCTTCCTATAATCTACGTCTTGCTCATAAGTCTCTAGATGAGAATTGGGGAAAATATATGTATAAGACTAAGTTCTCTTGGGAATTGATCAAGGATATTGGCGATCGTTGCCATATTTATGATCCAGAGAAATGCTACAAATCTTTCGTAGAAGTTGATGCTGCGTTAAAAACAGATTAACAAATAGCCATACTCAACTTTTATTAAAGAGAAGTGCGCTGCTTTGCGGCGCACTTCTCTTTTGGGAATGATTTTGTTTTAAGGAATATCTCCTTGTACTATGATTGATAGATCTTAAAAATATTCGCAAAGTTCGCAAGCTTAATTTTTTGCGTTTAGGAGGAAACCTAGTTGGCCAGTCGCTTTTTATTTACATCTGAATCAGTTACGGAAGGTCACCCTGATAAGATTTGTGATCAGATCTCCGACACAATTCTCGATACTTTGCTGGCTCAAGATCCACGCTCTCGTGTTGCTGCTGAGGTAGTAGTAAACACTGGTCTAGTCTTGATCACTGGAGAAATCACATCCAAAGCACATGTCAACTATGTCGATATAGCTAGAAAAAAAATTGCTGAAATCGGCTATACCAATGCTGACAACGGATTCTCTGCTAATAGCTGTTCCGTGCTGGTAGCCCTTGATGAACAATCCCCTGACATTGCTCAAGGTGTGAACGTGGCCCTCGAAGCTCGTACTGGCGAAGAAGAAGATGCGGCTCTCGAAGCAGTGGGTGCAGGTGACCAAGGCATCATGTTTGGGTTTGCTTGTGATGAAACCACTGAGTTTATGCCGATGCCGATCGCTTTAGCTCACCGTTTGGCGCGTCAGCTCTCAATTGTTCGCAAGAATGGAACGCTGCCTTACCTTCGTCCCGATGGTAAAACTCAAGTCACTGTCGTTTATGAAAATGATAAACCTGTAGCAATTGACACCATCTTAATTTCTACACAACATGATGCGGCAATCGATGGCATTAGTGATGAAGCAAAAGTACAAGAGCGGATCAAAGCGGATCTTTGGACTAATGTAATTTTGCCAAGCTTTGCCGATACATCGGTTAAACCCAATGAGCAAACTCGCTATCTTGTTAACCCCACTGGCAAGTTTGTGATTGGTGGACCGCAGGGTGACTCAGGGCTAACTGGACGCAAAATTATTGTCGATACCTACGGTGGCTATGCTCGCCATGGCGGCGGTGCTTTTTCTGGTAAAGATCCCACAAAGGTCGATCGCAGTGCTGCTTATGCGGCTCGTTATGCGGCAAAGAATATTGTGGCGGCAGGTTTAGCCAGTAAATGTGAATTGCAAATCAGTTATGCGATCGGTGTTGCCCGTCCTACCAGTTTACACATCGATACCTTTGGTACTGGTAAGGTTGATGATGAGACCTTATTAGGTTTGGTTAAGGATAATTTTGATTTGCGTCCTGCGGCAATTATCAAAAACTTTGATCTCCAAAACTTGCCTTGCGATCGCAAAGGACGTTTTTACCAAGATGTGGCAGCCTATGGTCACATGGGACGCAATGATCTCGATCTTCCTTGGGAACGCCTTGATAAGGTGGAAATTCTCAAAAAGAGTGTATAAAGATTAAAAGAATCGAGTGGTGACGCTCCGCGTCACCACTCGATTCTTGGTTTTATTAGTCAAAAGAGAATTTTGATCAATTTTAATGACAGTTTAGTGCGTACAATACTAGATCTAGTATTAAACCAAGCATTACAAGATTTCGACTCATGGAAGATAAGTTGATGTTGATGATTCCAGGTCCAACACCTGTGCCTGAGCAGGCATTGTTGGCGCTGGCAAAAGCTCCCATCGGACACCGTAGCGGCGACTTTAGCAAGGTCATGGCAGATGTGACCACCAAGCTCAAGTGGCTACACCAGACCACTAATGATGTATTGATTCTCACCGCTAGCGGCACGGGTGCGATGGAAGCAGGCATCATTAATTTTTTGAGTAAAGGCGATCGCGTTCTTGTCGGTGACAATGGCAAATTTGGCGAACGCTGGGTCGAAGTCTGCCAAGCCTATGGCGTAAACGTCGAAGTAATTAAGGCTGAATGGGGTAAAGCACTTAATCCTGAAGATTTTCGTGTCAAATTAGAAGCTGACACCAACAAAGAAATCAAGGCAGTCATTATTACCCATAGCGAAACATCAACTGGTGTACTTAATGATCTTGCTGCGATTAATCGCCATGTTAAGACTCACGAAAAAGCCCTGATCATCGTTGATGCGGTTACCAGCTTGGGAGCAATGAATGTTCCCATCGATGAGTTAGGTCTGGATGTGGTCGGTTCTGGATCGCAAAAAGGCTACATGATTCCCCCTGGTTTGGGATTTGTATCCGTTAGCCCTAAGGCTTGGGAAGCTTATAAAACTGCAACCCTGCCTAAGTTCTACCTTGATTTGGGTAAAGCGCGTAAGGATGCAGCGAAGAATTCTACGCCTTTCACCACTTCCGTAAATATGGTGATGGCATTACAAGCTTCCCTAGAGATCATGCAGCGTGAAGGATTAGAGAATATCTTTGCACGTCATTTACGCCATCGTGATGCTACTCGTGCCGCGATTAAGGCGCTTAACCTTGGCTTGTTAGCCCCCGATGATGCTGCTAGTGCATCGATTACATCGGTAGTCCCGCCTGAAGGTTTGGAAGCGGAAAAGATTCGCGCCACCATTAAGAAGAAGTTTGATATTGTCATGGCTGGCGGTCAAGATCATCTCAACGGCAAGATTTTCCGTATTGGACATCTTGGTTTTGTCGGCGATCGCGACATTCTCACTGCAATCAGTGCATTAGAAGCATCAATCTCTGATCTCGGCTACACCAATTTCACATATGGTGCTGGTGTCAAAGCTGCGATCGAGGTTTTAAACAGCTAATGGATAACCCCGCCGCAAGCGGACGGGGTATCTAAATTCTTTTTTGACAGAATATACTCACGCCGCAGAGCGGCGGGGAATTTACCCTTTAGCTAGATTAAAACAAAGTTTCAAATCGCCGCAAAGCGGCGATTTGAAACTTTATGAGCTTGGAAATAAGCTTAATTCAGAAGTTGGTGAACTGAGAAATAAATTAGCTCTTTGGATAATTACAGGCGAAACCTGTATTTGTTTGAGCATAACTAAGCCCTCATCTACAAAGGATTGACACAAAGCCGCATTGTTACCTTTATTAAAGGTTGTCTCATAAAAAACTTCTCGAATCCCCGCCGAAACTACCAACTTCAGACAAGAAATACATGGCTCTAGAGTGACATAAATACTTGCTCCCTCTGTAGAGATGCCATGCTTCGCTGCCTGTGCAATCGCATTGGCTTCTGCATGAACTGCCCTTGAAGGAAAATCTTTGTTAACCGTGCAATTATGCATGTTTGGATAGCAATAGCCTTGGGTAGTGCAATGTACTGAGCCTGATGGCGAGCCATTATAACCTGTAGCTAACACCTGCTTGTCTTTCACGATGACAGCCCCCACAGGAAAAGCTAGACAGGTCGATCGCATCGCAGCAAGTTTAGTCAGCAGCATAAAATACTCATCCCATGTGGGACGTTGCTGAAATGTGACATGGTCGCTCATATCTATCATATTAAGTTAATACAGAGGTTGTAGGTTTTGAATAATAGCGCAAAAGCCTTTCAATGATAGTGCATGGCTGTTCATCAATAAATAGAAGAGTTGCTTTGCAACTCTTCTATTTATTGGGACTTATGTCCTATGTGATTTTTGCCAAGTTTGCCAACCTTGCCAGCGTCCGCGCCAAGAAGCCCCTAACTTTTGACCAGATAAATTACCTTCTTTGGGTAAGAACCTCAACCACTGCAATAAACCTCGCGCAGATCTTGTCCCGATCGCGATTGTCCAAGATACAAATACTAAACGCTGCATCGGTGATAAATATTCCAATATCGCTAGGGTTTCATTATGTACAGCATTTTGTAGAGCAATTTGGTTAAACGTATCACGCTGATCTTCATCAAAGCGCTCGCCTCGAAAATGATCTACACCAATTTGGGAATCATAAATTAGTTTCCAGCCATTTTTTTTGAGTTTTAGGCAAAACATCACTTCAAAATGAACTTGAGCACCTGTACCACGCATCCTTTGATCAAAGCGTAAATCTTGAATTGAAGAACGTCGAAAACTCATGTTCACCCCCTTCAACACATCCACTTCTCGTCCTTCACCAAAACCAATATGATGATTCCCAATCAAGCGGCCAAACCATTGCAGCTTTCCCACTACAGGCTTTGCTCCATCTTCTAAGGTTGTATCATGATATTCCCAATCCCGACCTCCCACACCAGCGATACTAGGATCAGATTGGAAATAAGCTTCTATCCTTTCTAGCCAATCAGAATGTGGTGCAGCATCATCATCCGTAAAAGCCACAATATCTCCAGTCGCTGATTCTAGACCAATATTCATAGCAGCAATCACTCCTGTCTCTGTTACTGGAGCTGTGTGTAAAGGTAAATTCTCACGATCAAACGTTTCTAAGAACTGCCAAGTTTTTTGATCAGTATCACGCACAATCAACCAAATTTCATCGACGGAACGACTTTGCGCTTTGAGCGCTGCCAAGCAGCGAGCTAAGTCGGCTGGACGTTGATAAGTCGGAACAACTACAGTTATGTTCATGTTTTTTTAGACTTTCTACAAATTGATTTAGCAGGGACACCTACAACAGTCTCGCCATCATCAATGTCGTTGGTTACTACAGCATTAGCGCCAATCACGGCACGATCTCCTATCCTTAAATCCTGATTTCCCCGACCGATGACAGCAGCACCAGCTCCTACTAAAACATCATCACCAATATAAATCTTGTATGGAGAACCAATCCAAGTTTCCGCAGCTAGAGTCACGCCATGATAAATTTTCACTCGATGTCCAATTTTGACATTGGGATGAATTACAATTCCTAATCCATAGTGCTGTAATTCAATATCTTTTTCTATTTCAGCTTGATAAGGAAGGACAGCATGAAAGAAAAAGAAATTGAATGTTTTTAATATCTTGGGTAGAATTGGAATTCTGTGCTTATAAGCTTGGCAACTTAGCCACCATAAAAAGGAAGGATTCATTTGTACACATCTATCCACTTATCTCTATTTAGAATTTTGATGTCGTTTAACTATGTTGTCAAACGAGTCTAGATACTCACTAGATTTACTAAGTCAAGTATTCCGTTCTCTATTTTACCTTGAAGTTAGACTTTGAACAAGATTAAAGGCAAAAAACCTAGGGCAACCGCACACGTTTCTAAATAATTTACGAATAAATCGCAAACGATTGCTAGATAATGGTTTCAATCAAAATGAATACAAAATAGGAAGTTCTTTCAAAACCCGTCAATTGTGTATTTATTATGAAACTTGTGATCGCAGAATCCTATGATCAAGCAATCTCGATCCTAAAAGAGAACTATACCAAAATATTCAGAAACGTGTGCGGTTGCCCTGGCAAAAAACCAGCAATTCTCATTATGGAAAATTAACAGGTATTAGGAGGAGGGAGAAGCTCTAAGCCATCAAGCATAAAAATCAGCAAATGCTCCCAAGAGTCAAAGCAAATGTAACGGGTCAA
>NZ_JACJQB010000047.1 GCF_014696385.1 Pseudanabaena mucicola FACHB-723
TGTCCTTACTCGTATTAGCGCGATCAGAAATGCCGACACAAATGCTAGTCTTGCTGCATTCCATTGCAGATGCTGCTGCAACATTTCTCGGAATAGGTTAATCTCTTTGATAGGGGTTTTATGGTTAGATGTGGTTATCTTTTATAAAACCCCTTTCTCTCTACTTTTGCAACTTTTTGTCCTGTACTTAGGTTGTTGCGATAAGATGAACATCGCAAGCCAAAGATTTGTCCTTACCCATGACCGCAACTAATCCATCTCCCAAATTTTCATCAGCCGAGATCAAATCTGAGGGCTTAACCCTCGATGAATATCAAATGATTTGCGATCGCCTTGGTCGTGAACCCAACAAAGCTGAATTGGGAATGTTTGGCGTAATGTGGTCAGAGCATTGCTGTTACAAAAACTCGCGTCCTTTGCTCAAGCAATTTCCCACCACAGGCGATCGCATTTTGGTTGGGCCGGGAGAAAATGCAGGTGTGGTCAAGATTACGGATGATATTGCGATTAGTTTTAAAATCGAAAGCCATAACCGTCCTTCGGCTGTCGAACCTTATCAGGGCGCAGCGACAGGCGTGGGCGGGATTTTGCGCGATATTTTCACGATGGGAGCGCGTCCCGTGGCAATTCTCAATTCATTAAGATTTGGCGAACTGTCTGACCCTTGGGTACGCAGTCGCGTTAACGGCATTGTTAATGGCATTGCTGGCTATGGTAACTGTATCGGCGTTCCTACGGTGGGCGGCGAAGTTTATTTTGATAAAGCCTATAACCGTAATCCGCTCGTGAATGCGATGGCGATTGGGATTATGGAAACCAAGGAAATCGTCAAGTCGGGTGCTGCGGGTGTGGGCAATCCTGTAATCTATGTTGGCTCTACTACGGGGCGCGATGGGATCAAGGGAGCGAGTTTTGCTAGTACGGAAATTTCTGGCAAATCCGAACAGAATCGCTCGGCGGTGCAGGTGGGCGATCCATTTTTAGAAAAATCGTTAGTGGAAGCTTGTTTAGAAGCTTTTAAAACAGGCGCAGTTGTGGCGGCGCAGGATATGGGTGCGGCAGGTTTGACCTGTTCTACTTCAGAAATGGCTGCCAAGGGTGGCGTTGGTGTGTCCCTCGATCTCGACAAGATTCCTGCGAGAGAATCAGGAATGACTCCTTACGAATATCTGCTGTCGGAGTCACAGGAACGGATGTTATTTGTTGCCCATAAGGGTAGAGAACAGGAATTAATCGATATTTTTGAGCGTTGGGGACTTCATGCGGTAGTAGCTGGTGAGGTTTTAGAAGAACCGATTGTGCGGATTCTCTGGCATGGTGAAGTGGCGGCGGAAATTCCTGCGACGGCTTTGGCAGACAATACGCCGATTTATCATCGTCAACTTGCGGATACACCCAACTATGCTAAGGCGGCTTGGGCTTGGGATGAGAAAGCTGCGATCGCAAATTTCCCCACAATTAACCCCAATGATGCTCTCTTGCAATTACTCGATACCCCTGCGATCGCCTCAAAGGCATGGGTCTATCGTCAATACGATCACCAAGTCCAAAACAATACGGTAATTTTTCCCGGTGGAGCTGACGCGGCGGTGATTCGGTTACGCAGTCAAGGTTTTGGTGCGGGAGAATTAAATTCGACACAATGTCAAATTGACTCTTTGGCAGGAGTTGCCGCCACCGTCGATTGCAACGCCCGTTATGTCTATCTCGACCCCTACGAAGGCGCAAAGCTGGCGGTGGCAGAGGCAGCCCGTAACCTATCCTGTGTTGGCTCTGATCCGATATCTGTCACTGATAATTTAAACTTTGGCAGTCCTGAAAATGCGATCGGTTATTGGCAACTGCACGAAGCCTGTCGCGGTATCGCTGAGGCATGTCGGGAGTTGTCCACACCTGTAACGGGTGGCAATGTGTCGCTCTACAACGAAACCATTGACGCTGAAGGTAATGCCCAACCAATTTACCCCACCCCTGTGATCGGCATGGTCGGGCTAGTGGAAGATGTCACCAAAGTCGTTGGTCAGGGTTGGCAAGCTGTGGACGATGCTATTTATCTGATCGGTGGCAATCGCAGTAGTTTGGCTGGTTCGGAATATCTCGCCTCAGTGATTGGCGAAGTTACGGGTCGTCCTCAGCCTGTTGATTTTGAGCTAGAGCGTAAGGTGCAATTAGCCTGTCGCCAAGGCATTGCTCAGGGCTTAGTTCAATCTGCCCATGACTGTTCTGAAGGTGGTCTAGCCGTCGCTATTGCCGAATCAAGTATCTCTGGCAAGCTCACGGCACAGATCAATTTAGCTAATGCTGAGGCACAGGATCTCACTCAAATTCTGTTTGGTGAAGGCGCAAGTCGGATTGTAGTTTCAGTCAAAGAGGTTGACCGCAGTGCATGGGAATCGCACCTGAATAGTGTCATGGGTAATAGTTGGCAACATATTGGCACTGTCACCGATGCGGACAAGGATTTGACAATTGCAGTCGATCAAAATATTACGATCGCAGTCTCTTTATCCCAAATCACCAAAAACTTTACTGAGTCGATCCCCAAGCGCATGGGACATACTTTATAAATACATGAAGCATTCTAAGCTGATCGTGATAGGACTCATCTTTGGCATTTTTATTGCCATTGGTGGGTTCTACCTTCAGCAATCAGCAGTTTTTACTGCATTTTTAGAAAATTTTCGTCCTAAAGGCGAGCAAATTATTGATATTCGGGCATCACCACCCAAGAGAGCCGACAAACTATTTACCACCTTTGTCTACATGCCCATCCTTGATTACAAAAGGGCGGAAAACAGTGGCTTAGTGCAGGGCTTATGCTCGCGGCAATATGAAGTTGGCATTGGCTATGAGGATGTCTGGAAGTTGTTTGAGCAATATCAAGAAGCCGCTTGTAAAGACGATTTCCAATCAATGCCCAATCCCACGATTCTCTCGACCAATACGGTTAAATCAGACATTAAGGGGGAGTATACGCAAAGGGAATGTGATGCCTTTGATGAAAATAACTCGGCGGGTAAGCGACGCAATCGCGTGGAAATATTGACTAAACTAGGACAGGATGGGCAATGGCAAAAAATCGCCGAAAATAGTCGGCGGGTGCTGACTGGGTATCTCAGGATTTACTGCTCAGTGCCAGATAACGCAAGTATTAAACAATAAAACCGATGGTATCGATCAGAGCACTCTTAGGTTTGGCTGTAGGGATAGTGCTGTTGCAGAGCTGTCAGCCTGCTCCAGTCCCAGAGAAACAGCTCGAAGAAACCATCATCACCAAAATTCGCCAAGATACGCCCTATCTTGCCCACCTAGAGGCAATCTATAGCGTCAACTACGTTAACTATATTGATAAAAAATTTTTTGGGATCAGGTTTCCCTTTACTCAGGATGATATTTATATTCGCAATGATGTAGCGAGTGTGTTCTATGGCTATCCCCTCAAGGATGCTGACATTTCCGTAATTATTGAGAACAATCAGCGCACACTTCGGGTGAAACTACCAGAACCACGACAGATTGCAATTGACCGTCGGGTTCGGTCGGCTGAGGTAAATGATCAACGCTCAATTCCCCTTGATGAACAAGGTCGTAGGGTTGATGTGGATCAACATATCAATGGGCAGGTCAATGCTGCGATCACAAAATACGAAGAACAAACCGTAGGCATGACCCGCGAAATGACTAGACAATATTTTCAGGCTATTGCCGATCGGTTTAATCTAAAGTTGCAATTAGAGTTTGTCGGAAATGTTGCAAAGCCAAAAGAAAAGGGTTAAATAACTTGAAATCGAGGATTTTTTGATAATGCCGTGGCATCAAAAGCCTGCGCCCACTGCAAAAAGTCATCACCAGATATGTCGATATAGGGATCGATCAATAGGGCTAAATAACTACCTTGTTGCTTGATTACCACCGCCGTATAGTCTTTGCCACGAATGACAGCATGGGTGAAGGATTCCATCGGCAAGGAAGCCGCTAATAAAGACTTGAGTCCGAGAGCTTGGAAAATTGGCTGCACCCAAGTGATGCTCTTGCTGCCATCAACAAGGGTGTAATATTCCTTGGGTAAACCGCTTAAATCAAAGGTTGCTGCACCTAACGTATAGGTTTCAAATTTAGTCTCTTCTAAGGTTGTCATATTTAATTTGCTAAGCGACCGTTGCGTTTTTTCTCGTTAAACTAGTATTTTTTTAATGCAGACCTCTGTACTCACCGATCCTATCAAGCAAAAAATAGGTTTGCATTTCCCCCTATCCCTAACTTTAATTTTGCCACAATCATTAAAATTATATTTATTGTTCAATATTATCGCGATTACCATTGGCATTCTCTAGCCTTGCGATTAATCGCCACCGATCGCTTTTCCATGGATGCTCGCTCAGCTGCTACTCAAATTATTCAAATGTAGCCGATGTCACCGTGGCAACGGTCATATTGCTGAAAATCTGCTGAGAGAGAGTCTCTACCAGTTTTAAATTTACAAATTCCAAAATTTTGGTAATTATCAAGGTGATTTGCGATCGCGAATTTTTGTTATAGAAACTATAAGAATTGTCGTTTTTATTTGGCAGCAAATTTACATACACTTAAATGTATCCTGTGTCATCGTCTTTACATTAATCTTAAAACTATGCTGTGCAAGTACAGACTGTTGGCATAAGGACAGCAGCTTCCCGTTTCATCAAATAGCAGTGAGTTATGAGCGAGCCAAAGAAACAACCCCAACATTTTAGTGATCGGATCAATGATGAAGGTCAGCATCCACCAAAATCTACCCACCCTAAATTGCGATACGCTCTAGGTCTCATATTTACAGGATTGGTACTGAGCGGAGCTGCTGCCCGTAATTGGCAAATCTCTGACAAACCTAAGCCCTCCCCTGATTCAATTTCCCAATCACAAAACGCTCCGACTCAACTATTTGACAACAATGGTTATCCCCTCCTCAATCCACCACCTCCCGCCGATGCGGAAGTATGGGAATGTGAGGTCGCCGTTGTGGGTGGCTCACTAGGTGGCGTTGCTGCGGCCTATCACTCCATGAAAACAGGCGCAACAACTTGCTTAATTGAGCTAACCCCAATGCTAGGGGGGCAGGTTAGCTCACAGGGTGTGAGTGCCATCGATGAATCTTTGCTAATGCGTTACCGTCAGGAGTTTCCCCTGAGCTGGACACATTTTAAAAATATTATTGCTAGTCAACCCGCACTACCCGAAAAATATTCCTATCTCAAACCGGGAGCCGTGGTTGCCGATACCAATAGTTGCTGGGTTGGTAATCTTTGCTTTACACCCTATTCAGGTGAACTCGCTTCAGAAGAATTTTTGCGAGAGTCCCAGCGCTCAGCCCCCCAAAGTCGATGGGGGACACAAATCGCTTTTAAGGGCGCAAGCTTTAACGCCAAAGGCGATCGCATTACGTCAATTCATGCAGTGCGCCGGATTCCTCGCGATCCCAACTACATCGCCAAGGGGCGTTTATCCCGTGAGCTAAAGAGCTGGTTTACTTGGAATTCCGACGAGGTATTCGAGAAAAAGGCAATTCGTTTACAGGCTCCCGCAGGTAAACAACTGATGGTGATTGATGCAACCGATACGGCGGAGTTAATTGCTTGGGCAAATTTACCCCATCGTGTTGGCGCAGAAGGTTTCGAGACCACAGGTGAAGTTCATGCAGTTGCCGATAATCCTGAATGCACCCAAGCTTTCACCTTTCCCTTTGTCCTCAAAATTGCTGATGATAATGGACAATCGCTCAAGGAACTGAGCAAAGTTCAGCCTGGCTATTCACGGGAAGAACATCGCCTTGACTATGACTTGGGCAGATTTCCCATGTTTGTGGGCAACAGTATGTTTAACTATCGCCGCATTGTCAGCATGAAGCGAGATGATCCCTTCACCGCCACTCCTGCCAGTGGTGATATGACAGTGGTGAACTGGAATCGCGGCAATGACTGGGGAATTATGAATCCACCCCTGATTTTGACTGACAAACAAATTCGTGAATCGGGACAACAGCACAACTGGATGGGTGGCTTAGATACAGGTGCGCTCAAGGATGGAGAAAACCACGCCCTCCTGTTTGCCGAATGGTTAATCGAAAAATACGCATCCGCAGAGTTTCCATTACGGCTAATGTCAGGCTTTGATAGCCCTATGCCCACTGAGTCAGGGCTGAGTATGTATCCTTATATCCGTGAAGGTCGGCGCATTTTGGGACGCGCAGCCTATGGACAAACTGAGTTCATGATGCGTGAGCAGGATATTCGTAATGATATGGAGGGCGCTCGTGACTTTACGCCCACCTCGATTGGGTTAACCCATTATGCGATCGATATGCATGGCTGCCGTTATCGCAACTGGGAGCCTTCCAAGTCACCTAGTGCCGCGCCTGCCAATGAGGATAAGGTACGCCCAATCATCTTGCCCTTTGAAAGTTTAATTCCGCAGCGCATTGATAACTTACTGATTGGGGGTAAGTCGATGGCAGTGAGTCACATTGTCAACGGTGCAACTCGTATTCATGTGGGTGAGTGGTCAGCAGGATCGGCGGCTGGTGTGGCGGCGGCATGGATTGCGATGCAAAATAATCCTGATCTCAGCCCGCAAGCTGTCCTCGATCGCAATCGCATTGGTGAACTACAGGAGCTTTTGCGATCGCAAGGTGTCGTCATGAACTGGACGGAATAGCGACTAAAACATAAAAACCATACTCAAAGGGTATGGTTTTTATGTTTGGGGTTTACGCCATAGCGACATAAATACTTGCTTAAAGGTGAGCAACACCAAGCCCACGGCAATCACGGCAAAAATCATGGTTGCTCCTGTACCCACCGCCAATAACAAAGTACGGACGAGGGTCGCAATGCGATTGGCTAGTGTATTAGTGGTTTGTAGTGGTGCTGAGGCTAACTTATGCGCCACCATATTCGTAAATGAATAGAGTCCTGTCGCGAGGGTCGCAGAGATCGCCGCGCCTGTAAGGTTTTTAAAGGGCGAAGGGGCTACTTCAGGTGGTGAGGGGAGTTTGGCTTCTTCGGACATAGGTCGCAGTTAGCAAATAATGATTAGAGTCATGGTGAGAAACATAGAGGACATGCAGTTGCGAATTTTTCACCCGACTGGGTTTATTTTTTTGATTCTCGAAAGTGTAGTTACACTTTCGAGAATCATTGATAGCAGTAGGTTTTAGAACTGCTGGTTCTAGAGATGTCGCGATCAAAATCGCAAAAAAATCATTTAAACAGGCAAAAATCTTAATATCTTTGACCACAAAATGATTTAAGATATCGGCACTCAACACAAAAATGCTAGTCCACTGGAAACAGTGGGCTTTTTCTGTGTATTTTTATCATTGCACAAATGTCACAAATGTCGATGTGCTGCCATAAATAAATTCGGCAATAAGTTTTTGTTGGCGCGTAGATCAATGGCATAGGTGGCGCATCGCTCCGCCTATGTCATTTATCTATTTAGCAACTGTACCATTGGCAATTTTCCACACCTGATCTGCCATTTCGCTAAGTTCTTCAGGCTCATGGGTCACGACTAAGATCGTCCAGTCTTTTTTGAGATCCTTCAAAATTCCTAAAATTTGTTTACGCATTGACCAGTCTAAGCCAGCAGTTGGTTCATCTAGTAATAACAAACTGGGCTGACGAATCAACTGCACCGCTAACGCTAAACGTCTCTGTTGCCCACCACTAAGGGATTGAGGTGAAGTGCTAGGATCTAGATGGTTTAAACCGACTGCACTTAGTGCCGCACTAATGCGATCGCTATCGAGATCAACATGCCCCAAACGCAGCTCTTCTAAAATCGTACTGCCACAAAAATGTCGCTCAGGGAATTGAAACACCAAACCACAAATTTGTTGTAAATGATCGGGCATTAACTCCTGAGACTTCCAATAAATACCGCCACTTGACCACTCCACAAATCCCGCTAAGATCTCCAGCAAGGTGCTTTTACCAGATCCACTTGGCCCCACCATCAGTCCTAACTGGTGATCCTGTAGCTCAAAAGAAATATTTTTGAGAATCGCCTCAGGAGTGGCAGGGGGATGATAGCCAAGATTTTGGATAGAGAGCATAGAAAAATTGGGTTGTTAGAATGATATTCGTCGCAACTACTATTCTAACTTTCTAGTTTGGCTAGCTCTCGACATACAGCCTGATATTGCGACTCAATGTCTGCCATGAGTTGGGGTAAGCCTTCTCGATCACCACGTTTTCCCTTAATTTCAACTTCCAAGCAGAGATCCCCAAGAATCTTTGCCCCTAAAATGTTGCTACTACCTTTGAGGGTATGGGCATTGTAACTAACGTCCTGTAGATCATCCTTGTCAATCGCCCGTCGCAAATTTTGTAATAGTACAGGGGATTCTTCATGGATAAAAAGATTAATCATGCGACCTAACAGCTTGGGATTAATCTGTTCCAGATTTTGAATCGCACTTTTATCAATCACCTGATTATTGATGATTGGCATATCTGTATCAATTACATTAGCTTCAGCGATGCCATGACTTTGCATCATTCCGATTGCCCATTTCTCAATGGTACGTTGCAGCGATTCCATCATAATTGGCTTACTAATGTAATCATCCATGCCTGCGCGAAGACACATTTCGCGATCGCCCTGCATTGCACTAGCAGTCATCGCAATAATTGTCGGGCGCTCGTAGTCAACATTCAATTCATCCCAACTATTTACTAAATAGGTTGCGGTTTCAAGACCATCCATCTCTGGCATTTGGACATCAAGTAACAGGAGGTCATAGTGCTTTTCCCGTAGAGCTGTTAACACATCTAGCCCATTACTAACCACATCAGGGAAATAGCCTAATTTGATCAACATTGCCATCGCTAATTCTTGGTTAATCAAATTATCTTCCGCAATCAAGATCTTTAACGGAACGCGATCACCTAATCGACTCTTGTCCTGACTAGGCTGTTTTTTGGTCTCTGGTAATGTGTAGTTTGGTGGTTCATTTTCAATTTTGGTTGCGATCGTAAATGAGAACACAGAACCCTGATTGACTTCACTTTTGACATCAATATTCCCACCCATATTTTCCACAAGTGTCTTGCAAATCACTAGTCCTAACCCTGTTCCACCATATTTGCGCGAAGTGGAAACTGTGGCTTGCGAGAAGGGCTGAAATAGTCGCTGCATTTGCTCATCGCTAATGCCGATACCTGTGTCAGTGACAGAAAAGAGTAACTGGAAGGAATGATCGCCAACAGGTGCTTTTCCTGATGGTAGACTCACATCAATGTGAACTGAACCTAAATCAGTAAACTTAATCGCATTAGAAACTAGATTTAATAAGATTTGGCGTAATCTTGTTCCATCCCCTATGATAAATTGCGGTACGTTGGATTGCACGCTCACCTGAAAGTCTAGATTCTTTTCGGAAGCTTTAGCAAACTGTACATCATAAATATCATCAATGACAGCACGGATATCGAGGGGTTCATTTTCTAATTCCAAACGACCTGATTCTAGTTTAGAGAAGTCTAAAATATCATTGATTACCGAAAGCAGCATTTCACCGCTCACTTGGATCGTTCTCACAAATTTGTTTTGTTCAGGATTGAGATCAGTTCCCGCTAAAAGCTGTGTCATCCCAATTACGCCATTGATTGGTGTGCGGATTTCATGACTCATCATTGCCAAGAAAGCTGCCTTGCTGGTCAAAGCTTTTTCGGCCTCCTCCTTTGCTTTCCGTAAATCTTCCATTAATTGATTTTGGTGACTTTCGGCTTGCTTTTGGGCAGTAATGTCACGGAAACACCAAATTAATCCAAAGAATTTGTTTTTGTCAGAGCTGACGGGGCTGGTGTAGTAGTCAAAAGTGCGATCGCAATATTTGATTTCTCCCTGTTGGACTGCATTGGGATTGTCATAGGTATTTTCTAAGAGATCAACCAATTCGGCAGGAAGTTTTGACTTGGTTAAAATTAAACTCAATAAGGGTTTGTCGAGAATCTCGTTAGCGATCGCAGCGTCCGTAAATAAATCAGGAGGCAAATCCCACATTTCACAGAAGCGATGGTTAAAACTGGCGATTTGTCCCTGTTCATCAACCGCAAAAATTCCATCAACAACCGCTTCCTTTTGGGCATGGAGCAACAAGTTGGAGCGTTGGAGCTGCTTGAGCATTCCTACACGCTCAAAGATAACCTGTGAAAGTTCATGATTTTTTTGCTCAAGTCTGATTTGCAGATGACTAAGATGCAAATGTAAATGAATCCGCGCAAATAATTCATCAAATTGGTAACCCTTATTATTTACCTTGAGGACTACGTGATCTGCACCACCAGACTCAAAAGATTGCAGTTTTTCTTGAATGTCCTCATTGCTGCTGATAAAAACGATAGGAATATCTTCCGTAAAAGTATCGGCTTTGAGGATACGACAAACTTCATAGCCGCTCATTTCAGGCATGACTGTAGTCATCAAGATCAAATTAGGCGCACAATTTTGCACCTCAAGCAAAGCCTCAGCACTATCAACAAAAACTTTAGGTATGTATCCGCGTTCGCGCAATGCCGACGCGAGTGCTTGAACAAGATCGGGATCATTGTTCACGACAAGCACTGTTGATTGAGAAGTGTCGATCTCATTTGCTGGCACGACTTGATCCCCTTTTGATCCGTTGGTCAATTTTAGTTAATGTCAATATAAAACTTGCAGTGCTGTTACTGATAACGATATGAAGCCTATTGTTTCTTGTTAAAAATTTATCTTTTCTGTGAGATTAGAACCCAAACATGTCGGTTGTAGATAAATTAATAGATAAATTATTTGTTTAGTATAAAACTATTAACCTGTGATTTAGGCAAAAGCATAGCTCAAGAGTAGCTAAAAAACAATCATAAGTAACTCAAAACCAGAGGCATATAGCCTCTGGTTTGCTTAATTTTGCTTAATCTAGCGTCCACCCACTGTAATCGCATCGACTTTAATATGGGGCTGCCCAACAGTGACATAAACACTACCACTAACTGATCCACAGAAACCCGCAGCCAGTTCTAGATCGCGAGAACTCATTGAAATTTCCTGCATAATTTCCTTGGCATCACCGATCAGAGTTGCCCCCTTAAGTGGTTTGGTGACCTTACCATTTTCGATTAAATAGGCTTCATCCACAGCAAAGTTAAACTGACCCGTGGGTAGAACACTGCCGCCACCCATCTTTTTGCAATAAATGCCCCTGTCTACCGAGGCAAATAAATCTTCTAGGGCAAAATCTCCAGCATCAATGTAGGTGTTCCGCATCCGACTAGCTGCCGCATAGGCATAGCTCTGGCGACGACCGCTACCTGTGCGCGGATGTCCTGTGCGTAATTCTCCAGCGCGATCGCTAATAAAGTTTTTAAGAATTCCATTTTCAATTAACAATGTACGCTGGGTGGGCATTCCTTCATCATCCATATCAATGGTTCCAAAGGCTTCTTCCGAACGACCTTCATCCCATGCGGTTAGATTCTCATGGGCGATTTTCTGTCCCTTCATAGCGGCAAAGGGAGTAGTTTTTGCTTCGATGCCTGTGGTTTCTAACAAATGCCCACAAGCCTCATGGAAGATTACTCCACCAAATTGGTTTGCCATGATAATTGGATAGGAACCAGATTCTACATAATCGGCATAGAGCATTTGTCCTGCGGCTTCAACGATTTCATCCACTACAGGCTCGTAGTTCCAATTGCGGAGATAGCTGGGGTCATTGGTTTTACCAACGCGCTTATTGATTGAAGAGCGATGAACGCCATCGGCACAAAGAATATTAGACCCAATAGATTGTGTGAGGCGAATGTCTCTAGCAAATGTGCCATCACTAGCGGCAATGAGAATTTCTTGCCAATCGCGGAAATATCCCGAACGTCTGGACTGGACATGTTTACCTCTTTTGGCAAGGAGTTGATTTGCGCCAAGGAGAATATCGCCCATCTCACGCATTGGGCTACATTGAGCAATCCATGATTCTTTATTCTTTTTGGTGGCGTAGTCGCGAAATAGTTCTAATTGAATCGAGGGGATAATCGAGTTTTGTGAAGGAAGCTGTAAACCGAGAATGGAGAGGGCGCGTTCGAGGGCAGATTTTAGCCCTAAGAAGGTCAAATCATTGGTGCTGACATAGCAATCAGCCTTGCCCTTAAAGGCGCGGATACCTGCACCTGTAGATAGTCTTGGTGAGATGCTCGTAATACTGTCATCTTCGGCAAGACAACTAATGTAATTATTGCGTTCTAAAAAAAATTCGACAAAATCTGCACCTGCGGCGCGACCGAGTCCTAACAAGATTGATAGGGGTGCTTCCCATGTTTCGTCAAAGCGATCGCAGACAGGATTGTATTCCAAATTTGACAGCTCTTTAGTCTGGAGCAGATTGCTAGGCATAATGGTTGATCTTGGGTGTTGATGTTGCGTGAAGTTACTGCTGCAAGTTTAACAAATTGCCCAGCTTCCAGTTTATTTAAGGTTTTTGTAGTTAAGCTGAATCTATGTCATCTGTGTTGCTGGTGGCACCCAAGTTAGTTACAAAAATGTCATAATGTGATCTAGCGGGCGATTTTAACGGGAAAGGACATGCATTAGAGTTAGAGTGCTTTGGGCTTGCCAAACTATGGCTGGCAGATTTTGCCATGACACAAACCTTACAAACTGTAAACAAAGTGTTGTTATGTCTAAACTTTTCTCTAAATTTAGATGAGGATAATTATAATTTATCAAAAAAAATATAAACATTTGCTAAAAATATTTGCACATTCAGAGACACAATCCGTAATTGCCTAGACATGGAACCACTCAGACTAAGAATGTTACTTGGTTTGGAAATTTTACAGAGTATGCGTTTGTCCGACAATACGCAGGATATTTTCCAAGAAGTCACCACAAAGTTATTAAATCTGGTTCAGGCGGTTCATGTCTCTATTTATGAGCTAGATCGGCTTGCCCACCAAAACGACAGTCAATTAAAAATCACGGGGAAAGTTGTAGCAGAAGCGACCGCTTTGGATTGCCAGCCTTGCTCATCGACAGATATTGAAAATATTTTGAGTACAGAATATCCATGGGGACATGATATTGCGCGGCAGATTATTAATTTAGATACGGCAGGGATCCCTAGATGTGAGTTTAATTTAGCCGAAAAATTTGCTGGTAAGCCTTATTTGCTTGTGCCAATTGCCTTGACTGAAAGTGGGGGAAATAGCTTTCTGTGGGGATTTTTGACGATCCATCAATATACGGACTTGGAGGAAGATATCCTGCATCAATCTTGGGATGAAGATGATCTGTTGATCATTCAACAGATTGTGATGCAGCTTGAGATCATGTTGCAAAAGGATCACCGCTATCAAAAAATGATCCAAAAAGCAGATGAAGCTGAGCAATCCTATGCGACCCTGTATCGATGGATGGAGCAGTATCGCTATTTGGTGGAACGAATTCCAAGTGTTTCGTATATTGCGCCCCTTGATGACTCGTTAGATTTTGCCTATGTCAGTCCGCAGTTACGAGATTTGTTAGAGATTCCTGCTTCAGAATGGGATATTAGCTTTTTGCGAAGTTGGTTTGACTATATCCATCCAGACGATTGCGATCGCGTTAAGCAAGAAATTGCCCGTGCAGTGGCAACACAAAGACCATTTTGCTCTGAATATCGGATGATTTCTAGAAGTGGCAAGGTAATTTGGATGAGGGATACTGCTCATTGTGGCTTGGCTACGGATGGTAAAACTCAGGTGGTGAGTGGCTCAGCTTTTGATATTAGCGATCGCAAAGAAATTGAGCAGACTTTGCAAAAGAGTGAGGCGATGCTAGCAAAGGCACAGCGTATCGCCAAAATCGGTAACTGGGAATGGAGCGTTTTGGATGACGAAACAATCTGGTCGGATGAACTATTTCAGATGTATGGTCGTGACCGCGCCTTGGGTTGTCCTGTGTATGAAGAAGTTTTGGGATATTACGTCGAGGAAGATCGTCCTAAGCACGATCAAGCTGTCCAGAGAGCCATTGCCACAGGCGAGGCATACCATTTAGAGCTACGAATGCCAAAATCCGATGGTTCCTATCGCTATATTGAGGCGATTGGTAATGCGGAACGGGATGAACAGGGTAGAGTGGTGCGACTATATGGTACGGCTCAAGACATTAGCGATCGCAAATTAGCAGAACAAAAACTAGCGGCGGCAAAGGTTGCTGAATCGGCGAACCAAGCCAAGAGTGAGTTTTTAGCAGTGATGAGCCATGAGTTGCGAACCCCGATGAATGCGGTGATTGGCATGACTGAGATCTTGCAAAATACGCCTCTATCAAGACAACAGAAGCAATATGTCAACACGATTCAGCAAGGTGGAGAAGTCTTACTATCAGTAATTAACAACATTCTTGATCTATCGAGAATTGAGTCGGGCTATTGTGAACTAGAAAGTAAGCCGTTTAAGCTGCATCAATGTATTGATGAAGTTCTAGAATTGATGGCGGCACGGACTGCGGAAAAGGAACTAGAACTGACGGCTTTAGTTAGTTTAGATGTACCATCACATATCATTAGTGACTATACTCGCCTCAGGCAAATCATCGTCAATTTAGTCAGTAATGCCATTAAGTTCACTGGTGCTGGTGAAATTGTGATTAAGGTCAATGCTCATTTAATTGATCCTCAAACCAATACCTATGAGTTGAAGTTTGATGTCAGCGATACAGGAATTGGCATTGCCCCCGATGCGATCGCAAAATTGTTTAAAGCATTTAGTCAGGCTGATAGTTCAATTACTCGCCAATATGGTGGCACGGGCTTGGGTCTAGCCATTTGTAAGCAGCTTTGTGAACTGATGGGCGGCGAAATTGGTGTAAGTAGTGTGGTTGGCAAAGGTTCTATTTTTAGTTTCTCAATTCGCGCTCAATCTGTATTTATTCCAGATAATAAGTTAGAGGAAATCGCCGCACAGTTGCAGGGTAGAAATATTTTAAGCATTAATGCTCATACTTCCTGTCAAGAAGCGATCGCTTTGTATACTCAGGCATGGGGAATAACGACGCATCCTGTATCCTCTCCTGAGCAAGCAATGCAATATCTCGTAAATTCACGCTTTGATGCGGTTTTAATCGATCGACGTTTATCTAATCCTGATGGATCTAAGGCTGATGGTTTCGCACTGGCGCAAAATATCCGTGAAATCTTTCCCGATGTACCTGTGATTTTGATCAATCCTGTGAACTTAATGGTTAATGAAGCTACAGGCTCTAACTCTGTGTATTGGGGAGACTGCATCACTAAACCGATCTCGGCATCGAAACTCTATCAATCCTTTGCCAATATCTTTACTCCTAAAAATACACTTCCATTAAATAATTCTGCTGTATCTCTGTTAGCTGATGAGAGTGATCATGTTCTCTATAATCATGATTTTGCGAAGCAATATCCATTACAAATTTTAGTTGTCGAAGATAATCCCGTAAATCAGCATGTTTTGATGTTGATGCTCACTAATTTAGGCTATCAACCCGATTGTGTAAGCAATGGGAAACAAGCGGTTGATGCAATTGTCAAACATAGTTATGACCTCGTATTTATGGATATTCAAATGGCGGTTATGGATGGACTGACGGCAACTAGACATATTCGCCAATTGCCACAACATCAACCTTGGATCATTGGACTATCAGCAAATGCCTTTGCCGAATCCCGTGCAGTTGCCTTAGCATCGGGGATGAATGACTATTTGACTAAACCATTGCAAGCAACAGGGTTAGTCAATGCTTTGCAAAATAGTCCTGTCATTAATTTGCCAGAGCGTCACCAAACCCAACCGATCCCTGCCCGTGAACAAACTTTAGATCCACAAATTCTGCATACCCTTGCTGATTCTATTGGCAAACAGAACTTGTCAGATTTACTGCTGACTTATATTGAACATTCTGCTCAAGCCGTTGTGAATATGGAGTCTGCATTCCAAGCAAGGGACTTTGTAAAGCTAGAAGCAGAAAATCATTCTCTCAAAGGTGGAAGTGCGACCTTTGGCGCAGATCGACTCTTGAAACTTTGTCAAAAACTGCAATCAATCTGTCGTGTGATTATTAAAAATCAGTTGAAATATACCAATGCTGATATCAAGGAAATATCGATCATTTTGGAAGATATTGCAGCAGAATATGATCGGGTGGCTCAGTTTCTGCAACTAGATATAGATTGAGATGATATAGCAAAAAACTAAAAGCAAAAGCCGTTCGCTAGAAGTTTCTAAAGCCCTCACCCCTAGCCCCTCTCCTACGGGAGAGGGGCTAGGGGTGAGGGCTCCACGTAACATCAGTTAAAAAATTAAGGCATCGAGTTCTGCATAGTCGGGTAAGGTGGTGTCAATGGCAACACCATCTCGAAATACTTGGCGATCGCTTTGATTGCGCGACAGCAATTCGTTATAACTGCGAGCTTTGAAGAGAATGAAATCTGCGGCTTGATCGATGCCAATAGTACCAACATCTTTTAATCCCATCAATGATGCAGGACGACTTGTTACGGACTCAATCCAATTGTCGTAGGGCGTGTCTAGATGACAGATTTTTGTACCCATGCTGAAAACTTGCAATAGATCATGATCGCCAAAACCGTAAAAAGGGTCACGACAGTTGTCACTGGCGAGGGCAACACTCACACCTGCATCGTCTAACTCATGAACTAGGGTTATGCCACGCCAACGGGGAGTACGATCGGCAATTCGATCCTGAAGATACATATTACACATCGGTAAGCTGACGATGCCCACATTGGCAGCCTTGACGATCGCAATGGTTTGGTTGGCGGTTTCTTCATCCTGCACTGACAAACTACAGCAATGTCCACAAATAACCTGCGATGTAAACCCATGTTTTAAGGCGTTTTCGGCAATGCGATGCAGCGTGCGGGACTCTGGATCATTATTTTCATCGGCATGAAAATCGACACTGAGATTACGCTCGGTGGCGAGGCTAAAAATGCGTTCTAAGTAATAATCAAGTTCAGGAACCATGTGGGCAATGCCGCCAATGATGCCACCTAAATCTGCGATCGCATCAGCAAAATTTGCCCCCTCTGGTGTGGCGAAATGGGAAAGCGGTACAAGTGAGACTGCCTGTAAAGCAATCTTACCCTGCCATTTTTCGCGCAATTCCTTAAATACTTGAAATGTGGTTTCTACCTGATGGGGTGGACAATCTAAATGGGTGCGAATCGCCTTAGTGCCGTGGGCATAACTACATTTAAGACCAAACTCCATGCGGCGATAGAGATCGTCATAGTGCCAATTTTTCTGCTCAGTACAGTCACTATAAATACCCTTGAGCGCTCCTTGAAATGTGCCATCGAGGTTAGGACTGCGTTCCCAAATATGTCCTTTGTCAAGGTGCGTATGCAGGTCGGCAAAACAAGGCAGCACCAGCCCCTGTTTGCCATCAATGATCGGCAAACTCTCGGTCGGAATTTGTGAAGGCAGCGCATTGTGGCAGTTAGGAACAATGGCGGCGATTCGGTGATTACGAATTTCTACGTGACAGGGAAATAGACGATCGCGTTGTAATGTTGGTGCGAGTTTCGTCTCTAGCTGTAAATCTCGCAGCGCAGGCTCTATAAAACACTGGGGAATCCGCACATTGACAAGCCAATAATGCATTGTTTCTGTCATCGCATTTATGTGATCGCCATCTATGGCGCTATCGATTTAAATAATTTACTAATGCTCGTAAGCCGAGGAAATAGCTATCTGCCCCAAAGCCACTAATTTGACCAATCGCCATCGGGGCAATAAATGAGTGATGCCGAAATTCTTCGCGTTTATGGATATTGCTGAGATGCACCTCAACGGTGGGAATATTGACGGCTGCGATCGCATCCCTGAGTGCCACACTGGTATGGGTAAATCCACCTGGATTAATCAAAATTCCCTGCGTGACCTGAAAAGCCCCATGAATCGCATCGATTAGTACCCCCTCATGATTGGACTGCAAAAAGCTTAGCTCTGCGCCCATTTCTAGAGCGTCTTGAGTTAAGCGATCATTGATCTGAGCCAAGGTGGTGCGACCATATACCTCTGGCTCCCGCAGACCGAGCATATTCAGATTGGGTCCATGCAAAACCAATATTTTCATGTGTTGATCACCATTGCTTCGATCACTGCACCGCTATTTAGGTAATTATTTAGGCAAATTCGCCAAGGGCAGCACTGAAGCACATGGTCTTGGTGATGGCTTCGACGTTGCCATGGGGACGCGGAATAACAGTGGCGGACAGGAATAGCGCTTTGTCCTTGGAACTCATGACTTCAATTTTCTTGGCAGCTTCGACACCAGCCGCGACAGCCTGCTGCACATCACTGACTGGGCCACGGATGATGATCGTCAAGCGTGCGCCGCTAACCTTTTCATAGCCAACTAAGGTGACATTGGCAGCTTTAACCATTGTGTCAGCGACAGAAAGGGCGGGAGGATGCCCTAGCACCTCAACGAGACCGACTGCTATTCCCATAAAATTTCCCTGAGCTTGTAAATAAGCTAATTAAGTAATCAAATAACGGTGTTTTTATCAAACTCAATCATAAATCTCAATGGTATCGATTGAATGATACGCATCGTTTATTTGCGATATAACAAAATATAAAGACCGCGACCATGGGTTGCGGTCTTTATATTTGGCAAATGGGCGTAATTTAAGCAAATTGGGCACGGATGGCTTCGACGCGGGTACGGTTAACGCCAAGATCAGACTCTCCTAAACGTGAAGCAGAGCGGACTTCGATGATGCCTTTGTCAGCATTGAGGTAAAACTCCACATCATCGACATAGCCCATCAATGCACTGGTGAACTCAGCATAAATGTAGTTACCTTCAGCAGTAATAATTTTGGTGCGGGGCATACTGCTGATCACCGATTTGAGATTGGCTAGAGCCTGAGCAGGATCGCCTGTGTAAGTTAAGGGTGCAATTTTATGCTCAGCGTCGGTACTTTGGCTAGAAACACAATTGGGCGAATTAGGGCAGGCGAGCAGTTTGCCATCGACTACGCCAAGGTTAGCGGGACGTGTACCAGAAAATGAAAAAAGTGCCATAGGTGTTGCGATCGCAGAATTGAGTGAGTGGGAAAGTGAATTTGCCGAAGCAGCAGGGGTAAATCCAAAGTAAGCAAGGGTTACAAAATATAAGCTCGCGGCGATCGCGACAAGTTTAGACATATTGATATTACTAACTACACTGAGTATTAATACTGGTTAAGTGATTATGGCACTTTCTATTCGGTTTCTCCCTATGGCTGAAGATAGAATCTAGTCTGTGTAGTTTGCATAGCAAACTACACAGGCTGTTTTTTTGAGGCTAGGGGAAGAGCAATCCTTTGACAAGATTGAATAATGTGCCGAACATGAGGGCAAGGGTTGCCAAAGATGCGATCGCATTCCCTGCGGCTCGTTTGCTTGCCTCAATGTAATAGCCCCATGCGTAGGCGATGCGCCCTACAATCCAGACTGCTCCTAAAATTGCACCAATATTAGGATTCACAAAAATACTAAACAACCATAGACAGGGCAGAAAAATCACAATTTGCTCAAGGGTGTTTTGATGAGCGCGATAGACTCGCTCAAAGTCTTCATTGCCAGTGGTTTGTGGCGGCATGATTTTATACTTGAAACGGGCAACGCCCACCCCGATGCCTAAGCCAAAGTAAACGAGCAATGCGCCAATGGTGACGATCGCAGGAAATACGAGTGTTTTAATGTCCATATCTTGATTTCTATATATCTGGTTTTATCCTATGTCAAAGTTTCAACTCTATTTCGCCACAATTGCGATCGCAGGTTTTACGATTGGCTGTCAGCAAGCCCCATCTGTCCCCACCGAGAAGTCAATTAACTATTTGCGATCGCAGCTAAATTTATCGCCTAACCTAAAAATTGTGGCAGAGTCGCAACAACCCCAATCCGTCAATATTAATGACCTTTGCCAAACCTCTGAACCCACGCAGGCAGGCTTTGCAATCAAATTAATCGCCGAGGACATCCGCTATACCCTGCAAACCAATCAAGATGCTAGCAAAATTGAAATTTGTGGCTCTGAAGATGCGAAACCAGCGGCAACGGCTAAATACAATGGTGCTGGCTATACGCTGCGATATCCTGCATCATGGCAAGCGATCGATCTCGGTTTAGAGCCTTCAGGGGCAAGTGCCGTGATTTTCACACCGAGCCGTGAAATTAAAGGCGCAAATGCCCAGATCATCCAAGAGCTACAGCAAAGTCAGCAAATACATGTGATGGTGGCAAGACAGCCCATCAAGAATCGCATCTCTACTGCTTCTGAAAATCCTAAAGATGTTGTGAATCTCCCCTTTGATGCCAAGGTGAAAGGCGCGAAGTCGGGTTCAAAGCAGGAGTTTAAAATTGCGATCGCAGATACTTCAGGAAGTTCGCAATTGTGGAAAGTGAAAGTTTTAACTCTAGAAGTTGATGATTTCTTCCATACAGTTAGCTACTATCAACCCAATTCTCAATCTGATGATGGTTCACAAACCTTTGAGCAATTTGCCAATAGTTTCTCCCTCATTCAATCTCCATAAAGTGAATTTTCCTCATGTAGGGGTAGAACATTTGCGTCACAATCTCTAAACTCTCCAATCAAATATCAATTGGCAAATGCTTTACCCTCTGTGCTTTTACCGATAAATTATGGCTGCGTTGCAAGGTCGTGGGCAAAGCATTACTAAATCTTGGTTAGCTCAATCCCTAATTTATTACCTATTTCCATAACATTATTAGCGAAGTCAGTCATATTTGCGATTGGTGTGCCAATGACGGAAATAGCAGTAAGTAAAGCAACTAAACGCTTTTTAAGTTTGGGAAGACTACGTTCTTTTTCTGGCTTCTGGATTTCGGCTTCGACATCATCAATATCAATGGTGATGTCTTCGCGAATTTCTGTGGGAAACTGAGCGGCAGTTTGACGTAGATTGTTGATTAGATCTAATAGTTCGGCTACACTTGCGCCGCTTGTTTGGGTGAAGTTTGAGGCTTGTTGACGTGAGTTGTCTTTGACTTCATTAGCAAAGTTGGCGATGTTTGCGCCTTGGAGATGGTTATTAAATTGTGTACCAATTTTATCTCCGATGACTTTATCTCCTGCAATATTATCTCCTGAGCCGTATTGATGAATGTTGTTGGACATAGGTTTGTAATGGAGTTTTAGGAGTTGACTAGCAGTTAGGGCTTGCGTAGCGTAAGTTTGACCATCATCATCGCTAAATTCGACTTCGTAAACTTCAGGGGCAAGGATTTCGACGATGGTTCCGACTTGTCCTGCTAGTAAGCGATGTTGGGGGAGGTCAGTTTTTAGAGCAACGATATCAAATAGATTAAGCTTGGTTAAAGTGAGCATTGGCTTTACCTCAAGATATAACAACTAACGCGATCGTGTTGGGGGTTGAGGCTGTAGTTCCAGAGTTTGTTGCGATCGATAAACGCTGAATTTAGATTAGGTAACTTCATTGAGCATCTTCAATATCTGCATCGCGAGATTGAGTAAATTGACTAGCAGATAGTCGAGCATCATCTGACATGGTGTTAGCCATATTTCCTATATTTGCACCTCGCAAGTCATTGTTAATATTGTTAACTATTACATTAGCTTCTTGTCGTCTAACGTTCTTGTCAATGTATCCATCCAATAGCAAGTTAATTTTAACCCTTCTTCTAAGTTGGGGGACAAATGTTTCAGTTTCTCCCACATCTTCAGCGATCAAGAGATCTTGGTAATTTAATGGCTCAATTTTGGGGTGTTCAGGAATAGTCACCCATTCAGTGATATCAAGATTGCTAAAGTTTTTGTGGATCTTATTAAGTTCTTTACGGATGATGGCGAGAAATTCTCGGCGGGTTTCTTTGCGCCCACTAATGGCGATAAAGATCTTTTTGTCTTCGGTGTCGGCTTTGATGCGAGCGATGTTGTAGACTTCTCCCGATTCTGGATAGGAAAGCATTACACCACTGCGCCAGTAGGTTTGATTGTGGATATAGTCGCTGGTATTGACGATAAAGCGGGAGATGATGCTATTGGGTAGAATGCGGTAATGATATTGAAATTCGAGGATATCGTCTGGGAGTCTGGTGTTTTGTGGTTCGTCTTTAGGCAGAATGGCAGGGATAAGAAATTTAGGTGGGTGGCAATCGATGGTAAAGTAAAGCTTGAATTCTTGCATTAACTCGATCAAGTAATGATGCCGATCTCTGGGGTAACGATCTAAATCAAGAATGCGATTTAGATCTACGAGTGTGAAGATGCCTTTGTTTTCAGTTTTGAGAATGTCATCGCTAAGCAGTTTATAAATGCCTTCTGTTACCCATTCAGGTTTAAGAACGTTTGTACCTTTGAGAATGGGATGATCGCGGAAGTTGAGAACCAAGCCGAGTCGATGGAGTAAATCGATTAATTGCTCTTGGTTGTTTTCTTCAGGAATTTTATTCTCGTGACAGATGCCGATATAGCGGTTATAGCTAATGAAGTCTTCGGTCATGGCTTCAAGTTGTTGCTTGACCTCAAACCAAGATAGAGGTAGGAGATCGTAAACTTCTTTAAGATTGGCAACTTGCTCCAAAATAGCAGTGCGAAGTTCATCAATGCCGATGTTGTCTTGGCAAGAGGTTTCGATAATCGCTTGAATATTAGGATATTTTTCGCGGAGAGCTTTGCGGTTGATATCGAGAGGTTGTTCGTCTTTTTTGTTGCCAACGATAATCACAGGAGACTTATCGCCAAAGCTCTCAATCAGTTTTAGCCAATATTCGATGCGGTTCTCTTCTTCGCTGGTGCGACAGTTGCAAACTAAGAGATAAAGGCTACGCTTGGTTAGGAAAAACTGATGGGTGGCATGATAGATTTCCTGTCCGCCAAAGTCCCAAACATTGAGGCGAATGTCTTTACTATTAACTTGTATGTCCCAAGGTTCTACATTCAGACCATCAGTTTGTTGTTCATTGGGGTTATAGCGATTGTGAACTAATTTTTTGATTAGTGATGTTTTGCCAACGCTACCCTGTCCAACCAAAATTAGCTTTGCTTCATTAAGCGGACGGACTTCACCGCTACGAAGTTGGCGTAAGTAGTTAAAGATATCTTTAACTGCACCAGGATCTTTATAAAGTTCTTGTACGCCTAGAATTTCTGGAGAAATTGGCAATGGATTTCTCCGCAAATCTAGTTTTTTTAGTTTTGGTAAATTTTCAAGTACATCAGGAATCTGCGTAATTTGGTTGCTATGGAGGGAAAGCGAAGTCAGATTTAATTGGGCGATCACGTCTGGTATCTCTGTGATTTGGTTGTTAGAGAGGGAAAGCTCCGTCAGATTTGCTAAGTTGCTGATCGCGTCAGGTATCGCCGTGATTTGGTTGCTAGAGAGGTCAAGCTTAGTTAGATTTGTTAAGCTGATCGCGTCTGGCATCGCCGTGATTTGGTTGTTATCGAGCAAAAGTGTTGTCAAATTTGCTAAGTTTGCGATCGCATCTGGTATCGCCGTGATTTGGTTACCGCCGAGGGAAAGCGTAGTCAGATTTGCTAAGTTTGCGATCGCATCTGGTATCGCCGTGATTTGGTTGTTAAAAAGGAAAAGCGCAGTCAGATTTACTAAGTTTGCGATCGCATCTGGTATCGCCGTAATTTGGTTGTTAAAAAGGAAAAGTGTAGTCAGGTTAGCTAAATTTGTGATCGCGTCAGATATCGCCTTGATTTGATTGCGACTGAGGGAAAGCGTAGTCAGGTTGGCTAAATTTGTGATCGCATCTGGTATCGCCGTGATTTGATTGCCACTGAGAGAAAGCGTAGTCAGGTTGGCTAAATTTGTGATCGCATCTGGTATCGCCGTGATTTGGTTGTTATCGAGGTGAAGCTCCGTCAGATTTATTAAGTTGGCAAACGAGTCAGGTATCGTCGTGATTTTATTGTTAAAAAGGAAAAGTGTAGTCAGATTTACTAAGTTGGCAAACGAGTCAGGTATCGTCGTGATTTTGTTGTTATCGAGGTGAAGCTCCGTCAGATTTACTAAGTTGGCAATCGAGTCAGGTATCGCCGTGATTTTGTTGATAGAGAGGTCAAGCGTAGTCAAATTTACTAATTGAGTGATCGCTTCTGGTATCGCCTTTATCTCGTTCCAAGAGAGGTCAAGCGTAGTCAGACTTGCCAAGTTAAGAATAGCGTCTGGTATCGCCGTGATTTGGTTGAATGGAATATAAAGTTCTTTGAGATTGGTTAGTTGAAAAATCTCTTGGGGAATAGCAGTTAACCTATTTCCTTCACCCCTTTTCTCATCATCATCCCACTTACCTAAAATCAACCTTTCCAGACTTTGCAACCGTCCAATTTCGCTCGACAATTCTTCCAGATCGTTCCCCGACAGATCGAGTTCTGTCCAGCCCTCACGTTCTGCTTGGGCGATTATTGCCAATAACTCTGCATCTGTCATAAATTCAAGGAAAAAGTAGAAAGGAAAAAAGAAAAAGTTTGTTTGAGGACAAGGCTAATTTTTGCGAATTGGTAAAATTCTTACCTTCGATCGCTGCATATCAATAGAAACTAGCGCGCCAGTTTCAAGTTCTTCACGAAACTGTGCAATACCTGCCATTACCACATCTCCAATTACACCAGCAAAAGTTTCCTGAGTCCGAATTTGTAACACACTAGGCGCATCAGCCTGAGTCGCCGCCAAAATTGCCCCAAAATCAAGATCATGTGTAAACACAACAAAACTATTGACTAGAGCATATTCCATAATTTCTCGATCCTTTGCCGATGCACTACCCACGCTCGACCAATGTATCGCTTCTATTCCTGATGCTGCAAAATAATTTACCTAATCAGGCGACAAATTCATATCAATCAAAATCTTCATGCCGACACCAAAGCGACCTCTAAGTAGCCATGCAGAATTATTTACACATATCCGAACTAATGGGAAGATTCTAAGAATCACCATATCCGAACTAATTACTGTGAGACTAATTGAGCCACTT